>NZ_JAYGGY010000049.1:0-19397 GCF_034931625.1 Anabaena cylindrica UHCC 0172 | reverse complement strand
TGGTCATTGGTCATTGGTCATTGGTCATTGGTCATTGGTCATTGGTCATTGGTCATTTGGAAGGTTCTAGATTATTCTTCCTCCTGACTCCTGACTCCTGACTCCTGACTCCTGACTCCCGACTAAATTAGAAATTCTCTGGAGACATATCAGCCATACCGCCTTCTCCGTCGCGCTTGGAACCTAGTAACTCTAGTTGCTCTACATTAATAACTGGACTAGAACGGTTGACTCCGGTTTGGCGATCGCTCCAAGAATCAAATTTCAAAGAACCTTTAACCCCGATTAGGCTGCCTTTACGTACATAGTTGCCAGCAACTTCCGCCGTTTTACCCCAAAGTTCTAGATTAAACCAGTCTGGCTTATCATTGTTACGCGATCGGCGATTAACTGCTAGAGTTAACCTGCATTTAACTGTACCAGACTCAAAATACTTCATATCTGGGTCGCCGCCTACACGTCCGACAAGGGTGACAACATTGATGCTCATGGGTGTTACCTTTAAGTACAATCGTACTTATTTATTGTGAATAATATAATAGCTAATTGTAAAATTATTTAAAATATGTTAAGTGTTTAGCAATATGATTAATATCAAACAATGATTCAAAAAATACTTGGCATCATTGCCAAAATTATACGGTTATACTGAGTAACTTTGGAATAGAGAAACTAAGATGCCTGAAACATCCATCAAGATTAACAAAAATTATAGATAAAATATAGTCTAGTGTACTGGAGTCAGGCGGAAAAATATCATCGAATCTAGCACAATTAACTCTCACTGTTGTCATTACAAATTAGCGCAAATAGGGGGCAAAGACACGCGTGGGTCTTTTTAGGAACTTTCGCTCATCATGGGATATGGGTATCGACCTCGGTACAGCCAACACCCTAGTTTATGTATCTGGCAAAGGAATTGTACTCCAAGAGCCTTCAGTGGTTGCCATTGATAAAAATGAAAAAATAGCGCTGGCAGTTGGAGAAGATGCCAAAAAAATGCTCGGACGGACACCAGGTAATGTCATAGCTGTGCGTCCGCTACGTGATGGTGTCATTGCTGATTTTGATACTGCCGAACTGATGCTCAAAAGTTTTATCCAGCGAGTAAATGAGGGCAGATCCCTGATTTTACCCCGGATTGTCATTGGTATTCCCAGCGGAGTGACTGGGGTAGAAAGACGAGCCGTCATGGATGCAGCTACTCAAGCCGGAGCTAGAGAAGTATATTTAATTGATGAGCCTGTAGCAGCAGCAATTGGTGCAGGTTTACCAGTAGCCGAACCCACTGGTAATATGATCATTGATATTGGTGGTGGGACAACAGAAGTAGCTGTCTTAAGTCTTCAAGGTACAGTAATTAGCGAATCTGTACGTATCGCGGGAGATGAATTGACAGAAGCAATTATCCAGTATATGAAGAAAGTTAATAACCTGGTAATTGGAGAACGTACCGCCGAAGATATCAAAATTCGCATTGGTTCTGCCTATCCAACCAGCGATGATGCCGATACTATCATGGAAGTCCGGGGATTGCACTTGCTTTCTGGTTTACCCAGAACTGTGACTGTCAAGGGCGGAGAAATTCGTGAAAGTATGCTGGAACCGTTATCAGTAATTATAGAAGCAGTGAAGCGGACACTAGAACGCACACCCCCAGAACTAGCAGCAGATATCATTGATCGAGGAATCATGTTAGCAGGAGGTGGCGCATTACTAAAAGGTTTAGATACCCTAATTAGTCATGAAACGGGCATTGTCACACACATTGCAGCCGATCCTCTCAGTTGTGTTGTCCTGGGGACAGGTCGTGTTTTAGAAAACTTCAAGCAGTTAGAACGAGTCTTTAGTGGTCGTTCTCGCAATATGTAGATAACCAAAAGCGTAAACAAGATGATGGATTCTGTATCTACTAAAATATGGCATCCATTATTTCAACAATTTACAGAATATATATAGGTATCAATGTTTACTGTACGCCGTTGGTGGGAACATAAGGGATTACAAATAGGTTTGTTAGCTCTAGTCGTTAGTAGTGCTTGGACACTGCGACAGACACAGGGGACGCTAGTGATGGAAATATATCAAGGGATTACCAGTCCCTTACAAAATTTGCGTCCAGGGATAAGTCCTACAGAACGCATTCGTGATGCGCGACTATTAGCGTTACAGACGCGCATAGTCGATCTAGAGAGTCAAAATCAAAAACTACAAAGTTTATTGGGTTACATAGGAAAAGAACCACTTTCCGTACACCCAATTATATCTAGGGTAGTCGGACGCAGTGCAGATCATTGGTGGCAACAGGTAACTCTAAATAGTGGCACAAACGCTGGTATTCAGGAAGGTTTTATTGTTAAGGCCGATGGTGGCTTAGTGGGTTTAGTCGAAAGTGTTACTCCTAACACTAGTCGTGTATTGTTAGTTAGCGATTTGAAAAGTCAAGTGGGTGTCACTATTAGCCGTACATCTGCCAAGGGAATTGTGCGGGGTGATTCTTCAGCTGAAGGAGTGCTAGAGTTTTATGAAAAAGTTCCTAATGTTAAGGTAGGCGACTTAGTTTCAACTTCTACTTATAGTCAGAAATTTCCGGCTGGCTTACCAGTAGGAAGAATAAAGTCTCTAGATTTAAAGAAACTGCCCGCATCAGTGGCTAAAGTTGAGCTATTCCCACCAATTCGTTATTTGGATTGGGTAACTGTATATCCTAAACCAGAAAACCTAGATCCGGAAAAACAAAAATCTGATTAGATTCCTGAAAATTTCGCAAAACAATGAAAATTCCTGGATTTCCTGGCAGCAAAAATAAAATAGCAACAAGGCCAGATCGAAAATCCAAATCCTTAATTCCTCGATTGACAAGTTGGCATCCTTGGTTACGTCAACTGCTGGATTGGACAGTAACATCAGGATCTGTGCTGTTATGTTTACTAATGTTGCCAACCCGATTGCCAGGTATGGAATTATTGGGTATTGGGCCTAACTGGTTACTAATTTGGGTGGTAGCTTGGAGTGTGAAACGCTCTGTGTTTGAGGGTGCATTGGCGGGTATTGTTCTCGGTCTACTGCAAGATGCTATGACATCACCTCATCCTACCCATGCTATTAGCTTGGGAATAGTAGGAATGCTAACTGGCCTGATTCAGAAGCAGCGTTTTATTCAAGAAGACTTCATTTCTATTGCTTTGATCGTCTTTGGGATGGCGGTGGTGGCAGATACTATTTTTGCTCTGCAATTATCTATATTGGGTGGTAGCTGCGGTGAACAATGCCTCCGCAAAGTTGAAGATATCTGGACATATTATCAGCGTGTTGCTTTAGCTTCTGCTATTCTCAGTAGCCTGTGGGCTCCTGTAGTTTACTATCCCTTAAATCGCTGGTGGCAACAGATGAAATTGATTAATAATTCGTAATTTGTAGGTAAAAAATAGGGATGTTAACCCCAGTAACAGTTTCCTCAAATATGGTAGGTAGTGAATTTGACTCCCTGATGATGCAACGGTGTTTGGAACTAGCCCGGCGTGCTTTGGGACGCACTTCACCAAATCCATTAGTGGGGGCAGTGATTGTTAAAAATGGGGAGATTGTCGGAGAAGGGTTTCATCCCTGTGCTGGTGAACCTCATGCTGAGGTTTTTGCCCTCAGAGCAGCAGGAAATAAAGCACATGGAGCTACTATCTATGTCAGCTTGGAACCTTGTAACCACTACGGACGCACTCCACCTTGTTCTGAAGGGTTGATAGCGGCTGGTGTCTCTAAGGTAGTGGTGGGTATGGTTGATCCTAACCCTTTAGTAGCTGGAGGTGGTATTGCTCGTTTGCGTGCAGCGGGCATAGAAGTGCTAGTAGGGGTAGAAGAAGCTGCTTGTCGTCAATTAAATGAAGGTTTTATTGATCGTATTCTTCATAAACGACCTTTAGGAATTTTGAAATATGCTATGACTTTAGATGGCAAAATTGCTACTAGTTCCGGTCATAGTGCTTGGATAACCAATCAAGATGCTCGGAATGAAGTACATCAATTGCGGGCGGCTTGTGATGCGGTAATTGTCGGTGGTAATACAGTTAGACAGGATAATCCTTACTTAACTAGCCATCAGCAGGGAAGAAATAATCCTCTGCGAGTGGTAATGAGTCGTAGTCTTAATTTGCCAGAAAATGCTCGTCTGTGGGAAGTTGCGGAGGCTCCAACTGTGGTGCTGACTGAAGTGGGTAGTTCACCCGATTTTCACAAGCTGTTGCTCAAAAAAGGGGTGGAAGTGTTGGAGTTTCCATCATTGACACCTGAGAAGGTAATGATTTATTTATATGAGCGTGGTTTTTGTAGCGTGCTTTGGGAATGTGGTGGTACTTTAGCAGCAAGTGCGATCGCACAAGGGGCAGTTCAAAAAATCTTGGCTTTTATCGCCCCCAAAATCATTGGTGGTAGTCATGCTCCCACACCTGTAGGTGACTTAGGTTTTACCACCATGACTGAGGCTTTATCTTTAGAACGTGTTCATTGGCGTGTGGTCGGTTCTGACTGTTTAGTAGAAGGTTATTTGCCACAAAAAAGTCAATAGTCATTGGTCATTGGTCATTGGTCATTGGTCATTGGTCATTGGGTACTTTCTTCCCTGTCACCTGTCACCTATTCACGATTGCTGACGTTCATAAGCAAGATCACGGATTAGACTTAATCGAGAGCGGATGTAGTCACAGAGAAAATCGGTTTCATGAGGATCTAACAAGGCTTGATTTGTAGTTTGTTTAACTAACCACTGCACCAAGCTGGCATCGTCAAGCTGCAAAAGAATCCCTGTTTGGGCGGCTTCAACTATAGACCAAAGCTGACGCATAATCGTAGGAGTCATTAGACCTCTATTAACTTATTAGCTTAGTTGTTTTCAGATTACACAATTTTGATCTTAGTTGACGTAATAAATCCACAATGAGACAAGTATTATCAAAAACTTAATAAATAGACTTATATCTTGATAAAGATTAAGAATTGGTAACGTTCAAAAAAATTTACTTACGTAGGGTTTGCTGAATAAGTACCCAAATCGAACCTAGATGCCACACAGTGGGAAAAATGGTGGTTTGGGAGATTGGTTTTCAAATTCACCCCTTGATTTTCCATAGAAATGCAAGGATTTTGAGGCTCTAAATGCCATAGCCTTGCACTTTTTTATTCTCAAAACCCTTATTGAGAAGCGATTCTAGCTTTACTCAGCAAGCCCTACGTAGAGTTTGCTGAAAGAGTTTTTTAAGCTCTAAGTAACTTTTAATTTCACCCAGCGGCATTCCACACGCAGAAAAGAAGGCAAGAGTTCCCAGCCTCTAATCCTCGTAAACACTTCCAACTACTTTGCCCCGGAATACCACATACTGATAAATATTATAGAACAACATGATCGGAATTAAGAAGCCAACAAAAATGATCATGAAAACTAATGCACTGGGGGCAGCTGCTGCTTGATAGATGGTGATTTGGGTGGGAATGATATATGGAAATACAATCATCCCCAAACCGATAAAGGTGAGCAGAAAAATGAGAATTGTCCAGATAAACGGGGTTCGTTCTTCCTCACGATTGAGACTCCGCAGCAGTAGCCAAACTAGAAGAATACCAAATAAGGGAATTGCTGCAAAGATATAAAGCAGAGGTGGAGTGAATAGGCGGGTGCGTGCTGTTTCGTAGAATACAGGCGTAACAATAGTAATTAAAATTGCACCGATTAAAGTTGTTACTGCGGCGATTTTGGCAGTGCGAAAATGAGTTTTTTGAAGTTTTCCTTCAGTTTTCAAAATTAGATAGGTAGAACCTATCAAAACATAGCCCTGAATAAGGGTGAGGGCAACAAGGAGTGATCGCCAATCTAGCCAATCCCAGGTTGAACCAATGAAGTGGCCGGCTTGATCTACTGTAATACCTTTAATGACGCTGCCAAGGGCAAAGCCTTGTCCTAATGCTGCCAGAAAACTGCCGACACCAAAGGCAAAATTCCAAAATAATTTGCTATTGGAATGTTCCCGAAATTCAAAGGAAACTGCCCGAAAAATCAACCCAAATATCATGATGAAAATGGGGATATAAAGAGCGCTCAGAATTGTTCCATAGGCTAGGGGAAAAGCACCAAACAACCCTCCACCCATAACGACTAACCAAGTTTCGTTGGCATCCCAAACATTGCCCAGACTAGTCATTAAAATGCTCCGTCTTTCCTCATCAGAGCTTGTTAGGGAAAGAATACCCACACCCAAATCAAACCCATCTAACAAAACATACAGAAACAAAAATAGCCCCAGAATGACGAACCAGACTTCGGGAAGAAAGTGTAATAACGCTTCCATGTATTCTCCTATTACCGTTGAATTTCTACCGGACGTTGATCTGGGATCAATTCTGCTGGTGTTGAATTAACTGCGGGTTGGTTGTCCAATCCTGGTACGGGCAGCTCTAAGTTGGGGCCTTTACGGATTATTCGACTGCCGAAATACAGGGTTGATATAAACAGAATGCTGTAAATGACGGCGAAGATGGTCAAAGATGTGAGAACGTTACTAGCGGGAATATGGGATGCTGCATCTGCTGTGCGAATCTTCCCGTATAGTGTCCAAGGTTGTCTTCCCACACAGCGGACAATCCAACCGGATTCAACTGCTATGTAGCCTAGTGGCGCGGCAAAAATCCAGGCACGCATTAGCCATTTTTGTTGAGTAATCTGCTCTGGAGAGAGTTTACCTAGTAGCCATTGTAAGGCTGTCCACAACATTAATCCCACAAAAAAGAAGCCGATACCGCTCATGATGCGGAAGGAATAATAAATTAATCCAACCATCTTGGGACGATTTTCTGGTTTCCATTCCTTGAGTCCAAGGACGGGTTCAGAGAGATCCTTTTTGAATTCTAAAATGTATCCCAGCCCCTTAGGAATGGTGATTTCCCATTTATTTCTTTGCCCCTTTTCATCGGGTAATGCTAACAAACTCCAATCGGCTGGTTTTCCTGCGGGTGATGTTTCCCACTTGGCTTCCATTGCTGCTAGTTTTGTGGGCTGGTAATGATAGACTTGTTCGGCGCTTAAATGACCAATGTAGACTTGGATGGGAGTAACTGCGATCGCAGCTGCAAGAACTATTTTTAATGACTTGGCAAAAAAGGCTTGATTTCGTTCTTTCAATATATACCAAGCACTGATGCCACCAATTACAAACAGAGAGGTTTCTAGCGTGGCAAAGAACATATGCAAAACGCTTTTCACCATGAAGGGATTCAAAATCGCTTGAAAATAATCGCTGACAATGAATTTACCATTTACCATATCCCCACCTGATGGTGTTTGTAACCAAGAGTTGGCGACCAAAATCCAGAAGGTAGACAAGTTGGCACCGAAGGCAACCATAATGGTGGCTAGGTAGTGAATTACTGGATGAACACGCCCCCAGCCAAAGAGCATGATCCCCAAAAATCCGGCTTCTAACATGAAAGCCATCGCACCTTCAAAACCGAGAATACTGCCAAAAAAATCACCCACAGCTTCAGAAAAAGGTGCCCAGTTTGTACCAAATTGAAACTCCATCGGTAGTCCTGATGCGACACCAATACCAAAGTTGAGGACGTAAAGCTTAGACCAGAAGCGGGCATGATGGTAGTAGTCTGGGTTACGGGTTTTTAGCCACAGCCCTTCAACAATAACTAGATAAATTCCCATTCCTGTGGTTAGGACTGGCCAAAGCATATGGAAAATGGCAGTTAAGGCAAACTGCATCCGTGATAACACAACGGTATCTGACAAAAAATCCATGCCTGTCTCCGTAAGTTAATTGAACGCCAAAGTTACTAGTGTCTTCTAAAAAAACTTGCTATGGTCAATTTACAGAGGAAATTTTAAGATTGATAAATAACGTGGAGGAAACATTAAGATGGCAATAGGCTGTTTAGCGTTCTTGCTGGCAGCAATTTTCTAATAATTAAATGCAATGGTTAAGTCTGAAAACAACTGGAACACGCTTGAGGAAACTAGCTCAACTCCAGAGCAGATTTCACTAAATACAATCGCAGATTGTTGCTATAATAGCCAATTCGGTAAACTTTTACCTGATGCTTTTTACATCCATATTTTGGCACTGTATAGCCTTGATACACAACTTCAGGAGTATGAAAGCCGCGCTCGCCGTGCTGCACCTCAATTAGAGAAAGCAACACTAGTTAAATTTAGCACTACTAAACCGAAAATTTCCTACTTATTTTATCCTGATTTTGATACTGACCCCCATCCCGCTTTGCAAGCCAGTATTCAAGTTGATGTCGAAACTCTCATCGTTGGCTTTCGAGATTATGGAGATACAGAAAATCCTCCTATTCTGCATCGCAAAGAAACCTTCGTTACTCCTGACTATCCCCATTATCATGAATTTGCCGCCTTAACACGCGCTCAAGAAGCTTTAGGTTTACTAGATAACACCAGAGGTATTGGGACAAAGTTGGGTTGGGAAAAGCGGTTACAAGCCTATGGTGTAGAAATACAGGGGCATAGCTTGATTCAAAAGCCAATAAGTACTGTTACAGCACCATTTATTCCCAAAATAGAACGACATAAAGCGGCTATTGTTCGCCATGATTTATCCCGTCCTGTGCGTTTAGCGATTGAATCTGGCTTATTTACCCCAGAAACGACCTTTTTTGATTATGGTTGTGGACATGGTGGAGATGTAAAGCGTATCGCTGAAGAAGGTTACATTAGTTGTGGCTGGGACCCTTATTACTCACCTGATACTCCTCGCACACCTGCGGGTATTGTTAACATTGGCTTTGTCATTAATGTGATTGAAGACCAAGGTGAACGAAGGGAAGCCTTGATTAAAGCCTGGGAATTAGCTCAGAATGTGCTGTTAGTGTCTGCTCAAGTTTTGATTGCTGACAGCAAAAGAGGTGTAGTCGCTTATGGTGATGGCATCATTACTAACCGCAACACATTTCAGAAATATTATGAACAAGAAGAATTAAAAGTTTACATTGACCAAGTGTTAGGAGTTGATGCAATTCCTGTGGCTTTGGGCGTTTACTTTGTGTTTCGAGATGAAGGGGAAGCGGAGTTATTTCGGGCTTCTCGTTTTCGTTCTCGCGCTACTACTCCTAGGGTTAGGGCTTGTGTTAAACGGTTTGAAGAATATCAGGAACTTTTAACACCGCTGATGGCTTTTATTACCGAACGGGGAAGACTGCCCAGCAAGGGTGAATTGGCGCAAGAAGGGGAAATTTGTACAGAATTTGGGAGTTTACGACGAGCCTTTCATGTAATTATACAGGCTACTGACTCTGACGAGTGGGAAGCGATCGCAGATAAACGCCGTCAAGACTTGATGGTTTACTTAGCATTGTGTAAATTTAGCCGTCGTCCCAAACTAGGACAATTAACACCAGCAGTACAAGAAGATATACTTGGTTTATTTAGTAGTTATAAACAAGCTTGTCTAGATGCAGACCAAATGCTACGCAGCTTGGGAAATACAGAATTAATTATCAAACGTTGTCAAGAGAGTAAGATCGGTAAAAAATTACCTAATTCTCTTTGGGTTCATATTTCTGCATTACAAGCCCTTGACCCTTTATTACGACTTTATGAAGGTTGTGCTAGTCGTACTATTGGGAGATTAGAAGCTGCAAATGTGATTAAATTTCATCTCAAAACACCTAAAATTTCCTATTTGTTTTATCCTGATTTTGATATCAATCCCCATCCGGAATTATACAGAGGAATGGAAATTGATTTGCGGGATTTACAAGTTACTTATCGAGAATATGATATTGATGATGACCCACCAATATTACATCAAATAGATTCTTTAGTGACTCCTGACTATCCCCAGTATGAAAAATTTGCTAAGTTAACTCGTCAAGAAGAAGATTGGGGTTTGTTGGAAAATTGGCGCAGTATTAGTCATATTTCTGGGTGGAATAAATGTTTAGAAGACCACTGTGCAATACTTAAAGGTTATAAATTATATTGGCGAAAAGATGCTGATGCATATAAAGTAAAAGTGTTACAGTCTGCCATGAGAAGTCGTAAAAATAAAAGATGTAATTCGTAACTACTAATAGATTTTAGAAATGCTAAATCCCTACAAATGACAATTATGTTTTGGCTAAATTAACCCAATGTTCAATTCCTTTTTTTGTAGGTTGACCAAGATTACCAAATGTCCAAATATCTCTTTTGTGCTGAAGTCCATAACTAATATGAATTGGTCTTTCGCTACTGTAAAAATAGAGAGAATCAAAAGGTAATTTAGTTTGTAAAATCCATTCTACAAGGGATTCACTAGGTAAATCTGCAATTATAAAATCACAAGCAGCACCCAATCTTTCACAATAGTATTTAGCATTTTTATTAATTTCATAACTCATGTGTTGATCTAAATTTGGTGCAACACGACCATTCTTTTGACCTGTTACTGGGTCTTTTTTTTCAAGATACTTTTTTAAATCTGGTGAACAAAATCCATAGGTAAGATGAAAATTGGCTATTCCAAAATTGTCTATAATTGGGTCGATGATATATTTATTTAAATCTTGTAATGCAGGGATTACTTCTTTGATGTTTTGAGGAAACGGGTTGATGTGTTCGGCATATTTATCATATGTCTGGGTGCAGGTACAAAATTCTAATAGGGTGAGATATTTACCTAGTTTTAATTCTCTAATATTCATATATCAGTTAACTAATTATATGTAGTTTTAATAAATTAATATTTTCGATAATTTTATTGCTGAAACTATTGTTGAGCAGAATTGTCAGGGTTTTTAAATACTTGTATCTGTTATCGTTAATTTTAACGTCTAACGGTTCAACTCATCCTTATAAAATTGCCAATTGGGCAGAAATTTATTCATTAAAGCCACAAATCGCTCTCCATGATTGCGCTCTAGGAGATGCACCATTTCATGAACTACAACATATTCTAAGCAGTGGGGGTGTTTTTTGGCTAGTTCCAGATTTAGCCAAATGCGTTTGGCTTCTATATTGCAAGTACCCCATTTGGTTTTCATCAGCTTCACTCCCCAGTCATTCACATTAACGCTCATGCTGGGTTCCCACTTGGCGATTAATGGGGGAATATTCTGTTTTAACTGCTGTCTATACCAGGACATCATTACTTGTTGTCGTTGTGCTTCATTACTTCCTGCTTTTACATAAAGGTCTATATGGGTATTATTGCTAATTTCTACTTTAGGATTAACATGAGAATAGATAACATTTAATAAATAGGATTTACCTTGAAAATAATGACTTTCTCCAGACACAAATTCTCTTGGTGACTCGCGTTCTTGGGCTTGAAAATTAGTTTGATGTTTTTTAATCCAGGCTAATTTGGAAATAGCAAATAAACGGACAGATTCATCATCAATATGTAACGGTGTGGCAATACGTACTCTACCATCTGGGGGGTAAACTCCTAAGTGTAGGTTTTTAATATCTTTTCTGGCAATGTCTATAATTAATTCACCGACTGTTATTTGATAGGTTTTCATAGTGATTTTTATGGCTCTACCGTTTCCTTTATGTAAAACAACATTTATTGTAGGTTGGGTTGACGCAAGGAAACCCAACAACTCTTACTATCTTACCGCCAATGTTGGGTTATGCCTTCGGCACGCTACGCGAACACTTCGTTCTACCCAACCTACAGTTTTTATAAATTATTTTAATACTCGCTTTGGCTTTTAACAATTTCAAAAATTCGCTCTAAATCTGCCGATGAATCTAGATGTTTTTTAATAGCAATTTTTACTTCTTTCTCTTTTGTTCTGTTTCCCCGCCATCCATCTTTTTTGGTTTTGCGAATTATATCATCTATCGCTAGAGCTAATACTTCATTTTGATTGAGGTTTTCATATAATGCCCTTTTAGCAGGAGTGTCCAACGATTGAGGATATTGTGATGAGTTACTAGGTTGAACAACTTGTTTACTTAACTCAACAATTTGCTGCAAATAGGCTTTATAATCGTCGGCTGCGGCGTTGCGGGCTTGAATTAATTCATCCAGCAAGATGGACATTTTATCAAAATATTTGGGGTTGGTGGGTTGCTGCTCAATAATCAGTTTGCGGAGGTTGTTTTCAATGGTTTCTGCTACGGCTTTGGGGTTTTTCTTGATGCTTCTGGGTAATGCATCAACTGCATTTGTACCACGTTCAACAATTAACTGAATTAGTGTCATGTCGTCAAAGTTGGAAATAATTTCGCTTTCTTCTGCACCGATATAACTATCAATTAAGTGACGCATGGCAGGTTCATAAGTTTTCAAATCAATATAATCGCCACTGGCTAATTTTACTTCGGCGCGTACTTGTTCATAATGTTTAACTTCTTGTTTAATAATTGCGATTTCTGCGAGGGTATATCCGGCTTCTTCCATATCATTGGCAAGATTAGCATAAGCCCGGATTAGTGCGGCGACACTTTTATAAAGAGTTATTCGTTTTGGTTCGTTACTTTTTAAATCTTCGGCGTTTGTAGTGTCACCACAGAAATAGCGAATATAGGCGGGTGTGTCTTGGGGAGGTTCTACCAATTCGCACAAAATTTTAATAATTTCTCTGGCGTTTTCCAGATTTTCTCTACCTTTTTCGAGTCTGTCTTTTAATAACCCGACAATATCATTGACATCATAATCTGCAAAGGCTTCTGAAGTATAATCATTAACGGATTTTTCTAAACTTTTAAATAAGTCCTTATAGTCAATAATATAACCATATTCTTTGTCTTCACTGTCTAAACGGTTGACGCGACAAACTGCTTGAAATAATCCATGATCTCGCATGGTTTTATCAATGTAGAGATAGGTAGCAGCAGGAGCATCAAAACCTGTGAGGAGTTTATCTACTACTATCAGCAGCTTCATTTGAGCAGGTGATTTAATAAAGTCATGTTTGACATCTTTCTCAAATTGCTGTGGGGTTTTGCCATTAAGCATTTTTTGATAAATTTCATATTGTTGAATTTTTTCGGTATATTCATCTTCTCCTGTACTTTCCCCTTTGATACTTTGCAGTGAAGCATCATAAGAGGTGATAATGGCGCATTTTGTCAAGCCTTCAGCTTGGAATAATTCATAATATTTACAAGCTTCGTAAATGCTGCCAGCTACGAGGATGGCATTACCCCGTCCGCTTTGTAATCGGTCTTTAGTGCCAAAGTCAAATAAGATATCATTGACAATCTGACTAATGCGTGACTTTGAACTGAGGAGTTTTTGCATAGTTCCCCAGCGTTTTTTGAGTTCGGTTTTAGCGTCTTCAGTTAAATTTCTAGTTTTGGCTGCAAACCATTTGTCAATTTTGGTTTGTGAGGTAATGTACTGCTCGACATTGCGAGCTTCATAACGCAAATCTAAGACTACTTGATCGGTTACGGCTTCGTCAAATTTGTAATAGTGAATGTAATTACCAAAAATCTCGTTACTATTTTGTTTGTCTTTTTTGAGTAAAAGTGTACCTGTAAAACCGATGAATAAAGCATTGGGTAAAATTTTCTTCATGGCTTTGTGTAAATCACCAGATTGGGTGCGGTGACATTCATCAACAAAGACGTAAATATCGCCCTTAGCTTGAAAATTTTGGGGTAAATTGCTTTTAAGTTCGGCAATGTAGTTATCGTAATCGGCTTGATTTTTTTCTTTTTTAGTATCTTTTCTGCCAAATTTATGGATTAAGGAACAGAGTAACCAAGGGGTAGTTTTATTTAATTGGTTAATTAAGTCTCTCCCGCTTTTGGTGCGATAAATGTTTTCGTTGACTCCGAAAAAAACGTTTTCAATTTGCTCGTCGAGTTCATCTCTGTCAGTAATAATTAAGACGCGAGCATTAGGGTTATATTCTCGAATCCATTTGGTCAGCCAAACCATTGTTAAGCTTTTACCACTGCCTTGAGTATGCCAAATAATACCCCCTTCCCGGCGCTGGAGGTAAGTTTGGGCGGCTTTAACTCCAAAATATTGGTTATGGTTCATCCGGGCTAAGGCGCGGGTGGCGTTGTCCATCTCCTGCCCGTAGATGCTTATTTTTACAGCCGCCTCATCTGCCGCTTTTAGCAACAGAGAACCACTACCACAGGTAGGATCATATATGGTATCGTCTGAGCTTTTGGCTAAATTAATACTTATAACTTGAGAAATGACACGAGAAACTTCCGCAGGTGTATAAAATTGTCCTTTGCTTTTACCCGATTGGGTGGCAAAATTACGCATCAGATACTCATAGGCATCACCTAAAATATCATCACCGTCAGCGCGGTTTTTACTAAAATTCAAAGCAGGTGTTTCAAAAATTGCCACCAAGTTAGAAAGCCGATCCTGCATTTCCTTACCTCTGCCCAGTTTATCGGCATCATTGAAATCAGCGACATCAATCACACCCTTTAAATCATTAGCTTCAGCTAAATTGGCGATAATTTTGTTGATACCATCCCCGATATTTTTCTGTCCTTTGAGGGCGACAATATCCCGAAAGCCTCCACCTTCAGGCACTTCAATCAGGGCATCTGCAACATCCGCATATTTATCAGATACATATTTAACAAATAATAAAACCAATACATAATCTTTATACTGGGAGGCATCCATACCCCCACGCAATTCATCACAGCTTTTCCATAACGAACTATAAAGTTCACTTTTTTTAATTGCCATTTTGTGTCGCCTTCAAAAGATCCCCCTAATCAACTTTGCCAGATGGATTTGAGAACATCTGACAGTTTGCTTGCATATCTTACAAATAATCAACGACATCGAGCGCAAAAAGACTTTGCTCATGTAGTGGCTAAGGATATATACTATAATAAGAATCCTCAAATTGTCCTAAAAAGTGACAACAATTATTTAATGTACAAATGGAGAATAGGAGACTCGAACCCCTGACCTCTGCGGTGCGATCGCAGCACTCTACCAACTGAGCTAATTCCCCTTGCTAGTCTCAAGCTACTAAACTCTTGACAGCCGGACTATATTCTAACACTCAGGCAGGATAGTTTTCACATCTTTTTGCAAAAAAACTTCCTGTATCCGTTCTAATTCCAAATCAGTTAGATAATCTACAGTCCAGTTAGCTTGACGCTGAAGCATATGGAAGGGATAGGTATTAGCAACTCCCACAACTTGCATCTGAGCGCGTTTTGCTGCTTGAATGCCCGCAGGAGTATCTTCAATTGCTAAACATTCCTGGGGTTGCAAATTCAAATCTGGATAAGCTTGGTTAAGTTTTTCTACCGCTAATAAATAACCTTCTGGTTGGGGTTTACTCGTAGCGATGTCATCCCCTGTGACAATAATCTGAAAATATTCAGTCAGTTTGGCACGTTCTAGCACCAATTGTATCTCTTGGAGAAGAGAGTCACTTACTAACCCTAGTTTAATATTGTGCGATCGCACCTGAAAAATTAAATCATCTACTCCAGCATACAAAGGCAATTTTTCTAGCTTCTCCAATTCCAACACATAAGCTTGCGCTTTGCGGTTGAGCAAATCATTTAAATACTCTTCTGTAACTACCCTACCTCGATTTTTCAGCAAGTCTTGAAAATAAGCACGATAGCTTTGCTTACCACAAGCATCACTTCGTCCAAGAGAAGCTTGACGTTCATTTACCCGCTGTGGTTGAAGATTCTCCTGAATCAGAATTTCATCAATCAATTGTAGGTGAATTGGCTCATCCTTAATAATCACACCATTAAAATCAAACAAAACTGCCTTTAAACTCATGCCACTATGCCAAACCTGGGGAAGCAATATCCTGCAAATTATTATTATCTATTTTGGTGTTTGTTAATGTCAGCAATAGGTTGACAAACACATTACCAATATATTACATTTGTAGTACATAACTATGAAGACCATTAAATTCCATGTCTACATCTATACTAGTAATATAGACTGTTATGTTTACAATTCCTCAAATAGTCTATCTATGAATTTTCCTAATTCCAAATATCAAATTACCAATTCAAATTATGCCCTACGAACAATTAGGAATTAACACTCCATCACCCGTTTTATCTTGGGCAAATCATCAATTAGGCTCAGATGAAATCAAGATGGCAAAAAATGTAGCATCATTGCCATTTGTGTTTAAACACGTTGCTTTAATGCCAGATGTTCACTTAGGAAAAGGAGCCTTAGTCGGTTCAGTCATTGCCACTAAAGAAACCATTATTCCTGCTGCTGTGGGCGTAGATTTGGGTTGTGGTATGAGTGCCATTAAAACACAATTCACAGGTGAACAACTAGAAGGCAAACTCAAGAAAATTCGCCTAGATATTGAAGCCGCAATTCCTACAGGATTTAATGAAAACAAGGATGTAGAAAAATCAGCATCCAACTGGCAACGCTGGCGCGATTTTAAAGACTTGCATCGTGGTGTGCAAGACTTAGAAAGTAAAGCGATGAAACAAATGGGTTCTCTTGGTGGGGGTGAAAGATTGCCCCATCTTACAGTAATGTAAGATTAAAAACTCGTCCAAATCGGTGAAAGCTGAGATTGCTAATACCGAGGGAAGCGTTAAAACGCCCCGTAGAGAGTAGAGGGACTTGGGCATCCTAATTTATTAATTTATTAGGATGAAGGTGTACTCCGAACTATACCGAACTTGAAGGTATAGAATCAAGCAGAAATGACTTGATCGATTGCTACTTTTATTTATGATATTGTGGAATTATGGAAACCACTAATATCACACTCAGTAACCCAGATTATGCCTACTTATTCGGCATTACCCATTCAATTGAGTGTGCAATGGAAGTCTTAAGTAGAAGTCGAAACAGTGTTGAACTTAGACTGTGGAGACTTAATAAGCTTAACCAGCAATTAGTAACAAATTGAATCACTTTATTGAAGTTTGTCTCGATACAGAAAACCAAGTTTGGTTAATGTTGCATTCCGGTTCTCGCAATATTGGCAATAAACTCGCACAATGCCATATTAATACAGCCAAAGAATTAGCAAAAATGGCTGGTGAGAAATTACCTGATCCTGATTTAGCTTACTTTGTGGCTGGTACACCAGAATTCAAGGCATACTGGAAAGACTTACAATGGGCGCAAAATTACGCACATTTTAACCGTGATGTGATGATGGCGCGATTTAAAAAAATCATCGAAAAACATCTAGTAGGAGGAAAAGTTACTAAACCTTTATTAGAAGTAAATTGTCATCATAACTACGCCGAAAAAGAAGTACATTTTGGAGAAGATGTATATGTAACTCGCAAAGGTGCAGTCCGCGCTCAAACAGAAGATTATGGAATTATCCCTGGTTCAATGGGAGCAAAATCTTTCATTGTTAAAGGTAAAGGTAATGCTCATAGTTTCTGTTCTTGCTCACATGGTGCTGGGCGGTTAATGTCTAGAAGCAAAGCTAAAAAAGTCTATAGTCTTGATGATTTAATTGAGCAAACTCAAGGTGTAGAATGCCGCAAGGATGCAGGGGTAATTGATGAAATTCCTGGTGCTTATAAACCCATTGAGCAGGTAATGGAAAACCAAGCAGATTTAGTGGAAGTTGTGGCCACACTTAAACAAGTTATGTGTGTCAAAGGTTAAAATAGGGTGGGCATTGCCCACTTTTATTTTGATTTAAAACCCCCAAAAATAATGATTGTTATTAGTGAAGTAATAGAACAAATAGAACAATCTTCTAGTGCTAAAGAAAATAGATTGGTAGTGGTAAATATGTAGTGATAATAAAATTAGTGTAATTAAAATTTCAACGGCTACAAATGAATAATTTGAGTTAGAAAATATAAGATTTCACTACATATTTACCACTACCAAATTTTGATAAGTGCGGATAAAAGGACTTGAACCTTCACTCCTTTCGGAACTAGAACCTAAATCTAGCGCGTCTGCCAATTTCGCCATATCCGCATTAGTAACCAATAATAGCATAACAAATTATGGATGGCAAGAGGTAATTGGGAATTGGTGATTAGTAAAACTCTGATCCAGTTCCCAGTTCCCAATCCCTTACATCACAGCTACACGGGGTAGACGATGCTTGAAGCCGCAGAGAATTTCCCAAGAAATGGTATTTAATTGATTAGCCCAATCATCGGCTGTGATTTGTTCTGTTCCCTGTTCTCCTAGTAGGGTAACTATTTCACCTTCTTGGACATCGGGTATAGAACTGACATCTAACATGATTTGATCCATTGTAATCGTGCCTACCTGTGGTATTCTCTGACCACGAATTAATACTTGCATTTGGTTGGAAAGACTGCGAGGAACTCCATCTGCATAACCAATACCAACAACAGCAAGACGCATTTCCCTCGGTGCGATAAACTGATGACCATAGCTAACACCAGTTCCAGGAGCTATGGTTTTAACATGAGTGACACGTGCTTTGAGTTGTAAAACGGGTTGTAGTTGAATTTTGTCTTTTAAATGGGGTGCAGGGTAGAGTCCGTAAATTGCTAAACCTGCACGCACCATGTCATAGTGTAAGCTTGAATTGGCTAGGGTAGCGGCTGAATTGGCTAAATGCAAGCTGGGAATTTTGATGCCTCTGGTTTTGATTTTGGTTATTGCTTCCTCAAATCTTCTATGCTGTTCTTGCATGACTGTGGCATCAGGACTATCGGCTGTTGCTAAGTGAGAATAAATACTAGCAATATCAAGGTGAGGTAATCCTTGTACTAGCTGCACAAAATCAGCGGCTTCTTGCCAATTTGTGCCTAACCGTGACATTCCTGTATCTAATTTGATGTGTACAGGTATGGAAGAATTATAATTAATTGCTTCGAGTGTATTAGAAAATATTAAAGCTTGCTTAGGGTTGCATAGTGTCGGTTGAAGTTTCCAATGAGCGATCGCCTGAATTTGTTCTGGTGTATGCGTTGCTCCTAAAATTAAAATCGGAGCTTTAATCCCACCTTCCCGTAATTGAATCCCTTCGGGAACTGTAGCTACTCCCAACCAACTCGCACCCGCTTCTAAAACTGTTTTAGCAACTGTCACCGCTCCATGTCCATAGGCATCAGCTTTGACAACCGCCATCAACTGGGTAGGTGGTGATAAAAATCTCACCAAATGCTTAACATTATCAGACAACGCCCCTAAATCAATTTCTACCCAAGCACGTTGAGAAAACCAAGCGTAGGTATCACGCTCCTGATTATCAGCAAAACTAGGGGTTTGCTTACGACTTAACATTGTACTTCACTCCTCTCACACCACTGCAAAGCTTTCAGACTATCTGACGATTCTGGTTTGCTACCCTCAAAGCCATATCAATTTAATCAGGAAAGTTTACCTTTTATCCGGGAGTTTGTACAAGATGCTGAGTCCCATACCCTAAACATCTAGTGATATACTGCAAACGGGTGAAATTTGGACTTATGTCATACTGAGCGTAACGTA
>NZ_JAYGGY010000048.1:0-20207 GCF_034931625.1 Anabaena cylindrica UHCC 0172 | reverse complement strand
AGTAGGCATTTCCAGACCATCTTGCAGGTTTTTACACGTATCTCGGCTCAATACCCTGATGTTATTGTTGTGGATATGCCGGGGGCTTCTAGTAATAAGACTAGGGAGATTATCAGTAAGTTTGGGCTGTTTAAGATTGCTGGTGATTTGGGTTATCGGGTGTCTCTGGTGACGGTGCTGAATCTAGGTTATTCGGTGATTACTAGCTTGAAGGCTATGGTTGAGTTCTGTGGTAATCAAGCTGATTATGTGGTGGTGAAGAATCTCTGCTGGGATAAGGGGTTAGGTTTTCAACGGTGGGATAATAGTAAAACTAGAGTTGCTATATCGGAGTTGCAAGGTGTAGAGATTGAGTTGCCTGAGCTTGAGTATTCAACTTTTGATATGTTGATTGAGAAGGGTTTTCCTTTCTCTGCGGCTACTGAGGAGAATGGTTTTCCGTTTGGTGATTATTTGCTGGTAAGTGGGTTTTTAGACCAGGCTAAACCGGAACTGGACAAGGCTGCTGTTTATTTGGGGTTACAGCAATTAGAAACAAATAAATCTGCGGTGAGTCAATCATCATTAGCATCATCGGCAGATATGAATAAATCTGTGGTGAGTCAATCATCAGCAGCAGAGGTAAATCTTGCTGTATCTTCGACGAGTGGGAGTACTGCAAATATGTCAGAAGTAAATACGTCAGAAGTAACTGAAACTAAAGCTCGTCGGGGGAGAAAAAAAGCCCATGAATAATAATAAACGCAATACCAATAGCAGTCATAACGATATCGACAATAGCAACAACGACAATACCAATAGCACCAATAGCGATATCTCTACTGCTTCCAGTTCCCTTTCTTTGGGAACAAGTGAATTGGGTGAGGTGAAGACGGCGTTGGGTAGATTATATAAGGAATTTGAAAGTTTTAAGTTATCACAAAAGACTGAAAGGGAAAAAGATAGGGCGGAGTTACAAGCATGGGCGCAAACGAATTTAATCCAGAATCAACTCCTGAGTCAAGCTATGGCGACTATCGAATTGTTGACTCAGGAATTGAAGAATCAGGGAGTCTCTTGGCACGAGTACGAGCGGAGCAATGCCGATTTGAGGCAGGAATTAACTCTCTTGCTGTCGCAGTTTCAGAATACGCCCAAGTCCTCGCCGACGTTAGAAAGTTTAGAGTTGAAAGGGCTAAAGAGCGAGATATCCGATTTGAAGGGAAGGTGGACGGAATTGGTCAATCATACGAACAAGTTGACTACGGCTATTCAGGAGTTAGAGAAGTCTCCACTCAGAACCAAAACAATAGAGAAGGAGGTTTTTCCCTCTGATTATCAGGCTCAAAGTTATGTGGTAATGTTTGGTACTACTTTTTTTACTTTAGCTTTTTTTGTGATAGTTAATCAATTTATTCCCATGAGGATGTCTCCTGAGATTAATAGCTATTTATCCGCTATTTGGGAAAGGACTGGTTGGACTAATACTAAGTTAGAGCGGGTGGAAAAAAAGTTGGGTACTGAACCTAAGTGAAGTACCACGGGTTTCACATGGCGTTAACCCGTGGCTTCCTGCCCTGAACCAGTATCTGCGTTGCACTTGGGGTCTTCTCGCAAGGTTGATAAATCCACCAAGGAGGTACTGCCCCTCCTGTATCTGTGTTATCAGCACAGCGCCTCACTTTTCGGCTTCTGGTGGAAGGCGGAAGATGGAGGAATCGAACCCCTACAGTTGCCTGTACCCCGGTTTTCAAGACCGGTTGCCGACCATTTAGCGGCATCTTCCATTCAGGGTATCTGACGGGACTTGAACCCGTTATGACTGGTTCCACAAACCAGCGCCGCGACCGCTTTGACTTCAGACACCACAGTGGAATCAAGGGGATTTGAACCCCTAACCTTCCGCGTGCAAGACGGATGCTCTAGCCAGTTGAGCTATGACCCCATACAGCAGGAGTGGTAGGACTTGAACCTACATCAGTCGCTTTAGAAGAGCGATGCCTTATCCATTAGGCGACACTCCCATAAATTGGTAGCCCTGACAGGATTTGTAGCTTGCTTCTGCGAAGCAGTACCTGTAACCCTCTGTTTGTAGGACAGTTGCTCCACCATTGAGCTACAGGGCTACGAGAGCGGACGACGAGATTTGAACTCGTATCTGGGGCTGGTGACAGGAGTTGAACCTGCAACCGATCGCTTACAAGGCGATTGCTCTGCCGCATTGAGCTACACCAGCATTTGGTAGCGGAGCCGGGATTTGAACCCGGTATGTGAAGGCTTATGAGACCTCAGAGCGCACCATAGCTCAATCTCCGCGATACCCCTGACAGGAGTCGAACCTGCAACAAACCCGGTTTAAGCGGGATACGTCTGCCAATTGCGCCACAGGGGCTTGGTTGGGGGGCGCTACAGGAGTTGAACCTGTTTCAACCTGATTAAAAGTCAGGCGCATAACCGTTCTGCCAAACGCCCAAAGTTGGTACTCCCGACAGGATTTGAACCTGTAAAAATTCCGTCCCTCAAACGGAAGCGTTTACCAATTTCGCCACGAGAGCATAGTTGGGTAAATACCCAGTACCCTTGGTGGGAGTCGAACCCACAAAATCTGGTTTCTAAGACCAGCACGTTTGCCAATTTCGTCACAAGGGCAAATAAATGGTCGGGATGGTAGGATTTGAACCTACGGCTCCTTGTCCCCAAAACAAGGCTTCTAGACCACTGAATTACATCCCGATTTTGGTACTCCTGACGGGAGTTGTAGCTGGCTTCTGCGGAGCAGTACCCGTACACAGACTGTTTTTGAGACAGCCGCCTCTTCCAATTGGGCTACAGGAGTATAAGCTGGGAAGGAAGGAATCGAACCCTCAAACTTCGCATTCAAAGTGCGACGGCTTTGCCTGTTTGCCTACTTCCCAATAAATGGCTGCCCCAGTAGGATTTGAACCTACAACCCCTGCGTTAACAGCGCATCGCTCTGCCATTGAGCTATGGGGCAATGTGCCAGTCCCCCAGATCCGAATTGAACGGATGACCTCCTGTTCTTCAAACAGGCGCTACTACCAACTGAGCTACCAGGGGATAAGGCGAGAACGGAGGGAGTTGAACCCCCACTCTTCAGGTTCGTAATCTGAGATGTTATCCAGTTACACCACGTTCTCACGCAGCGGAGAGAGAGGGAGTCGAACCCACAGTGAGATGCTGAATCCCACGACTGTTTAGCAAACAGCTTGCCCTGCCAATGGCAATCTCTCCATAGTGGGTCGGGCTGGAATTGAACCCGCAACACTCTTTCGCGGCGGTTTTACAGACCGTTACCTACACCAATAGGCGAGCCGACCCATAAATTTGGTAGTGCAGACGGGACTTGAACCCGCTAATTACACGCTTGAAAGACGTGCCGCTCGGCCACTTCGCTTCTGCACCATCAACGCACAGACAAGGATTTGAACCATGACCAAAGGTTTTGGAGACCCTTATGCTTCCGTTACACCATCTGTGCATTTGGTCGCAGCGGTGGGAGTTGTTCGCGTAGCGTCTCCGAAGGAGATACCCACATACTCCCGGTTATGAGCCGAGTACCTTACCGTTAGGTGACGCTGCAATGTTTGGAGTCCGAGGTGGGATTTGAACCCACGATGATTAGTTTTGCAGACCAACGCCTTCCCTCTTGGCTACTCGGACACACATTTGCAAGCCTTGACGGGAGTTGCACCCGCTTCTCTTTGACTGAGAATCAAAGCGACTTATCTATTCGTCCACAAGGCTACACGGGGATGACGAGACTCGAACTCGCGGCTTCCTGTTCGACAGACAGGCACTCTTAACCAACTGAGTTACACCCCCACGTTGGGTGGCAATTATTTAGTTTTCATGGTTCGGAGGTGTTAGCACTTTGCCTTTTGCTGAGGCTCTTTTGCTCCACTACATATATACTACATTATATACTACAAAAGTGTCAAGGGCATACTACAAATTTTTTTTCAGAAATCAGAGGGCGGTGTTATTAAATCGCTGTATTGCCCTCTATGACTGGGTTTAAGGGAGTAAATTACTCCTTCTCAGCTAGGCGTTGTGCATTCCAGAACTGTTCGGCAAATGCAACTGCTGGGTGAATTGGGGCTTTGGGTTTGGTTTTAAGTACCATTCCAGCTTCATGTGGAAGGCGATGGCTACGCCCGCCGCAGGCATCGCTCTTAGTTGAATTGCACTTGTCACACGCCGTTACAACGTTGTCCCAGGTATGCTGTCCACCTTTGGAACGGGGTATTACATGATCGAGGGTTAAACGTTTTGTGCTACCGCAGTATTGGCAGGTGTGGTTGTCTCGCTTCAAAACCTCCCGACGGTTTACAGGTGGTACTTTCCAATGCCGTTCAGGATTACCAACAGTCAAGCGGATGTGTTCAGGTACTTGTAGTACAACACTGGGAGAACGAATTTCCCATTGCTTTGTAGTATCAAAGTTCAATGATTCTGCTTGACCTGTAACTAACAGCACGATTGCACGCTTAATGTTGATGCGTGATAGTGGTAGGTAGTTTTTAGAGAACACCACAACTGAATTTTGTAGTATGTGCGTTTGCTGAAAAGGTGGTTGAGCTTCCATTAGTTAATTCACTCCTAAAAAATAACCCCCGCCTCTGGTGAACAAAAGCGGGGGTCTGTTTGTTGATACTTTTTGCCCTATTTCGGTGCTATGAAACATTTGCACCCCCCGCTTTGAATTAGTTGATCTGGATTCAGCCAAGAGGCTAACGCGCCAAAAATCCCCAGGCTTATAGATTTATCGCCGATTAACAGATACATTCCCTCAAACGCCAACAGTGCATAGACTCTAGCTGTTTCTCGCAACGAAACTGCTCTGCCTGAACCCCGATAGGGTCGGCAATGCACCACGCTACTAATTGTTGAAGAGAATCTGCTGCTCATTAAATTTTTGTAGTATTTGTAATCAAGATTATTTCAATAATACATTTGTAGTATTTATTTGTCTACTACAAATTTTAGAAGTATAAAATTACACGTTTATTGTTAAGACTCACATCAAGGTACAAAAATAACGTTTGCTCCCGCGTGCCGTCAGGCATCCCCCTCGAGGCGCAGAGGTCACGGAAAATGGGCGTTTGAGAAAGATTTTGCGTAAGTCCTGATTTTTGCTAAGGAGACTCCATGCGGAACATAGCGAAATACGTGGAGCGTCAAACAAAGTTGAACTACAAAATGAGGTGATAGTCTTCACCTATTTAAAATTTGGGAAACGTTTGGTGAGTTTGTGTCCTGGTGTCCAGGGTTAATGAGTTCAGGTTTCATGTGTCCAGGGTTCATGTATCCAAGGTTATTGTGTCCTGGTGTCCATAACTCATGTATTTATCTCTTATTATTAGGGGTGGACACAGAATTAACATCCACCACATTTTCCTGGGTAAACGCACTCGTAGCTTCATCCCGCTGTAGCCAAGCAAGGAAAATCACTCCTCGCTCATCTTGGGGTGGGACAAACTGGTAAACCCGTTCCCGGTTTTCTCTCGACCCGAACCTGCCAATATAGGACAGCTTCATTCCCAACTTTTTCAGGAACTTCTGGCAGATAGCGATCGCACTATCCTTTTGGGAAATAGAAACCCCCAAGTAGTTTTTAATCACCTGCTTATGTTGTACAGCAAGCGATCGCAATTTCTGCAACTCCACATCAGAACTCCGAAACTCCACATCACCATTAAACAACTGCGAAATCTTCAATTCCTCCAATAACATCACCGCAGGTAGCAACTGTCCCCGGTTAAAATCAGGCTTCCAAATCGCATTATTACCAGCAACAACCTGCGCTTTAGCCCTCTTAGCATCACGGCCTACCAAAAACTCACGCCCCAGGCTTAAATAATAATGCAGCCGCAACTGTGGATACCAGCCAACATCATCCTTACCTACCAGTTCCGGTGTCACGTCCACCCCATAACGCTGCGCTAATTCAGCTTTACGTTCCTGTTGACGTTCACTCTTAGTCTTAGCTCGTTTCTCTTGTAACTTATCGAATTCTGCTTTGGTAAGTGTCTGAGATGAAGCCACTTCTTCACACTCAATTGTTTGTAATTCATTAACAGCAGTTTTTACTTCATTCACTATCTGCTCATTCACAACCGAGTTTAACACCTGCTCATTTACAACCGAGTTCAACACCTGCTTATTTGCAACTGAGTTCAACTCAGAATCGTCAAGAATTGTATAGCCATCAGCCGCTAATCCTTGTTGATTACGTGTTGTAAAAGATAATAGGTAAGAAGCATCAAGAATTGTATAGCCATCATCTGCCAAACCCTGTAGCACAGCCTCACGGTAACATTTCATTTGAGCATTAATCACACAAGCCCGCTTTGCCCAACTTTGGAGAGATTCAGGTTGGAAATTTTCATCTATATAGCTGTAATCAGTATTATCTGCTGCCGATAACAGAGCAATATTCGCCCGTGTCATCGCGTGTTGACTGGCCAACAGTACCCCCATTGAAGTAGAGCCATTACCAATTACTCCTAATCCCCATTCTCGCACCCAGATATGGCGGTCAACCGTTTCTCGCAGTCGTGCCAGCATCTGCCGCACCGAATTAACCGGCTGTACCCCCTGAAAAACGCCCCAAACTGCTGAAAAATGGGACTTAATATCAATAGATACCCCAGTTTCTAGGCTAGGAGAAGTGATAACCAAATCATATTCCGTGAGAATTTCGTTGAGGTGAGCAATACACCCATAAGCAGGGTGATTGGGGTCTTTCACTGTTTCACCGTCAATTCGCAAAATGCGTAAGTGCGGGAATTTGCTTTGGTAGCGTTTTTCTAAAGCCTGTGTCCCCCATTTTGATGTCATTTTCTGGGCAGAACAGCACAACAAATGATGCCCACCTTGAGCAATAGCCATATCTAGTGCCGCAATTAAATTTCTGGGGTCTTTACCTTGGTAGTTATAGCAGTTGCCAGATTCAAGTTGGTAGTCGTTGACAATCACAAATGGCTTAATATGAATTCCTCCGGCTAAGGAGAGAATATAATTGACATCCGCATCACTGATATCCGCAGAGGACAGATAAATTTTCCCCTGTGGGCTGCTGAGGACGTTTTGAACTAATTGTTTAAGGTTGTTGAGGACAGAGACACGGCGTTTAGATACTTCAGTACCAGAGTTTAACAAATGCCAGAATACCTGGTCGGCTTCGTCGATGATCACGATATCATTAGACCAGTCATTAGGGTTAAATTTGGCTTGGCTGTTGGTGTGTAACGAATCAATACAGACACCGTAACCAAGTAAGTCCCCTATTTCGGAATCGTGAATTTCTGTGACGTAGTTAACGCCAAAACGATTGCACAGGGCTTCACCTAATTGAATGCGGTGGGTGATAACCAGTACCCTCTGCCCTCTTTCGTGTGCCTTGGCGACTTCCAAGGTGAGCGATTCGGTTTTACCTGTGCCTTTGGGGGCTTTGAGGACGATGAGTTTTTCACTGGCGGGGATGAGAATTTCTCCCAAAAATCTTTGGTTGAGAGAGATCGCTGGAGGATAAGTTAGTAGGGTAGACAGCCGAATTTGCCACATTTCTAGCACTTCGGCAGTATTGTACAAAGCATGGAATGCGTCTTGACCCTTAGCAGCAATGAAGTCGTCAACTCCTTTTTCTGCTCCTGGGGGTAAATCTATGACTCTCATTTCGCAGCCTGCACCAATGAGTAAGCTGCCCATGCGGTTAATAGCGGTTCTTACCCGTTTGCGAGTTTCTAGATTGCTGTCATGGTCGAAACAAATATTTACCTGTCTACCAGGTGTAGCAAAGTGTTGAATTTCAGGGATGAGGTAGGGCTTACCAATGGTGTTACCATATTCATCTTTTGAGGTGCGGTAGCCATTGTTGACTCCAGGTATTGCTATTGCTGCATAACCAGCAGTTAATAACGCAGCTGCTTTCTTAACACCTTCACAGATGATTAACGGGACGTTATGCCGCCAAACCCAATACCAGAAGCCACGGGGATCAAGTCTATCTTCTTCTGTAATGGGTATACCGCAGCGGTCTGAGATTTTTGCCCAAATTTTCTCGGTGACGTACAGGAAGAATGCCCTGGTTGCTTCTTTGTAGGGATGTTCGTATTTAATTATCTTATGAATCTTCTGTAGATCACGCCGGGGTTTGTTGGGTTTGAAGCATCCCCACAGCATTTGCTGGTAGTTGTTTAAGGGGTCTACGCCGTTACACCACCAACCTCCTAACTCGATGTGGCGATATTTCTTTAAGTCCCCATCCCGTAAGCGTCCGTCGTTGCGGCGGGAGATTTTGGGGCTGTAGAGCAAATATTCGTAGGGGGTTGTTCCCCAGAGCGATCGCAAGTTGAGAGAAATGATTTCTGGATCAATGGCGCTTTCTAACCATTCGTCCCTATGGGGTTGAGCTATTTCTGGTGTGGAGATGAAAAGTTGTTGTTCTGTTAACACGGTAGATTCCTCGGATACTTGGTTGATTGAGTATCAGAGGGGGTAATCGTGCTGCACTTACATATTTATGAGATTTGCTGCGTTTCTTGATGCTGGCTGATTTTTTGGCGAGGAATAAATAATCTTAGGACTTACACAGGTTGTCTAATAAAAATTGGGAGTTTGAGTAGATGGTAGATAAAACGCCGGAATTCTTATTAAATGGGACATCCCACACTTTATACCTTGTCTTAAACAGTAATTTTTTACGTAAATCCTGAGTCAGATCATTTATTTTCTAAAAATATTCCAGTCGGAAGTCTTTTCATGTCGCAGCAATCAATATAATATAGGAGATGCCTCCTGCCCTCCCCTTTGGAGAGCAGCACAATTTAATCTCAAGAAATCCAATTGGTGGAAAAGCCGCTAAACTTTCTAGCCACTTATTTGGTTTCTTTGAAATTTACCCCGCTCTGATTGATTGAGCAAAGTCAGATGTGCCAATTGTATGAAGGGACAAAGCGTGTACTAAAAGTATGCTTTTTGTCCTTTTGGCATTTTTGGCGATGTTATCTCTTCACCTATCTCTTCACCTCCATTACTCGCTTTATTTACGCATTAGCCAGATCATACAGAAGTTTTGCACTCATGCAATCTAACATTTGTTTGATTTTTAACTTTTAATTTTGCTACATCTGTTGATAGTGGTTCATGGGGTAATCAAGCCTGCTGGTGAAACCCTTGTGTAAGCTGTGATTACCCCGTTGTGATACAAGCTTTTGCTCAAGTAGCACCAGCCGCAGCTGTCGCTTCTGCCTTCGCTTTTTTCTCAAAAGTCTGGATATTTGGCTCTAACAGGACAAAGCCGTTATCGGTGGCTTCTCCCAGCTTGCCAGCAATCGCTCCTACCCACTGGGGATAGTTGGCTTGTGCATCAGTCAGTTTCTTCCAAACTTTGGGCTTGACTGTGACGCTAATAATACGACCATCGCAATCAACCTCGAACTGTTGCCAGCCGTTTTCTATCGTTTTAGCTTCTGGGAGTTCGTTGATTTTGATAGTTAGTTCTAATTTTCCTTGAACCATAGATACATCCTGTGTAAGTGGGGAACTGGTAGTAATTATCTAGCTACCCGCTTGAAAAATTTGGTTAGCAGTTAAGGAGAACTCTGGGAAAGTTGGCGATACTATCCGGTCGTCACCTCTGAACTGACTAACTTGGTATTCCCCATCAACCAATTCGTGAATAAAAATAGTTGGTTGTTTGGGACTACCGATAAATCGTCTACCGCCCAAAGCCAAGTAATCAGCAATCCAATATTCAGGAATACCGATTTCCTCATAATCTTTAACCTTAGTCAAATAATCAACACGCCAGTTTGTGCTGACAACTTCAATTACCAAGGGGACTGATGCACCTTGAGTAACTGTAGATTCTTTCTTCCACAAAGGTTCGTTGATCAAGTTGGGACGGTTCAGTAACAGAACGTCTGGTAAATAACCTGATTCGCTATCAGGTGGTTTGACCAATGCTTGATTAGGTATGAAGTAAGGCAGATTTAATCGTCTATATTCAAAGGCTAACTCCGTAGTTAAAAAACCTTTAACTTCTTCATGTCCTCCGAGTGGCTGTGACATTTCAATAATTATCCCATCATGCAGTTCATACCGTCCCTCTTCTGGTTTCCATTGAGCAAACTCCTCAAAGGTTACTAGCTTGGTTTTAGGTAAGGCTTGAACCATAATTTACCTACCTTGTTTAGTTTTCATAGTCCGGCTGTGGTTTTTGGTGTTTACGGTTGGCGATACCTACGGAGAGCGTAAGTCCTGTGAACAGGCTACGCCAACACGGAGCGTCTCGTACAAAAGAGAAGCTATCGCCTGTGTATGGTTATGATGCTTTTTGCGTTGGGTCGTTCTCCTCTACATAGTGATGCACAAACTCGATAATCACTTCATTCATATTTTTCCCGTTAAGCGCACAGGCAGCTTTAAACCTGTCTCTTAAGTTTCTGTCGGGGAAATTAACCTTAAGACTTGGGATAGGTTCTGATTTTTCCTTTGTAGCAGTCACAGGGATAAATATCACTGATGGTATATATACCCCAGATTAACCGTCTTTTTAGAAAAAATCTTAATTTGGGATGTTTGGTATTAATGGGATATTTACATAAACATCCCATATAGGATAATATAGCTTCATGAGCGTAAATCAAGCAATCAACGGTTAGTGATTAATGTCTGACGAGTAACCCAAGCGTATACACCCCCTGGGTTTTAGCGATTGGACTGGACACCTAAACCGATATTTGTACCAATAAACGCTGATATTTACCTGATATTTAACCCATAACCTATGAAACCAAGACGGCGCAAAGGAGGAACTGACCTCGACTTCTTTGCAGATTTCTCCATGACAAAAACAGGTTTAGCTAATGAATTGGGCGTAGCGCGTTCAACCTGCTGCGTGTGGGAAAACTTGCTTTTCTGGAGAGTTACAGCTTTCCGGGAAGCATACCCCAAGCGTAAAGATGGAACAACTTTTAGAGAAGCACCCCTCAGCCCTTATCAATGTTGGTGCGTTGCCAGATGTGGCCGCCTAATGTCACACCTTACCCGCACTGAATTGGTAAAAGAAGCAATCAGCCAAAATCCCGCTTATTTTTCCAAGTACGCATATAACAACGCTGTTAAACAACTGAGCAAAGGAGCGTAAACCCAATGGCAAAGCCCAAAACCCAACCAGAAACCATAGAGGTAGAAACTATTACTATCTCTGAACTGTGCGATCGCTTTGGAGTTAGTGAGGAGACTTTGAGATTAGCGATCGCACCAATTTACCCTAACGACTTCGACACTCTGAAAGCTGTTCCGAAAATTGACATTGACCTCATCTGTGCCAAACTTCCCCAATCCCTACTAACCGGAACAGAACCGGAACAATCACCGGAACACGGAACACAGGCGGAACAGAGAACGGAACAGCCCGGAACACTTACCACAAGCCAACCCCAAGGCCTCAACGGAACATCTGGAACAGCCGGAACACCAGCGTCAAACCCCACAATTACAGACTTAATCACCCGTCAGATTGGGGAAGAAGTGCAACTAATTGACGCACTCGGACAAGTCAGAAATCACCTGGTAGTCAACTCAATTAAGGCAAGTAACTCTGAACTGGTAGAGCAGTTAAATCAAAACTGGATGGGGACTAAAGCCCAATATCTAGGCACACTTAACGGACTGGTAGAACTGGCCAAAGAAATTACACCCTACACACCAGACAGCACCGACTTAGAAGCAGAAATTGACGCTGCTATGGGTGCATTGGGAAAAAAATTACAGTCCTAGAGGCGCAAAAGTACCAATTAGCAAGGGTAAAGGCTTCTAGGAAGAATACCAAGATTAACCCATTACTGTTACCGTTCGACCTACTTAACTACTGCTTAGAAACAATAGCTCGATTATTTGGAGGATAAACCAATGGGACTTTTAAGCGTATTTGATGGACTAAATAATTTAATGGCGAAAGCCGTTAACACTTTATTGGGTGGACATTACGCAAATTATTCTTACTAGGAGAATTGCACCAATGGCTAATAAAGATTACCCAGAAAACCGCCGCACCTATTTACCATGCTGGTTCAATGCCCAAAATATCCATGTTGCCACTGCTTTATTAAACCAAGGCTTCACCTACACCGGACTGCTCGAAGATAATGACGAATCCGACTACACCGAAAAAATCATAGGTGCTTGGGCGATCTCCTCCAGATGCTCCGATAATTGTCTACTTGCTGTCTGTGACGGTGCTGTTTTCACCCTAGACCTAGATGGGGAAAGCCTTTTAGAACTTCGTTGGAGTAGCACCAGAAAGTTGCTCCGCAAAACTTGGAAGAATTACGCCCCAATCATTAACCACACCCAACTCGAACTGTTTGCAGCGTGAATCAAAAAGAATGGGAGATTGACGACGATGAAGCTTAATCCCGTCCATGACAGTACCCTACTTACTCAAGCAAAGGTTTACCAAATTGAAGGTATTTTGTACCACTATCTCTATAAAGACGGAACTATTAACCATCCCCAGTATTGCTTCCGTCCCCTTGCTGGACAGAGAAAAACAGCAGATATAAAACTCAACCGCAACAAATTATTGACCAGAGTTCAAGAGGTTGAGGGCATGAACGCCAAAGCTTCCGTAGTTCTTGGTAATCATTTACAGATGTCTTTGTTTTGAGGAACAGCAGCAATGACCATCAACCCCAACCACACAACAGCTTTGGTTAATGCCGGAGTCCCTGAACAATTAGCGGTACAGGTAGCAGAAGTAATCAGCCGGGATGATCCAAGCAAACCCGACTTAGGCAGAAGTGAAGCGGATCAGGCAATTGTTAACCAAGCTTGGCAAGCATCCCAGAAGTAAAGAGCGATCGCACAGACTACCAATCAAATGCAATCGCCACGAGACTTAATATTATCTACCCCAATCTTATGACCAATTACCCACACAACGACGTTAACAAAGTAGGTTTTCCAGAGTCACAACTTATCTGGAGAACCACCCCAGAAAAGTGTGCGGAAATCTCAGCAGCATTCCACCAAGGCACTTTAGAGGGATTAGAAATAGATGATCCTCAATTAAAGGAACTGTGCGACCGCCTTGGTGAAATTTCCGCTAAATATCAGATGGGGGTTGAATAATGGCTGCAACAACCCGCAACTACGGAACCGCCAAACTCAAAAACCACATACCCGCAGTAGCTCCTGGTGTGTTGGCATCAATGGGTAAACTGTTTGGTGTCACTCCAGAAACCTTCAATAAGGCATTGCAAGGTGAGCAGAATGCCATTAAAGAAATATCCGACATGGCTAGACTTTCAGACGTTGCCAAAGCCAATTTACCCAAGGCACTGGAAGCTTATAAAAAAATCATCGAAACCACCGGAGATATCAACCAAGCATTCAGCGAACTGGTACAGCTAACTCAGAAAACTGGAACTCAGACAATCAAAGCGATTAACAGCAGTACTCAGTCTGAGCAGAAGATGAAAAACGAACTGCTAGAACACCAAAAAGAACACGTTAACTCTACAACTTCAGAAGCAACCAGACACACCCAACGGGTGACACTGATTGAAATATCAGGAGCGACGGCTGACTTAATGGCGATCGCCAAACACGAAGCTGATATGCTCAAAGCCTCCTATAAGTTAAGTGATGCCCAAGATAGTGCCGATATTGCCTATGAGAACGCAGTCACAGCAGCACTGTGGAGCAAAGGCAGCGATGCTCAACTAGACAGGATACCCAAACCCAACTACTCACGCACTGGGGGGTTATCCAAAGTCGGGGACTGGTTCAAGAATTTTATGGGTATTTAATGCCCCAAGCAGTTCAAAGCCCAGATGTAAACGCACGTCTGGGTTTTTCTATCTATGGGAACACACCAATATGTTTGATTTATTATCGCAGTTCGAGGCAAACAGCCAGTATATTAACTCCCAATCATCAACCCCTCTCGTCTGGGGAGAACCTACACCACAGCAAGAAACCACACCCGAAGCTGTTGATGGACAAAGGTTAGAGGAATCAATCAAGGAAGTTCTAGAAAACAAGCAACTGTTAAACAAAGCACTCTCTACCCTATTGGGTGTCTTTGCAGTTAACGCTGGTATTAGCACCATGACCGCACTGGGTATTAATGCCCTAGCATCCGGTACAGTTGCCAGCATCGTTGTCGGCGTATTCCTAGCCAATGCCTTAACCAAACTTGCCTACGATGGTCAATTTCACATCAGCAAAGATTTTATCGTGGCCACGACTCAGACAGTCTGTGTAGGCGCAGGACTGTGGATAGCATTTGATGAATATCGCCACCTCTCCCATGCCACCAAGGAAGGTAAACAGCGATTTTACCAAGAGGTGAGAGAGTACGAAGTCAAGCCAGTTCCACAAAATAACCTAGTGTGGGTGTGGGGATTGGGTGCAGCGTTAATCATTTTGGGACTGGTAGCAGCCGCAAAGGGGAATAGATGAAAGCACAATTTCACGTCTATTTTTTCCGTTTCAAATGTGATTATTCCCAATCGGCGGTAAGGGGGGAGTAAATGAAAGAAAAGTTTCACGACTACCTAAAATCTGGGAGTGCCAACAATACCACCGTTGCCGTTTTAGCGCTCGCAGGATTACTCTGCGGGGCTAAATCTTTCACGGGTACTCAAGTAAACATGATTGAGTATTGCTTCCGTCCCGAAGTGGTAAGTAGTGCCAACCGGGGGAGATACTGCACCCCATCAAAAATCTATGTTATGCCGGAGTCGGATTTTAATGCTGAGGCATATTCCCCAACCAACCCAGACTATCAAAGGGCTGAAAACTTTTTACCATCAAAGGCAACCAGACTAAGAACAATTCCCCCCAGTAACCCAGATAAACCAGCTTGGGGCATAGCTGCTACCTTGTTAATGACATCTGCCTATGGACTATCCAAAGCCAGAGAAAACCGATTAGTGCAACTGCTACCCATGCACAGGGAACAGGTAAAAATTGGTTGGTTAATTGCCAAACTACAAGCTGGGCTAAGAATGCACAAGGAAGCATATTCTGCACAGCTTGATTATGAGTTTCACCAGTGGAGTGAGGATAGACGGGTGAGATCCGCACAGTTGGCAGCCATGACTCCTCAAGAGTTGGCAGTGTACCAGCAACAGGTAAGGTTAAAAGCTGAGGCAGAAGCACAACGTCAAACCCAACAATTAACGGGTCAACCGGTGGCACAACTACCAGGACAATCACTCGATGACATTACCCGCAGCGGGGACAAGGTAACAGGGGATTCTCAGGGGATGTCAACCTTTGGCTTGCCTACATCTGGCAATGCCTCCTCACCCCCTGGAGATGATTTAGCCATAGGACAGAGAATTGTTGATGAGTTGGTTAGTTCCAAACTCAGTACCTTGTTAGCTGCACCGTCCGGTGCTGGTAAGTCAGTCACACAGGCATACTGGTTAACTAAGTTATTTCAAAAGTTCCCTAATGCTGATGTATATGTTATTGCTCGGAAGAATGACAGTTTTAACGGACTGAGGGAACAGGGGAAAGTATTTATTTATGACCCCAGCGAACCATCAACAGCACTGCAAGCATTGGAAACTGTACACAGGATTTTTATCAAGAGATCCAAATACCCAGAACATGAGAGAGAACAGTTTAAAACCAAACCTGTGCGGTTAATCTTGGCTGATTGGTACTCAATCCACAATGACTTGAGTCAATGCCACCAAAAGCTGTGGAACACACAGGTAAAAACTAAATTAGCTGATATTGTGACTGTTGCCAGAGAATTTAATTGTTCCCTGTTTGCAGACACACAAACTTTTAACCTTGCCAGCTTGGGAATTGCTGAAGATAGTAACATTAGAAACAACTTAAATATTGTTAGTCAAGGGTTGGTCAGTATTGATGAAGATGGACTAGAACAAGGTGGTTTTAGCGTCCTTCAGTCTATTATTAAAAATCAGTATGTGATGCCAGATGAAGAGACACGACGGGCATTTATCGCCACCTGTAAACGACTAATCACCACTTCAAAAGAGCAACATATCCCAGTGGTTTTCTCTACTGCTGGCACTATCAAAATGGGATTATTGCCTAACTTGATAAAGTACAAAGGAGTTGATATTTTCAACTCTAACCAAACGGTTGAGGTTCAGCAGCCCCCGACGATGGATATGGAAACTTTAAAGCGAATCTGGGATTTAGAATTTAATCTAGAACGTCCCCAAACAAAACCAACCAGTGAAGTAAATGAAGTGTCTGGTGAAGTAGAGGAAGTACACGAAGAAAAGGCTTATAGCGATTGTGAAGTACTTCCCCCAGATGAGCGAAGCAAAGCCATAACCAGGATTTTGGAACTGCTCAAGGGTGTGGTTTGTGGTGAAGTAAGTGAAGTGATAGCGCTAATTACTATCAACCCAGAGCAAGCAATATGGAAGGGGCTACGAGTATTGAGGTTGGGTGTTACTGCTGCTAGTCGTGATGTTTTTGGGTGTGGCACTGGTGGTAAAGCATTCTTGGAGAAAGCAAAGCCTTGGTATGAAGCACTAGAAAAGCGCTTTGGGAAAATTAAAGAATAGTACAATTTTTTCGTGCTTAATCAAACTGACCTGATGCAATGTAAAATCCCTCAGTATTCGCTGAGGGATTTTACCTAATTCGTAATTCGTAATAGTGCCTCCGGTCGCTACTATTATCAATTACGAATTACGAAGGGAGCAAAGCGGTACTAGCTAGTTTTTGCTGATTATTTTTGGCTAGACTCATTATCTTTAACCGGGAAGTATCGACGGTTATTAGGCGGTTTCTTCCAGCCTGTCAACTCCAATAGGTACTCATCAGGGTCAAGATTGAGCATCGTTGCCCATTGATTAATTGTGCTGCCGTTGATATCTATCCTCTCACACAGGTCAGTTTTGGTAAGCCCAAGTTTTACATCTTCATCAGAATACGAAAACTTAATTTGTCCTCTAGGAATATCTTCTACCTTCTCTTTTAAAGATGATAACCCCGCATTAATAAGGGCTTGTCGTAGTTCATCAATTTCTGTCCTGAGTGAGTTTATCTCATCATTAAACTCGCTTTGCTGTTCAGCAACAGTTGCCTCTAGGCTATCTATTTCGGTGGTTTTAACTTTCAGCCGCTTCACCTCTTGTTCGAGGTTTTCTGGCATAACCTCAATAGGTATATTACCCTCAAGGTAATGCTCAAGTATAATAGTCAGAGCTTGGGATGCTTTCTTGATTTTGTGTTTTTGCATCCACTTTTCTAAACTAGCGTAGAGGCTAAAGTCCAGGTAGGCAGTGACTTTAGCGTGATTGTTCAACCATTCTTGAGTCGCCATGTACTCTGCTTTATCTAGTAGTAGTATGTGAAAGTTAACTACATTTTAACAAATGCAACTTAAATTAAGTTACCTATAATTTAATGGTAGCGTACTATTTTAAATTAGTGGATTACTAAATTGACTTAAAAACCCTAAAGTAAACTACTATTAAAATTAAGTGTCTGACTGTAAATATATAAGTAATAATTAGTGTTGTACTTAGATAGAATCAGGCAAGTAACCAGGAGTTATTATCAATTAGGTAAATTACAGTAGCAGATAAATTAAGCTACAGTCAGATAATTATTTTAAAAAGTTACTTGCTTTAATATACTTGTAATTTATTAGTAAACTAAAATGCCTTACCAAGTAAGTTACTCTAGCTTTTATCCAGACACAAAGCGGGTGTTAAGTAGTCGTGCAAAATAAATTGTACATTTAGGAGAGGGAACAGGGAATAGGGAACAGATAAGCACTACAGGGATTTTTATTTCTTCCAAAAATATTCAATTAATTTTGCTCAGGTACTTATTTGGTAGTAGCACAACAGGCGCTTTGATTGGCACTGAGGGCGCTCACCTCCGGCGTAGTGTAGTTGCTCGCCCTCACTAGCACCACCTGCAAATTTTCATCTTTCCCTAAATCGACTCTTATGTCGATGCTGTTGTTTTAATAGAGAATAATAAGCAATTTTCAGGCAGATTTTGTGAAACGCGACACCATTTATTACCAAATTTTTAAGCGGTTTCCTGGGTTAATTTTTGAACTCGTTGATTACCGGACTGAACAGGCGCAGAACTATCGTTTTGAGTCGGTTGAGGTGAAAGAAACCGCTTTTCGTATTGATGGAGTCTTTTTACCTCCAGAAGGCGCAAAACCGAGAGTTATCTTTTTTGCAGAAGTTCAATTTCAGAAAAATGAAGCTCTTTATCATCGCTTCTTTACTGAGTCGCTCATGTATTTGAACCGGAATCAGTCGAACTACGATGACTGGTACTGCGTGGTAATTTTTCCCTCACGCAGTTTAGAACCAAGCGATACAAAAACTCATCGAATGTTTTTAAACAGCGACCAAGTGCAGCGAATTTATTTGGATGAGTTAGGTACTCCCAGTACTCTGCCAATAGGCATCAATTTAATGCAGTTGACAATTGCCTCAGAGAAAGAGATGGCTCTTCAAGCTCGTCTATTGATTGAGAGGGTACAATTAGAGTCAACGGACGCACTGCCGAAAAACGAAATAATAGATATTATTACCACAATTGCGGTTTACAAGTTTTCGTCTTTGAGTAGAGAGGAAGTGGAAGCTATGCTGGGACTGACTTTAGAGCAAACAAGGGTTTATCAGGAAGCGAAAGCTGAGGGACGAGAAGAACGGGAAACTGAAATGTTGAAACTTACCGTTCCCCTGTTACTAAAAACGGGGATGAGCGTGGAGCAGATTGCTCAACAGCTTAATGTTGATGTAGAGGTTATCCGGCTTGCTGCACAGTAGAGTGCCTAGAAGAAGGCGATCTCGCGAGATCGCCAAAATGGAGAAGCTATTACGAAAAACTTTTCCTCCTAGCATCTGTTCTTTCCCGCCAAATCTCGCCACTGTTTCAAATGTTGATGCTTGCTCTATGCTATTGGCGAGGTTTACCTTGTCGTTATTTGGCGAGAATCAGAATAGCTTGTCAATATACTCATCTAGGTCACTGCGCTTAATCCGCCAACCTTTACCAATCACTTTGGCTTTTAGCTCACCGGAGGTAATTGCATCCTTGAGAAATTCCCTAGACAACCCAGTTAACGCCTGTGCCTCTGCCATTGTCAGCAGCAGCTTATCAGAAATCGCAACTACTGGTTGATTCTCACATGAACTCAACAATCCCTCAATGATTGAGGCGAGTTTATCAACTGTGGCAATCTCGCCAAATTCCGTAATCTCGCCAGGTGTTTGCACTGCAATACCTGTCTCCTGCTGTTGGTCTGACGATATTTGGCGATATTCACTCTCTGACGATATTTGACGAGATTCATCTGTCGCAGTTTGGCTAGATTCAAAAGCTGGCTTGACAGTAGGTTGATTTAACTCCTCTCGAAAAGCTTCTAGTTCAGCTTGTTCAAAGTTGGCAGTGGGGCGGGTTTTCCCTTTCTCATACTTAACGCTAATCCGTCCCTGCTGCACATAACGCTCCAACGCCCGGACACTGACACCCAAAAATTCAGCTGCTTCTTGCTTGTTCATATAAACCTCGCCAATCTCGCCAAATCCTAACACGTCCTCTTGGCGATATTTGACGAAGTTATAAAAATTTGTGGTCAATGGAGAAAAACACAATGCTGGAGGTATTATTGCACCCCCTCAGAAGTCGGAGCTTGACCGTATCCCCCAGGCGAGATTTAGGTTGGCGGTATTTGGCGAGAATCTAACCGTTCCTTAAAAATGCTCGTCTACAGTCAGGGAGTAAACGAAATGGCACTTTCGTTTACCAATTGGGGTATCTCGGAGGCTAACCCAATTGGACAAGTAGACAAAACCGAAGTGAAAATTACTGGCTTATCCTAAAAAATAGGTAGCCAACATTATCTCGTATTTATAATCGGATAACGTTGACTACTAGCAACTATTTTTTATCTAGCTTTTTATCCTCAGCTATCTTTCCTTCACGGTTAGTTGACTTTTTCTTTTCAGGCTTCTTTCCACACAATTGTTCCACTTTTTCAATCAGAACTATAACTCTCCAAGCTGTGTCTAGGAAATTGGCATCAGGCTTGACCGCTGTAAAATAACTGATGGTCATTACTAGAATCAGTAGTATAAACTTGTTCATGAGTTTACATTTATTTGGTATTGAGCCGAGATACGTGTAAAAACCTGCAAGATGGTCTGGAAATGCCTACT
>NZ_JAYGGY010000047.1:0-20542 GCF_034931625.1 Anabaena cylindrica UHCC 0172 | reverse complement strand
AATGACCAATGACCAATGACCAATGACCAATGACCAATGACCAATGACCAATGACAAATGACCAATGACCAATGACAAATGACCCATTACCGTTCTCAACTAGATAACTAGCAACTTGAGTTATTAGAAGTAATTTATGCAGCTTCCCGTCTTTGTGAAGAAATATTCACTTCAGGAAAAGGAAGGGAAAGTTGTTCTGCTGGTGAAACTGTCGCTTCTTCTAACACTGTGACTTGAATGTTGACACTGACTAAATAATTACCTGTATCCGCACCCACTGCTTCAGCAATTAACTTGGCAATATCTGGACGTTTTGCAGTTAATGGATCACGTAAAATATATCTATCCCATTCATGCTTTGCAGTTGGATTAAGATTGAGAATGTAGTGTTTCATCATAAGATTAACCGTTAAATCCATCTTCTAGGAGGCTTTTAGAGACAGGACTTACGCACTGGAATATTAGTGCGTCCGATGTCGAAAATCCGTTGATACTAACCAATTTATAGGTCTAACTCACTCTATAAGAGACATTGAGTGTGAAACTCAGCTTTAGTCCTAAGAGAGTGGATGCTATAAGGCTATTATAGTACATAAGTACTATTTTGGCAAGAGATGAAAATAGCTTTTTGAGATTTTCCTAGTTTTTAGGACTTACGCACTGTACAAACTACACATGATATGTATGAACGAAATTGCCTAGTTTCAGGCTTTTGAAATAGTCTATTAGTGCGGTGCGTCAGATAGAGAAAATCTGTTAGATGCTCAATTATCGGGTCTGACGCACCCTACAAGAGATAAAATCCATATTTGATAGATTTTGTCAATGCGTAAGTCCTATTTTCATATTTCGTAATTTACTTGAGCATTCTGACTGCTGTCGTTTATTTACGGGTTTGGATAGACGATTCAAGCGGTCAAAAAAGTAGAAATTTGGATATAAATAAATATATAAACCTTTGTTTCTTTCACTTTGTCCCAACCTAACGCAGTGCGTAATCTGCAAGAAACTCATTTAAACCGCGCCCGTGCTAGTCTTAGACAAGCACTATCTTGGTATGGATATCTCCGCAAGTCTGGACAGCTGTCGTCTAAACCAGAATTGGCAAGTTTGGTAAAACCAGAAATAGAAGCTTTAACTGCCACACTCAATAAGCTAGACTCTAATGTGATTAGAATTGCGGCTTTTGGTTTGGTGAGTCGTGGGAAGTCTGCGGTTTTGAATTCTTTGCTAGGGGAAAAAATCCTGCAAACTGGCCCCCTCAATGGTGTAACTCAATGGCCTCGTTCTATTCGTTGGAAACCAGGGGGGAAGGTTTTAGTTGAATTAATTGATACTCCTGGATTAGATGAAATTGAGGGGGATTCAAGGGCGCAAATGGCGCGAGATGTAGCGCGTCAGGCTGATTTGATTTTGTTTGTTGTCTCCGGTGATATTACTAGAGTTGAGTATCAAGGATTACTAGAATTACGCCAAGCTCAAAAACCTCTGATTTTGGTGTTTAATAAAATTGATTTATATCCAGAAATAGATAGAACCGCTATTTACAAAAATTTACAGCAATTGGGGGCGGGAAATTACCAAGCTAAACCTTTATTGCCTGATGAAATCGTGATGGTAGCGGCTGAACCTGCACCGATGGAGGTGAGGGTAGAATATGCAGATGGGAATGTGAGCTATGAATGGGAAACGCCACCACCACAGGTTGAGGAACTTAAGCAAACTATTCTGAATATACTAAATCGGGAAGGGCGATCGCTCTTAGCTTTAAATGCACTCCTGCAAGCACGGGACTCAGAAGCATCTATAGCTCAAAAAACCATTGATTTACGCCAAAAAGAGGCAGAAGATATCATTTGGAAGTTTAGCAAATATAAAGCTCTAGCGATCGCTTTAAATCCTATTCCTTTTTTAGATGTTATTGGTGGGGCAATTACCGATTTAGCTTTAATTCGTTCTTTAGCTAGATTCTACGGTTTACCAATGACTAGCTATGAAGCTACTAACCTCTTAAAAACCATTTTATTCAGTTCTGGCGGTTTATTGTTAGGAGAAATAGGCAGTAGTTTAATGTTAGGTTTAGGTAATAGTACTGCTGCTATAGTCAGTAGTGATAATCCTCTAAATATTACTACTTTTGCTGGCGGTGCGTTAGCGAAGCTCACCGGAGGTATTGCTCAAGCTGGTATTGCCGGCTATGGTTCTTATACTATTGGTAAAGCTGCACAGGTATATCTAGAAAAAGGCTGTACTTGGGGGCATTTAGGTGCTAGTACCGTTATTCAAGAGATTTTATCGCAAGTTGATAAAAATACAATTTTGTATCGGTTGAGAGAAGAATTAGGGGGTAAATTCGGCGAATTTTGAAAAATTGATATGAAGTTCTAGAGAATGAAATATCAAGAATAATTGACCGCAGATAAACGCAGATAAACGCGGATGATTCAATTGCTGTCATCATTCTATGCAGCTTCATATAAGAAGTCCTCCTTTTTTAAGGAGGATTTAGGAAGATATAAAGTTTTTAATACATCAGTCACTACTTTTCAAACATCCTCTAAAATTGGTATTAATTAAATTGCAATCTCAAACAAGCAAAAGCTTAATAAAATCTTCCACCAATAAAATAGTTATCTCTATGTTGTCTTTACACAAACAGTATAGAGATTAACTAAAAAGTATTTTTTGAATTGTTACCTTTGATCAGAGTTCAACAAAGTCTAAAAATTAATAAGATGCTGACACCATCTTATTTTGTAGAGCTTATCTAAATGGAAAGTGTGAGCTTCCTGATACCAAAGGCAGCTATCAGTAAATATTTATCTCAACAGGTGAAAGTATCATGACATCTTTAGATGGAGTTCAAGCTGCTATTAACTCCGATAAAAATAGCACTCAAACAATTGAAGAATCTATTCTCAAAGCAATTGTTGAAGCTCGTTCAACTTGTGAAGAAAATGGAAGTAATTCTCCTAATTGTGCAGTAGCTTGGGATATTGTCGAAGAATTGCAAGCTGAAAAAGCACATCAAAAACAGGCACAACATCACAAAACTTCCCTAGAAAGCTATTGCGAGATGTATCCAGATGCTTTAGAGTGTCTTATCTACGACGTATAAATTTGTAGAAGTAGGCTAGTTTCTCTGAGACTTCATTTACCATCTATTATTCATGCTTTTCGCTTTTTGCCGATGCATGAATAATTAAGTTGAAAAATCTGGAATTTGCATAACCCATTCAAATGAAATTCTTCATTCTGACTCCTGACTTCTGACGAAACACTTTTCAGCAAACCCTAATTATTTCCTATACTTTAGGGTTTGACGAAAAAGGGTAGGTTTATTTATAGGTAAAACTTAATAAAATAGCAAAGATACATAAATTATTTCAATTGGAGTTTTCCAAAAAATGTAATCTACGATTTTTATTGAGAATTAGCCTAATTTTTTCTCAATAAGGTTGAGAATATTCACAATAATTCAACGAGTTTACTAGGATCTTGACCTTTTTCGCTTTTATGATATTATGACTATATGAATAATCCAAGGGTTTGTTATATCTAAAATCATAAGCTGGTGTGTTCTTCAATCTAATCTGCTTAACTATATCAATACTTTGTCCAAATCGAAAAAAGTCTTGATTTGTAGGTTGGGTTGTAGAACGTTAACGTATCCCTGCGGGACACTGCGTGAACGCAAAGCAATAGGATGTTCGCGGAGCGTGGCGTTAGCCATAACCCAACGCATTTGTTGGGTTGCGCTGTCGCTTAACCCAACCTACAGCAAATGGACAAGGTCTTGATCAATAATAATCATCCTTCAAATGTTGATACAGTACGAATAGGTTCTCTAGCTATTTCTGGTAATTCAAAATCTCCGAAATTCGCAAATCGCTTTTCAATTAAAGTCGCTAGGTTTAAGGAATTTTCGTTATTTTCTGTCAGAGTCATGTCGAGAATTTCTCTAGCTTCTTCTTCTAGAGAAGGTCCGTATTTTTCTGCTCGTTTTTGCAGACGAGATTTGATTTCATCATCAAGGTTAGAAATAATAATATTAGTCATACCCAAAACAAGCCTCAATCAGATTTTTAGACAATTTTAATTTATGACTTTGTACGCCTAACCCATTTTACAAATAAGGTAGCCTTGCTTGTGCAGTGGGTTAGGAAATGAGTTACAGAATCTAAATTCAAAGCCAGACACCAAGCCAGTTTGACTCCTTTCCTTCTTTCTCCTGACTCCTGACTCCTGACTCCTGAATTCTTACAGATATTTACATTTCCGTTGCGTAATATTCTTGTTGTCTTTCGACAAAAGTCTGGACACGATTGCGGTAGTTTCTCAGGTTTTCATCTACCCAATCCCGATCGCTACTATTGGCAAATAAATGTACCATTGGTTCACTAGCATCAGGTAGAACCAGAACCCAACTATCATCATAGGGTTGGCAAATTTTCACCCCATCAATTAACTCTAGATTTTGGGCTGGGTGAGTTTCTACTAAATAACGCATTAATGCCCCCTTTGCAGTCCAAGGACAACGGATGGTATAGTTTCTGTGAATGACTCGTGGCAGTTCGGCGCGAACAGATGCAAGCGATCGCTCTTGAATAGTTAACATCTCAATTAACTTGGCAATACAGAACATCGAATCAAACCCCGGATGAAGATGGGGAAAAATAAACCCAGTTTCACCACTTCCACCTAAAACCACATTGGGATTTTTCTGACAAGCCTCCATTAACGCCGTCGGATTTGCTTTCGTGCGAATTACCTTACCATCATGACGACGGGCAACTTGTTCCACAGCACTAGAAGCATGAACCGGTACAACTACCGAACATCTGGGATTAGATGTTAACATCATATCCACCATCAACGCCGTCAAAATTTCCCCCCGAATCGGATAACCAGATTCATCAACTAAAATCAATTGTTCCCCATTAGCTGATACCTGCACCCCAAAATTAGCTTTTAATGCTTCCACCACATGACCTAATTGAGTCAGTAGTCCTTCTCGGTTAGTGGTAGTCATTGAAGCTTTATTCAAACTCGCATTCAGCACCACCGCGTCAGCACCAAATTTATCTAACATTTGCGGTAGAACTGCCCCAGACACAGCATAAACATAGTCAATGACCACCTTAGCCCGACTATTGCAGAGGGTAGAAACATTCAATAGTTTTTCAAAAGCAGTACAATAACGGTCAATGACTTGGCTAGGATAGGCGACATCACCAATTTCATGACTTTGCGCCCTCCGCATATCTTCCTTAAAATAAGCCCCCTCAATCTTCTTTTCCTGTGCTTTAGTAATATTAATTCCCATATTATCCATGAATTCAATCAGGATATAATCAGGACGATCTGGATGTATCCGCACATGAATACCCCCAGCAACTCCCATTGTGGGGATAACAGTTCGAGCGATGGGAATTGCAGTAGAATCAAGGTTTTGAATATCAATACCTACCGACATCAAACCAGCAATTAAAGAACGAGTCACCATGCGCGACACATTGCGCTGGTCACGGGAAACTGTGACTTTAGAACCAGGTTTCAAAGTCGAACCATAAGCAGCACCTAATTTCACTGCAAATTCTGGAGAAATGTCGATATTAGCTAAACCTTGAACACCCCGTTGACCAAATAAATTTCGTTGAGCAGTATTTCCCCAAATCAAGTTAATATTTAAAACTGCACCAGATTCAATTTTTTTACTCGGCCAAACTCGCACTCCAGGACTAATTTGTGCTTCTTCTCCTACTGTGGAGAGGGAACCAACTACAGCAGCTTCTAATACATGAGCGCGTCTATCTACACGAGTTCCACGGGAAATTACACAAGCCGATAACTGGGCTTCGTCACCAATAATCGCCCCATTCCAAACTATGGGACGCTTCAAATTAGCATCAGCGCCAATGGTGACATTATCACCAATCACAGTCCCATCTTCAATTTGTACTCTCGCCCCAATGCGGCAATTATCGCCAATTACAGCCGGAGTTTCAATTCTGGCGGAAGGATCAATATAAGTATTTTGACCCACCCAGATGCCAGTAGAGGTTTCTGTATAGGGAAAATCTAGTTTGACTTTCCTAGCTAAAGCATCATATTGTGCTTCACGATATGCATCTAAATGACCGACATCACACCAGTAACCTTGGGCTACATAACCATAAATTGGCTCATTTTTGGCTAGGAGTAAGGGAAATAAGTCTTTGGAAAAATCAGATTCAGTGTTTTCTGGTAAATAGTCTAAAACCTCTGGTTCTAAAATATAAGTCCCAGTGTTGACGGTATCGGAAAAAATTTCGCTAGTGGAAGGTTTTTCTAAAAATCGCTGTATTTGTCCTGCTTCGTTAGTAATGACGACCCCAAATTCAATGGGGTTGGGAACACGGGTTAAAATTAAAGTTGCTTTTGACTGTTTTTGTTTATGAAATGCGATCGCAGCACTCAAGTCAAAATCTGTGATACTATCTCCGCTAATTACTAAAAATGTCTCATCCAAAAGTTCAGCAATATTCTTTACACAGCCTGCTGTCCCTAGAGGTTGGTCTTCTTCAATAGCGTAGGTCATCTGCACACCAAAATCACTACCATCTTGGAAATAATCTCGGAGAACATCCGGTAAATAATGTAATGTAGCAATTACTTCCGTGATGTGATGACGTTTGAGAAGATTAATGATATGTTCAGCAATTGGTCGATTTAATATAGGAACCATCGGTTTGGGTAGATCGCAAGTCAAGGGACGTAACCGAGTCCCCGAACCCCCTGCCATTAGTACTGCACGCATAAATCCTCCTATTCGCAGCCGTCGCTGCATCAAAATCCGTTATAAAATTTGGTTCTTCTTTATTTAGTCTCCTCTATATATTGATTTTTGAGGAACTTCCACAAGAGACATCTACTACTAACCCAAGTGGCTAGTTATCTAATTTAGGCTAGTACCGACGTGAAGTCAAAACGAATACAGCGTCAGTTTTTCAGAGATTTGGAATGGTTGGTTTATTTACGCACTTCTGTACTAGTAATAGGGAAAAAGTAATTGATAATTGGTTAAATTCCTGATTAAACTCTGTTTTCTTGCTGTCATAGGCTATATAGCAATCCTGTTCTCATTAATAGCAGTAATGAGGGATACTAATTTAAACTATAAATAAGTGACTTCAACGCCATAGAGTGATAGCCTGATTTATATCTTATCTATATTGGCGATGAATTCTCTCTACTGTGTGGTGAGTTTTAAATAAAATTCTCTCAGTTACTAAGGAAGTTGATAACAATGAGTCAATTCATTATTTTTGGTTTGTTAGTAGTTTATTTAGGTGGTGCTTGGAAGTTTTGGACTGGGTTTAGGAAAACCAATTTTAATCAAACTCTGCCGAATCGCATTGGTTTTTCATTGTTATGGCCAGTTTTGTTTATTGCTAATCCATCCTATCGACGCAACTTTAAAAAGGCACTCAAGGGATAGATATTACTTTTGATTTTTTAATGAAATTAAACATGAATTTGGGAGATTTCCTCACCCTCATCAACTCCCAAATTTCTCTTTATCCATAGATAATTGTTTGGTAATACTGTTACTTACTCAATCCTAAAAACAATAATTAATTTAATCAAATATGTCATTATTAAAAGAAGCGGTAATTTTTATCCCTGGATGGAGTCCAATTGAAAAAGGCTATTATCTCTCATGTTTGACTGATGGACTCACACAGCAATTGGAAAATATAGAAATAAAAGAGATTGAGACAGCTAAAGTCGGAGGATATAGTGGTAAAAGATTTGAAGTTAATTTGAATAACAATATTAAAAATGTTGATATATATGAAGTATTTTGGCTAGACTTGACTTGTAAACTTAGTGATATAGCATTAAAAGAAAAATTAATAGGAGGCACATCACTTTTTTTCTATTGGATATTTTCTAAAATTTGGTTGTCTGCCACAAAATACCCTTTTTTATTTCAGAGTTTTGTATCTTCTATATTTTTACTAATATGTTGGTATTATGGCACAATTGTTATGCTTCTAACAGCAATAGGTCAAGATAATACCATTCTAGGATTTGCACTTGATAAAAATTTTGCCACCCAGATAGGTGAATTAGGAAAATATTTAGGAGGCTGGTCTATCTGGTTAATTTTAAGCGCATTAATCAGTTTTTTTCCTGTTAATACAGGTATTGATATTAGTTATTTCACGATGAAATTTTTAGACCAAGATACAGATGGCAAAGTTATCCGCAGCAAAATAAGATCCAGGTTATCGGAGATTGTTTATGATTTAATAAATGAAAATTGTTATAGTAAAATTACAATATTATCCCATAGTTGGGGGGTAGTCGTAGCGACTGATTTTGTCGCCGACTATCACAAAGATAAACCGCTCAGACTAATTACTTTAGGAGGACCTCTAGCAATATTATCCTATCGTTCTGAATGGATTGATGAGGAAATTAAAAAATGTGTAGATAATGAAAAACTGGAAAACTGGACAGATTTTTATTCGGACCAAGACTGGCTTTCTACTAAAACACCTTTCCCTCAAGGATCTACTTATCCAAAAATTCAATCGTTTAAAAATAAGCTCAAATTTGATTTAATTAAGCAGTTAAGAGGAAAAACTCATCTTTCTTACTTTACTGATGAACAAGTTCTCAGAACTATTTTGAACTTATAATTAGCTGCAAAAATGTTGATACCGCTAATTTCCAAAAGATATAGCGGTGTTTCACAAGAAGAACAAATCTATAATCAGCAATTGCTAGATGTCTTCTATGACATATGATTAGAAACTAAAAAGCTTGAATCCACTCTTTAATAGAATATTCTGTCCAGATGCCGTTTTGCCAATAGGGATCAGCTTCGACTAGTTTACGGATAGTAGCTTCATCTTCGGCTTCGTAGATGCCAAAAACTTTAGTGACATCTTTGGTAGGGCCAAGGGTAATCAAAACACCAGATTCTTTTTGTTTTGCTAATCCTTCTAAATGGGCTTGACGATAGGGATCGCGTTTTTCTAACACGTCTTCGCAGTAAGTTCCCCACATTATATATTTAGGCATGATTGTTAGTTACTTCTATTGACTCCTAATATCATAGCGACATAGCGATAGACCTCTTGCAATCAAGGCATAATTACTGCGATCGCTTATCATAAAGATCATAACTTTGGCGATACACCCCAAAAATGATGGCAAAAATGCTTTATGGGGTACTTTCCACCGCCTCTAGATAGATGGCTGTTGTGGGTATTCCCAACTACAATAAATCAACCCACTCCCTCCTGAGTGCTTCAGTGTAAGTAGAAATTTGTCAATTCGCTTCCCTTGATTAAGTGTGGAGGACGAAAATCTCTCCATGTATGCGATTAGGCAACACATATCCTGAATTAATTGCAAATAAACTCACAGATTATGATCACATAATCCCTTTAAACCTAAATTCTCAAATGGCTAAAATAACTTTATTTTTAAGAAATATTTGGTACTATGCATTACCCAGTAAGCAGCTAAAACCTGGACAAGCACTTTCCAAAACTCTCCTGAATGAGCTAATTGTTTTTAGTCGGGATGCTTCAGGCAAAATCTTTGCCAAGTTCAGTGAAACAAAAAGTTATCCCATACAAGAAGCACAAGGAAATATTTGGATTTATATGTCCAATGATGAGACTTCTTTAATACTAGAAGACATCCCCAGAATCCCTGATTTTGGTGAACAATCCCACCAAGCTTTTGAATCTATCCGCCTTCCCTGTGATGTTGATCATGCCGTAGTAGGATTAATCGATCCTGCTCATATTGCTTTCGTTCACCAAGCGTGGTGGTGGCGTTCCCCGGAAATATTAAACGAGGTAATCAAAACCTTTGACCCTTCTCTGTACGGCTTTACCATGCGAAAGCATCCACTAGAGCAACAAACCTTTTTCTATCGCTTGATTGGAAGTAATCCACAGATCGAAATCTCATTCCGGTTGCCAGGAATTCGGATTGAGGGGATATCTACTGATAAACATAAAGTCTATAATTTAACAGCAATTACTCCTATTTCCGAAACTGAAACAGAAGAAACAACCCTGTTCTATACAACTTTACCCTGGTTTCCCATTCTCCAGCCATTGTTGCTATGGTTTACCCGTAGTTTTCTCAATCAAGATCGCAAAATTTTGCTTAAACAACAAATCGGCTTGAAACATAATCCACCCTTAACTTTAGTTGGAGATGCCGATGCTCAAGCCCGCTGGTATTATAGATTGAAGGCAGAATTTGCTCGATCTCAAATACAAGGTTATTCCTTTGTTAACCCAATTAGAGAAAAGATACTTCGATGGCGTAGCTAGGGATAAAAATTTAATGAAAATTTATCTCGTCATCAGCAAAGATGGGTAGTAGTTTAACCTGCTTCATTATTAATTCCGCATAGGTTTTTCTACATTACTACATCTTTTATTTTCCGTTTTTTTAAGAAACTGGACATGAATGGCCGCTCAAAGAATAAGTAAAAACAATAAGCAATGATAAGTGACATTAACGTGCCTAGCAAATAGGATGCTGCTGCAAACATATCTGGTGAAATAGGTAGATAAAACAGGAAGTAACGCACGAACACCAAAACTGGCCCATGAATAAGATATAGGCTATATGAAAACGTCCCCAGTGCGATCGCCCAAGGATGTTGTAATATTCGTAGTGCTAATGATGGCTGTTTCCCTTCAGTAATTGACTTGGTTAAACAAATAAATAGACAAGCAAATGCAAAACCCGCAAAACTCTGATTAATCCATATATGCAATCCGAGTGGTCGCCATTCTGTTATAAAGGCAATACCAGTAAAGATAATAGCCAACCAACCCCAAGGTAGAGAATTTCTGAGCGCTACTAGTTTGGGTTTTCGGGAAAATCCAATATCTGCTGCTGCCATTCCTAAAGAAAATATGCCCAGCAGCCAAGGATTTGCTTGTTCAAGAAACCCATTTAATAAGTAGAGCGGTGTTATACCAATTACAAAGGCGATGATAACAACTGACAATAATCCTGCACGCCGCCATATAGGTAGTAATAATAGTGGAAACAAAAAATACATTTGCCATTCCGTTGGGATACTCCACATAGGTGAGTTAATACTTATGTACGTATCCTCACTAAAATTGTGGACTAATAGCAGGTGAGTTACAACATCCAGCAAAGAAAACTTAGGTGAAAATGAGCCGATTCCAGCTACTTCATTCCATCTAAAACTTGTAAATTGCTCTAGTATAAAAACCACTGCTCCTATTAATAAACAAATTAATAAGGCTATGTAGTATGGAGGTAAAATTCGCCGGGATCGCCTCTTAATATAATTGATCAAACTTCCTGATAAATAACCATTTTCAGAACGGGCTACTGGCAACATCAAAACATAACCAGAAAGCACAATAAAACTAATCACACTAAATGCACCATATTTCATAACCCTGGCAAAAAAGAACCAGTGCAGAGGCAATTGATCTCCGATTGCTGGTTCAACATGAACAAGTACCACATACAAAGATGCTAATCCCCTTAATCCATCCAAATAAGGAAGATGAATTCTTTTTTCAGTAGATTTTTCTGTAATTGTTGTCATTCAATTAATCTCCTAATTATATTTTGGATGATAGATACTTTTACCTCTGATTAACAGTAGAATTTTTGTTTAATTAAAATGTGCTATAAGTGGGAGATTTCCGTGGATTTTAACTTAACGAGTTCTTTCCCATCACGATTTTTAATTACTCGTGCCGGTATACCTACAGCTACCGAAAATGGAGGAATATCTTTCGTAACAACAGCACCAGCACCAATAACACTGCCTTTACCAATAGTCACACCGTCTAATACTTTCACTCCATGTCCTAGCCAACAATCATCTTCAATCACAATCCCTTTTCGAGTAATACCTTGGTATTTGATTGGCTCTATTGGATCTGTAAAATTGTGATTATTGGCATATATTCCAGTGTGGGCTGCAATTAAACAGTATTTACCAATTTTGATATTTCCAGGGCCAGCAATACAAACGCCAGGTCCAATAAAAGTATCTTGACCGATTTTGATCTCAGTTTTGTTTAATGCTCCTATCAGAACATTACGCTCTAGGATAACTCCATTTTCTAAATGAATTATATTATTTTTATGTCCTTCTCCATCTATACGAACACCTTTGAAAATATATACTCTATCGCCAATTTCAATAGCATCGGTACTGATAAATTCCACGCCATCTTGAATATAAACTGAGTTACCTATCTGAGCAAAAATAATGCGGTATAGCAAATTACGTAATTTTACTCCCCCAAAAATTGTGGGAATATCACCGATAATAGTAGTTAATAAAAGTTGTTGAAATCGTTTCCATTTTGAAAAGTTATTTAATTCATTCATAGCTCTATTATTTCTGGCTAAATTTTGAAATTGGAGATTTGTAGAATTATGAAGTTCCCAACTAAAGGCATCCTGTATTTAAGTCTTTTTATGCATTATCTATGTTTTTAGATCTACATTTTTGAATTGCAGACTACTAAAAAATAAGATAGCTAATATCAAGTTTTTCCAATATTTGAAAAACCCAAAGCAACTTGGTAAAGCTAGAAGCTATTCAATACAGATGTTATTTAATTGTTAGACATAGCTATGCAAGAAATGCTGTATATGTTTCAATACCTTGTCCAAATCGAAAAAAGTCTTGATTTGTAGGTTGGGTTGTGGAACGTGAACGTATCCCTGCGGGACACTGCGTGAACGCAGAGCGTGGCGTTAGCCATAACCCAACAAATGCGTTGGGTTGCGCTGTCGCTTAACCCAACCTACAGAAAATGGACAAGGTATTGATATTTACAAACAAATTCTGTAATTACAGCAGTTTGCAACTGTCTGAGTTCTGCTGCATTATTTAGTACTTGTATTAGTTAGAAATTAGAGAAAGTATTTTTTGATATTCCAAAACTGATTAATACTAAAGCTTAATGCTGTCAGCACAACCTTAAACATCTAACTCTTGATGTGTAATGGTTAGCAATTGGCCAAGCTAGTATGATTCAGATATTCTGTTATCAAATATCAAAATAGTTACAGCAGTTTGCGTAGTTAGGCGATACAACATCTCAATTCAAACCTATGCACAAAGCCAGTTTTACTCCTGATTCCTGCTGTATTTCAATTACATCTGTTTATGTTCTTCCAAGGTGAGAATGTAATTTTCTCACTGCTATCAAGATGTAATTGTTGAATTCCTCATAAATTTTCTAAGCAAGTACAAGTACGTTAAATTAAGGGGGAGTATCTCCAACTTCAGCCATTACATTGAAGTTAACCATCGGAGCAAATAAATAAACACTTCCCCGATTACTATAACGGCTTACTTGCAGCCAGTTTGTTGAGTCTGCTGCTGTTGTTATCATTATGTACACAGAGAATTTACTTATTCACTAAAGTGCCTTTATAGTGACACGAGTAGTGTGCTTCCACTATCCTATAAATAAACTTACAAAGTTTTCATCAAGAAACAGTAAGGTTTAAATAAAAAACATAAAGATTTAAAAATAAATATAGTTTTATAGTCAGGGTTCAGAATATAGAAGATTTGATAAGGATAAAATACTGAGAGAAAAAAGCAACCATAATTTTTTCTATGGTAATAGGAATTGGGAATTGGAAAAAACTTTTACAAATTACCAATTACCAATTACAAATTACCACATTCTAACTTCTTAAACTAACACCGAATTTTTCCACTAAAGCGGTGCGAACTTTATTATGAACTGGTTCCACTTCATTTTCGGTGAGAGTGCGATCGCTTGAACGATAGACTAGACGAAACGCTAAACTCCGCTGTCCTTCGGGAACGTGTTCACCACGGTACTCATCAAACAACTCCACAGAATCCAGCAAACCTTTACCCGCTTTGGTGATCACCTTTTCAATTTCTGAAACCGTGACTTTCACCGGTGCAAAAAAGGCAATATCTCTGTCACTGGCTGGATAGGTGGAATAAGAATTGAATTTGGGAACCAATACGTTATCATCATCCAGCGCATTCAATAGTACATCCAAACTTAATTGGAACACATAAACGGCTTCTGGCAAACCTTTTTCTTTTCGTAATTGGGGGTGAACTTGTCCAAAAGTCCCTAATCTATTCCCTCGTACCCACAAAGAAGCCGTTCTTCCTGGATGTAAACGGGAATCTCGATTTTCAGGTTGAAATTCTACCAGTAAGCTAAATTGCTTAAATACACTTTCTAAAATGCCTTTGGCTTCAAACCAAGTAATCGGTTGTTCACGACCACTTCGTGACCATTTACCCAGAGTAGAATCACCACCGATGATCCCCGCCAACATTTCAGCTTCTTCTAAACCTTCTTCTTCTCGCCAGAAAATGCGCCCAATTTCAAAACCATTCAGTACCCCATTGCCCTGTTCGATATTATATTGACAAGCATCAATTAACCCAGCAATCAAATCAGTCCGCAATGCCGAATATTCTGCAAATAGAGGATTTGTTAAGATTACTTGCTGGCTTTCCCCTGGCTTAACTAGGGAATAATGGATTAGTTCTGTTAAACCTTCAGCCCGGAAATAAGCGCGTAATTTGCGAATTAATTCTTGATCTAAAGGTAAATAACCAGCTTCTGCCTTTTCTGGTAAGGTGTCGCAGAATTTGTCATAACCGTAGAGACGGGCAATTTCTTCAATTAAATCAATTTCCCGTTCTAAGTCGCGGTAACGATAGGGGGGGACGGTAACAGTCCAAGTGCGATCGCCACTAACAACTAATTCACACCCTAATGCAGTTAATATTTTCTCTACATCTTGTGCTTCTAGTACTCCTGTTTCTACACCCAATTCAATTGGACCGAGGACTTCATTGACTCTATCTAAACGTAATGCTATGGAATGTGACCAGGTAGAAGAATCAGGACGGTGATCAGAAACTTCTTGATGAACAATTACTCCTGCTGCTAATTCGCTAATTAATGATAAAGCCCGGTTACAAGCTATTTCTAATTCAGCGCGGTTAACTCCTCTTTCATATCTACCAGAAGCTTCACTTCTTAACCCTGCACTGCGTGAGGAACGCCTAATAGCGACAGAATCAAATAAAGCTGCTTCTAAAACCAGGCTTTGTGTACCTTGATGAACTTCAGTTTCTTCACCACCCATCACTCCTGCTAAGGCAACGGCTTTGTGATTAGCAGTAATTAATAAATTCTGAATGGATAGGGTGCGGGTTTGGCCATCTAAGGTTTTGAGGGTTTCTCCAGCATCAGCAAAACGGACACCGATGGTTAAATTTTCACCCCCAGCTACAGATTTTAAGCGATCGCTATCAAAAGCGTGTAGAGGTTGTCCCCGTTCCAACAATACAAAGTTGGTGATGTCTACCACATTATTAATTGGTCTTACCCCAGCAGCAAGCAAACGCTGTTTTAACCATTCCGGTGAGGGCGCAATTTTTATCTGTTCAATTACTGTCCCAATATAAGCAGGGCAAGCTTGGGGTTCAGAAATTTTTAACCCTAAGTTCCCTGTATCTTTGATAATTGTCACTTCACCAGTTGCGGGAATAGATAACTTTCCACCAGTCAAAGCTGCTACTTCCCTCGCTATACCCACCATACTCAAAGCATCAGCACGGTTAGCGGTAGTAGCAACATCTAAAATTACATCTTCTAAACCCAACAAGGGACGCACATCGCTACCCAAGGGCAAATTTTCTTGCGTGAAAATATGAATTCCATCTATATCTGTAGGTAGACCTAGTTCTTTTAAAGAACAAATCATCCCATTAGATGACACACCGCGCAGTTTGGCAGGTTTAATTTTTAAGTCGATATTTGGTAAATAAGTACCTGTAGTGGCAACTGGGACATAAATATCCGCACGGACGTTCGCCGCACCACAAACAATATTTACAGTCTCATCTGCCCCAATATCAACTGTACATACACTCAGTTTATCAGCGTTGGGGTGAGGTTGACGCTCAAGCACTCTCCCCACAACTACGCCATTTGCCCAAGTGCGGCGATCTTCAATATCTTCTACTTCAAACCCAGCTATTGTCAGGGTTTCCGCCAATTCTTCTGGACTAAGTTTTATTTCTACTAGTTCACGTAGCCAATTTAGAGAAATACGCATGGAGTGTGCTTGTGTTCGGAATCGTCTTTTGCTGCTCTCATTTTAGGGTTTCTAGTCAGCAATTGAAAAATGAACATTAATCATGAGAATATAGTCCGTTTCATTGCCGGAAACAGGGAACATATTTAACAGTCCTTTTGTGTATGGGTTTGACAATGAATATCTGTTCTCATCTAAGCCTTTTGGCTCCTTTTTTTGCCTCATATTTCCTCAATTGTCAGGGGATCAATACGGGGATCACCCAGTATTCATAAAAACTTATCAAAGAAAATAATTTTATATATATGCTTCGTAAACAAATGTTAAGCGATTCTTATTAAAAAAGATTGCAATCTCTTGATTTAGTTGCTAACGTGTGTAGTGGCAACATACTAGTGAATGCTCGGATTAAAGAGAGGTAAAACCGATGCGCTGTATCCACGCCGATAGACTTCAATTTTGACTATCGTCCCAACGAGAAATTTCGGCTTCGTATAGGCAATGGAGGGGTATTGCTGATTAGCCAGAGATGATCGTTTGACAAGAATTACCAATCACAATCGTCTGACCTTTGGATTGCAAAGAAGCAAGAGGTAGGGCGAAAAATTTGGAGGTGAAAACCGATGAATATTCAAGGTAAAGTTGCTCTCATTACGGGTGCTTCCCGTGGAATTGGCAAAGCGATCGCATTAGAGTTAGCCCAACAAGGCGTAAAGCGGCTGATATTGGTAGCACGCGATCGCCATAAATTAGCCGAAGTAGCCCAAGAAATCGAAGCTTTCGGCACCGAAACCATAATCATGGACTTAGATTTAACAGAGTCAGTCAAAGTTAATATAGCGATCGCCCAACTATGGCGTACAGATGGACCAATTCATCTACTCGTCAACTGTGCAGGAGTCGCATACCAAAATTCATTTCTGCAATCAAAACTCCCCCAAGTCCAAGAAGAAATCTCCATCAACTTGTTAGGAATGTACAACCTCACAAGTCTGATAGCCCGACGCATGGCCAGCCACAGAGAAGGAACCATCGTCAATGTTTCCAGCCTCATGGGGAAAGTTGCCGCCCCCACAATGGCCACCTATTCAGCCACCAAGTTTGCAATTCTCGGATTTACCCAAGCCCTCCGTCGAGAACTAGCCGAATACAACATCCGCGTTGTCGCTTTACTTCCCACCCTCACCGACACCGACATGGTGCGCGACTTAAAACTATTTCGTGGTGTTACCCCAATGACACCCCAACAAGTCGCCCAAGCACTCACCAGAGGGCTGGAAAACGATACATCAGAAATCTTAGTCGGATGGCAATCTCATCTAGCCGTTTTGTGTCAAAATTTTGCCCCTTGGTTGTTAGAAATAGTCTTAAAACTAGCAGCACCAAAAAAGCATCCTCAAATCAACTTAATCAAGAGTTTCATCACAAAAATCCAGCATTTTAGCAATTCAATATTTTCTAGACATAGGCTGGCTTTCGGTTCAGCCCGTAAGTAAGTTTGACGAAGTTGTAGAACCCCTCTTTCTACGGTATACACACATCCTTACCCAGACTTAATTGCAAAATCCAGTTCCCCTCCTCGCTTGCGGTGAACCAGCGCTGTAGGCGGGTTTCCCACCGTAGGCGACTGGTGAACCCGAAGGGGGAGGGGCTAGGGGTGGGGTGTTATGGCTGTGGGACAACGGTTTGATCTCAAATCAAGTCTAACGAGCAAATCAAAGGAAGGTAAACCTGTTTCAATATCAACGCGATGGTTTACCAATAATGAATGTTTCGATCTCTTTTTTTCCTGCAACAGTATCTAGATTAGCTTGATGATTAAATGAAAATGTTTTTTTTAAAATGATTTATGCTTACTCAAACAAGTCATAGTAACTTTGTTTTGACTCATAAACTACATAGTGGCAGTTTGTGAATGTTCACTTATCATTATTCCCTGTTAGACTTGTATGCCTCACCGTATTCTCTCTTAGTCTTGTTCAGAAATCAAATAGGAGTCTTATATAAAAAGTATCAAGCTTTAAAATCAACCACTATAAGAAATAATTAAATTTATCTACATAACTACAATTTAAAGTGTTAAATAGTAGTTATGGAAAATCCTAAATATTCCATATTCAATAGGATTGATTACCTATTATGCAAATTGATACAAATAAATTTTCATGGTTTGATGTAGCAGAAGATGTCAAAGAATTATTGATATTAGCCGCACAGACTTGGGAAAATACAGAAGAATCTACAAAATATATGCAACAAGCTTTAGCTAAAACAGGAGATAACACAGATGTTTTAGTAGCAGCTTATAGATATTTTTACTACAAAAATAATTATGTTCTCGCACTGACAACAGCCGAGAAAATAACCGCTAAAATTAAAGAAATCGAAAAATTTCCTGATAACTGGGAACAACTTAAACCCATATTAGTGCAGCGACACGAAGAACCAAAAATCAGATTGTACCTGAATGCTTACGCTGCATCTGGTTTGGTATTAGCTAAACTAGGAAAGTTAGAGCAAGCTAAGGAAATCAGTACCAGAGTTAAAGGTATTGATGAAAAAAATGATTTTGGTTCTGGCATTCTTCTGGATATTTTAACCCGTCCACCAGAAGATGATGACTAACAATGGAAACTTACTCAGAGTTTTACTGATCAACCATCAACAATCAAAAATCATGAACAATTGGTTATCCACTTCATCCTCTTATCAACTTTTCAATCCCTCTACTAATAATAATAAGATTCTTCTACCTTTACTACCTGCATCTCCTATGGCTCCTATCACTGTAATGCCTCAAGCTAATCCTCCCATACTTTTCTTACCCAAATATTCATAATTGAGTATATAAATTATGCAAGGTAAGGATTGGTTTGTCGCTGGAGATGGACAGCATCAAGCCTGTAAATCAGCGAGAACATGGGATTTATTGCGTGACAATTATCGCCTATATCGGTTTCTGACTGAGATAGAAGACGTTCTCTTCAATATTGAAGATGAATCAACTTGTCTTCCTGAAATTCGGATGCTAGTAAGGCGATTAATTGTCAATTCCTATTGGGTACAAAGTCAATTTTTAGCCCCTGATTCAAAAACAGGAACCTCTGTTTTACTGTTATACGATGAATTAGGTTTTCCTTTGACTGTACAAACAGTAACATTTGCACCAGGGACAATTTCCAACATTCATAATCATGGAACTTGGGGAGTAGTAGCAGTGCTAAAAGGTGAAGAAAAAAATACATTTTGGCGGCGCACTTCTAACTCAGAGTTTCCAGATAAAATTGAAATAACTGGAGAAATAAATTTATCCCCTGGCGATATTATCAGTTTTGCTTCTGATACCATACATCAGGTACAAGCTGTTGGTGAAGAACCTACAGTTACATTTAATATTTATGGAGAAACCAACCCCAAAGAGAGATTTGAATTCAATGCAATTGACCATATTGCTAAAAAATTTTAAATGTAGTGGCATAAACAGAAATAAATGATTATTGTGATAAATAGATAGCAACTAATAGTAATAGGTAAAAAGTCCAGAATATTTACCTATAAACAAAAATCTTCATTTTTGATCTGCGTTTATCTGCGGTTAATTATTTCGTAAGAATTCAGAATACTGAATATTTGATATAGCAGGAAACAGAGAACAGAAGAGAAAAATTTCCTTCCTCCTTCCTCCTTCCTTCTGACTCCTGATTCCTGACTCCTGAATTCTTACATTATTTCTTGTCTAGAAATCGAATCAAAACCTCATAGGAGATATATCCATGGCCAGAGTAATTTTCTATGAAAAACCAGGCTGTAAAGGTGGTACAAAGCAAAAAGTTTTGCTCACAGCCGCAGGTCATGAAGTAGTGACATACAGTTTATTAACAGAACCTTGGACAGCAGAAAGGTTGCGTTCATTTTTTGGAAATCATCCTGTTGTCGAATGGTTTAACAAATCCGCACCTAAAGTAAAATCAGGAGAGGTAATTCCTGAAAGCATCGACGCTGATACTGCTTTAGTCATGATGCTCAGAGATCCTTTATTAATTCGTCGTCCTTTAATTGAAGTAGGAAATAGACGTGAAGTAGGTTTTGATATCGAGAAAATTGACGCATGGATAGGCTTAAAACCTGTCGATGACTCTTTGAAGGAAATGAGCGAAAAACTGATGCAGCAAAACCTCCAAGGCTGCTCTCACGGTCATGATCACGAACACCATCACGGTAAGGGTGGTTGTAAAAATCACGAACAAAAACACCAGCATTAGACATTTAAGACTAAAGCTGCGTGTCACACCAAAAATCTATTGTAGGGTGCGTCAAACTGCATAAATCTAGTAACTAGAGTAAAAACGGGTTAAAAGTGTCATTCTGTAGCTTGCTTCCCGCAGGGTACGAAGTG
>NZ_JAYGGY010000046.1:0-21306 GCF_034931625.1 Anabaena cylindrica UHCC 0172 | reverse complement strand
TATTTTCTCAAATTATTGCCACATCTCATCTTCAACCCCCTTGTCACCCGTTAAGTTTTGGATCAGAATTAATCTAGCATATTAAAACCCTCATTTTAGATGGATTATAGCTGTATTCCACAAGCCCCATGTAAATTCATCCTGACTAAATGTAAAGATTTATATTTTTTTGTGAAAATAAACTATAATATAGTTAATATACAATAAAAAAGATAGCAAGGAATTACTTCATGCCCTATACAAACGAAGAAGGCGGTCTACTCAACAATTTTGCCCGTGAACCTAAAGTTTATCAAGCAGAACCTCCTACACCCACTCAACAGCGCAACTATATTGTTTTAGGACTTGCTGCTGCGCTTTTGGTTGGTGGTGTGATTTTTGTCGCCTTCTCTGTTTCTAACGTTGGTTAATCTCAAAATATTTTAATAAAATTTAATCTTTCAAAAAATCAGGTTCCAATCTCAGGAGGAGCCTGATTTTCTAATTGTTTGCTAAAATCAAAAAGAATAATTAAGTATAATTAGACACTTATTAATCCGTCAAGTTTATAAAAGTCGATTTATCCTGAACAGAAAAACATTTACTTGAAAATCAGAATATAAGATTTTTCAGTTATGTTTATTTGACTGACTTGAGAATGTATACTGTATTTCGGCTGTTGTAGCCACTATGAGCGTGAATGAAACTTTACCTACAGACATTTTTGCTTGGAATCGGCAAGTATATCAACGCCTAAAATTTGCCCTGAGTATTGGTTTACGACGACAGATATTTTTTGCCGTATGTGATGACTTACACTTAAGAAATCAAGTAGCTACTCGGTTACATTCTACCTTGGCTTATCCCGTGGGGCAAGTGCTATATCAGCCAACAGAGACAAGGGGAATCAGTACTCCGGCTTATCCACGGTTAGTTACATTGCGGTTGAATTTAAATGATCCTAATCCCATCGCGCAGATAAATCAATGGTTAGCTAATTATCCGCCACCGATTGTGGGAGAATCAAAAGACACACCTGGTCGTCCCTTACCAATACCGGCATTTCAGATTGTCGGTGTGGAATTGCTCACTAAACAATCAGTAGCGGTACAAAGGTTATTTTTACATTATCTCCGATTAAGCGAACAATATTTTTCTACCCAAGAATCCAGTCCGTTTTTAGAATCTAGCTTGTTGTTTTGGGTTCCGCGTCCTTGGTTATCTGCTATTCAGCAATCAGCACCTAAGTTTTGGCATGGTCGAACTGGTGTGTTTATCTTTACTGGAGAACCGACACCAACAATAGATAATCGGGGTTATTCAGAAAATTTCTCCAGTTTGAGAAGTGTAGATTTAGGAAATCTAGAAAAATCAATTATTGATGAATCAATTGCTTCAGAAGAATTGACAGAAAATCTTATTCAAGAGTTTAATTTTACTGAAGACGATGATTTTTTAGAAGAGAAATCTAAAAATACAGAACAGACATTGTATGGTATATCAACAGAAAAGATTGATATTCCTAAACTCTCATCTTTTTTGCATATTAACGATGAATTAATATCGTTAGTTAAAGAAACACTAAATACGGATATTCCTGAAGATGCAGATGAAAATTTACAACCTCAGCAACTTCTCTGGGAAATTGAAAAATTACAAATCCAGGAAGCTGCTGGTGAAAAAATAGCAGTAGCTTATCATAATTTAGGAAACTTATATCGCCTTCGCATTGAGCAAGGAAAGTCAAGTCTAGAAAATTTAATGGTGGCAATTATTGCCTATCAGGAAGCTGTTAGTTATGACGATAATTCACCGCAACTGCCAGATACTTTAAATGATTTGGGTACGCTTTACTGGATGCTGCACCGCACACCTGGTAATAGTGAGGAAGGAAAAACTTATATAGAACAGGGAATAGAATTTTATCAGCTGGCAATCAAACTAATTACACCTGATAGCCAACCAGATATTTATGCTCGTGTGCAGAATAATTTAGCGACAGCTTACGGTGATTTAGCGCGATTTTCTCACCCTGTGGAAAATTGGCAACAAGCGGTTACAGCTTATGGTGAAGCACTTCTCTACCGAACAGAGGAAATTGATCCTATTAAATATGCTGCTTGTCAGAATAATTTGGGGACTGCTTACTGGCATTTGGGACAACATAGTCAACCGGTGGAACATCTCAAAAAAGCGATCGCAGCTTATAATCTAGCACTGGTGTACTACAAGCCTACCGATGAGCCGCTCAAGTATGGCATGATTCAAAATAATATCGGCACTGCTTATTGGAATTTATCTCAATATGAACAACCATTGGATAACTTACAATTAGCAGTTGATTTATACCGTGAAGCTCTGAAATATCGTACTCCTGCTAATGTTCCTAATGCTTGTGCCGCTACTCGCAATAATCTTGGTACTGCCTATTGGCATATAGCAAATCTCCCACAGGTCACTAAAGACATTCGCCAAAGTTTTTTGAAATTATGCGTCAAGACTTATGAAGAAACTCTGAGTATATCAGATTCTGTAGATCGTAAAAATTTAAGTTTTGATTTATTAGCAACACAAAATAATTTGGGATTAGCTCATTATCAATTAGTTACAGATCCGTCTTTTAATGGTGACAAAAAAATACTTTCTCAGCATTTAGAAGCATCTTTAGAAAATCATGCCCAAGCATTAAGTGCCTTGACTAAAAACACAGAAGCTTATCAAACGACTTTTACTCACATAGTGAAAATAATTCGCACTTTCCATGATCAATTAGGTATCCAAGGACAAAATCTGGCTTTATCTAAGGTTCCGGGTAATTTAATTCCTGAAATTTTACCTAAGTTATAAAAGAACTGATACTCTTTTAGAACCAACAGAATATGGATTAAATGAACCGCGAAGAAGCGAAGGACGCGAAGGAAGAAAGAAGAAGGAAGATAGGTAATCTTATTCTGGGAAGTCCCCAAGTTGATTGGTAGTTATTGGCTAAAGGTGTCACAATCGGTAAAATTACCGCAAGGGGTTTTCAAAGGCTGAAAAAGTCTTCTGTTCCCTGTTCCCTGTTTAATCACTACCCCAGACCTATGAAAGAAACTATCCTAGAGGTTCGCAATCTACAAGTTGAATTTGCTGGTGATGGCAGTAAAGTTAAGGCTGTGGATGGTATCAGCTTTGATTTGCATCGCGGTGAGACTCTAGGAATAGTGGGAGAGTCTGGAAGTGGGAAATCAGTTACAGCTTTGGCTGTGATGGGTTTGTTGCAGTATCCCGGTAGGGTTGGTGGGGGAGAAATCTGGTTTCGTCCCCAGGAAAATGCCCAACCTCTGGATTTATTGGCTTTACCTGCTAAAGAGATGCAGCTGTACCGGGGTGGTGACATTGCGATGATTTTTCAAGAACCGATGAGTTCACTCAATCCGGTTTATGATATTGGGTTTCAGATGACAGAAGCAATTATGCGTCATCAAAATGTGAGTGCAGCTGAGGCGAAGAGAATTGCGATCGCAGGTCTGCAAGAAGTTAAACTTTTACCTAGTGATGAAACAATCCAGCAGCAGTGTCTCGATAGTCAGTCATCTCCACCCGATAGCTTCCAATTAGCGCAGTTGGTGAAAGAACAAAAAGCAGCGATGCTGGAACGCTATCCCCATCAGTTGTCTGGTGGTCAACTGCAACGGGTAATGATTGCAATGGCAATTTCTTGTAACCCATCATTGTTAATTGCTGATGAACCAACTACAGCTTTAGATGTGACGGTACAGGCGACAATTCTGGAGTTGCTGCAAGAATTACAACAAAGTCGCAATATGGCGATGATTTTTATCAGCCATGATTTGGGGTTAATTTCGGAAATCACTGACCAAGTAGCGGTGATGTATAAAGGTAAAATTGTCGAATCCGGTGCGGCAGAACAAATTTTTACTAATCCCCAACATCCTTATACAAAGGGGCTTGTAGCCTGTCGTCCCTCCCTTAACCATCGTCCCCAAAAACTGCTGACTGTTTCTGACTATATGAGTGCAAAGGAGGATGAATTTGGACAGGTGGTCATTTATCCCCAAGAACCAGCACAACCACCAGATATCAGCAGCGAAGAGATTAATATCAGATTAGCTAATTTGTGCGCCCAAGAACCTCTTTTAAAAATTCGCAACCTGAATGTTGGCTTCCCAGTGCGGGGGGTACTTGGTAGAACAAAACCTTACAATATGGCTGTGAATGCCGTTTCTTTTGATGTTTATCCAGGCGAAACTCTGGGATTGGTGGGAGAATCTGGTTGTGGTAAAACTACTTTGGGTAGAAGTTTGCTGAGATTAATCGAACCGATGAGCGGTAAAATTATTTTTGATGGACAAAATATAACTGAACTCAAAGGAGAACCGTTGCAAAAATTGCGACGGGAAATGCAAATAGTTTTCCAAAACCCGTTTAGTTCTCTTAATCCTCGAATGAAGGTTGGTGAAGCGGTGATGGAACCGTTGTTGATTCATTCTGTGGGTAAGTCTAAGTCGCAGCGACGGGAAAGGGCTGTGGAACTGTTAGAACGGGTGGGATTGGGTGCAGATGACATGAAACGCTATCCGCATCAATTTTCTGGTGGTCAACGTCAACGGGTTTGTATTGCCCGATCTTTGGCTTTAAATCCTAAGTTTATTATCTGTGATGAGTCGGTTTCGGCGTTAGATGTGTCGGTACAAGCCCAGGTATTAAATTTGTTAAAAGAATTGCAGCATGATTTTAACTTGACGTATATTTTTATTTCCCATGATTTAAGTGTGGTGAAATTTATGAGCGATCGCATTTTAGTGATGAATCAAGGAAAAATTGTCGAATCAGGTACAGCAGAAAGTCTCTACCGTGAACCAAAAGAAGAATACACACAGAAGTTAATTGCAGCAATTCCCACAGGTAGTCCAGAGAGAATGAGAAGGAAGTAGTTAGGAGTTAGGAGGGGTGCAGGGTGCAGGGGGGAAAGAGAATTCTTGAATTTCTGCACAAACAATTTATATCGCAAGTGATTAGGCAGACATGATATGACTCCTGATTCCTGATCATTTAACATCAGTGTAAAGATAAGCCCTAATATATTGATGATTGCGAATAATTTCCGCAGATTGTTCCGCTGCACTAGCGAAGTCTTGACTATAAACACCGTGACCATCTATTCCATCTAAAGTTATCCAAGCATAAGCTATTTGATAAAGTTCGCTTTTGCCTAATAAATGTTCAATTAGAGGTTGTTGCTCAGGTAGAGTTTTTCTATTTAACAAATTATTTTGATCAGCGAGAATTACCACTTTTTCATCATACAATTTCTGAGCTACTTCAATTTGCATATCTGGATTTCCCAAAATTTCCTCATCAGAAATATTAGGGTCAAATCTATCTCTAGAAATTTGGAAAGCACCATAAAACTTACTATTTGGACGGTGTTCTTGCCAATTACCACCACTGGATTCAGTAGCTGATATAGCAATTAAAAAAGTAGCAACTTCTTGACGAAGAGTACCTTGTTTAACTTTTTCAAGAATTTGTTTAGCAAAATCAATTTTAATCGTACCATCAATAATTACACCAGCTTTTTGAGCTTTTTTAGCAGGGATAATATCTTGAGATAAATTCTGATCAGAATTAGAGTTTATTTTTTTGGATAAGTTTTCCTCACTATCTATATAAGTAACAGGAACTAGTTTTTTATCTACTTTATTCTTCACACTAATTGCTACAACAAAAGCCAGCAATATGCAAATCAATAAACTAAATTTTTGTGTAAAAATAAAATTAATTTTATCACTTTGCAGGTCAAACCAAGTGTTTTTATTAAATAGTAATTTTTTGAATTTCCAACTTCTTTTAGACTGAACTGGTTTAACATCCTTTAGCATTCCTTTTCCTGCTAATTTTTTTAACAGAAATTGTATATCTTCGATGTTAACCTGGTATTTAGCAGCGATGGTTTTTGGTGGTAGTTTACCTAGCTGTAAAAGGAGATTTTTTTGATAAGGGCTAATTTGAAGATAGGCTAAACTATGTGGGTGTTCCATACGCAAGAGCCAATAACCATTTGGGTTCCATATCCACTGCACTGCGGATTTAAGTAGAGGCCAACGGTTAGGTTTTATGGAATGTTCTCGCAGTATATAAGTTCTTTTATTCTCGGTTTTGTGAATTCCTAAAACTCCCAAAGCCACCAATTTTTCTAATAGCTTGATCACAAAATCAGAATGAATTTCTTTCCCAAATTGCTGTTGACACTTTTCCTGTACTTGTCGGACTGTCAATTTTCCATTAAACAGCTTGAGAGCGTAACCTTCCGTTAATGAAAATGGAAACCGTTGTCTGGTTTTAATTCCTTGTAAAAGTATTGGTGAAAAACCGCTTACCCCTTGCTCAGATTCAGGTACAGAAATTATTTTCCAATGAGATAACAGATTTGGACACACTAAACTCTGATCATTACGTGTATTAACAGGTGATAATTTGACTGGGTTCATGTGCTAAAAAGATATCAAGGTTCTGCTGTACCCACATCAAGTTAGTGAATAAGGGTTGTTGTCATATTATACCAGTAAATGTAACCAGGCTTTATAAGTGCCTCGGCAAAATTAATTATACATTTTCCCGAAACATAGAAATCCCTGGAATCTTGTTCTGTTCCCCGTTCCCTTCCCAAAATGTGCAATTTATTTTGCACGACTACTTAAACTTTGCGCGTATTTGCGGTTCATTTAATCATTAATTCTTCAGCCGGGAAGGGAGGATCTAATTTTTTTCTGCTACTCTTAATTTAGCGGAGCGCGATCGCACATTTTGAGAAATTTCTTCTTCACCAGCAATAATTGGCTTTTTTGTCAATACCTTTAATGTGGGCGAATTCCTTAACCCATGCTTGACTAACCTATCTTCCAAGCTGTGAAAGCTAATAATGACAATTCTGCCACCGGGAACCAGCGCTAATGGTGCTTTTGCGATTAAAGTTTCCAGCACCTTTAACTCATCATTAACCGCAATTCGCAAAGCTTGGAAAACGCGGGTAGCGGGGTGGATTCTGCCATGACGGTATTTAGAGGGGACAGAATATGCGATCGCATCAGCCAATTCTGTAGTAGTCTGAAATGGGCGTTTCTCTACAATTCTTCTCGCAATACGTCGAGAAAGTCTCTCCTCTCCATACTGAAAGAAAATATCCGCTAATTCCTTTTCATCCCATTCATTAATAATATCCCCAGCAGTAAGCGACTCTTGCTGGTTCATTCGCATATCCAGATTTGCAGAATTTCTAAAACTAAAACCCCGTTCTGGATTATCCAAATGATAGGAACTCACACCCAAATCAGCTAAAATTCCATGATATGTATTTGCAGGAAATTGATAATTAGCAAAATTGCTATGAATAAAATTAACTCTTTCTCCAAACTCAGCTAAATTAGCTTTTGCAGCATTTAAAGCATCCTCATCTTGGTCAACTGCGGTAACTTTCACATCTTCAGCAGTTTCTAATATTAAGCGACTATGACCACCACCACCAACGGTTAAATCTAAATAATTTCCACCAGGTTGAATTGCTAAACCTGTAATTACTTCGTGACTAAGAACGGGAATATGAGAGAAGGCAGGTTCTTCTAAATCTAAGGATGTTTGTAAATTTGATTTTATCATTAATTTATTGATAATAAAAATTAAGAAGCGAGTTTAGCATTGATAAAACGGAATATTTTTTCTAATTCTAATAAACCAGCTAATTCTGCTTGTTCATCAGGATTAAGTAGATGTTCTCTATTTTTTCTAAGAGGGTGTTTGAAAAGTTGGAAAAGGTATAATTTGTCATTCTGAACGAAACGAAGTGTAGTGAAGAATCCTCCGAGATGCTAGAGCCTCCGGCACGCTAACGCGAACGTTCCGCTTTGCTGCACTCAGCATGACAAGACAGGATCATTTATTTTTTGGCTTACTCTTAGTGATAACGTAAAGCACCGTCTTTAGTTATGAAACTTCCATGAGAAAGCTGTTAAAGGTGTATCAATCCTGTATTTATTCATCCAATGTCTATTTATTATTTTGCTGTTTGATTGCTTGTTTTACCACTTCGATATTTAACTCAAATATCCGAGCAATTTGTTCTACAGTTAGTCCCTCATTTAACAGTTTAGGAATAGTTTCTAACTTTGTTTCTAACTCTACTTTTACCTTCGTGTGTTCCTCAATTTCTTGATAAAATCGAGTTTTTTGCCATTCTGTTAATCCAAACATTGCTTCTAACTCCTGACGGCTATAGGATGAAAATTTGTAAACCAGCATTCTTTCTACTAATTCTAAAAGATTTCGACTCTTGGCCGCATCTGCTTTTTCTACCAGATTAATCAAAGTTTTTGCTTGTTGGATAGCTTCATCTTCAGGGGAAACTACTAATTTAATAATTCCTAAACCAATTGAAGATGATGTATCGGTTATTTCATTTAAGTAAACGACATGAATTAGTCCAGCAGTTAGTAAAGTTTGATATGCTAAGGGTATACCAGGATCAAGATCCCGATTTGCCCACAATACTACAGCTTGCCATGTTCTTTGAGGTTTATTTTGGTTTAAGTAAAGAACTGCTTCTGTAATTAATCGCCAGTATAAATTATCATCGTGCTGAAATTGTACTTCCACAAAATAAATCGGGTCTTGTGGGTACTCTGGTTTGGGTAAAAATAAGCCATCTAGCCGACGGGCTAATTCTTTGATTTCCACATAAGAAAATTCGTAGTGCAAGGCCAGTTCTGGGGACTGTTCTAGCAATTCAAATAACACACTGGGGAGATTTTGGAGTAATGTGTAAAATATCGTGTCTGTCTTCATATCTTGTTGTTGACTATTATTCTAACGGAAAACCGCCATATTTTTCAATTATTTTATCAACATCTCCCATAATCTTAATAGTCTCCGATATGATGGAAATTATATTTTGATAATGACTAATATCATCAAAATTTAATTGTCTCCCTTTTCTATCTTTCAGCCATTTTTGACAAACTTGATAACCACCAATGTAAAAATTCCATATTTGTTGCGGAACTTGATCAAAATATTGTTCAGAATTTATCCAAACTTGTTGATAATTTTCATTGTATTTGACTTGTTCGACAATATTAGAACCAGGGATAGGGTAAGTAGAAAGTTCTGTTCCTGTTTCTTTCATTAAATGATATTTAACTAAATTATCACCTTTGATAACTAACTCCCAAAAAAGTGCAGCATTGGAAGTTAAAGGAACACGAGGGAAATCAATCTTTAAAAATTCAGCGTAGCGTTGACGGTAGTTAGGAGAATGAAATACAGCATAAATATAATTTAAAATATCCTCTGGACCAAAGGTTTTAGTTTTATCTCCTTTTCCATCAAAAATAAATTCTAAGCCTAGTTTTTGGGAAAATTCTGTCATACATTCTGGGGATAAATTAGGACGACGAGTCATCCCCATATCCCTTTCTACTTGAGTTTCAGGATAGATATAAAGAGGAAAACTATTCACGCCACCTCTTCTAAAAATATTAGTGTCAATTACATTTTCAAATGCAATAATTAAAGACCATAATGGATCATTTACAGCAAGTCCCTGACGACCTACACCTAACCCCAAATTTTCGTTATTAATCATGTGACGCATGACACTATATCCTGCGCCACCACGTTTAATTTGAATCAGATTTACTTGATAAAAAAGCCATCTTTTATCAAATGTTCGATAAAGATAGGGAATAATATTATCTTTCCAGTTAACTGATCTAATTTTTGCTCTCTCTCGACTTGTATTCCAATAATCATCATTACTCAATTGATATTTTTCATTAATTTCTTCATTTGAATATTTATTTTGAGCTAAATCATCTATTCTTTTTATTAAATTTGAATAATCAATATCGACTAATAATTTATCTCGATTTGTTTTAACTCCAGTTAGATTGATAGGTAAAACTTCAGTTATTTTCCAGCATTGATCATATTCTGGCAAAAACTTTGTATTTTGAAACTTGAATAAATAAAATGGCGAAAGTGGCTCTAATTGTTTCCAGTTTGTTAAACTAATATCATTCTCAGCTAACCAATGATATTTACCCCCAACCAACTCTTTATTTTCATAAACCTCTCTCACACCCCATAAATCAGCATGATAAACCTTTGCTAATTTTTGCTGACTATTTTCATATTTAATAAAAATACTGATTGCTACACCTTGCTGAATATCAAACACATTTTGATCCGGTGAACCATCAGGACAAACTTCTTTTTTCTTGCTACTACCATGTAAATCTAAAATATAAATCTCATCAAAAGTATGCATCAAACTTTGACGCATACCTCGAAAAGTCGGATTATCTAAATAACCATGATTCGTAATTAAAGCCACAATACCATAACCCGTTTCCGAAACTCGATGTTGAGCAAAGCGAATAAACTTTACATAATCATCTAATAAACCTTGTGAATTGTATTCTTTGAGTGGTTTACCATCAACTTGGTAATAATCTCTTATTAATTTCACAATCCAAGGATCAGTATTTTCTGAAACCGCCGAATAAGGAGGATTTCCTAAAACCACCATGATAGGAACATCTTGTTTTACATCTTTTGCTGCTTCAGCTTCATCTCGAATCCTGTTCATAAAACCATCAGCAGGAGGAATTTGAAATGCTTCTTGCAATGTATTAGTTAAATAAATCCTTAACCGTTCCTCAGAACTAAAATCATAACCCAACTCTTGCAACTGTAACCCTAACTTCATGTGTGCTACAGTATAGGGAGCCATCAACAACTCAAACCCAAATAAACGGGGTAATAAATGCTGACTCACATAACTTGACCACATCCCCTTTTGAGATTTAAAACCATCATAAATATAATCAATCACATTGTGCATAAAAGTTCCTGTACCCACCGCAGGATCGAGAATCAAAACTTGGTGAGTTTCTATAGTTCCCTCACCCTTGGGATTGGGAATTTTAATCTTTTTAGAATCTGCTAAACCCTTACTAATATTAAACTTATTTTTAAGAATATAATCGACACTTTTAACTATATAAGAAACCACAGGTTCAGGAGTATAATATACCCCTCGTGACTCCCGCATTTTTGGGTCATATTCTGCCAAAAACGTTTCATAAAAATGGACAACTGGATCTTCTCTGCGGGTACGTTTACCAAAATCCTTGAGAATTTCTGCCATTTCCGTTTGTTGCAGAAGAGTTGCTAAATTATCCACAGCCCAACTAATTCTATCATCTAAATCAGGACCAGCTATTTGTCCAAAAATACTTCTTAAAAATGGGTTGGTTTTCGGTAATTTAAAAGCTGCTGTTTCCCGTGAAAAAGTATGAGGATTATCAGTATTACACCGCGCTGCAAATAACCCATAACAAATAGTTTGGGCGTACATATCCGCAAACTGTTCAACTGTCAAATCTTTAATTAATACTCTTTGAAATGACTCTAACTGCTGACGTAACATTCCCCCATTATCTACATCATTTAAAGCCGTTTTAATTGCATCTCTCATCAATTGTGCCAAACTAGCCATGCGTTTAGCTAAATCCTTTGGTGTGGTAACTTGGGGAACTTTAGCCAATAAAAATTGCCGTAAAAGTTGGTCAACTGATTCTATTCCTTCCTTATCAACTTTGATTTTTTTGTTTTTATCAATTGTCCCTAAAGAAGCAGACAATCTTAAATCTCCTTGGACATACCAACGAAATTCTAAATAATCAGTTAAAATTAAATTACCCAAAGCCTGAAAATAACGCCCCATTTGTGGAGTTTTTTCCACCTTTTTAAGAGAAACACCAATATCCTTAGCTTCTATATGCCCAACTTCTAAAATGCCATTCCTTACCAAAAAATCCGGCGCACCACAAGCAATTCTTTTCGGTTCATTAATAGCTTGAATACCAGAATCTAAAGACTCCATTAACTTCTTCAAAGCAGGACGATAACTATGTTCAGTAGCATTTTGACCTTGATAAACTTGATTAACTTCCTGAAAATAAACTTGCAAATAATTCATAACTTAATCACACCCTTGAAAAAACTCTGCTTCTCTTACTTTGCGCCTTTGCGCCTTTGCGTGAGATAAAAAATTAACCATAGAATTTTACTTGGATAATTATAAATTAAATCTATCGTGCTACCAGGAAAAAATCAGCAAAATCACCAACCTATTGATACAAATAGAGTTTAGCCAATACTACTCATCAAATATTTGTATCGGCTCCTACCCCCTCAGACACATGAAAAAAAATCTAGAGTCTCAATCCCATGAATCGCAAGCTCCCTATAATAATCTAAGAAGTACAACACGATAAAACATCAAGTACAAGTCCGACCCTGCTATCCTCTCTCCAACATAACCCTGTAGGGACAACACAGAAATTATCTCTACAAGCTGAATTTTGGTAGATATTACAAATCTTGTCTGGTTAGCATCTTGGCGGTTTAATTCACGTCCATAACGGGAGAACAGCAAATCTATGAGTAGAATCGAAACCCGCACTGAACCAATGGTGCTAAATATGGGGCCTCATCATCCCTCAATGCACGGAGTTCTGCGGCTAATTATGACACTGGATGGCGAGGATGTCGTTGACTGTGAACCAGTCATTGGCTACCTACACCGAGGAATGGAGAAAATTGCCGAAAACCGCTCAAACATTATGTATGTCCCCTACGTCAGCCGTTGGGACTACGCTGCGGGGATGTTCAACGAAGCGGTGACAGTTAACGCACCTGAAAAATTAGCGGGTGTCGCAGTTCCCAAACGCGCCAGCTACATTCGCGTGATTATGCTGGAACTAAACCGGATTGCTAACCACTTGCTATGGTTTGGCCCCTTCCTGGCTGATGTTGGCGCACAAACTCCCTTCTTCTATCAATTCCGGGAACGGGAAATGATTTATGATTTGTGGGAAGCCGCCACAGGTTATCGCATGGTAAATAACAACTATTTCCGCGTTGGTGGTGTAGCTGCTGATTTACCCTATGGTTGGGTAGACAAGTGTTTAGACTTCTGCGAGTATTTCATCCCCAAAGTCGATGAGTACGAACGCTTAGTTACCAATAACCCCATTTTCCGCCGTCGTATCGAAGGTATTGGCACAATTACCCGCGAAGAAGCCATTAACTGGGGACTTTCTGGCCCCATGTTACGTGGTTCTGGGGTGAAGTGGGATTTGCGGAAAGTTGATCACTACGAATGTTATGATGACTTCGATTGGGATATTCAGTGGGAAACCGCCGGCGATTGTCTCGCTCGTTACATGGTAAGGATGCGAGAAATGCGCGAATCGGTAAAAATCATTAAACAAGCTATTCAAGGTTTACCTGGAGGCCCCTACGAAAACCTAGAAGCTAAACGCTTAATGGCCGGGAAAAAATCTGAGTGGGATGCTTTTGATTATCAATTCATTGGTAAGAAAGTTTCACCTTCTTTTAAGATTCCCACAGGTGAAATCTATGCCCGTGTAGAAAGTGGCAAAGGTGAACTAGGAATTTACTTAGTAGGTGATAATAATGTTTTCCCCTGGCGGTGGAAAATTCGCCCAGCAGACTTCAATAACTTGCAAATCCTTCCTCATTTGTTGCGTGGGATGAAGGTTGCTGATATTGTGGTCATTCTTGGTAGCATTGACGTAATCATGGGATCTGTAGATAGATAACTGATACCTACAGTCAGCTACACTAATGCACTATTAATCTATTGATTATTATATAGGGATGTACTTAAGTACGTCCCTATACGGTTAAGACCAAAACACAATAGATGCAAATACTTTAATTGATGTGTTAGATAAAAAAATTCCTACTTAAACTTTGTCGCTAAGAGGATGTTTTAAAAGTTTCGGGTGGTGTTTTAGACACTCGATGATCCCCCCTAACCCCCTCCCCGCAAGCGATGAGGGGGCTAAGATGTACCTCATAAGAGCGGAAACCGCTGTATAGCAAGGAACAGAAGAGAAAAATATTCTTCTTTCTTCTTCCTCCTGACTTCTGACTCCTGAATTCTTACGAAAAGACTTTTATAGCTTACGCCACGCTATCAGCAAGCCCTACTTAGTGGATTAATCTGATGTTTATCCACGGGAATACAGTGCTTTGCTATACTAAAAACGGGTTAAAAGTGTCATTCTGAACGAAGTGAAGAATCTCCGAGATACTTCACTGCACTACGTTACGTATGGCTACGCCACGCTACGCGAACAGTATGACATAAGTCCAAATTTCACCCGTTGGCAGTATAATAGGATAGCACACTTCTAGCCAGCGATTGATTTGAACCTCCTAATTCACCAAGTTTTCATAAGTTTCTCCAGTTAATTTTTTGTGGGAAAATAGACAACTCGCGCATCTAAACCTCGCGATTTCAACAAATGAGACAAGCACTCTGCCTTTGCTCTATAGGAAGAGCCACCTGCGTATACATAAGCACCTAGCTTATGATTTGCGATAAATGCGTCAGCAACATATTTTCTGACACTGTTTAACAACTTATCTGAGTTGCCAGGAACAATAACCACGTATGGATGTTCTGGTATTTTGCCAATGACAATAACTTCTCTCTTGCGAAAACTATTGAGAGAGTTGCTAACTTCAGGCAGGCTTTTCGCAATGCAAGAGGGTGGCTGCGTCCAAGCCTGGCACGATAAAGTTTCCCATAAAACAGTTGTGACTATTCCTGTAATCAGATACCTATTCACGTACTCACCAAATTGTTATAGATGTTTTGATAACTAAAGAAGTTATTGAATCCACGGAAGTTTTAAACTCGTTTTAATCGAGTAGAAATTACTGCATTTATAGTAAGCAGCTTTATTTTTTTACCACAATTTTAGTGAACAATGTAAAATTATCGGAATTAGCAGTGCGATGGAGACAGGAGACAGCTATGCTGGAGGCGGAAAGGAAGAGTTAGATTTTCATTTGTTTTGGTATTATGCAGTTGATAATAGTTACCTAATTAAATTAGTTTTGATACAATTAATCTATTAATCCTATAATCGAATAAATCATAGTTAATTTTTGCCGTCCACGTAGATTTAATTGCTCTATTTTTTGGGCATGAAAATGCTTTTTGATAAGATGGAATGTTGTTTCACTGATTAAGATGTTTTGAGGATTATACCAGTCTGTGTTTTTGTTGAGTTGTTCCAAGCGAGATGCAATATTTACAGCATCTCCCAATACGGAATAATTTAATCTTTGAGATCCACCAACGCTGCCAGCAACTATCAGACCTGTATGAATTCCAATGCCGATACTAATAACAGGCTTACCTAGACTTTCTAATTCCTGATTTAATAGTACTAATCTTTTCTGCATAGATATGGCGGCAGAAACAGCATCAATGGCATCTTGTTGAATTTCGTCTGAGCGGGTGTGGGGAAAGGGAATGCCAAAAACAGCCATTACGGCATCACCAATGAATTTATCAACTACTCCATGATGCTCTTGAATGCACTCAGTCATTGCACTCAGGTATAAGTTTAACCAGTCGAGTAACTCGCGTGGTTTCATATCTTCAGAAATTGAGGTAAAACCCCGAATGTCGGTAAATAAAACCGTTGCTACCATTTCTTTAGCTTCTAATTGACCATTTTGAAAAATATCTGCTCGGTTTTGCCAAATTAATGTTGCTGTTTCCTGGGAAACATGACGTGCAAATAAACTCATTAATTGTTGTTTTTCTTTTTGTTCTTGCCATTGCACAGTTAATGCAGCTAAGAAGATTGTGCTAATGGGCGCAGCGATTGGCAACCAGAGGTTGGAGATAGTGAGAGCTAAAACTGATAAACTGAACCAGGCAAAAGGCAGCATCCCTATAACAAGAGCGCGTTTAGGAAATGTTAAAGGGGCTAATATCAGAGTAGAACCGAGTCCAAATCCGAATAATAGTAAGAGTTCCAATTGCCTGGGCAATCTTTGTAGTAGTCGGTTGTTAAGTAGATTATCAATTAAGGCCGCGTGTAGGTAGACACCAGATGTTGGTGGTATTTGATCGAAGGGAGTTTTTAAGGAATCGTTAGCTCCGGTGGCGGTTAATCCGACTAAGATAATTTTGTTTTTGAGTTTGGCTGTATCTACTTTTCTCTGGACGACATCAGCAAAGGAATAGGTTAGGATTCCTTGATCTCGCTGAGTTTGTCCTAACCAGTTAATTAAAACTGATTGTGCTGTTACTCCCAATTGCATGGGTGGTAAGATAATTTGTGGTTTTGTCGGCTTACTGGTGTCTGCTGTAAAGGTCTGTTGCAAGCTATTGTTGTATCCTTTTAACAACATGATGCCGAGGGAGGGAACTTGATTGATGTAGAGGGAGTATTGACGTGTGACTCCATCCAAATCGGCATTGTTGACAATGTGGCCTTTGCTGGTGACGCGATCTAAAATTGGCACTGGACGCAAGGTCTGTTTTTGTAAATTGGGGGCAATTGCTAAGACAACCTGACCATTGATTGCCATTGCTTCGGCTAGTGTGGCATCGTGACTGGTAGGATCTGTGAATAGAATATCAAAGCCGATGACGGCTGGAGGAGAGGCTTCTAGGGTTTCTAATAATTGAGTATAGCGATCGCGTGATAATGGAAACTGCCCATACTGGCGTAATGTCGCATCATCTATCCCAATCACGGCAATCCGTGAATCCCAACTGGGATGAGGTAAATAGTTGCGTGTGCGAAACAATAAATTAAATCCTAGTAATTCTAAACTAGTCCAAGTTCCTATCTGCCATAATCCAATTGAGACAAGAGCAGTCAATGTATAAGGATTCAGTAAATGTTTTTTATTTAAAGAATGTCGTAGGTATTTCCGAACATCTCGCATAAAATTAGCTATCTTCTTCCTTCTTTCCTATCTTCGCGTCCTTTGCGTTTTTGCGATACCCTGCGGGAAGTCCCTCCACATCTACATTTAATCGGTATTCTTCTGGTAGCACGGGAGTAAACCGACTAAAACCTAAAATAACTTATTTATTCCTACCCAAATCAGATACTGTGAATCTACGCCAATTAATTCCAATTTTTGATAGTTCCGTTGCTACTTGGGCCATAGAGGCACGGTTATTACGCTGGTTAACGATGATTTGGTTGTTTTGCGGCTTAATCGTCCTCTTTTCAGCATCTTATCCCGTAGCTGATGAACGACATGGTGACGGGATGTACTATTTTAAGCGTCAAATCATTTGGGTATTAGTTTCACTCATAATATTCAACGTTATTGTTAATCTCCCCTTACGGAAAATTTTGGGGGTATCTCATTGGTTTTTGTTACTGTTTTTAGGGTTAATTTTCGTCACTTTGATTCCCGGATTAGGTAAAAAGGCATTTGACGCAGCCAGATGGATAGCAGTGGGACCAATCCCCATTCAACCATCAGAATTAATTAAACCCTTTTTAGTCCTGCAAAGTGCGAGGCTTTTTGGTAATTGGGAAAAATTAAGTTGGGGAATTAGACTCTCTTGGATAGGGATATTTTGTCTTGTACTATTAGGAATCCTTGCCCAACCTAATTTAAGTACAACAGCACTGTGCGGTATGACAATTTGGTTAATTGCCCTAGCTGCTGGATTACCATACAAATATTTAGGAGGAACAGCTCTCGGTGGAGTAATACTAGCATTATTAAGTATCAGTATCAAAGAATATCAACGCAGACGGGTGATGTCTTTTCTCAATCCTTGGGCTGATGCGACAGGAGATGGTTATCAATTAGTGCAGAGTCTGTTAGCAGTGGGTTCCGGTCAAACTTGGGGAGTTGGATTTGGACTTTCTCAACAAAAGCTGTTTTATTTACCAATTCAAGACACTGATTTTATATTTGCAATATTTGCTGAGGAATTTGGCTTTGTTGGTAGTATGTTGCTTTTATTACTTTTAGCTATATTCGCTACTTTGGGACTGATTGTAGCATTCAAGGCCAAAAATACTATTCATCGACTAGTGGCAATTGGCATTACCGTGGTTTTGATTGGACAATCATTACTGCACATTGGTGTAGCTACAGGTGCGCTACCAACTACTGGTTTGCCTTTACCCATGTTTAGTTATGGTGGTAATTCGATGATTGCCAGTTTGGTGGCTGCCGCGTTGCTGATTAGAGTAGCCAGAGAGAGTAGTGAGGCGGAAGTAGTGCCGTTGCGAACAACACAGTCTGATAATGGACGTAAAAGAAGGATATTTTAGATTACAGCAGGATTTAGGAGTCAGAAGTCAGGAGTCAGGAGTTCAGGAGTTCAGGAGTTCAGGAGTTCAGGATTTAGGATTCAGGAGTCAGGAGTCAGGAGTCAGGAGTCAGGAGTTCAGGAGTTCAGGAGTTCAGGAGTTTAGGAGTTCAGGAGTTTAGGAGTTCAGGAGTTCAGGATTTAGGAGTCAGGAGTCAGGAGTTAGGAGTTCAGGAGTTTAGGAGTTCAGGAGTTCAGGAGTCAGGAGTTTAGGAGTCAGGATTCAGGAGTCAGGAGTCAGGAGTTCAGGAGTCAGGAGTTCAGGAGTCAGGATTCAGAAGTAAAAATGGCTTGGTGTCTGGCTTTGAATTTAGATTCTGTACCTTATTTATCTGCAATCCGCTGTAAGTCTAAAGTTTTTATAAAAAAATCAGCAAAAGCACAACAAGATGAGATACATGGAGACAGATATCAAATCATGCGATACCTGCGGCAATCGATCACTCTTAGCGTCTCGTAGAAAAACTATCGCGCTTTTGCAAACCTAAATTAATGTCATGCCTACAATTTCCACAATTAATAGAATGACATATGCTCAAGTCCCCAGACTCGATCATTGTAGTCAACAAACCCTACTTACATACTTTGAGGATTCTTGGGAAATTGAAGAAAAACTCCTACAAAGTTTAGTTGATCCCCAAACTTTCTATCTGAATCCTGACCCTTTAAGAAATTGTCTCATTTTTTATCTCGGTCACTCTGCCGTTTTTTATATCAACAAGTTAATTCAGGTTGGTTTAATAGAAAATCGCATTCATCCACAATACGAAACCCTATTTGAAATTGGAGTTGATCCTGAAACTCCGACAGAGTTAGATGCAGCTATAAAAGGGATTTGCTGGCCTGATGTGGAAAAAGTTTGGCAATATCGAGACAAAGCTAGAGAAGAAATTACAAAGGTAATCCAAACCACTCCCATACATCTGCCGATTCATCAACAGCATCCCCTCTGGGCTTTATTAATGGGGATAGAACACAGCCGCATTCACTTTGAAACCTCTTCCATGTTGCTGCGTCAATTGCCGGTAGAAAGCCTGAAACGCCCCCAAGGATGGAATTATGCATTTAGTAATAGTGATATTATTCCTAACAATGAAATGCGGGAAATTCCTGGTGGTGTGGTGCAATTGGGCAAACCCGATCATGATCTAACTTACGGTTGGGATAGTGAATATGGACATCTCGAAGTAGAGGTTAAACCGTTTTTAGCTAGTCAATATCTGGTGACAAACAGGGAATTTCTAGAGTTTGTGCAAGCAGGTGGTTACAATAATCGAGATTACTGGAATCCTGAATCTTGGCAATGGCAGCAACTTTATCAAGTCCAACATCCTAAATTTTGGCTACCCACAGCAGATGGCTACCGCTATCGAGCGATATTCGATGAAATGGACTTACCCCTTGACTGGCCTGTGGAAGTTAACCACTATGAAGCGATCGCATTTTGTCGCTGGAAAGGCTCAAACATACGTTTGATGAGCGAAGCAGAATGGACTCAAGCCTTGCTAATATCCGCAGGTAGCTGTTCATCAACTAACTATAATCTCAACTTACAATTTATTTCCCCCAGTCCAGTGGGAATGTTCAAACCAACCAACAGCGCATCTGGTCTTTCTGACTTACGAGGAAACGTCTGGGAATGGTTAGGAAACACATTTTACCCCCTACCAGGATTTAAAACTCATCCCCTTTACGAAGACCAATCTGCACCATTTTTTGATGGTAAACATCAAATGATGATCGGTGGTTCTTGGGCTACTAACGGTTCAATGGCATTACCATCTTATCGGAATTGGTTTCGTCCTTATTTTCATCAGCACGTCGGTTTTAGAATTGCTGAAAGTTTTGATTAAATACTAAATACTTGCTCAATTTTCATTCATTCTAGGAACAATCAAAACCATGAATTTATCTTCTTTCATTCAGAATTATTAAAAGGATTTCAAAAATGATTGCTCAACCTTTAACAGTCTTAGATCACCATTATCAAGAATTAAGTGATGATGGAAAAGATGTAATTAAGGGATTAAGTCAAACTCCAAAGACTTTATCTCCTAAGTATTTTTATGATGATCCTGGTTCTCTATTATTTGAAAAAATTTGTGAATTACCTGAATATTATCCGACTCGTACAGAAGCATGGATTTTAAATCAATATGCTGATGAAATTGCGGCAATTACAAATTGTTGTGAGTTGATAGAGTTAGGTAGTGGTAGTTCTACCAAAACTCAAGCTTTGTTAGATGCTTATCAAAAAAATGCTGATTCTTGTAGATATCTTCCTATTGATGTGAGTGGGGGAATTCTCAAAACTAGTGTTTTACAGTTACAAGAAAAATATCCTGATATTGCGATTCATGGTTTATTGGGAACTTATGAACAAGCATTAGTTCATTTGGAATCTAATTATTTACAGTCAAGAATGTTGTTTTTCTTGGGAAGTTCTCTAGGAAATTTTAACTCAGAAGAATGTGATGGTTTTTTAAGTCAAATTTCTCGCACTTTACAAATTGGAGATTATTTTTTATTGGGTATTGATTTACAAAAACCCAAGGATATTTTAGAAGCTGCTTATAACGATAGTCAAGAAGTAACTGCTGCTTTTAATTTGAATATGCTTTCTCATTTGAATTGGCGGTTTCAAGGTGATTTTGATATCAGTTTGTTTAAACATCAAGCAATTTATAATCAGGTTGATAATCAAATTGAAATGTATTTACATTGTCAAAAAAGTCATTGGGTATCTTTAGAACTTTTGGATTTAAAGGTTTATTTTCAAGCTGGAGAAAGCATACTTACAGAAATTTCTCGCAAGTTTGATTTAGAAATTATGCAAAAACAACTTGAAATTCAAGGACTGAAAACTGTAAAAATATGGACAGATGAAAAACAGTGGTTTGGATTGATTCTTTGTCAAGTTACATGAATTATTGATGAGACGTTTTAGAGGATCTTTGAAAAGTGGTTGCTGATGTATTAAAAACTTTAAATCCTCCTAAATTCTCTTTAAAAAGGAGGACTCTGACTCAATACTTGTCGGTTAAGGAAATGTAGGTTGGGTTGAGCGACAGCGAAACCCA
>NZ_JAYGGY010000045.1:0-23259 GCF_034931625.1 Anabaena cylindrica UHCC 0172 | reverse complement strand
TACCCTGCGGGAAGCAAGCTACAGAATGACACTTTTAACCCGTTTTTAGTATAAAAACCCCATCTTCAATAAAGTAAAGAGGGGCGTATCGCAATACACCCCTACTGCTCTACTTAGCCTGAATCGGCGTTAGGGCGACATCTTTGTAATAATGCCCCAAAATTTGCAGGTAGCTTGCTCCGCGTTGAGCTAAATTGTATGCTCCCCACTGACTCATTCCTAAGCCATGACCATAGCCTAGTCCTTGGAGGACAAAACCACCATTTGCGCCTTTGCTGACAGTAAACCGGGTACTTTTAAGCCTGAGTGCGGTGCGAACTTCTTCACCTTTAAGAACTTTAGTACCTTGATCGCCAACGATTTTTAAGGTTTTAACGCTGCGGAAAGGGGAGAAAGATTCGGCAATCATCTCTTTGATGTTGCCTATACCAGAAATTCTGGCACTAATTTCTGCGGGTGAAAAGGTTTTTACCCAACTACATCCTTTAACACCTTGATCAAAATCTTCGACTGCACGTAAATAAGGGAGGGTATTTCCCCAAACATCTTCTACGTTTTCGGTGTGTCCACCAGAACAGGCATGAAAAACGGAGAGAATAATTTTGTTGCTATGGGTGAGGACTTTCCCTGCGGTGTTGTCCACTGCGGTGTAAGTGTTACTGGATTCGCTGCTAACACCTTTGTAAATTTGCCAGCGATCTGGACTATCCCCTAAATCATAGACGGGATTGTTGCGTTGTTTTTCTCGCTCATAGAGAGCATAGGTACGAGCTGCGATCGCTTGGGCTTTGAGTGCTTCTGGTGGCCAACTAGAATCCATTTCTCCACCGATAACGCTGTAGAGATATTCTTCTAAATCGACCCAATTAACGGCTGTTAAGCCTTTTTCGGTAGGAATGACAAGGGTTCTACCTCTAAACCAGCGATCGCCAATATAAACAAAACCCTTACCTGTTGGCTCAATCCAAAACAACCCCGATTGCCATTTATCCAAAGCCACTCCCCCAGGAACTGATTGAGCAGCATAAGAACTCATGGTTGGTAATTGTCCAAGGGTACGCCCAGTACTATCTTTGACTATTGCCGTCGTGGAAGCACCTACTTTAACTTGATTCACACCCCTTTCAATGGCTACGCGCAGGATGACAGATGCTTGAGCAGGAGCAACCAAAGCAAACCATAAGAGGATACCTACCCACCAATGTCGTCCTTTAATTTGGGAAAATAAAGCACCTAAATAAAGTTGGATTTTCATGCTGATTGTCTAATCACAAGCCTCTACAAGTTCAATAAGACGTTCTCCCAGGTAGGAGGTTGCCACTTCTACCTATTATGCAGTTTGCTTTGGCTCTCAACCAGAAATTAGCTGATTATTATTTTGACTTATACTAAAAACGGGTTAAAAGTGTCATTCTGAACGAAGTGAAGAATCTCCGAGATACTTCGCTGCACTACGTTACGCTCAGTATGACATAAGTCCAAATTTCACCCGTTGGCAGTATAATCAGCAGGTTTCACGGTGTCAGCACGTTCCGAGGATTTTTTCACTTTAGGAGACTGGTGAACTTCATTAGCAACAATGCCAATTAAGTTCAATTGGCTCAAAATTTCCGTTGTTTGCATCAGTTCTCGTGGAGTTAACTGACCAATACGACCTACTATCACAATTCCATTACAGGCAGATGCAATAATTCTGGCATCAACACTATCTAAAACAGAAGAAGCATCTATCAGTACTAGGTCATACATTTGCTCACAGGACTCAATCAATTCTTTCAGCTTTTCTGAACTGAGCAGATTTACTACATCTTCTGGTGTCGGTCCAGCAGTCAAAACATCAATAGAAGGGTGAATAGGCTGGATATAATTATGAACTTGAGTTTTAACATCATCTAGCAATAACAAAGATAAGCCCCAATCATTGGAAATCTTGAGGATTTTGTGTAAACTGGGCGATCGCAGATTAGCATCAATAACTAGTACCCGTTGATGCATATGTGCCGCACTAGCTCCCAGTCCCAAAGTTAAAGTTGTTTTACCCTCTCCTGGTAATGCAGAAGTTAACATCAAAGACTTAAAAGGCAAAGACTGCTTAAATATTTGAATATTTTGGTAAATCATATCCAGAGTTTCATGACTGGATAATTTTGGATTGCTTTCTGTTATTGTTGGTGATGAGCTTTGCCGTCTAGACCTGAATATCTTCTGGAGCTTGTTTTTAACACTAGATTTACCCAATTTAGGAACAGACCCCAGTAAGCGAAGATTCGTCAAATTCTGTAAATCCTGGGGAGAGAAAATTGCCTTATTAAACATTTCCCAAATCAAGGCAAATATCATACCTAAAATTGGACCAATTAAAATCCCACCAATTATCAATATCCATTTACGATTCCCGATATAAATCCCCAAATCAGGTTCTTCCAACACTTGCCAATCAAATCCTCCCTGAGCAATTTTCATTCCTAGGGTTTGTTGTAATTGCAGCAATTGCTCAAGTGTTTTACGTTGAATTGTTACATCTGATAACAACCGATTATATTCAGATATAATTCCAGGATATATATTTAACTGTGAACGGATATTTTGTTCAAATTTTGCTAGATTATTTTCATTGGCAATTAGCCCCATTCCTTTTTTCTGTAACTGCTTTAACTCATTAACTAAATTAGCATCAACTCCTAATAAATTTTGAGACTTACTATTAGCATTGATGGCTTGTTCTTGCAACTCTTTTTCTAATAACGCCATCTGAATTTTGCGTTTCTGCGTCAGTCTGACTATAACTGGAGAATTTTCAGTGTAGCGCAAACGCTCCTGAGCCAAATTCATTTCTGTATTTCTAATCTCATCCACTAAAGCTTGATAGCTACTCGAACGACTCAAACTAGCAGTCAACTGTGCATTTTGAGTTGAAGATACTAATTTCTTCTCTAGATTACTGTAGCGAATCTGTATATCTTCAAGCTGTGCGCGAATAATTTTTCGTTGTTTTTGAATATCAACAAGAGATTCTAGTAGAATTTTACTCTGTACTTCTGGATCAACTAAATTATGTTTTTTGCGAAAAAATTCTAATTTTTTGTCTGCTGTTAATACCTCTTTTTGCAATTTAGGTAATCTATTATTAACAAAAGCTAGTGCTTGATTGACACGTTCCTTCCTTTGTTCAACATTGTAGTCCTGGTAAACTTTTTGTAGAGCTTGTAACACTCGTTGAGTTTTTACAGGATTAGGGTCTTTAAAAGAAACTACAAATACTTGATTAAAAACTGATATTCCCTCTGCTGGTGTTATTTGCAAAGATCCTTGATTAACAGTATTAATTTCACCCTTGACATCTTCTATGGTAATATTAGGATAATCAGAAAGTAGTAAATTAACAGCTTTTTGTAGGAGTTTAGAACTCAGCATTAATTTCATCTGATTAGTATATTCTATAGATGAATTATTAAGGTTAGTTAGCTCATTTTTTGTATTCTTCTGAAAATTACTAGCACGGAATCCTTGATCTTCATCAGAACTCACCATGATCTGCATAGAACTCTGATACATGGGTTTAGTAATGACGGCAATCAGGCTCGTAACTGACATCACTGCACAGGAGAACCCTAAAATCAAAAAGCGGCGATGAAACAGAATGTTAGATATTTGTCTAATATTAAATACTCTTTGTTTAGAAGTATTAAGCAGTTGTTTGCGATTTAGACCAGTTGTAGTCACTATAAAAGCCCTCTACTATCGAAACAATATATCTGGAAAATAATGATAAAAAAAGTCCTTTGAGATAATTTATACACTAATTTCTCTCTTAAACCACTAATATTTATTTTTCCAGGAGGATATAACTACTTGATAGAACCTATCTTTCAGCAGCTATTCCATAATCAATTCATCCAGATATATGCCTGGTCAGCACTATGATAGTAAATTTCTTGATCAGATTTTTAAATATTTAATAAAGGATAAAAATGGAATATATAAAGCTTGACATATAGGAAGTTTAGCAATGCTAAATCCCCTATATATAGGTTTTCTATTTGACTGAATTTTGTAAGGATTCAGGATAAAGAATATTTGATATAGGAGGGAACAGAAGAGAAAAATATTCTTCTTCTTCCTCCTTCCTGACTCCTGACTCCTGAATCCTGAATTTTTAACACCATTAACCATACTTACGACACCCTAATTGAGGACAACTTCACGCCGTCTAGGTACGTCATAAACCATGAAATCATGTGCCATGATGGTATTGGGGAAAATAGCACGGGCTTCCCGAAGTAAATCTTTTAACTCAATGACATTTCCTGGTGCATAGCGGGGACTAAAATGAGTCATAATTAGTCTATTGACACCGGCTAGATAAGCTGTTTGTGCTGCCATTGTGGTTGTAGAATGTAATCTTTGAAAAGCCATATCTGCATCTTGATGAGCAAAGGTAGCTTCATGAATTAACACATCGGCATCTTGTGCTAATTGCACCGCACCGTCACAATAAACTGTATCTGTACAATAAACAAACTTGCGACCAATCTCTGTAGGGCCACACAATTGACTACCATCAATTACACTTCCATCTTCCAGCGTAACTGTTTCACCGCGCTTGAGTTGACCATAAATTGGGCCGGAAGGAATTTGTAAAGCTTTTGCTTTTTCTACATCAAAGCGTCCAGATCGGTCTTTTTCGGCAACACGATAGCCAAATGCTGTAATCCGGTGATGTAGTAGACCACAGGTGACGGTAAACTCATCATCTTCATAAATTATCCCTGGTTGGACAGTATGTACCTTGATGGGGTAAGAAAAGTGGGTGTGAGAGTAACGTGAAGCAGCTTGCAGATATTCATTTAATCCAGATGGACCATAAATATCAACTCGTTCTACATTACCGGCTAAACCACAACTAGCAAGGAGTCCCATTAAGCCAAAAATATGATCCCCGTGCAAATGGGTAATAAAAATCCGGGAAAGTTGGCTAACTTTGAGGTCACTCCGCAAAATTTGATGCTGTGTACCTTCACCACAGTCAAATAACCACAGTTCTGCCCGTTGTGGCAATCTCAGTGCGATACTGGAAACATTGCGTGATCTTGTAGGTACTCCGGAACTCGTCCCTAAAAATGTTATTTGCACAGCGTTTTTTAGCCTTATTCTTGCTCAGTATGAAGATTTACTTTTTATAGTTACATGATTGTTGAGCAAAATGCCAAAATTTGAGGATTGACATCATCTAATATGCCAAATTTAGGCAAAAACTCTCAAAAAGCCGAATATGTATAAGAAATTAGGCATCATTGTTGATTTTATTGCCAGATATTACCTCTTTAGGCTGTTTCTTCTTGCTGACTGGTGATTTATACTGCAAACGGGTCAAACTTGGACTTATGTCATACTGACCGTAACGTAGTGCAGGGAAGTATCTCGGAGATTCTTCACTTCGTTCAGAATGACACTTTTAACCCGTTTTTAGTATAGCATAACAAGTGTGGTGGAGTCATATCTAACAAGTTATCTATTTTGCAAGTTAGTGGATTTGTGAAGTAATGTTATCTGCAAAGCGATCGCTCCTCTCACCGCAAGCATCACAAATTTCTGTCAGTTGTTCTTGGCTATTAATTGGACTGCGGGGTGCTGGTAGTTCTGTATTTGGCCATGTGGGTAAGCTATTACAGGGACAAAATAAAGCTGGCATACCCAGAGTACGTACTGGTACTGGCATCTCACAGCGTCCACAAGCAAGCATTTCCCAAGTTGGTGTTAGCAGTTGAGCTATGGTTTCATGAGTACCTTCTAAATAACAGTCACTCATTTCTAAGGAGACAATTTGCTCCCAGCAGTCTTCAAACTCTTGGCTATAGCGATCGCCACTTAGGACTGTGCTAGGTAAGAAGCTTTGGTCGCTATGACCCACTACCACTTTCTTCCCTAATTGAAACCAGTGAGCAAGATACTTTTTAACTTCTTGTTTGTTTGCCATAATTTTGATTATAGATTTAATTCAGAGTTTTTACTTGGTGAAGCTTTAATTTTAAATTAAGACTTTGCTGGTGGTAAGGGTACACCCAGAAGACTGAGATTCAAAACATGACCCCCTGTAACTAAATAAACTGTCTCGCAAATAGCACCTAACTGACGAACTAAAGCCCCCAAGCGATCGCGAAATTTTCTCCCCAGAGGATAAGCTGGAACTACACCCCAACCCGTTTCTTCTCCCACAAATATCAGATCAGCCTCTACTAAAGACACAGTTTCTAGCAATTCTGTCAAAGTTTTTTCCCAACTCAAATCATCTTGTTCCAGAAAATTAGCTACCCAAGTTCCCAAAGAATCAATCAAAATACAAGTATTAGGCTTGGCATTAGTTAGACTTGCCGCCAGTTCCACAGGTGCATGGACTGTTACCCAATTTTGTGGACGGCGTTTTTGGTGTTTTTCAATACGTTGCTGCCACTCTAGATCATGGGTATTTTCGGTAGCTGTGGCTACATAAATAACTGGTTTCCCTGACTGAATGGCTAAATTCTCTGCCCACTCACTTTTACCTGATCGTGCTGGCCCTGTTACTAAAATAACTCTACTCATAATTATATTGCCAGATATCTGCTCAAAAGAGTCTAACTTTTCTCAATAAACTACTATCATCCCCTATACAATAAAAAGAAGTTTCTCAATAATTTGCACTACAAACTTTCCCTAAAAATCATTCAATACCACTAAAACAAGCTTCAGGATCTCTTTATGAAAGCAGGCTTAAAACGCATTGAGGCAACTCTACATGATTTGGGTATACGCAGTACTGACATAGAATCAGAAGCAGGGGAAGGAATAAAACGCCCATTCTCCTTTAGAATCAGCATCGGTGCTAACAAATCTATAGAAAATAAAGAAACTACAACGGCAGAATTTAATACAGTTGATACAAGTGCAAATACTGTCAACGAATCAGACTTTCAGTCAAATTTATTTCCTAAACATAACTCCGTAAAAACCTTTCCGACGCAGGAAAATGACGGGAGAACACCCAGTTTACCCAAGTTTAAAACACCAAGTTTCAGTAACCATCGTCATGGTGCAAATCCAGCATTTGCAATGAATATCTTGCAGGATATTCAGGAAACTGTGAGTAGTTGGCAAACAGAATTACAGGGAATTCTTCAGCAAATTCAGGATATTTATCTAGAAGGGCCAGTTATTAATGGCTGGTTAGAATCTAATCCCCAAGAAGCAGAACCAGGAGGAACGGCAACACTGCGTCATGCAGAAGTTGACCGACTCATGGATTATGTAGAAGAGATTTGTGAACCTGCTGATCATAAAGTACCTTATCAATCGTCACGTACTGGCTATCGCCTTTGTGGAGTCGATGCTGTAGGTAAAGTCTGGTCACGTTCATGTCCAGTTGATCAAGTTCCTAATGTCAGTATGGCTATTGCTCGTTATCAAAAGTTACGTCAATTGTTTGGACGCAAGCAGTATCTAGAAACTCGTCTCAGCCAATTAGCAGAAACTCTTGTGGCTTTACACAGCCATATTCATCAGGTTTAAAGTCTTGATAAAGTTTTTAATGATTTTTCATGAAGATTGTTTATATACAATAGTGCCAGCAAAATTTCGGTTGGTAGATCGGTAATTATGAGGTAGATTAATAACCAGTAAGCAACTGTCGAATTGGATTTTATCTAAAAATCTAAATCTTCAAATACCAAACAAGGCCATGCCAGATATCCAAATCTCTGCCATCATTTGTACTCACAATCGAGATATGTACTTGGGTGCAGCAATAGACAGCCTATTGACCCAGGAATTTACGGCTAACTTTGAAATTGTGGTAGTGGATAATGGATCTAGCGATCGCACTCGTGAAGTAGTAGAACAAAGATCAAGCCATCCCCACTTCAAGTACATTTTTGAACCCACCCTCGGCTTATCAGTCGCTCGCAACACAGGTGCAAAGGCTGCCAGCGCTGAGATTCTCGCCTATTTAGATGATGATGCCGTAGCCAGTCCCCAATGGTTGCAAACTTTGTATTCTGCCTATGAGAATAACTCCAAATTAGCGATCGCAGGTGGCAAAGTTACCCTCATCTGGCCACCAGGCATTCAACCCCCAAAATGGATATCTCCCGGACTAGCTGCCAACTTAGGAGCATACGACTTAGGTGAAAGCATCCTCTACATCGAACAGCCCGGTTCCACCCCCAGAGGCTTAAATTACTCCATCCGACGCAGTTTTCTAAACAACATCGGCGGTTTTGACCCCCAACTAGGACGAGTCGGCAAAAACCTACTATCCAACGAAGAACTACAAATGACCGAATTTGCCCTCCAGGGTGGTTGGCAAGTCGCTTATCTTCCCCAAGCCCTGGTTGCTCACAACGTCGCCCCAGAACGCCTCAAACCCTCCTGGTTTTTAAACCGGGGTTGGTGGCAAGGTATCAGTGAGTGCTATCGGGAACAACTCGCAGGTAAAGCCGGTCTGGGACAATTACAACGGGGTAGCGAAAAATTTATCCGTGGCTTATATAAATCATTACAATATATTACTGATCCAGCCGAAAGATTTGATAAACTAGTCTATGCTTATGGTCAGATTGGTTACTTAAATGCCGCAATTCACGGACTTATCTCTAAAAACAACAAAAAATAAATTAAACTAAAAAAATTATTATGTCATCTAAAATACCAGTTTCCGTACTCATTCCCGCCAAAAATGAAGAAGCAAACCTACCTGCTTGTCTCACTAGTTTGGCAGTAGCCGATGAAATCTTTGTTGTCGATTCTCAAAGCAGTGATAAAAGCATCGAAATTGCAGAAAGTTATGGAGCTAAAGTTGTCCAATTTAACTTCAATGGCAGTTGGCCGAAAAAGAAAAATTGGTCATTAGAAAACCTACCTTTTAGAAATGAATGGGTGCTAATTGTTGATTGTGATGAGCGAATTACACCAGAATCCTGGGCAGAAATTGCTGAACTAATTCAAAAAGATGAATGCAACGGTTATTATATCAATCGCCGTGTATTCTTCTTAGGAAAATGGATTCGTCACGGAGGTAAATATCCTGATTGGAATCTGCGATTATTTAAACATCAAAAAGGTCGTTACGAAAACCTCAACACCGAAGATATCCCCAACACAGGCGATAACGAAGTTCACGAACACGTAATTTTAGAAGGTCAAGTTGGCTATCTCAAACATGATATGCTCCATGAAGATTTCCGCGACCTTTATCACTGGTTAGAAAGACATAATCGTTATTCTAATTGGGAAGCCCGTGTTTATTTTAATTTACTTTCAGGTAAAGATAACGCAAATACAATTGGTGCAAATCTATTTGGTGATGCAGTCCAACGCAAACGCTTCTTAAAAACCGTGTGGGTACGCTTGCCATTTAAACCATTATTAAGGTTTATCTTGTTTTATATTCTTCAACGCGGCTTTTTAGATGGCAAAGCCGGCTATATCTATGGACGCTTATTGAGTCAATATGAATATCAAATAGGAGTCAAACTCTACGAATTACGCAGTTGCGGTGGAAGCTTAAACACTGCCGCCAGCACATCTAAACCCACATCTCCATCTTTATCTCAAGAAGTTGGGTAATTAACTAATTAGGTAATTAGTAATTGGTAATGAGGAAATATTTATCTAACTCCTGACTCCTGACTCCTGCCTCCTGCCTCCTGCCCCCTGCCTCCTGCCTCCTAACTCGAATGACCAATGAAAAAGCTTTTGTAGATTTACGTAATTACGACCAAGCCGGGTTTGATAGAGGTCGTCCTGGCTTGTATGTCTTGTTTTGGTGGTTAGTGCAAGCGATCGCATTTCCACTCACTCCCCACCCTCTAAATATTCTCCGTTGCGCTCTACTGCGATTATTTGGGGCTAAAATTGGCAAAGGCGTAGTAGTTCGACCCACAGCCCGTTTCACCTACCCTTGGAAAGTTAGCATAGGTGATTACAGTTGGATTGGTGATGATGTAGTTTTATACAGCTTGGATCAAATTATCATTGGTGAACATTGCGTAGTTTCCCAAAAAAGTTATCTATGTACAGGTAGTCATGATATCCAAGATCCTAACTTTGCTTTGCAAACTGCAAGTATTACCATAGGTAACGGTGCATGGGTAGCCACAGATTGTTTTGTCGCCCCAGGAGTAGAAATTGGTGCTAATGCGGTTATAGGTGCGCGGAGTAGTGTTTTTACCAATATGCCAGCGGGACAAGTTTGTTGGGGAAGTCCTTGTCGTCCTCACTATGAGAGAATTAAGTAGTTTAGGGGGAAGGAGGCAGAGGTAATTTAGAAATAGCCGAGCAATTATTAAAAGAAGCCTTAGCCAAGATGAAAGACTTAGGCATGACTTGGAACATTGCAGAAACTAACTATGATTTAGCACTGCTTGAACGTCAACGCGGTAATGTAGAACTTGCTGACCAACATTATCAAACAGCCCATCAAATCTTTCAACAATTAGGTGCAGCCAAAGATTTAGAGAAAATTGAAACAGAATGGAATACTAATTAATCAGTACGATCGCTGATCTTGTAGGTTGGGTTGAGGTAAGGAAACCCAACATTATTAGTTAGTGCGATCGCTCTTACCAAATGCTGTCAAGGTAAAATGAGATATAATCAAAGCAGAAATTGATAGGAGTTGATAATCATGACTCAAGCTATTGATAAAAAAGAAACTCTGTTAGATAATTTATTAGAAACTCTTCAAAAATTAACGCCAAAACAACAAAAAGAGGTATTAGAATTTATAGAATTTTTGCAATATAAACAACAAAAGCAAGAAGTAAAAGAGGATTCAGAGCCGGTTATTTCAGCTTATGAAGCAGCCAAAGAATTTGCAGGTTGTGTTGAGAGTGGAATAGGAGATTTATCTTATAACAAAAAGTATCTTGAAGTATCATCATTCAAATGAAATCAAAAATCATCTTAGATACAAGTCCCTTAGTTGCTTTCATTGATAAAAGTGATCATTTTCATAACTGGGCTGTAGAAACCTGGAAAACTTTACCTGTTCCTTTATTAACTTGCGAGTCAGTAATTTCTGAAACCTGTTTTTTGCTTCAAAGAACCTATGGAGGAAAAAATGCAGTAATGTCTTTATTAGATGCTGGTATAATTTCAATAGCCTTTCATCTTAAACAAGAAATACCCATCATCCGAGGGTTAATGAAACGCTACGAAAATGTGCCGATGTCTTTAGCAGATGCGTGTTTAGTGAGAATGAGTGAGTTGATTTTAGGAAGTTCTGTATTAACTATAGATAGTGATTTTCGTATTTATCGAAAAAATCAAAATGAAATAATTGATTTGATTATTGTTGATCAATAATAAATTTTATTTTTTGAGTTGCGAATTTTTATTTTCCAAGTCAGAATGCTAACTCTATGAATGTATTGGATGTAAGGGAGGGAAACCCCTACCCCTACAAGGGGATATAACGCAAGTTATGACCTTCTCAACTATAACGTCTCTACATTGTTTTTTGGAGATGTCTAGTGTTTATAATCCCAGCCAAGTTAAGAAGTTTTCCCACCAAGAACTTTTTGTAGTTCCGGCATTGAATTTCATTTTTTGGCGAATGTCTTGAATTTTCCAGTTAGTTAACTTAGCTAGAGTTTGGGCTTCTTGTTCAAAACGTCCAGACAAAGACCGTTTATATTCCCTACCAGCAGAACACTGCAAGTTTCCTGTAAAGGGATGTTGTAAAACATAACGTCCTTGGAAAGATTCTTGATTGGAAGTTGTTTGAAACATCAAATCTTCTGGAAACTTATTGCGGGTGTAGCGGACGTGCAAACGGGTAATAAAAACATTACTTGTGGGGAAGGGACGACGAAATTGAGGAGATGTTATGCCATTGTTATCGACATTATTGTCTAACCAAAATACACCTGCTTGTTTGAGTTCTTCTGAGTTGAGAGGATCGGCAGAACAAGGATCACAATTACTCATGTTCCAAGCATATTCTAGAAATGCAACTTTTTTATCTTCTTTGGTGTAAGAAGTTTGAAACATTGATTTATAGAAATTGCCAAATTCACTTTTAACATAAACAGGAATATTGACGTTGGTGGGAACTTTCACTGTGCGGTAATTGGTGACTTCTGCTTGTCCCTGGGGTGAAAGAATGTAGACTATTAAATCTTGTTCAGTTGTCGCGTTAATCATACCCAAGCGAATGGGTAACATAAACTTGGGTGATTCGTAGGATATTTGTAGAGGTCGGAGTGATTGGTAGCCAGATTCTTCAAATTTATCTAGGTTGATTTTGGCAACAAAGAACTTCATGGAAGAACGAATGTAGGGTTTGAGTAATTGATTTGCTCCTCTGGGCATTTTGTAACCATTGCGGTTAAGCCAAGTTTCTAAACCTCCAGATTCTTTGGCACTGAGGATGACAATATCGTATTCACCAACATTGAAACGCGCCTCAACTGTGACACCTAAACTGTTATCTTGTCTACTACTTTCTGCTGCACTTCTGCTTGCTCCTGCCATTGGTGCTGGCATCCCGCTCATTTGGTCAACTGGGGCGCAGGGATCTTCGTCAAAATATTCTACTAATCGGGGGGCGCTAAAGGCATCCAATCGTTCAATAATTCTCGGTTCAGCAACGCGGACTTGTTCTTTTTTGATGACGGTTGGTACTGGTACGACCATTGCAAAGTCTTTAACTTCGCCTTGGAAGTCGTTGGCCATTGTTAAAACTGTTTTATTATCCTGCCGTGCAATAACTACCTGAGAAGCTTTGTTGTAGAGTTTAGTATCAGCTTTGGCGACATAAAAACCACAAAAAGCCAATGCTGTGGGGGCAAAAAATAGTACGGCAATAAGTACTATTAGTAAGGGGATGAATAATTTAAACCGTTTCATTGTTTTGGTAATTGGTAATTGGTAATGGATAAATAGTCTCTCTTATCACCCTGTCTCTTCACTTCCCCATGTCCCTATCTCCTCATTTTCTTCTCTCAGCCAAGAAAATTTGGGGGAGAACCAGAGGGTATCTATGAGAATGGTCAATGGTGCGATCGCAAATAATGCCCAAAAAACGGCGGTTGAAAGAAAGAAATAATTCCGTAAAATAAAGGTAATCATGGCAATAGTTACAGCCCAAATTATCCTCCCTATGCGGGCGTTGGGAATTGAACGCGGATCTGTCACCATAAATAAGGCAAATAGGATTAAAGAACCACTTGTCAAGCGATGCAAGTAAACATCCCAAGTCCAACCTAGCCAAAGATTACGCACGGCTTCTAGTAGGGAGTAAGCACCTAAAAAAGCTGCTGTGGTGTCCCAACGACCAACTCGTTGTAAAATCATGCCTCCTGTACCGGCGAATAATAGCCCATACCACCATTCTTCACCCCATTGTCCGGGAGAAACCCAGGCATCAGAGGTGAGTGCTAAGGTGGTAATAATGCCGAAATTGGCGGGGTTGAAGAAATGCTTCTCACCAGTTTGGAAGATAAATTTGCTACCTATGGCGGTGACGGCAGCTAAAACCATTGTTGTCCAATGGTCAGCCCGTAATAATAAACTAAGTCCGAGAGAGGTAATTAAGGGACTACGGATATTGATTATGGGTTGATGATCAGTTGGTTCTGGGCTAATGACCAATGACCAATGACTGATGGCTAAGGAGAATATTAGTTGAGTTGTGATGCAGGTTGCGATCGCTATTAAAATAAATAAAGGTCGCAGTGTCCAGTCTCTTGTGCCAATCCCTAAAATTAGGAATAAGCTCAAAAATAGAATTTGATAATCTCGAATATCTTTGAAGAACATACCCCTTCACTCAGGGATTACCCCTAACTTTCTCATCAATTTAGACCAGAGTTAGGGGAAATCATATTCTCGTTACAAAATTTGTTACAGGATGTTGTTAAAATAGAATAATATCCGCACGCGGATTGAAGCCGGATGGAGTGTTTGCGATGACTGCGAACTTAATTTCCAAGTCCCATGTAGGCAGGAAAAATAAATCACCTGTAGTGCTGTCATAAATGAACTGGTTCAAATCAGATGCACCAAATCCCAATTTATCAACCAGTATTTTGTCGCCATCTGTGTTCCAATCGAAATCTGTAATAGTATCAATACCATCCGATAAATAGGTAAAGAGGAATTGATCTGCACCAGTACCTCCAGAAAGAATGTCATTACCACCATTACCAACTATAAGATCATCTCCTGCACGACCGTAGATAGTATCCACATCATTGCCACCGTACAAACTATCATTACCTCCATCCCCAGAGATGTAACCGCCCCCTGATCCCGCAAAAATAATATCATCACCATCTAGCCCAAAGATCGTGTCATTACCTCCATAACCGTAAATGAGATTATTGCCACTATTGCCAACAATAACGTTATCTAAACTGTTGCCTGTCGCATTCAAGTGAGCAGTTCCTGTGAGAACAAGGTCTTCTACATTGTTTGTCAATGTGTAGCTAATAGAAGCATAAACTATGTCTGAACCTTGATTGAAATTCTCAACTACTAAGTCACCTGTATTATCAACATAATAATCATCGTTGCCAGTACCACCATACATTCTGTCAGCACCAGCACCACCATTGATTCTGTCGTTGCCACCATAGCCATAGATAATATTATTGGCGCTATTTCCTGTGATGCGATTACTTAAACTATTACCATATCCATTGATTGCACCAGTTCCTGTTAAAAAGAGTATTTCTACATTGTTTGTCAATGTGTAGCTAATAGAAGCATAAACGGTGTCTAACCCTTCACCGGAATTCTCAATTACTAAGTCGCCTGAATTACCAACATAATAAGTATCATTGCCAGTACCACCATACATGGTGTCAGCACCTAGACCACCATCAATAATGTCGTTGCCACCATAGCCATAGATAATATCCGCATAAATTGTACCTGTGAGTGTGGGGAAAAATGTTGAACCTTGAAAAGTACCATTGTCATTGAAATTCGTACCAAAAATAAAAGCCATTTTCAAATTCCTCCAGTATTGTCTAATTTTTAATTTTGGAATTAGGATTCAGAATGCTAAATAGCCGCTGGCTAGGTTATATCTACAACAGAAGTAAGATTTTTTTCGTACTGTACTTAAATAATTTTAATACAATCTCAAATTTGTTTCCTGGTATTACAAATATTCTAACTTTTACCCACTCCAACCAATAATTCCTATGCACTTTGCACCCCTTTTCCCGCTGATTTATCGTATTCTCCAACCGAGTTTTCCTAATTGTCTGTGGCATGGTAATATTTATAGTCAAGCGATTGCTCTCACTTTTGATGATGGACCCCATCCTTTATACACACCGCAAGTATTAGCCATTTTAGATCGTTACAAAATTACAGCTAGTTTTTTCTGGTTGGGTGTTTGTGTCAACCGTTCACCGCATATCGCCAAAGCTGTTACAGGTGCAGGACACTGGGTAGGTTTGCATGGTTATGAACATCACTCTTTTCCCCTGCTTTCCTCAACTGACCTCAAACAGAGTTTAGAAAAAACCCAAGCCGCTATCTACAATGCTTGCAATCTAGAACCTTCACTAGTGAGAGATGTTCGTCCCCCTAATGGTTTTTTTACACCTCAAACTTTAAAATTATTTCAACAGTGGAATTACAGACCAGTCATGTGGAGTGTTGTTCCAGAAGATTGGGTACGTCCTGGTGTATCTGTAGTTGTTCAACGAATACTTGAACAAGTAAAAAGTGGATCAATTATTGTCTTGCATGATGGCGTTTGTGGTGGACAAGATGTGGCAGAAACTATCCAAATCCTCATTCCGCAACTATTACAACAAGGCTATGAATTTGTAACTGTTGATAGCCTATGGCAGCATTAAAAGTACCGAGTACCGAGTAATGAGTTGTCTCGTTCCCAGTCTCCGACTGGGAATGCCATCACAGAGGCTCTGCCTCTACTGTAACTCAAGGCAGAGCCTTCTAAACTTCATTCCCATACAGAGTATGGGAACGAGAAACCTACAATGATGAGTATTGAGTTAGTGAGCAATTTTTATACAGAAGAGATAGCACAAACTTGTAATCCTACAGGAGTGTGAATAATTACAGATTCCACACCAAAAACTTGAGCAATATTATGAGATGTCAGCACAGTTTCAGGTGTGCCAACTTCCCAAAGATTTCCTTGTTTTAATAAGGCAATGCGGGAACTATAACGGGCAGCTAAATTTAATTCATGTAAAACTGTAACAATGGTTAAATTTTGTTGTTGATTGAGATTTTTTAGTAATTCTAATAATTGTAATTGATAATTGATATCTAAATAAGTGGTTGGTTCATCTAGTAATAATACCTTTGGTTCTTGGGCTAAAGCTAAAGCTAAAAAAGCCCGTTGTCTTTCACCACCAGAAAGTTCTTCAACCAAGCGATCTTTAAAATCTGCTAATTGTGTTTTTTCAATTGCACTCTCAACCTTTTGTCTATCTTCAGCACTTAATTCCCATTGCCACCAAGGTTGGTATGGTGTCCTCCCTAAACTTACTAATTGACTCACTGTTAAACCCACAGGAACTGTTTGCTGTTGTGGTAAAAGTGCCAATTTTTGAGCTACTAAATTTGCAGGTTGTGAGTGAATCGCTTTGCCATCAAGTAAAATTACTCCTTGTTGTGGTGCAAGAACTCGACTAATTAATTTCAGTAAAGTAGATTTACCTGAACCATTAGCACCAACCAAACTTAACCATTCTCCAGTTTGCAAAGAAAGGTTAATATCATGAATAATTGGCGAAACACTATAACCACCTGTAAGATTTTGTAATTCGAGAGGCATTTTAATATTATTACTTTAAAAAACAATATATCTGCTATTCTATTTTTAACAGAATATGTAAGTTTTCGCAACGTCATTACTTTTTCTTAATATCAGACAAATATGACTAAAGTAATGACTGGATTAGTGACTTTTTACCTATATATCTATTCAACTATAATTTTATGCTTTAAATAGGGTGAATAAAACACCTCTTCAATTAATCTCACTGTCAAAAATACTCACCATGAATTTGCACAAAGCTCTCATCTTAATTGGTACACTTGGTTTAGTTACACTAGGTAGTGTAGGAATATCTCCAGCATTAGCTGGTCATCCCAATAATTCTAGAAATCATCGACAAGAATCCCGTTATAAACAGGACAACAAGCATAAGCAAGATAATCATTACAGACGGGACGATAACCGTAGGCAAGACAATAATTACAGACGAGACGATAACCGTAGGCAAGACAATAATTACAGACGGGACAACAACCATAGGCAAGATAATCATTACAGACGGGACGATAACCGTAGGCAAGATAATAGTTCCAGACGGGACAACAACCATAGGTAAGATAATAGTTCCAGACGGGACAACAACCATAGGTAAGATAATAATCGAGGCAGACGATATTAATATGCAATCGAATATTGCATCTTTTTACTAGTTGTTATAACTACTATCTCGTATCTACTTTATTTAAAGAGATAGAGATAGTATTTTTAAGTTGTTAACATAACTAGAAATTTTTGCCCTATCCCAAAAATAACTGATATATAAATAATATGACCATCTTAGATTGTCAAGTATTTATGGAGTATCAATTCATGAACTATAAACGGATGTTGAGTATTTCTGCTACTGGTTTAGCTATTGCTATTCTGACTACTGGATGTGAATTAGTTTCTCCTAATCGAGCTTCTTTTCCTAATAATTCTTCTGAAAATGGGACAAGTTATCCGTCATCTGACAATGAAACAAATTATCGACCATCTCCAAATGGAACGAATTATCGCTCACCACAAAGAGACATAAATCAAGATGTAGATAGAATGTCAGGACTTAATTTAACTAACTCTCAGAAAACACAAATAAGACAAATTAGGGAGGAAAATAATTCGAGAATATTATCACTTTTGTCTGATGAACAGAGACGGCAAGTACAAAGTAACAATAATGGTCGCAATAAATTGTCAATGAGAAAACTGCGATCGCTAAATCTTTCAACAGAACAAAGACAAGAAATTAATCAAATTACAAGAGATCAACGACAACAAATTCAGGAAATTCTGACCCCAGAACAGCGTCAAATGATGCAACAAGGACGTAGATATCGTAGAGGAAATAGAAACAACAGCAATAACAGGAACAACAGCGATAACACTGACAACACCGACAACACCGACAACACAGATAACACCGATAACACAGAAAATTCATCCTATTAAATGATTACATACAGCATATTGCAGGTAAATGAAGTGCTGTAAAATAGATTGTGTAATTATCTGGGACTAATTTTTGATTTCCACTGCGGTTAATTATTGATTACAAAAATCTCTGCGTACTTCCTCATCATCAACATTCAACGCAACTGAATATTAAAATTTATTAGCGCTATCAGAACGACGATAAAGCAACCAAATAAATAACGGTGAACCCAATAAAGCAGTCACCGAACCGACAGGAAGTTCTACCGCACCTAGTCGAGAAAGTAAATCTGCAAAGATTAATAACCATGCACCTGCAAGGGCTGAGAGTGGTAAAACAAAACGGTTATCTGTTCCCACAATTAGACGCACACCATGAGGAACAACTAAACCGACAAAACCAATTAAACCACCAATACTCACAGCACCTGCGGCTAATAAAGTGGCGATACCACCAATTAATAAACGCGATCGCATTAACGAAACCCCCAACCCTACAGTCATCTCATCACCCAAAGCCAAGACATTGAGCGATCGCGCCAACAAACACCCCACCAGCAAAGCTACGATAATATAAGGCCCCGCTGTATAAATTTCTTGCCAACCCCGACCATTTAAACTACCCACCAACCAACTGAGGGCAATTTGCACCTGTCCATCTTCCGCCATCAATAACAACGTACTCTGCACAGAACCAAATAAAGCACTCACTGCCACCCCGCCTAAAATCAACCTTTCCACCGAAATACCCGAACCACTACGACCAAGGAAAATAACTATCCCAGAGGTCAAAATTGCCCCTAACCAAGCCGCTAAAGGAATCGCTATCGGGAATACTTGCAAAACAATCATAATAATGACAATGAGTCCTGCACCGGCGGAAATTCCCAATATAAACGGGTCAGCTAAACTATTACGTAACATCCCTTGTAACAATGCGCCAGACATTCCCAAAGCTGCACCTACAATTAAGGCTGCAACAATCCGAGGTAGCCGCAAATCCCAAAGAATAGTTTGTTTAATCGGGTCGCCTTGGCGCATTAATGCTTGATAAAATTCCGAAAAATTAATAGAAACCGCACCTTGCGAAAGGGAAAGTAACAGCGTGATTACCAAGGCGCTACTGAGAAGTAAAATTGCCCAAAATAGACGATATTTTGTGAAGATTGTCTGCATTTTTTATTTGCAGTAAAGATTGTGTCAGGAGTCAGGAGGAAGAAGGAAGAAGAATATTTTTTCTTCTGTTCCCTATTTCTTGCTATATCAAATATTCTGTATCCTGAATCCTTACTGATTGTCAAGCGATCGCTTCAGTAATTCCAAATTGAACGGGATTGCTTACGTTCCCCATCTCTGATTTATTGACTTTATTCTCAATAATCAAACGACGGAGGAGCTTTATAATGATCAAAAAGTTTTGAATTTGGAATTGCTGTACAGTGCTTGTAAAATTTAAACAGCAAAAAATTCTGCCATGATTATGAATGAAAAACTCCAAACCGAAAAAGACAAACTACCGACAACTAATAGTATAAAAAATAAAGAAACAGAAAATGAAGAAATTCTATGTTCTCATTGTCAACGCACTGCTACAAACGGTATTAAATGTAAAGGCATTTGTGTAGCTGACAATGACTATTAAGCTAATAATTCTATCGCTCTTGAAGATTGGAATTATCGGAAACTTTATATCGGCAGTTAAATCAAGAGTTAAGTAGAAAGGCGCAAAGAATAAGCGTTAAAAATACCAAAAACCTATCACTTGACCAGATTCAAGACTATTCTTACTTCCTTCTTCCTTCTTCCTTCTGACTCCTGACTCCTAGCCCTAACGAAAAGACTTTTATGACTTACGCCACGCTATCAGCAAACCCTACTTAGGTATTCCGGCTGAAATTCTGATCGAGTCCTATAATTTGCTCTAAAGTTTGTTTGAGAAAAAGCAAAAGGGTAAAGGTTTACCCCTTACCCTATTAATCAATGATTTTTGAGATGGTATTTAGAATTAACTAGCTTTAGCTAACAGTAAGTAACTCGCGTGTTTCTGTTTTTCTCACTATCACCTGACCATCATCATCAATATCAACAATGGCTGTGTCTCCCTCGCCTATTTGACCAGCTAGGAGTGCTTCAGCTAGAGAATCTTCCAATAGGCGCATAATTGCCCTGCGTAAGGGTCTAGCGCCATAGCTGGGGTCGTAGCCTTCAGTTACTACCCGGTCTTTGAAGCTTTCGGTAACTTCGAGCTTAATTCTTCTTTCTATCAAGCGACTAGCAACATCAACGAGCATGATCTCAGCAATTTGCTTGACTTCAGCTTTATTGAGTTGGGTGAAGACGATAATATCATCTAGTCGATTGAGGAATTCTGGACGGAAGTAAGCTTTTAGTTCTTCGTTTACCAAGTTACGAATACGGTGATAACTAGCGTCGGCTTGATTATCAAATTCAAAGCCTAAACTCATACCACCTTTTTCAATTACCTTAGAACCAATATTGGAAGTTAAGATAATTAATGTATTCTTGAAGTCCACTTTCCGACCTTTTGCGTCGGTGAGGTGTCCGTCATCCAAGAGTTGCAGCAGCATATTGAATACATCAGGGTGTGCTTTTTCGATTTCGTCGAATAGAACTACTGTGTATGGCTTGCGTCGCACTGCTTCGGTTAGTTGTCCGCCTTCGTCGTAGCCAACGTAACCAGGAGGTGAACCAATCAATTTGGAGACGTTGTGGCTTTCCATGTATTCGGACATATCCAAGCGAATCATGGAATCTTCTGCACCGAAGAAGTAAGCAGCTAATGCTTTAGCTAATTCGGTTTTACCAACACCTGTGGGGCCGGAAAAGATAAAACTAGCTATGGGTCGGTTAGGATTTTTTAAGCCGACACGGGCGCGACGGATAGCACGAGAAACGGATACAACTGCTTGTTCTTGACCAATTAGCCTTTTGTGCAGTGTGTCTTCTAGGTGTAAAAGTAACTCTGACTCTGATTCTGTGAGTTTGTTAACTGGTACACCAGTCCAAGAAGCGACGATTTGAGCGATGTCTTCTTCGTCAACAATTGGAGTTTTAGCGTTTTTCTCGGTTTCTTCGGTGTAGAGTCTACCTTGAATTTCTACTTCTTGGTCACGCAGTTTACCAGCTTTGTCAAAGTTTTGGAGTCTGACTGCTTCTTCTTTGGATTTGGTGACACCAACTAATTCGCGTTTTAGTTCTTTGTCGGTGGAGGTGCGAGAGTTACGCAAGTGGACGCGGGAACCAGCTTCGTCAATTAAGTCTATGGCTTTATCTGGTAAAAAGCGATCGCTAATATAACGATCTGATAACTCAGCAGCAGCTACCACCGCAGCATCAGAAATATGTACCTTATGGTGTTGTTCATAAGCACCACGCAAACCGTAGAGAATTTGGATGGTTTCCTCGATTGATGGTTCTCCAACCAAAATTGGTTGGAAACGACGCTCTAAAGCCGCATCACGTTCGATATGCTTACGATATTCATCTAAGGTGGTGGCACCAATACATTGGAGTTCACCTCTGGCTAAAGCTGGTTTGAGGATGTTTGCTGCATCTAAACCGCCTTCTGTACCACCTGCACCGACTAAGGTGTGAATTTCGTCAATGACGAGGATGATATTGCCTTCGGTGCGAACTTCCTCCATGATTTTTTTGAGGCGTTCCTCAAAATCACCACGGAAACGAGTTCCAGCAACTACAGACCCCATATCCAGACTGATAACTTGCTTGTTGAGTAAAACTTCTGGGACATCTTGATTGATGATACGTTGAGCTAGACCTTCTGCGATCGCAGTTTTACCAACTCCCGGTTCCCCAATCAAGACGGGGTTATTCTTTGTACGGCGACCCAAAATTTGCACAGTGCGCTCAATTTCTTTTTGGCGACCAACTACAGGGTCAAGCTTACCTTCTTGAGCTAGTTTGGTGAGATTTCTACCAAACTCTTCTATACTTAGGTTTTTGTTGCGTTTGGAGCTACTACCACCACCAGCGAGAACAGTCACATCATCACCCAAACGACTGATGACAGCCGACCGGACAGCGTGCAAATCTACTCCCAGATTTTGTAGTACTTTAGCTGCGACTCCTTCGCCTGCCTCCGTTAAACCTAACAATAAATGTTCAGTGTTTATGTAATTGTGTCCAAGACTATGAGCTTCTCTAAATGATTGCTCAAACAGACTTTTTACTTTGGGTGTAAAAGGAATTTCCGGTGGGACAAAACCAGAACCCCGTCCAATAATTTTTTCTACTTCCCGACGCGCATCTTTGAGGGTAACGCCCAACTCAGCCAGCACTTTAGCCGCAACACCAGTTCCTTCTCCCATCAAACCTAGGAGAATTTGTTCCGTTCCTACGAAATTGTGTCCCAGGCGGCGTGCTTCCTCCTGAGCTAACATAATTACCCTAATGGCTTCGGACGTGAAGTGTTCAAACATAGCGGGTTCTTGCTCCCTTGCTGCTTGGGCTGTGGGTGATATAAAGTTCACCCTCATCTAAAGTTTTTTGTATTTTCTTAAAGATAATGTATCTTTATTTAAAATTGAATGGCAGTGGTGAGAGCCGTATGAGCTAGGGTGTGGTTGCCGTCACTCACCGATTATGGCTAGTTACGGGGAATTTTCAGCCTCAAATCTTGATGAATCCGAAATCCTATAAGTTGTAAGAATTATGACAGAATCTTCAGGAAGTAAAGACCAACAACATCCCCTCTACAACCGCGATCGCCCCTTTATTGATATTTTACTCTCTCAAGAGCCAACAGACTACAATTTGTCCGAATTGGCTAGGCTGAAAATTCGTTATCAAGGTTTTCCAGGCGCACGGGACATCCAAAAAGACTTAGATAAAGTTTTGCAACACTGGGGTTTAACGGAAGTTGAACTTTTAGAAAAAACTCGCCAACTCCATGATGTGGGCGGCATTTATAAAAGTCGTGGCAAAAAAGAAGAGCAAGATTGGAATTAGTTATTGGTCATTGGTCATTGGTTATTGGTCATTGGTCATTGGTCATTGGT
>NZ_JAYGGY010000044.1:0-24326 GCF_034931625.1 Anabaena cylindrica UHCC 0172 | reverse complement strand
ACTCCTGACTCCTGACTCCTGACTCCTGACTCCTGACTCCTGACTCCTGACTCCTAACTCCTGACTCCCAACTCCTGACTCCCAACAAACAAAAAATCCTCATCTCCTTTAATCAAGAATAGTAGAAGAGAATTCATCACAGCTAACGTCTAACTCGTACAATAGAAGATAGATTGTTGAGAATTGTATAGTTAGGGATTATAGCTGTCATGGCTCCCGCCGTTTTAATTGAAAATCTACAAAAACGCTACGGTACTGTTGAGGCTGTCAAAGATGTCTCTTTTCAGGTAGAACCCGGAGAAATTTTTGGACTACTTGGTCCCAATGGTGCAGGGAAAACTACTACTCTCCGAGCTTTGTGTACGCTGACAACCCCTGATGCTGGCAAAATCGAGGTTTCAGGTATTTCGGCGTTAGAACACCCCAAATTAGCCAGGCAAAAGCTGGGTTATGTGGCTCAAGAAGTAGCTTTAGATAAGGTATTGACTGGTAAGGAGTTGCTGCAATTGCAAGCGGCACTTTATCATCTTCCTCGTGCGGTTATCAAACAGCGGATTAACACCGTATTAGATTTACTTGGTTTACAAGAATACGCAGATAAAAAAACCGGAACCTATTCTGGTGGTTTACGCAAACGCCTAGATTTAGCGGCTGGTTTACTTCATTCTCCAGATGTGTTGGTGTTGGATGAACCAACTGTAGGGCTTGACATTGAGAGTCGTTTTGTGGTGTGGGAATTTCTGCGGAAGTTACGCGCTGCGGGGACTACGGTTGTGATTACCAGCCATTATTTAGAAGAAGTTGATGCTTTAGCTGATAGGGTGGCAATCATAGATCGCGGACTAGTTATTGCTAATGGTACACCTTCGCAGTTAAAAGACCAAGTTGGGGGCGATCGCATTACTTTAAGAATCCGCGAGTTTTCACCAACGGAAGAAGCAGACAAAGCTAAAACTCTACTGGCAGCTTTACCCTTTGTCCAAGAAATCATCATCAACAACTCCCAAGGTAACTCCTTAAATTTAGTAGTTACTCCCCAAAATGACGCTTTAATTACTATCCAGCAAGCCTTAAATAATATCGGTTTACCGATTTTTGGTATTGCCCAATCTCGTCCTAGTTTAGATGATGTTTACTTGGCTGCAACTGGCAAAACTCTCATGGATGCTGAATTAGCTGCTGTTGCTAACCGTGATCCAAAAGCGGAGAAAAAACAAAATATGAGATAGGTTAATTGGAGATTAGGAATTGAGAGATGGAAAGAAGATTTTTTTCTCCTAATTCCTAAATCTTCACAATTTCAGTGAAATCAATTTCCAAATCTAGCCAATAATTCCTCACGAGAAATATTCGATAAATTGAGTAGTAAGTCAGTTCTTTCTGTTAGGGAAAGCTCCATAATAGAATTAACAATCTTAGATAATAATTCCTCATCTAAAGCGCCAAAACGCCCTGCTAGTAAACTCACTACCATCAAACGCTGTCCATCTAAACTACCTTCCTGTCTACCTTCTTGTCGTCCTTCTTGCAGTCCTTCTTGTCTCCATTCTTCCCGTTGTTTGAGATACGCTGGTGATAAGTTCATAATTAATTCTCTCTCTTCATCATTTACATTATCTTTCACCTCTATATTTTTGCGCCAAGACGCTAAAATTTCTAGTAGGTGATCCCATTTCTCAGTATCTTCTGATAGTTTAACCAATTCTTCTACAGCTTGTTTTTGGGTTTTTCCTTTTCCCAACACCCTTAACCATAGAGTATTTTGACTAATCGGTAACTGATTGATAGCAATAATGGCTGTTTTTAAGAATTCTGGCAGAAAATAAACCCCTTCACACCAATTAAGTGATTGTTGCAGTTGTGCGCTAAATCCGTTCAGCATTCTCACAGAACAGGAAGGGGTTAATATCCATAAATATGGTAATTTCCCTTCAGGTATAGATTGTTTTTCTCGTTTAGCTTGTCGCAATAAATCGCTATGAACGGTATATAATTTTAACAAACAACTTCTAATTTCTACTTCACTGGGAGCATTGCGAAAAGGTTCAAATAGACAGCTTGTGACTGCCATTTTTGCTAATAATCCTAATTCTAGATCATCAGATGGTGTTGAATTATTGGGAACAAACCAAACATCTATTTCCCGAACTTCGCTTTTAACATCTTTGCTGGTTTCTACATTACCTAAAGAAGTTAATAACTCCTGTAAATATTCTTTTGCAAATTGATCGTGTGGTTGTCGAGTCATAAAATTTTAACTGTTGATTACTCTATTCAGAGAATTTATAGAAACACGAAAAATCATCATTAATCTGGGGTATTAATTTGTGAACAGTCTAGCAATGATTTTTTGTTATAATAAGGTATTAAGAATTATGAATATTCTTTGCCTATTAAAAAATGCGGAAATATTTATAATTTTTACTGGTTAATTTTATCACCCTGTATAACTAAATGACAAAATCCCTATGAAGACTGATATGAATTGGCAGCAATTAGCTACACCGACTGTAGTTACAGAGACTACTCCCAGCTTCTTTGGTGAATTAGTCCAAGAAACACTAGCTTTAACTCGTCGTCTATTTATCCAATTACAACGCCGTCCTTCTAGTTTGGTAGCGGGAATTATTCAGCCGGTGATGTGGTTGGTGTTATTTGGTGCTTTGTTCCAAAATGCCCCCAAAGGTTTATTTGGAAGTACGACAAATTACGGGCAATTTTTGGCGGCAGGTGTAATTGTTTTTACTGCATTTGCCGGGGCTTTGAATGCCGGTTTACCTGTAATGTTTGACAGGGAATTTGGTTTTTTAAATCGGTTGCTGGTTGCACCTTTAGCTTCTCGGTTCTCGATTGTCTTTGCTTCTGCTATCTTTATTATTAGCCAAAGTTTATTGCAAGCGGCTGTAATTGTGGCAGCAGCGGCGTTTTTAGGGGCTGGTTTACCCAATTTGGTTGGGTTAAGTGCGATCGCTCTTATTGTCTTACTTCTGGCTTTGGGTGTCACCGCTATTTCCCTCGGTTTGGCTTTTGCTTTACCCGGTCACATTGAACTTATTGCAGTAATTTTTGTCACTAACCTGCCGTTACTCTTTGCCAGCACAGCCTTAGCACCTTTATCTTTTATGCCTGGTTGGTTGCAGGTGATCGCTACCCTCAATCCTCTCAGCTATGCAATTGAACCAATTCGCTATTTGTATCTTCATAGCACTTGGGGATTAAATGATATCGTCATGCACGCTTTTTGGGGCGATGTTACCTTTGGGAGAGCATTGTTAGTCTTAGTAGGTTTTGCGTTGGTAGCTTTACTCAGCATTCAACCCCAATTACGCAAAACTCTTGCTTAAGATAGAAGCATAATTTTAGTTAATAAAATATGAGGAGGAATCTCATGAAAACACCATTTTTACCAGTTCACAAAATCTTAGTTGCTACTTTTGCCGGAATTAGTCTGGCATCTCTGCTGGTAGCATCGCCTAGTTTAGCTGATCCTAACCAACCCTTTGCTAGTTTAGAGAGCGATCGCAATACCAATTTCTCCGGTAATGGCTCAGATTTCAATATGTTTAACCTGATTCATCAGGCAAATTTTGGCACTCTCAACTGGAATCCTGATCAACAGAATCAACAATTAGATGACGCAGCAGCAGCATTTAAAGCTAGACAAGAAAAACTAATTCAAAGTCAGCAAAAACAAAATCCATCTTCAACCTTGACTACATCTGGAGAAAATACACCATCGTTGCTGCCATTACCATCAGATAAATGAAAATTAAAAACCTCAACCCCTAACCTTTATTTAGGTAGGAGTTGAGGTCAAACAATTTTGGATTTGTTAAAATTGAAAATCTAAAATTCGGTCAGTTTGCTGAGTCATGTGGTGACAAACTACAAGCCCAGCATTTTTAATACATCACTCGCATGAGTAGTTGTGTTAACAGCACCGTCAACATGAATGATTTTACCGTTGGGGTCAATTACGAAAGTGACGCGCTTGGCATAACCACCACCATCAACATCAAAAGCATTGATGAGGGATTTGTCTGTGTCAACTAGTAGGGGAAAATTCAGGTTATATTTAGCGGTGAATGCTTGATGGGCAGCTTGATCATCAGCACTAACTCCCAACACTACAACATTTTTACCTTGATATTCAGGTTGGGCATCCCGAAAACTACAGGCTTGTTTAGTGCAACCTGGCGTGTCATCTTTGGGGTAGAAATAAACAACTACCGTCTTACCAGCAAAATCAGATAATGAAACTGTGTTGCCGTTTGTATCTTTAGCGGTAAATGCAGGTGCATCTGTACCAACTGCTAGTGGCATAATTAACCGTTCCTATTTCAGATTGTTGATGCACTTGAAATTTTACAGTAATTTACAATATTTATAGAAATTGTTAGAAACAAAATATTAACCTTCTAGCTGCTGAATGTCTAAAATCATGACTACTGTTGATTTTCCCAACCCTAAACCCTTTGTTTATACCCCGAAGACACTCTTAAGAGCAGAGCGATCGCTCATTTGTTCACCCTTTAGTCTCAGTTTATTTATAGCTATGCGGACTCAGAGTGTTTCCGTGAGTGCGATCGCTATGGAAAAAGGTGTTAAACAAGGTTACACCAAACGCCCTTTGTCAGAATTGAACTGTGATAACGCTTTTGACTGGCTGATCGAAGTAGGAGTACTAAGGAGAGAAGTCGATGGACAAGGCATTACAGATGGTTTTCGCCTCACTCCCCTTGGTCATCAGTTGCTAGAAAACATTACTGAAAATAACTGGCGTACACCTTCATGGAGCGATCGCGTCAATGATGCCATAACTCGTTGGTTTCGACTACCATTTTAGATTAAAAATTAACAGGTTAAAATAAGCAAGGCAAAGTAAAATCTGGGGTAAAGAAGTAGCAAACTTAACCCTATTTATTAAACTGCTCTTTTTTAAGTTTGATCAGCAAATTGCTATAACAGGGTTTAATCCTCCAATTGCAGCACCGTCGAAAAAAATACTAATACTCAAATTATGAAAGCAATTATGGTAGTGGGAACAACATCCCACGCAGGGAAATCACTGTTAACTACAGCTATTTGTCGCATCTTATCCCGTCGTGGCTGGCGAGTAGCTCCCTTTAAAGGTCAAAATATGGCTTTAAATGCTTATGTTACTCACACAGGAGGAGAAATAGGCTACGCTCAAGCAGTGCAAGCTTGGGCTGCGGGAGTTATTCCTTTAGTAGAAATGAACCCAATCTTACTTAAACCCCAAGGGGATATGACATCTCAAGTCATCCTCAAAGGCAAACCTATAGGTAAAGTTAGTGCTACAGATTATTACGAACAATATTTTGAGCTAGGTTGGCGGACAATTGAAGAATGTCTACAACATCTAGCCACCGAATTTGACATATTGGTCTGTGAAGGTGCCGGTAGTCCAGCAGAAATTAACCTCAAGCACCGTGATCTAACTAACATGAGGGTAGCAAAACATTTAGATGCACCCACTATGTTAGTAGTTGATATTGATCGGGGAGGCGCTTTTGCTCATGTAGTCGGAACCCTAGAATTACTTGACCCTGATGAACGCGCTTTAATTAAAGGTGTAGTTATTAACAAATTTCGAGGACAGCGTTCAATTCTCGAACCAGGAATCAAATGGTTAGAAGAACGCACTGGTATTCCTGTAGTTGGCGTTATCCCCTACTTAGAAGAAGTTTTTCCCGCCGAAGACTCCCTAGACTTACTGGAACGCAAACCTTATAAAGCCCAAGCTGAACTGAATATAGCCGTTATCCGCTTACCGAGAATAGCCAATTTTACCGACTTTGACCCACTAGAATCAGAATCTTCAGTTTCAGTAAAATATTTGAGTCCTAAGCAAGAGTTAGGACACCCAGATGCAGTAATTATTCCAGGAACAAAAACCACAATTGCCGACTTGATAGTGCTGCAAAAAAGCGGCATGGCGGAAGCAATTCAACATTATGCTGCCTCTGGAGGAACAGTTTTAGGTATTTGTGGTGGCTACCAAATGCTAGGTCAGATGATAGCAGATCCAGAAGGAGTAGAAGGACAAGCTGGTAGATTTCAAGGGTTAAATTTATTACCCATCAAAACAGTAATGACAGGACAGAAAATTGCTCGTCAGCGCCAAGTTACTTCCAATTATCCGCAAATGGGCTTACCTGTAAATGGGTTTGAAATTCACCAAGGGCGATCGCGCATAGAACAGCAAGAAATAGATTCTAAAGCCTACCAACCCCTATTTGATGATATTAATTTAGGTTTAGTAGATAATTGTCAATCTGTTTGGGGTAGTTATCTACATGGTTTGTTTGATAATGGACCCTGGCGACGTGCTTGGCTGAACCGTCTCCGTCAACAGCGCGGCTTGAAATCTTTACCCACAGGTGTTGCTAATTACCGAGAACAGCGAGAGCAAATTTTGGACTCTTTAGCTACCCAAATTGAAAGCCATTTAAACTTAACTCCATTTTTGTCTTAGATCATCAAGCCACTGAGGCGTAAACACCTCATCTGGCTTACCCAACGGTAACGCTGCACCTACATCCTTGAATTAAAAAACCCAAAAAGGTTTAAGGTTTTAATTCCAGGATTTTCAGCCTATTTTTTTATACACAGTTATCTCATGAGTATTAGCATCCACTTCTTACCAGATGATGTCACCGTTAATGCTGAAGTAGGAGAACTCCTATTAGATGTAGCAGATCGGGCTGGAGTATCAATTCCCACTGGTTGTCTAATGGGGACTTGTCATGCTTGCACCGTCGAACTAGATGATGGAGAAGTCATTCGTGCTTGCATTACTCCAGTTCCCCCAGGAAAGGAGGAATTGACCATTAATTTGTATAGCGATCCAACGTGGTAATGCTTAGTTATCAGCAAAACGTAGTTGGGATATAGCAATGCTGTGTCCCCGCTTGAATTTTAATTCAAAATCTGGTATCTTCAATGTAGATACCAAAAATTCTGGGTTTAGCTTTTGGAAGTTTAACTTTTATGAGTACAGTTGTTGCCAAATGGGGAAATAGTTTAGCTATTCGGATTCCTAAAACTTGGGCTGAAAAAATTCAGCTAAAAGAAGGAACAGATGTGAATTTAAGTGTATCAGGAGAGAGTCTCATCATTACACCCAAAAAACGAAAAAAATATACCCTTGATGAATTATTAGCAGGGATGACTCCAGATAAGTTTCATCCTGAAATAGAAACTGGAATTTCTATGGGAGATGAAGTTTGGTAGATTCTGTATACGTTCCCCAAAGGGGTGACATTGTTAAATTAAATTGCGGAACAGCAAAGCCAATTTCCGTTGATTTGATTAAACGCATTCAAATATTTATTAAATCAGGAATGTCGTTTGCAGATATTGCTGAAACCCTCGATTCTGAAGTAACACCGAAAGGGCATGAACAGATGGATTATCGCCCTTTTTTGGTTATTTCACCACTTGCATACAATCGTATGGCTTCTTTAGTTGTAGTTTGTCCGATTACTAATTCTATCAAGGGTCTTAGTTTTGAAGTGCCATTATCTGAAGGATTGAATACTCAAGGTGTCGTTTTAGCCGATCAAGTTAAATCACTATCTTGGACAACTAGGAAGGTGCAGTTTGTAGAAACAGTTGCAGAGGATTTAGTTGAAGAGGTGCAAGCAAGGATTGAAGCTTTAATTTTGTAAAGGGTAGAATGTAATAAGAAAAGCATCAAATCGTTCAAGATCCAATACTTGTCAATACTGCTCGGTTAAGGCTCAAAAGTCATTATATGGTAGGTTGGGTTGAGGAACGTTCGCGAAGTGTGGCGAAGCCATAACCCAACATTATCAAGGATTTTGTTGGGTTTCACTTTGTTCAACCCAACCTACAAAAACTTTGTGACTTACCTGTCCTGCAAATTTTTTTACTTTGTGGCGAAGTTGTGGATAGATATTATTATTTACCAATAATTTATCACAAATTTGCTAAAGTTTGTGATTCCACAACAAATTCAACCTGAGATCCTTGCTGTTTAAGGGTCATAATATATACATCTTGGAAGGTGGGGACTAAAAGCATTCTTTAAAGAATGATGCAATACTTACATTGATTGTAAATGTCACAACTGCTGCTGAAACTGAAGGACCAGCTTGGCGGCAAGATGGTGCGGATAAGCCTAAAACATAGAAATTTTAGTAAAGCACAAGATAATTTCACCAGAACAGTTGATTAAAATTTGCCCTTCAGACAGTAAGAAAATTACTGCCTGTTTTCCCAATCTCTATCAACCATCCTTCACATTCAAAGCGTATTCCTTAAACCGCTCCAAATCTGCTTGAATTGTTGACTCCACCGCCTTTCCCAAAAACAAATTATCCATGAGTTTACCAAGAAATCCGGGAATAGCATAGGAAACAGTCATTTTGACAACGCTGCTAGTATTGCGATCATAAAAGCGAATTGCACCCTGATTTGGTAAACCATCAACTGATTCCCATTGGATAATTTGGTTAGGAACAATTTTGAGAATGCGAGATTTCCAGGTAAAGTCCCAACCACCAGTACTCAATTTCCACAGAGATATTTCAGGATCATCGGGTAAAATTTTCACCGAATCAATCCATTTCATCCACTTAGGCATTTGTTCCAAATCAGACCAGAGGCTCCATACTAATTCAATAGGAACCTCAACTTCTACCTGCACACTATGCTCTAACCATTCAGCCATTAGATTTTAGATTTTAGGTTTTAGATTTTAGATTGGTAATTGAATATTCTTCCCAGTCCCCAACCCCTATTTTTTCACATTTTCCAGAATCACCTTAGCCGCACGTAGTCCAGAAATAGTTGCACCTTCCATGCTGTCAATATAATCTTGCTGGGTATAACTACCTGCCAAGAAGAAATTAGGTATAGGTGTTTTTTGGTCAGGACGGTACGCATCCATTCCTGGTGCTTCTCTGTACAAAGACTGAGCCAGTTTTACCACACTGTACCAAGTCATGTTTAAATCTCTGGAAGAGGGGAACAGTTCATGGACTTGTTTAAGGACGTGTTGGGCGATCGCATCATTACTTTGTTTAATAAAAGGATCTCCTGGTGTCAATACCAGTTGCAACAACGAACCTTCCCCAGGACGATAATAATCTGCGGGGCTAGTCAAAGCCAAATCAGCAAAACAAGAAAAATCAGCATCTGCGGTATATAACAAATTATCTATTCCCACGGCATGATTTAATTGTTTCCGCTTTTCCTCGTCTTCCAGTTCTGTTACCCAACCATCAAAGCGTAGCTGTACTGTAGCGACTGGGACAGCATCAAGTTTATAAATATTATCAAATTCTGACCATTTGCGCCATGCCTGGGGTAAAACGCGCTGAACTCCTGGTATATCACAAGCACAGACATAAGCATCAGCGGTGATAACTTCTTCTGTATCACCTTGAGCAACTAATATACCTGTAACGTGAGTTTCTTCCCCGGACTCGGCAAACTGAATTTCCCGCACTTGACGACGGGTATATATTTTAGTACCTCTTGCTTCTAAATATTCAACAATTGGTTTGTGTAAATATTCGTGTGGAGAACCTTCCAGCATTCGCAGAATTGAAGCCTCTGTTCTGACTGCAAATAACTGGAAAATTGTCAACATACAACGAGCAGAAATATTATCACAATCTATAAAGCCAAGAGCGTAAGCGATGGGGTTCCATAGACGTTTGATGCTGCCCTTACTACCCCCATGACTATAAAACCAGTCGGAAAAGCTGATTTTATCTAATTTGCGGATAGTTTTCATTGCCCCATCAAAGTTTATGAAACCTTGGACGATGGGGCTAGTTCCGAGAGCGATCGCATTTTGGAATTTATCCTGGAGTGAAAGTTGGGAAGTTGTGAAAAACGCCTTTAACCCATTAAAGGGCGCACCCGTGATGAAACGAAAATCTAAAGCCCCGGTGCGTCCACCTTTGTTAATAAAAGTATGACTATGTTCTTTAAGGCGTAAGTTTTCCCCGGCTCCCACCTTCTCCATCAACTTAAATAGATTGTAGTAGCAGCCAAAAAATACGTGCAACCCCATTTCAATATGGTTGCCATCACCGTCTACCCAACTGCTGACTTTTCCGCCTACAAACGGGCGAGATTCAAAAATTTGCACCTCACAACCCGCATCAGCTAAATCTACAGCAGTTGCTAGTCCAGCCAGTCCCGCACCTACAATTGCAACACGCATTTCCTCGTTCCTTTATGGCTTACGCCACGCGGCGCTATCAGTTTCTTTACAAATTGTAACTGCCTTGGTGTCGTAATTTGCTACTTAACTGGAGATAGAAGGCAGGAGGCAGGAGAATTTTAGACTTTGGATTTTGGATTGAACTATCTAAAATTTAAAATACTCACTACGCTGCGTCCGTTTCGCTAATGAAAAATCCGAAATTAAACGGGCAGGAGCCAGAAGAAAGATCAATAGACATCTCCATCTTCCCTATCTCCCCATCTCTCCCATCGCCTCAGCTTTTTTCCTTAGATTCTTCAGAAAGAGGTAAACTTCTAATCAGTTCTCGAATGATATCAGTAGCTGGTCTACCTGTTTGTTGACAATATTTTTCTAGCTTTTCTGCTTCCTGTGTTGCTAGGTTAACAGTTATACGTTTAACGGCCCATTTTTTATTTGTCATTATCATGCAGGTTGCTGTTTATTAATGGATTGATAAAGAATTCGATTGCAAAAGTAAAAAACGATAGTATCAGAATTTGCTTCCAGGAAATAGCAAAGTTCTTAATATCATTAAGAATTTTCGATAAAGATTTTTGGTTCTTCCAGGTATAGATAATGTGTTACTAATTATTTTCAACTCTCCATTAATTATGCAGCAGTAAACATCTTAGGTAATTGTAGAAAACCACAGATTAAACCTGGACTCTAGAACTCAGTGCTAATGAGGTATTTACCTGTGGTAACTACATCAAGTATTATTCAAATTCCAGTTTCGGCATAAGTTGGAGAGTACCGATACCCAAATCTTCAGGACAGAGCGATCGCGCTTCAAACAGAGCCATCATATCTTTTAGCTGAGGATTCCCACGGGAAGCGCCTGTCAGTCCTTTAGAAATAATCAAGCCGCAATAGCCTTGAGTATTTTTGCAGCGTTGATTCCATTTTTTCCTGGCTTCGACATGAATGGGATCATTATCGAGAAATTCCCCAAAAAGAAATAATTCTTGATTATTGGTTTGTAGCAAACCCAAATCATAGCGATCGCCATCAAAGGGATCAGTCCCTGGATTAAAGCAAATGGCTTTCAGTCCCTCAGCAGCCTCAATTTTTTCAATCACGGTTTTTGCCTTAGGACGAGAAGTTTGAATCAAAATCACAGGTAATCCATCCCCAACTTGATTGATCACATCTGCTGGATGATAATCTACCTCCCGACGCAAGGACTCTAAAATCTCCCAAGAAATCACACCCAAACTGAGGAAAGAGTCTTCTGGAATCAAGTCATCTCGCAAGGAATGGAAGGCTGTGGAATCAATATCATCTTCATCTGCGATATCAAAACCGGCCATTTCCTCTAACTCTGCTGCCAATTCTGGCATAGTAGAGACAGTTACAGAAACTGATTTAGTATCTTCATCTGGATGAGGCAAGGAAATGCGATAACGTCGATTAATGGCAGGGAAATCATCTTCATATAACTGGTGACGGTGATCACGAACAAAGCGGAGCAAGCTTTCTAGAGCCACAAAAACTACAAGTGCTTCGTCGTCGTATAAAACAGACCGTAATCCTTCCAAAGGATGAATATTACCAAAGGTAGGTTCAATTTCCGATAGGGGTAATTCTGCTAAATCTTCATCCTCATCTTCATCTTCGTCAGTCTGCTCAAAAGTGAGAAACAAACAATCTTGCTTCAGGAAAGCTTCTTCTAAATCTTGTCCAGATTCTTCATCTCTTAAAACATCTGCACGAAACCGTTTGAGAGAATCTTCTGAGCGATAAAACAAAATTCCATATTCCATCCCCAGCATTCCCATCACTGAAGCATAGATTGTCCCCACATCCCATTTATTAATCTCTATGGACAAGATTTGCTGTTCTTCCACAAATTCCCAAGGTGCTGCTTCCCAAGTTGCAAAAGCCTTCTCTTTCAATATTTGTGCATACTGGGGAGGTAAATCGGGGATTTGGCTATCGAGAATATCCGCAAAGGAGCGAAACAGTTCATCAATTAAAGGTAATTCTGGTGTGTAGTCAATGGCAATATCCAAATCTTGCAATACCCCACGCAGGTAAAATTGAATTTCCCGATCTTTCACCACAATTCTTTGCGGCCTGGCGGGTTTAGCTGGACTGTGTGGATGTTCCATTGCTCGCATTAAGGTACGAACTATGGCTTCTGGGCCTAGTTCTGGAGATACCATATCCATGCCTCTGACAATACCTTGAGAGCCATCCACCCAGAGAATGCATTCTCCCTGAGATTCGTCTGATTCACTGGTTTGGGTTTGTGATGAAGATAACGGACGGCGATCGCCCTCCCATATAGAAGGAATTTGGGTTAATTTCTTCAACCGACGACTGGTAGAGCGATTAAAACTTGTCATAGAGTAAAGTTAATCAAAAAAGCTATTTATGAAGAAGTAAATTGTGGGTAGTGGCGAGTAAATTAAGTGCTGAGTAACGAGTACCGAGTAATTCCATAGTTAAAACTAGGGGAATAATTTTTTCTTTTTCCATACCTGAAGGTAGGGACTTCACAGCCAGACGATGAGTACAATTAATTTTCCTTTTTTACTCAAGACTCAGCACTCCTGAAAATTGGTTGTTGCTCAAACAGCTCTAAGACTGGAAAAAATAAAAATACTCCAAATACACCGAATCTCTCAATTCTAGAATAAAAACCTTTCTCTGCTGTTGACGAAGTGTTGAGAATTTAACGTCTGTACTTGTTAATGCAGTTAGAATGGAATAATACTTGAAAGAGCAACCCAGGGGCTATTAACAGCATATACCTGGTAATCGTTATAATAATTAAGGAGTGACAATAGCAAATGACACAAGCAACTGATATTCAACAACGCGGCATTCTGTTGAGCGAATCAGCGTTGCGCCAGGTAAAATCGCTCCAAGGTAAGCAAGGGCAGGATTTATGTTTACGGGTAGGAGTCCGTCAAGGTGGTTGCTCTGGGATGTCTTACATGATGGATTTTGAAGATACTAGTAAGATCACCTCGCAGGATGATGTTTTTGATTATGATGGCTTCAAGATTGTGTGCGATCGCAAAAGCCTATTATATCTTTACGGGTTAATGCTCGATTATAGTGATGCCATGATTGGCGGTGGCTTCCAATTCACTAACCCCAACGCTTCCCAAACCTGCGGTTGCGGCAAATCCTTCGGAGTGTAATATAGTCAATGGTCAGATGTCAGCAGTCAGTTATGAATAATTAACGGCTAATGACCAATGACCAGCGACCAACGATCAATGACTAACGACCAATGACTATCACAATTGAAGAACTGTTTGATACAGGTTTAGAACGTTATAAAGCTGGAGAATCGGTAGAATCGCTCATCCCTGTATTTAAAGAAGTGTGCGATCGCTCTCCCAAAGCCAGTTCCGCTTGGATTTGTCTTTCCTGGCTGTATCTACTCGACAACAAAGCCAACTTAGCCTACAAAGCTGCAAATAAAGCAGTGAAATTAAATCCCCAAGACCCACAAGCCAGAATTAATCTCGCTTTAGCTATGCTGGAAACAGGTCAAAAAGGTCTGCGCGAACATATTGACTTTGCACAACAGTTGATTTTTGTCAATGAAGAATGGCAAACGGAAGTTAAAAATAGCATTGAAGATGGCTTAACTAGAAAACCAGATTGGCAGAGTTTAGCAAAAGTCAAAAAATGGCTATTTGAAGAATAATAGAGAATGGGTTAATAAGTAATATGTAAAATCATGGTTAGGATCAATCGCCTGAATCATGATTTACAGGATTTGAGGATTTTACCGATGACCTACTCTAAAAGCTTATAGAAGATGAAAGATAAACTATTAAATTGGCTCAACTTAGTTTTAGTTGCAGATGTATTCCTGGTGATTTTGGGTTTTATCTGGTTTGCCGTGGCAGTTGTTGGTAATGCCTCTGGAATCAACCTCGGTTTAGATTTATGGCATAAACTGTGGATACCGCTATTTAACCCAGCTATTGGCATCCTCATGGGTGGTGCGATTCTCAGCGGAATTACCAGTTGGGTTTCTAAGAAATTTATGAAAAATGAGTCATAGCAGAGAATAGGATTGTAAGAATTCAGGAGTCAGGAGGCAGGAGTCAGGAGTCAGGAGTCAGGAGTCAGGAGGAAGAATAATAATATTTTTCTCTTCTGTTCCCTGCTATATACCTGCTATATAAAATATTCTGTATCCTGAATCCCTGAATCCTTACATATGATTTAATTACCAATCACCAATTACCCATTACCCATTACCAATCACCAATTACCAATTACCAATTACCAATTACCAATTACCAATCCAAAATTGAATTACGAATTATTTCAAAATTTGCGTTAATGCTGATGGCAAATTCGGATATTGATACTTAAAACCTGCTGCTTGAGTGCGTTGAGGCAAGACTTTTTGACCCTCTAAAACCACAATTGCCCCATCTCCTAACATCGCTTCTAAAGCAAAAGACGGAACAGGCAACCATGATGGACGATTCATCACCTGTCCCATAGTTGTACTTAAATCTGTCATCTGCACAGGATTGGGAGCCGTAGCATTATATACACCTTCTATATTTGGCTTAGTTAAAGCTTGCAGAATTAAGTTAACTATATCGTCTATGTGAATCCATGAAAACCACTGCCGACCACTACCAATAGGTCCACCGGCAAAGAGTTTGAAGGGAGTAATCATTTTCCCCAAAGCACCACCATGACCTAAAACAATACCAAAACGCAAAATTACCAAGCGCACACCAGTATCTGTTACCTTTTGTGCTTCTGCTTCCCACTCTTGGCAGACTTGAGCCAGAAAATCCTGACCTGAAGGGCTATTTTCTTCAAAAGTAGCGGTTTCACTAGTACCATAGTAGCCAATAGCGGAAGCATTGACTAACACACTTGGTTTGGGGTTAGCCTTAGCTATAGCTTCGACAATTTTTTGTGTACCCAGTTTGCGGCTGTTGAGGATTTCCTGCTTACGTTGTGGTGTCCAACGTTCCTCAGCAATGGGTTCTCCTGCCAGATTAACCACACCATCACAACCAGCAATAGCATCTTGCCAAGCACCAGATACAACTGGTGTATAGCCCATAATTTCTAGATTTGGGAAAGCCTGAGCAGGAAAAACTTTGTGGGCAGAATTAGTATTCCGACTTAACACCAGTACTCTATGACCTTCCTCATGCAGTCGTTCTACTAAACGACTACCGACAAATCCTGTTGCACCAGTAATTGCTACTTTCATGTTTGACTTAGGCTAAAGCACTATTGTACAGTCTTGACTTTTACTTCAATTTAACAATTTTTTAGCCTGTAAGTAAGTCGGTTAAGTTAACTTCTTCACTTTTCTCTCTTCCCTGTTACCTGTCACCTAATGTTTTTAGAATTAACTCGCGTGTTCCCAGTCGCTGAGTAATTCACGATTCTGTTTTTTTGCATTACTTTTGCGAACTGGCACTTTAGGAGTACCAATATCAACAGCAGGAAAAGACCGTTTCATTTTTTTGGCAGATTTGTTTTCTTGTGTGTTATTCATAGCTAGATACCTTTGATAAAAAAACTTCAGTCCTAATTTATAACATCAATTTTTCTAGACAATTTCCGGAAGAAAAATTTTGTTTTTGATGAAGACTTAATCAATCTCTAGAATGTTGAGAAATTGTAGGATTGACTACAGAAAAACCTTGACGGCTGGGTTTTGTATTCGCCAACTCAACTTGAAAATTTATCTGATCACTCATCGCCCCACTTCTGGCTTCCAGAGTCCAATTGCCGGGTTGTAAATGCCAAAATAATGCATTAGTTGATTGTGTTGATAAATGCCTACCATTTAACCACAACTCTATAGGCAGATTAGATGTGCCAACCAGTTTAAATTCTAGTTTTGGTTGACTTTTTTCACCAGGATAAACTACAAATAAATCCCCATCATGAGGAGATATAATCCTGAATTTATCAGCATGAGAATTTGATTGTGGCTGTCTTGCTAACCATTCATCATACTCAGGTGTTAAATGGAAATCAGCAGGATTTTCGTAGGCAATTTTATCTGCTGGCGAAAAATATTCCTGCACTATCGAAGTACAGTCAGGTTGAGGTTTTAACCCAGAATTAGCACAAACAGGCAATTGGATTAACCCATCTGGAGGTGGAAAATCTGTCGGTGTTTGATATTGGTGCAGATGTAACATGATTCTGTTCCACAAAGGTGCAGCACCTGTCACACCTGAAACTTGACGCATCGGTTCGCCGTTGAAATTACCTACCCAAGTAGCAACAGTATAATCAGTGGTAAAGCCAACTGTCCAGGTATCACGATAATTTGATGAAGTTCCAGTTTTAACAGCCGCTGGGAAAGGCAAATTTAACACCGAGTCTACACCAAAAGCTGTAGCACGAGCATAGCGATCGCTCAACATATCAATAATTAACTGCCAATTCGTGGGTTTGGGGGTTGGGGACTGGGGACTGGGGACTGGGGATTGATTTAAGATAGTTACTAAAGGCGTACTTTTCCCCAACCGTGCCATAGTCACATAAGCCCTAGCCAGTTCCCACAAACTCACCTCTGCACTACCCAAAGTCAAACCCAAACCGTAATATTCAGCACTTTGATTTAGATGTGCAAACCCCAACTCACGCAACCGATTTAAGAAAGCTTCCACACCAACTTTTTCCAGAACCTTTACCGCAGGTACATTTAAAGAATTTGCTAAAGCAACTCTTACCCGCACCGGACCGAGAAAGCTGTTAGTATAATCTGTAGGGCTATATAACTTCGCCCCTGGAATTGCGTAATGAGAAGGAACATCTGCCAAAATAGAATTTGGTTTAATCACACCTTTTTCCAAAGCTAATTCATACACAAACGGTTTGAGAGTTGAACCTGGTTGACGCAACGCTTGTACTCCATCATTTCGCCCTAATTTCACATCATTAAAATAATCCGGCGAACCGACGTAAGCTAAAACCTCCCCAGAGTAGTTGTCAATTATCACAGCAGCTGCATCATGGACATTATTAACAGCAAGAGAATCAATAACTTGCTGTACCTGTGCTTCCACAAATTGCTGCAAAGGTCGATTTATAGTAGTCTGAACAGGAGAAGATTCCATTGCCCTTTCCTGTTCCAGTCCCCCTCCCCGCAAGCGAGGAGGGATTAGGGGTGGGGTGTTCTGCGTTGCTAACCAAAACAAAAAATGAGGTGCAGCAATAATTCCCTGTTCACGAGATTGAAAAACAACCTTTTCCGTATATATGCGTTCAGCTACTGCTTCAGTAATATATTTATCCTGCACCATTTGATTTAAAACATATTTTTGCCTTTTCTTTAATCTTTCCCAATGTTCATAAGGACTAAAATAAGTAGGATTATTAGGAATTGCAGCTAAAAGAGAAGCTTGGGCTACATTTAAATCACTTGCAGAAATAGAAAAATAAGTCCGCGCTGCTGCTTCCACACCATAAATATTTCCCCCCATAGGTAGACGATTAATATAAGCAGAGAGAATTTCATCTTTATTCATTCCTGCAACTAACCGCCAAGATAGCCAAATTTCAGATAATTTATTTGATAAAGTCCGGGGAGAATTATCCAACATTCGCGCTAATTGCATGGTAATTGTGGAAGCACCAGAAACAATTTTTTTCGCGTGAATAGCTTCCTTGATAGCGCGGATAATTGCTTTCATATCCAATGCCCCATGTTGATAAAAGCTGCCATCTTCAGCAGCTAAAATGGCATTGATAAATTGGGGTGAAACTTGAGTTAATGGTATAACTGCTGTATGCTCTTGATCACGAGTGAGTAATGTTCCCAAGGGTAAACCATTACGATCTGTAAACTGCATAGCTAAATGCTTTTGGGTGATATCTATACTATGAATTGGCGCAAAATAAGGCAATATTCGCACAATGCAGCATACTATAATGATAGTCAAGATATATTTATTGAAATAACGAAAATAGGATTTTGTCTCACGCAGAGGAGGACACTTGCTTGGGCGGGTTTCCCGACTTATGCAAAGTTTCCGTAACGCAGAGACACAACGAGTAAGAGTTTTGAATTTCATAGGGTTATATTTCAATTTCTATTCAAGAGATTTTGCAAAACAGCAATATTTCTTAATCTTTAAGAATTGTATTAATTTTGGGAACTAATTGCACTGGATTGGTTATCTATATAAGTATGTGAGGTTCAGTGAAAACGCAACCCAACAAAATTTATTTCCAATTATTTCCAAAATATTGGGTTTCTTTAAGTTAACCCAACCTACAAATTTAAACTTTTTTCAAGTTATTCAAAAATATGATTAGAAAGTTTCTCAAATTTTTATTTATTATCACCTTTATACTAAGTATAAGCGGCTGTAATTTTGTGGGTATCACTCCAAGTAAAGAAAAATTACCAACGGTTGCATCACTTACACCACCAAAATTACCAAATTGGATAGAACAAATCAGTCCTTTGGGAGATGCAAATACTCTTAGTCAAATTCGCATTCGCTTTCAAGAAGCTTTAATTCCTGTTGAGAGTCTTGATAGTCCAGAACAACAAAATTTATTAACTAAATTTGCCATTTGGCCGCCTTTACCTGGAAAGTTTCGCTTTTTAACACCGCGCATGGTAGGGTTTCAAGCTGATAAAGCATTACCTAAAGCCATACGAGTGCAAGTTACTCTCAAAGCTGGTTTAGCGGATTTAAAAAATCATCGTTTAGATCAAGATTTAGCCTGGACTTTCAATACTGAATCCATTAAACTTACCAACTTACCCGGTGTTAACCCAATTGAAAAAGCAGAAATTGCACCAATTGATTTAAAACCTAAATTACAATTTACATCAAATCTAGAACTAGATTTAGATTCTGTTCAAAAGCATTTACAATTAATTTCTAACGGTAAAACTTCAGGGGTAGGGTTAAAGGTAGAATTAGCTAAAGCAGAAAAACCAGAAAATTTAGATCCTTTAGAAAAATTTGACCCTTCAGCAAAAAATTGGGTTTATAATCTCACCCCCCAGGGAAATTTAGAAAAAGCCACATCTTACCTTTTAACATTTTCTCCTGGTATCCTTCCAGCTTATGGAAATCTCCCCAGTGATAAAGAGTTTGTGAGTAAGTTAGCAACTTATTCACCATTAGCATTTCAGGGAATTAAACCTTACGGACTACCAGACGCAGGGGGAACCTATGGTAGATTTGTGAAAGGCAGTCCTCAGATAGAATTTAATAATGTTTTATTAGCAGATTCTGCAAAAGAGAATATCAAAATCAATCCAGCACCTAAAGACATTGACAGAGTTTTGCAAATCTATGATGAAGATAGAATTGTTAGTATTAATCCCTATGCTTTAGAACCAGATACTAATTATACAATTACTATTAACAAAAATGTCAAAGATAAATTTGGACAAACTTTAGGTAAACCTGTTTCTATTAAATATGATTCTGGTGATTTAGCTGGAGATATTTGGGTTCCCTCTGATTTACATATTTTCCCTAGAGATAAAGATTTACAGTTAAATATTAATACAGTCAATCTACCAGAATCCAAATATCAAGCGAATTATCGTGTCATTAAACCCACAGATTTAGTTTACACAAATAATGCCAATGATTTATTACCCAAACCTGAAAAATGGGAAAGCTTCAAGGTTTCAGGTAAAAAAAATCAATCGCTTAATGTAACTGTTCCCCTGAAAGCAAGATTAGGTGATAATCAGGGAATGTTAGCTTATGGGGTGCAAGCAAAAACTAACAAATATCAAGAGAATAATAAACAATTGTGGAGAGAAGCAACGACTTATGGAATGGTGCAATTAACTAATTTAGGTGTGTTTTCTCAATGGTTTCCAGAGTCGGGTTTAATTCGGGTTCATCATCTTAGTGATGGTTCACCAGTTAAAGCGGCAAATATTGAAATTTATCAATCAAAATTATATGAAAAATCTAGTTCTCAATCTGTACCTTGTGCAACGGGTGAAACTGATGTAAATGGAACTTTGAAAATTGATAATAATGAATTAAAAGATTGTTATTCAAAAGATGAAAAATTACCAAAATTATTAGTAATTGCCCGTGAAAATAAAGATTGGGCTTTTGCAAGAACTCAAGAATATAGCGGTAGTTATGGTTATGGTATTGATGCTGGTTGGGAAGATGGTAAACCGATATCACGAGGGGTAATTTTTTCTGATAGACAGTTATATCAACCAGGAGAAAAAGCTGCATTTACGGCTTTTGCAGATTATTTAGAAAAAGGCGAAATTCAGCAAGATAAAAATGCTGAATACAAATTAACTTTGGTAAATCCCAATGGACAAAATTCTAATTTAGGTACAAAAAGTACAAATGAATTTGGTACATTTTCCTTAGAGTTACCTATTCAAAAAGCTCAACCCTTAGGCTATTATAAAATTGAGGCTAAAGGTAAAAATGGGCGAGAAATATCTGGTGAATTTCGAGTAGCTGAATTTAAACCACCTAATTTTAAAGTTGATTTAGAACTCAATAAAAAATTTGCTATTATTAATGACAAGATTGAAGCAAAGGTAGTCAGTAATTATTTGTTTGGTTCACCTGTAGAAGCAGGGGAAGCAAAATATTACATTACTCGTCAGCAAACTAATTTTATCCCTCAAGGTTGGGAAGAATTTAGTTTTGGAAAACAATGGTTTTGGCCAGAAGAAAGTCCCAATGTTTCTACTGATGTTTTACAAACTAATACTCAGTTAGATGCTAATGGTAAAAATAGTCAAACGGTAACGGTAGCCAAAGATTTACCTTACCCAATGACTTATCGAGTAGATATTCAAGTTGCTGATGTTTCTAATTTATCAGTTGCTAATTCCCAAACTTTTACAGCTTTACCTAGTAATAGACTTATCGGTTTAAAAAGTAATTTTGTAGCTGACGCTGGTAAGACTTTTCCGGTAGAAATTATTATTACTGACGCGACAGGAAAACCTTTAGAAAATGAACGGGTAAATTTAGAGTTACAACAAATCAAATATAGTAGTGTTACTCAAGTAGTTGAAGGTAGCAGAACTCCGAAAAATCAAGTTGAATATAAAACAGTTTCCAAAACAGAAATTAAATCTGCTAATATTCCGCAAACAGTAAATTTACAACCTACAGAATCAGGTTCATACCGCATTCGGGCTAATTTTAGCGATAGTAGAAATGAAATCACAGCTACAGATTTACAAATTTGGGTAACTGGTGCAAATCCTGTGTTCTGGGGTGAAAGAGAAAAAGATAAATTAGAAGTTAAGTTAAATAAAAAAGAATTCAAAGTTGGGGAAACGGCTACTGCTTTAATTCAGTCTCCCTACCCAGAAGGGGAATTATATTTTGCGGTAATTAAAGATAAACCTCTCTATCAGCAAGTTACTAAAATTAAAGGAAGTGCGCCACAAATTCAGTTTACAGTTACGCCAGAAATGTTACCCAATGCTGGTGTAGAAGCGGTGTTAGTCAGACAAGGTAAACCACTTAATCAAGTAGAACCAGAAAATTTAGAAAATTTAGCTAAAATTGGTTTTGCACCTTTTAAAGTTAATTTAGAAGATAAGTATTTAAAAGTAGAAGTTAAGCCAAATCAAAGTTCTTTAGAACCTGGTAAAGAAGAAACTGTAGAACTGGAATTAAAAGATCATCAAGGAAACGCCACTCAAGGACAATTTACTGTCATGGTGGTGAATGAAGCGGTGTTACAACTTGCTGGTTATCGTCCACCGAATTTGGTAGATACTGTATATGCAGAACAACCAATTTCTACCCGTTTTAGTGATAATCGTCCAGATGTTGTTTTACAAAATCAAAATCTGGATAAACCAAAAGGTTGGGGTTATGGTGGTGGGTTATCTAGTGCTTTAGCAAATACTCGCATTCGTGAAGATTTTCAAGCTTTAGCTTATTACAATGGTTCTGTAATTACTGATGAAAATGGTCAGGCGAAAATCACTTTTAAATTACCAGATGATTTGACTACATGGCGGGTTATGGTGGTGGCTACGGACGGAAATCTGCGTTTTGGTAATGGTGAGAAGACATTTATCACCACAAAGCCATTAATAACTAATGCTATTCTCCCACAATTTGCCCGGACAGGCGATCGCATTCTTGGAGGTTTATCAGTCACCAATACCACCGAAAACACTGGAAATTTAAGCATAAACGGTGAACTTAGCGGTTCTCTCCAATTTGCAGAAAACAACCCTAAAACCAAAACTCTGCAAACACCAGTTGAGTCAGCAACCCAAGCATATCGTTTCCCAATGGTTGCGGATAGTGTGGGTGAAGGTAATGTTACATTTAGAACACAGCTAAATAATATCACAGATGCTTTTTCAGTTCCTTTGGAGATTAAGCCATTAGAAATTACAGAACAAGTTGTAGAAACTGGTGTGAGTGAAAAACAGGTAAAAATTCCCCTGAATGTCGATAAAAATACCTTTGCGGAAACAGGAGGTTTAGATATTCAGTTAGCCAGTACCTTAATTCCCGAAATTAAAACACCCGCAAAACAAGTTTTAGGTGATAATGATTTACCATTTGCAGAACCAGCCGCGAGTCAGTTATTAATTGCTGCAAATCTGCAAACTCTCACCCAACAATATAATCAAACATTTGCAGAATTTAATCCCCAAAAACAAGCTAACCTAGCAATTGAACAACTGCAAAAACTGCAAATAGCTGATGGTGGTTTTGCTGCTTTCCCAGGACAAGAAAAATCTGATCCTTGGGTTTCTGCTTATGCTGCGGAATCTCTGACAAAAGCTAATCAAGCTTACCCTGGTTTAGTCAATTCTCAAATTCTCTCTCAACTAAAAACTTATTTACAGAAAGTTCTGGTTAACCCTGGACAATATGAGTTTTGTAAATTACAACTCTGTAAATCACAACTGCAACTAAATTCTTTAATTGCGCTATCACAATTAGGAGATAAACGCAATAGCTTCTTGTCAGATATTTATAAACAACTTGATAATTTTGATGTTGTCACCCAAATTAAATTAGCAAGATATCTATCTCAATTTTCTGAATGGGAAGATGAAGCCCAAATCATCCGAGTTCAGTTACAAAAAAATATCTATGAAACTGGACGTAATGCAGTTGTAAATTTACCTCCTAGCTGGAGTTGGATGAATTCACAAACCACAACACAAGCCCAAGCATTACGCTTATTTATTGACCAAAAAGCCAGCCCAGAAATCATTGATAAATTATTTCAAAGTCTACTAAATCTTCGCAGAGAAGGAACATGGCAAACAACTTATAACAATGCCCAAGCCTTAACCGCTTTAGTAGAATATAGTCAACTACAATCAACGCCACCCAATTTTGTGACTACAGTCAAATTAGCAGGTAAAAAGTTAGGAGAAACTCGATTTAATGGTTATCAAAATCCTAGCTTACAAGTAAATGTAGCAATGGATAAATTACCTCGTGGTCGTCATGATTTAATTTTGCAAAAATCTGGAAAAGGCAAATTACATTATTTAGTTGCTTACAGTTATCGCTTGCCAGGAAATCAATCGGGAAGATTTAACGGTTTACGAGTAACGCGAGAAATTAGTAAAGTTAATGAAGAAAAAGTTATCCAAAAAACAGGAATGTATGCCATTGATCAACCTTTGACTTTAAAACCAGGAGAAGTGTTTGATATCGGTTTAGAAATAATTACAGATCATCCTGTAGATCATCTAGTGATTAAAGACCCATTACCCGCAGGTTTTGAAGCAGTAGATGAGAGTTTCCAAACTGCGACACCTGCATTGCAAGCAAAAGCCGATAATTGGCAATTAGGATATAAAACAATCTATAAAGATAGAATTATCTCCTATGCAGATCATCTGGAAGCTGGAGTTTATAATTTACATTATTTAGTCCGTTCTATAACTCCAGGAACATTCCTTTGGCCTGGTGCAGAAGTACATCTGCAATATGCACCAGAAGAGTTTGGACGCAGTGCAGATTCTACTCTGATTTTGGAGAAGAAATAAACAAAAATTGTGACCTTGTAAGAGGATGTTTGAAAAGTGGTGACTGATGTATTAAAAACTTTAGATCCTCCTAAATCCTCCTTTTTAAGGAGGACTTTG
>NZ_JAYGGY010000043.1:13588-24814 GCF_034931625.1 Anabaena cylindrica UHCC 0172 | reverse complement strand
TTACTCATTACTCATTACTCATTACTCATTACTCATTACTCATTACTCATTACTCGGTACTGAAATTTGGCAAGGACGAAAAGATAGACGATGTAGGGATGATGGTCCGTACTTTTGCAAAGCCAGCAAATGTCGCTGGCTCCCATAACCTTTATTATTCTCTAAGTCATACATCGGGTACTTAGATGCTAAACGTATCACCAGATCATCACGCCAAACCTTAGCCATGATACTAGCAGCTGCAATGTTGAGCGATCGCTCATCTCCCTTAACGATAGTTTGTTGTGGTATCAATAAATCCTTTACCAACTGATTGCCATCAACCAAGCAAATTGTAGGCTGTACCTTCAGTTTCAGTACAGCCCGTTTCATTGCTAACAGCGTTGCTTGCAAAATATTTAGCTTGTCAATTTCTGCCGTGGAAGCATAACCAATTTTCCAGTCTAAAGCCAGCACACCAATTTGCTGCGCCAGCTGCGTTCTTCGGGAACTAGACAACTTTTTGCTGTCTTTAATTTTAGCTGCCATTAGTTTTGGCAAAGCGTCTGCGGGTAATACCACTGTTGCCGCTACTACAGGCCCAAATAACGCACCTCGTCCCACTTCATCTATACCTGCAACCAATCCATGAGCATCTAAGTAGGTGGACAACTCCAGCCAACTTGATTCGGCTAAGGGTGCGGTTGAGTCAACAGATGGAGATGTTGGCGCAGATGTTGGCTCTGTATCTAACATAAAAGCTGTTAACTTTCCTCCAAGTTAGAAATACCTCCATCTACTGCTGAAGAACGACGGCGACGACGGCGATTGGAAATGGAAGCGTTATTTATTTCTTCTTCATCTGTAAAAGACTCAAATCCTGTTTCTTTATACTCTTCCGGCGGTGGTTCAATTGTTGGTTTAGGAAAGTATGGTTCTTCTAGCTCAATTTTTGGTGTAGGCATTTTGACTTTAGTAACTTCAGAATTCGTTCTTTCAGAAAAGGTTGATTCTGATGTTGATTCAGTCGATTCCGTTATTGGTGTTGGTATTTGTCCAGGTTGAACAATGTTAAAAATTACAGATTTGGGATTTCTAACTTCTTGCTCTAACTTCACACCAGGAGAAATTCCCATCAAAGCAAACATATCTTGTTCCTGGAGTGTCATTTCTACAGAAACAATCTGTGGAGGCTCTACCACAGGTTTAACTGGATCTATTTTAACTTTGGTGCGTTCTGTTCTCTCATTCCAACCAGATTTGCCAAGAGTTGGTGTTCGCAGTCCATCTCGCGCATCTTTAGGAGGAACTTCGCCAACACGTCGTGCATCGGATAGAAGAGATGGCATTTCTGGTGTGTGAGCTAGTTCACCATCAGTATCCAAGTCTAAATCTGCCTCGTTGACAAAAGCCAATGGATTGCCTAACCGGGATTCATCTTTGCCGTTAATCCCATTCATCCCAATTCGACTACGACGAGTGCGGGTACGACGTTTATTATCACCCATTTCTTGATAACTGGGGTGGTTGATCAGATGGGTAGCACTCAATTCAGAGTCACCTTCAAATCCTTCCCCAAATCCATCATAGCTTTCCCGTGGTTCTGGTATCCGGGCAGATGGCATACGTGGTTCTCTTTGAGGCAGGGGTGCAAATCGGTCTTGTATGTCTGCTGCTGGGATTGGTAATCGGTTTTCTATTTCTCCTGGTAAGCGGAGGGTATGTCCTAAACCGCCACAGGTGGGACAAGTTTCTCCAAACAATTCATAAATATTTTGACCTTGGCGTTTGCGGGTTAGTTCTACTAAACCTAGTTCGGTCAACTGGGCAATTTGCGGACGGGCTTTATCAGCTTTGAGGGCTTTGTTAAAGTGTTCTAAGACTTGTAGTTGATCGCGCCGTGATTCCATATCAATGAAGTCAACAACGATGACACCTGCAATATTCCGCAACCGTAACTGACGAGCAATTTCTGTTGCTGCTTCACAGTTTGTCCACAAAACGGTTTCTCTGGCTGTTGCCGATCGCGTGAAGGAACCTGAGTTAACATCTATTACAGTTAATGCTTCTGTTGGCTCAATAATGATATAGCCTCCAGATGGTAGGTCTACTCTAGGTTTGAGTGCCTCACGAATGGCAGCACTGATGCGGAAGTATTCTAAGATGGGAGAGCGATCGCGATGGTGATCAATTAGCACACCTTGTGGTGTTTGACCTCCACTCCAGTTTTGCAAATATTGCTTAACTCGTCGTAATCCAGTGCTGGAATCAACGACAATGCGATTCACATCCGCGCCATACATATCCCGCAATACGCGCTGGATAAAGTCATCATCCCGATTTAGCAATGCTGGCGGACGAGTAGATTGTGCTTCTTGTTGGATTACTTCCCATTGCCTTTGCAGCAATTCTAAGTCTTCAATAATTGCTTCTTCTGGCTTACCTTCTGCTTCTGTTCGTACCAGTACACCCATACCCGCAGGTTTAATTAAAATTGCCAGGGCGCGGAGACGGTTGCGCTCACTTTCACTCTTAATTCGCCGAGATAAATTTACACCTCTACCATAGGGCATTAGCACTACGTAACGTCCAGGTAGGGTAATGTTACCTGTAAGCCTTGGGCCTTTTGTTCCCGTTGGCTCTTTCATCACTTGCACTAAAACTTTTTGCTGTGGTGTGAGCAGTTCGGTAATGGCTGCGGCACTGCGTTTTAGCTTCAATGGACCCAAGTCGGTGACGTGAATAAAACCGTTGCGTTCTGGATCACCAATATTCACAAAAGCTGCGTCTATCCCAGGTAACACATTTTCTACTACACCTAAGTAGATATCACCAATTTGATGATGACCAGTGGCAACAACGAGTTCTTGTATTTGATCTTCAGAAAATACGGCAGCAATTTGATGCTGCTCTGCGATAATAATTTGTTTTGGCATTCAAGTTCCTCAAAAATTGGCAGCACCAATGGGGATGGGAAGGAAGCTCTTTGTTATACCTCTAGCCCCTACTGGCAGCCCTAAAAGGCGCTACTGGTAATCAAAATTCCTTTCTCTGAAAGAGCTTCCCATAATTGGAAGCTGTGAACACTGTAATTGCGTTTACACGCCTGATTATTCCAGAACGGCTACATATTTTTTAAGTAATTAAACCAACCACAGAAGGTTGATTTCTGATGTCATACCTTCACCTTTTAGGATAATGGTATTCAGCAGGTGTTGTAAAAAGCATAGAGTTAGAGATTAGGCGTAGAGCTATTGTTAATAACTGATTCACAAGGTAGCTTTCTTAGAGAGTGTATTTTAATCTGCCTCAGTTTGTCTGGGATATAATCCTAGAATTTGCACTCTAATATCTTTGCTCTCGCTCCCTGGGTATCAGGGCAGTGAACCAGGTCATTCAATAATCCAGCACCAGAAAATTTCTCTTCACTTCATTTTAACGCAACCTTGGTGACATACTCCACACACTCCCTTTCAGGTTGGTGTGGGCATCTGGGCGACTCTTCTTTGAAGACATTAACTGGGCTTTAAAGTCCTATGCCCTAGGAGCTTTTTTGAAAAATTATTCACCGAAAGTTAAATAGGCTGCTTTTCAGCATTTAATTAGATTACACCTATCCATCAAATTATATCAGATTTGATTAGTTCGTGAATACATCCGGAGTTTGGCGAGTCGTCGCCCACCCTACTCTCTCAACGAGTGGTAGTCGTTAATTAGTCAGGGTAGAATTCATCACTGCTCAAGAATTTATCTCATCATTCACCTGAAGGGTGAATGAGAGGCTTCTTTTTGTTTTAGCTAAAAATCAATTCCTATGAATACGCTCATTCTTGGTAACTACTAGCAAGTCACCATTGAGGAATTATATTGCTAAAACTAGCCGATTGCGGTGGATATGCAGGAGGTGAAATTCTGCACTAGCCACTATTTCCAATATAGTCAAGATTTGCTCAGGACGCAAGATCACACCGTCAGGACGACAGCTACCCAAATAACGCAAGACAGCTTTTGACTCGGCTTGAGAGTTATGGGCTTCTACTAACTCTATCTCAAATAAGCGATCGCGCAGATTTATAATTTGGTGTTTGCCTGATTTAGTTGTATGGTCTGATAAAATCTCGTCTTTGGCTTGAATAGCAGAAATCCAGTCTTGCCATTGCGTTGCGGTTACTTCCCCAACTGTAGATATAGTCAGCAAATATTCTGCTGATTCTAGCACTTGGTTAGCTGCTGGAGATTTCAACTCTATCTCTTCCACATTATATATGGGGATGTCTGTGGGCAGTTGCTGTACCAGTTGCTCACGAAAACTTTCCACATCCATTGGTTGAGTTAACTCAAAATCTACAATTTCACCACTACTGGTAGCACCCAATGTTAAGGCGCTTGTCAGGGAAATGCGGGGGCCTGGATGAAACCCACCTGTAAAAGCCACCGGCAAACCGGCTCTTCGCATCACTCTATCAAACAGACGCATTAGATCAAGGTGACTTACTAAAGCCATATCACCTTGTTTGCCAAACCACACTCGCAGACGTTGTGCTTTTGTGGTATTTGGGACAAAATCGCCAGCAAATGCCGGAATTTCTGGGGAGTTAATAACGATATTATGGCCGAAATCAGTGCCGCAGACACCGCAATGAGAACAACCTTCAAAAGAACAATCGGGAACAATTGCAGCTTCTAGAGCGCGTTGTAAGTCTTCTTGCAGCCACTTTTTATCAATGCCTGTATCAATATGATCCCAAGGTAGGGGAGTATTGAGTGCCGAGTATTGAGTGCTGAGTGCTGGGTGCTGGGTGTTTAGCCCTTGCTGAGTTAAGATTTCTCTCCCTGCTCCTTGCTCCCTGCTCTCTGCTGCAAATAGATTCCATTCACCATTTTCGACTAGGCGGTATTTCCAGTCTAAGCCAGCTTCTGCGATCGCATTTTCCCAAGCTTTAAAAGCCTGTTCTACGTTTTCATACCAAGAGTCCATCCCTGCACCCAATTCCCAAGCGCGACGCAATACTTTGGCTAAAGAGCGATCGCCCCGACCTATAAAGTCTTCCATTGCCGAAAGGCGGAAATCAGTGAAATTCACCTTTATTCCCCGCATTTGTCGGAATTCTTGTCGCAGTAAACTTTGTTTGCGTTTGAACTCAGAGGTAGAAACCGAATGCCATTGAAATGGGGTGTGCGGCTTGGGCGTAAAATTAGAAATCGTCAAATTAAAGTTGAGTGATCTTCTGCCTTTAGCCCAACATTCTTGCTTTAACCATCTTACCGTTTCGGCAATACCCAAAACATCAGTATCTGTTTCTCCGGGTAAACCAATCATAAAATACAACTTGATTTTATCCCAGCCTTGCTCCCAAGCTGTTTTTATTCCTCGCAATAATTCTTCATTTGTCAAACCCTTATTAACGATGTCTCGCATCCGTTGGGTTCCGGCTTCAGGCGCAAAAGTCAAGCTACCTTGGCGCGTACCTCCCAGAATATTAGCAATATTCTCATCAAATCGGTCTACTCTCTGACTGGGTAAGGTCAGGGAAATATTTTCATTTTTTAACCGATTTTTTATTTCCATCCCCACTGCTGGGAGGGCTAAATAATCAGAACAACTGAGGGAAAGCAGAGAAAATTCATTGTAACCCGTTGCCCGCATTCCTGCTTCAATTGCTTCTACGACCAGATCCGGTTCTACATCTCGTGCAGGACGAGTCAACATTCCTGGTTGACAAAAGCGACAACCACGAGTACAGCCACGCCGAATTTCTATTGTTAAGCGATCATGCACTGTCTCGACGTAGGGAACTAAACCAATAGAATAAGCAGGAATCGGTGTAGCTACTCTGCGAAGAATGCGTTTCGGGACATCTGGACGCAGGGGATATACTGCACCACCTGCTCCCATTTCATAAAACCGAGGCACATATACACCGGGAATTTGAGCCAAGTCCAGCAACAATTCTTCCCGACTCAGACCTAGTTTTTTCCCTTCTTCTAATACCAAGCCAATTTCTGGTAACAGTTCCTCACCATCTCCCAAGGCAATAAAGTCAAAGAAATCAGCGTAAGGTTCTGGATTAGATGTTGCAGTTTGTCCACCAGCAAAAATTAGGGGAAATGGGGGTTGGGGACTGGGGATTGGGGACTGGGGATTAGGAAGAAGTTCTCCCTCTGCTTCCCCTGCTCCCTGCTCCCTGCCCCCTGCTCCCTGCTCCCTGCCCCCTGCTCCCTGCTCCCTGCTCCCTGCCTCTTCCCTCTCTTTCCAAGTTAAAGGAATTCCTGCCAAATCCAACATTTCTAGGATGTTGGTTGCACCTAATTCATAACTGAGGCTAAAACCTAAAACGTCGAATTCTGTCAGCCAGCGCTTGGACTCTACCGCAAACAAAGGTGTTTGGGTGGTACGAAGTTTTGCTGCTAAATCTGAACCTGGTAAGTAAGCGCGATCGCACAACTGATTTGGTTGGGCATTCAAAATATTATAAAGAATGATATGCCCCAAATTAGATGCACCGACCTCATACACTTCTGGGTAAGTTAACACCCAGCGTATAGTTGCCGTATCCCAAGGCTTGTGAACTGCTAAACGCTCATTACCCAGGTAACGAGCAGGTTTTAAAATATCCGATGTGATTAATTGCTCAACTAAAACAGCCACTTTGCTATCTTCTAGCTACCTTAAATTACACCTAACCACTTCAACTTAGCATTGATTCGGTCTTTCAACCCGACTTATCATAGTAACTTATAACAGTTTTACTGTCACCTGTGTTTTTTTCAGAGGCCATAAAACTTGATAACTTAGGTTTATTTGAACATAAACTGTTTTTTCATAAATAACCTATACGCGTGAAGCTTCTTTGCTGAATCTTTATTGGTTTACGGTTTTTGTTTAAAGATTATCATCTTCGCACTATAAATTGCATTCATATATACATTTTTTTTGTTTGAGTTAAAAAACAATCAACATAAACCCCGTTCAAGTTGAAACCTATAGTTTTTCTATGGTGCAAACTCAAGTTTTCAAGATGGATGGAGTTTATAAAGCCAAAAGGCAGATTTACTATCTGTGGCTATGATGATAAAACTTGTATAGCTATAAATCAAAGGATTTAAGTAAAAATTCCCTCAAATGCTCTCCCTAACTTTTATCTTCATTAATGGCAAAAAGCAGGGTTAAAAAACTGTGTATCTAAAATTTTCTTGTGATCTATATCACTTAAAACCGAATGTTTGGATCACTTTTTATACCAAGGTTTATCTTAGATAATAGATAACAATTACAGTTGGTTTATTCTTTATGAGCACACAATACGCAATTCGTCAATTAGTAGAGAGAGCGTTGCACATAAAAAAATTAACGCCAGAAATAGAAAATGAGATCAACTCAGAACTGACGCAACTGGGTTACATATCTGACGTTGATTATGAAGCTCTAGAATTATTAATGGCAGAGATGGATGCTGGTCGAGTTCAGTTAGTCCCCCAGTGGGGATAATCACTCTTTATAAATTCACAATTCTTTACCATTCTGGGAGGCTTGCCAAAGTTGGTAAATAAACTGATTGAGTTGCTGTTGAGCAACTGTATCACAGTCTGCTTTAGCGTCTTTTGGTAAAAGTTGACTCAATAGACCAACGGCTTCTGTATCCAGCGCTGCCCGAAATAAATTAATAGGCCACAATAAATCAGATGCATCTCGTAAATCGGTGATTAGTGGTGTTTCTTGGCTAAGGTTAGCCAAAAGCAAAGGACGCACCCAGCACAAATCACGAGAAATTACAACTTGAACGACTTCAGCATACAGATTCCTGTCAATATAATCTAAAGAAACAATCTGTCCCGGTTGAAAGCTGGAGCTAATATCCATTTTTTTAATTTTAAAAGTACTACTAGTGTAGTATTATGATAAGGCTTGAAGTTGTATAGTCTTCCGCGTCGGCAATAGCCAGAAGGCAAAAATTTTTTGCCTGGAATTGAAACAGAAATGTTATAACATTAAGTAAACAACTGTTAAGCAAATGCTCAACAGCAACCGTGTTGTCGTAAATCAAGTATAAAAGAGCAAAGAGTAGTGTCAGTCGAAACCATTGAGAAGCGTTCCACATCCCGCAAGCTCGCGCCTCAGTATCGCGTTTTGCTCCATAACGACGACTATAACTCTATGGAGTATGTGGTCCAGGTGCTAATGACCACTGTGCCGAGCATCACCCAGCCTCAAGCTGTGAGCATCATGATGGAAGCTCATAGCAGCGGGTTAGCCTTAGTTATTACTTGCGCTCAGGAACCCGCTGAGTTTTATTGTGAAACATTAAAAAGTCATGGATTGAGTAGTACAATTGAACCTAATGAATAGTAATTGGTCATTGGTCATTAGTCATTGGTCATTAGTCATTGGTCATTAGCAGTATAGTGTTGACTGAATGATATTTGACTAATCCATGATGAAAATTAATCTAGAGCAACTAGCCCAGTACCCCGTCCTTGCCAGACTGGGTTGTTTCATTCTGGCTTTGTTGTTATTATGGCTACCTTTCGCAGTACCGATATATTTACTCGTGGAAGATACTAATTTAGAAAGTATCTTGACAATGGTGCTACTTTATGTAGAGTTTATTTTTCTGGTCAAGTTATGGGGTAAGCAAGTCTATCAACAGCCTCAGATATTAACTCATTATGGTTTAGAGTTTTCACGCTTAAATGGTGTAAATTTTGTCCAAGGCTTGGCTATTGGATTAATTAATATTTTAATTGTATTTGGTGTACAAGGTTTGTTGGGTTGGTTAGTATGGCAACAACCCAAAGTTTTTTTATTGAAAATAATTTTAGAAGGTTTACTAGTTGGTTTCGGTGTGGGATTCGCAGAGGAATTATTATTTCGCGGTTGGTTATTGGATGAGCTAAAAAGAGATTATGGTTTCAGTTTAGCGACTTGGATAGATGCCATCGTATTTGCGATCGCACATTTTATCAAACCCTTAGAGGCTATTATTCATACTTTGCCACAATTTCCTGCTTTGGTATTGTTAGGGTTAACGCAGGTATGGGGTAAAAGTTCATGCAGAGGGCGTTTAGGTTTACCTATTGGTTTACATGGTGGTTTAGTTTGGGGTTATTACATTATTAATGTGGGAGAATTAACAAAACATTCAGAGGTAGTTCCTGATTGGGTGACAGGTGTGAATAATAATCCTTTACAAGGAGTAATGGGAGTGCTGTTTATGGGTGGACTAGCTTGGGGGATGCGAAGAAGAAGTATTAAATTTAATTATGATTAAATATCCTGTTATTTTACTGTTATTAATATTTTCTTTTTCTTACACATCTCCAGCTTTGGCTAATGTCTGTCGTCATTATGATGGACATGAAATTTGCATTCTTAGTATTAAACGCAGTGCAAAAAAATATTGGGAATATCGGGCAGCTATAAGTGTAGATGGTGTCAAAACACCTGTGGAAATCTATAATTGTCGTGGTAAATTTAAGATCAATAAAAATAGGACTCTCTCTCAATTTAGAGATAAGAGTCCTGGTGAGATGATTTGTAGTTTTTTTAAGAAGTAATAACGTAAGTTGATAGTTAGGGAAACTGTTAAAATCAGGATTTAAGGATTCACAGGATTAAAACTCAATCAATAAACTAAAAAATTGAAATATTATTGCTCATTGCGGCTTTGATTGTGATGTTCAAAATAAGAACGTAATACAGCATTCATTAAAGACTGATAGCCTTTACCTTTATTTTTAAACCATTGCAAAACATCATCATCAATTCTTAATGAAATAGCTTGTTTAGTGATAGGTTGAACAAGTTTTGCATTTTCCCAAAAATGAGCATCCAATTCGGGAATATCAGAAGTATCAATATCTTCATCGAGAATATTATTAATTTCCTCAAGTCGTTTCTCTGAGATATTCATAGTATGTGTTCCTTTCTTTTCTTTTGGAGTTGCTTTTCTGGCTGAAATAATACGAGTAATACCTGATCTTTCTGTATGAGCTACAGTAATAACAACAACACCGTTTATTGTTCCTATACTTATTTTTCTAAGTTCACCATAATCAAAACGGTCATCAATATTGTTAAATACAATTCCATCAAAAATTGTAACTGCCTCTTCAAAGCTGATTCCATGTTTTCTTAGATTTTGTCTATTTTTATTTTCATCCCATTCAAATCGCATTGAAATCTAGTAGATACAATTTGTATATACTGTATATAATATCATATTTATTGTTATAGTTCCACATTAGTAATCAAACACCATTTCCTTAGAGGTTGTTTGAAAAGTCTCAATCTATACTAACCCTGGCGACTAGAAGTCGCGGCTACACAGACAAAACCCACCTCCGTGGGTTTGAAACACCTATTTTTTGGTTAGTCCACGCAGGTGGTAAGACCAGTCCTGTAGGCGGGTTTCCCGCCGTAGGGAACTGGCGAATCCGAAGGAACTTCGTTTGTGTAGTAGCGTTCGCGTCAGCGTGCCGGAGGCATCTTTATATTCGCCCAAAACTTTTCAAACATCCTCTTACACCTAACAAAGTTTGTTACCAAAACAGAAACCTCACCCTCTGTTATCAATTACCCCCCATACAATCAAAACAGCCGTAACTGGCCTGTGGTGAGGAGTAATTGAGGCAGAGTGATGAAATATCAGGGAATTTACCGGGGTTTGCTACCGATATTTAGTCGTTGCGGGTTAATGATGTTGCTGAGTGTGGTTTTGCTGGCCGACTCGGTGGGGGCAATGCCGAGAAGTACAGGGTTGCAGATAGCACAGCAGCAAGGAACGCAACAGGAAGCCACGCGTGCTAAGGCGGACAGTTTGAATGAAGAAGGGATGCAACTTTATCAGCAGGGTACAGCAGAATCTTTGCGAAAGGCAATTGAGAAATGGCAAAAAGCACTACCTTTATATCGTGCAGTAGGGGATAAGGAATGGGAAGCCACTACTTTTTTAAGTATTGGTAGAGTCTACAATGATTTAGGAGAAAAACAGAAGGCACTTGAATATTACAACCAGGCTCTTCTTCTATTTCGTGCAGTAGGTTATAAGGAAGGGGAAGCCAGCACTTTTTTAAGTATTGGTAGAGTCTACAATGATTTAGGAGAAAAGCAAAAAGCACTTGAATATTACAACCAGGCTCTTTTTCTATTTCGTGCAGTAGATGATAGGGGAGGAGAAGCCATCACTCTCAACAATATTGGCAAAGTCTACTCTGACTTAGGAGAAAAACAGAAGGCACTTGAATACT
>NZ_JAYGGY010000043.1:13346-13488 GCF_034931625.1 Anabaena cylindrica UHCC 0172 | reverse complement strand
ACAATATTGGCAAAGTCTACTCTGACTTAGGAGAAAAACAGAAGGCACTTGAATATTACAACCAAGCTCTTCCTCTATCTCGTGCAGTAGGGGATAGGGGAGAAGAAGCCACTACTCTCAATAATATTGGCAGTTTCTACTA
>NZ_JAYGGY010000043.1:0-13246 GCF_034931625.1 Anabaena cylindrica UHCC 0172 | reverse complement strand
CTCATTAGGAGAAAAGCAGAAGGCGCTTGAATACTTTAACCAGGCTCTTCCCCTCCAAAGTGCAGTAGGGGATAGGGGAGGGGTAGCCACTACTCTCAGCAATATTGGTGCTGTCTACGACGATTTAGGAGAAAAGCAGAAGGCGCTTGAATACTACAACCAGGCTCTTCCCCTCCAAAGTGCAGTAGGGGATAGGGGAGGAGAAGCCACTACTCTCAATAATATTGGCAGTTTCTACTACTCATTAGGAGAAAAGCAGAAGGCGCTTGAATACTTTAACCAGGCTCTTCCCCTCAGACGTGCAGTTGGTGATAAGAGAGGAGAAGCCTCCACTCTCAACAATATTGGTGGTGTCTACGATGATTTAGGAGAAAAGCAGAAGGCGCTTGAATACTATAACCAGGCTCTTCCCCTCAGACGTGCAGTTGGTGATAGGGGAGGAGAAGCTATTACTCTCTACAACATAGCTAAATTGGAACGCGATCGCGGAAACCTCCAACATGCTCTCACTAATATTCAAGCCGCAATTGATATTGTTGAAGATTTACGCACCAAAATAGTCAGTCAAGAATTGCGTACCTCCTACTTTGCCACCGTACAAGATTACTACAAATTCTACATTGACCTGTTAATGCAACTGCACAAACAAAACTCCAGCAAAGGCTACGACGCATTAGCTCTAAATATTAGCGAACGTTCCCGCGCTAGGGGTTTAGTTGAACTGTTAACAGAAGCCAATATCAATATCCGTAAAGGTGTTAACCCTCAACTTTTAGCCGAAGAACGCCGTTTACAAATGCTACTTGATGGTAAAGACAATTTTTTGTCAGCACTCATGAGTAAAAAAGAAGCACCTACTCAAGTTGTAGAAACTACTAAAAAACAAATTCAAGATTTACTGCAACAACAACAAGAATTCAAAAATAAACTTCGTGCTACCAATTCAGAATATGCAGCTTTGAAATATCCTCAGCCTCTGACTTTACCGCAAATTCAACAACAATTAGATCCTGATACTGTCCTTTTACAATATTCTTTGGGTAAAGAACATAGTTATCTTTGGCTAGTCACTGCTAATAGTTTCACTTCTTATGAACTACCAAAGGAAGCAGATATTAAGAAAGCAGCGACGAAATTAATTGAACAATTAAAAGCTCCCACTATTGCTGAGGAATCTACAGAAAACACAGCAGAAAATGTTGCAGAAATTGGTAAAAATGCTAATGAACTTAGTCAACTTATTCTGAAACCTGTTGCTGATAAGTTGGGACAAAAACGTTTGGTAATTGTGGCTGATGGCATTTTACATCAAATACCGTTTGCGGTGTTGTCTGACTTAACAGAAAAAGTCAAATATCAACCGCTTTTAGTTAATCATGAAATTATTAATTTACCTTCTGTCAGCAGTTTAGCAACCCACCGTCAAAAACTCCAAGGACGCAAACCCGCACCGAAAACTTTAGCTGTTCTTGCAGATCCAGTTTTTAATAATGATGATTCTCGTGTAACTGGTAAACCTGAAACTTCTTTATCTCCTGAATTAGATTTACAACTTTCAGCTTTAAGGCGTTCCAGTGCTAATAGAAGTACATTATTACGACTTCCGGGAACTCGTAAAGAAGCAGATGAGATTTTAACATTTGTTCCCAATAACAATAGTTTAAAAGCAACTGATTTTGATGCTAATTTCAATTTAGCAACTAATTCCCAACTGAGTCAATTTCGCATTGTCCATTTTGCCACTCATGGACTTATTGACATGAAAAATCCAGAGTTGTCAGGAATAGTTTTATCATTAGTTGATAAACAAGGTAAAGCACAAAAAGGATTTTTACGCCTCAATGATATTTTCAACTTAGATTTACCCGCCGAATTAGTAGTTTTGAGTGCTTGTGAAAGTGGTTTGGGTGAAGAAGTTAAAGGAGAAGGTTTAGTAGGTTTAACCAGAGGATTAATGTATGCAGGTTCAGCAAAGGTGGTGGTGTCTTTATGGAAGGTAAATGATGAAGCGACGGCTAATTTAATGAGTGAATTTTATCGGAAAATGTTGAAGGAAGGTAAGTCTCCAGTTGTGGCTTTGAGAACCGCACAATTGAAGTTGTGGGGACAACAAACAAATCAAGATCCGCGTTTTTGGGCTGCGTTCACTATGCAAGGAGAATGGCGAAAATAAATAATTTGTAGGTTGGGTTAAATGAAGTGCAACCCAATATTAAGCATGGATTTGGTTGGGTTTCGTTCCTCAACCCAACCTACAACAGATATTTAGATTAGCTTGTTTCAAAAAATGCAACAGAAATATTTTTCATCAATTATTCTCTTACAATCAAAATAGATGGTCGGTGAGTAAGGGTTTAGCAATGCTAAACCTTTACATAAATCAAATCTTTAAATTTTAGGTGATTCAGGAGTGATTTCAATGTTTAAACAACCTATCTACAAACAACCAGTTGCTCTTTTTATAGCTACTCTTCTCAGTTTAATTATTGCGACTAATTGGGTATCGGTGCAAGCACAAGTGAAACCAAAAGTCCAACAAACAACCCCACCAACTTTTACCAAATTCCAAGATGCTGGTAAGTTGAATTTATCAGCAGATGGAAAACCTTTTAAACCTGAAGACGTTAACCAATCTGACAATCCTGATCCTGAACACAGAGGTACTATTGGTCCTGATGACCGTATACCAATGTTCAGCCGGGAATATCCTTGGTCAGCTATTGGTCGTATTCAAGGTACAACAACTGATGCTCAAAACTATAGTTGTACAGGTACTTTAATTGGTGATGATTCGGTGTTAACAAATGCCCATTGTGTGATTGATCCTGAAACTCATCAATTGAGTAGACAAATTATCTTTTCACCCAATGTGATTGATGGTAAAGTTGCTGACCAAAGAGATATTGCTTTTGTTGAGCGCGTTACTTATGGTACTGATTTTACTGATGATGAAATAACTAATCAAACCCAAGATTGGGCAATTATGAAACTGAATAAACCGATTGGTAGGAAATACGGTTATTTAGGTCATAAATCTTTACCTACTTCAACCTTGATTAATAACCCGAAAAAATTCGCCTTTGTTGGTTATTCTGGTGATTATCCCGACCCTAAAACGAGAGGTTATGAGTTCCTCAAAGCTGGTGCTGGTTGGACTGCTGGTTATCAAGTGGGATGTAGTATTGTGAAGGAAGAGAGAGATATACTCTTTCATGATTGTGACACAGCAGCAGGTTCTTCTGGTGGTCCAATTATGGCTTGGATTGGGAATAAACCCTATATTGTGGCTTTGAATAATGCGGAAATTAAAAACTTAAATACTCATCAAGATGTTATCAATTTAGCTGTAAAAATATCTTTTTTAGATAGATTGGCTGGGAAAAATTGATATCAATAAGTCTGGTTAATTAATTACAATTTCCGGACACGATATGAGACATTAAATTTAGATAATTAGGCAGTTTTTATTTCTCTATTTTGTAGAAACGTTTCATAAAATGTTTCTACAATTTAGTCTTTTATAAGGTAAATTACCGTAATCAATTATTTCTATTTATTGGGTGTCGTAAAAACACGCCAAATAATAAATATAGTAATCCCTATATATGAGAATACAGTCAGCCATTCTTGCCAACGAGATATATCATTCATAAACAAAAATCAGGATTAAGAAACTACCTCAAGCATTGTACCTACCAAACACGCTCGATCTAAATTAGCCCCGTTTAAATTTGCAGCTTCTAACTCTGCACAAAGTAAGTTAGCCCCTGTTAAATTCGCCCCTGCTAAATTCGCACCCCGCAAATCAGCTTCTTCTAGGTTAGCTTCACTTAATAATGCTCCTTGTAAATCAGCGCGACTCAAATCTGCACCTTTGAGATTTGCCCCTGTGAGGTTTGCACCACGTAAGTCAGCACAACGAAAGTCAACTCCTTGCAAGTTGACACTCATTAAATTAGCACCACTTAAGAAAGCACCAGCCAAAGTAACATCGCTGAGTGTTGCACCCATCAAGTTAGCACCACGCAAATTACTACCTCTTAAATCAGCACTACTTAAGTCTGCTTGCATTAAATTTGCTCCCATGAGGTTAGCTCGCAAGTCAGTTTCTTGGAGGTTAGCCCCCATCAAATTTGCACCTTCAAGATGTGCGCCTTCGAGTTTAGAACCAGTAAAGTTAGTCCCAACTAATTTAGCACCAGCTAAGTTGACGCGGCTTAAATCTATTTGGGATAGTTCCTCGTCTTCTAAATTTGCTCCTGGGAGTTGTTTGATTTTTCCTAATCTAATAGTTTCAATATTCATTTGCTGTAATTACTAATCTCCTCACTATTTTTGCTGTGGCTATCCCATCGTGAATCAAGTAACCACATACCACTACTCACTTTAGCTGTCATTAGGGGTAGGTCAAGTCCCTGTTGTAAACCCATAACTAATAACGTTAGGGTATCCACAAGTTTAGGGTCAAAGCGGGTAGATTGTTGCAGTCTGCACTCATCTAAAGCTTGAGCAAAGATCTCTACTCCACTTTTATCTGAGTATTTTTGCTGATTGACTCGCAACTGAAAATCTGATGCTAATGCTAAGATTCTCGATTCGAGGGGGATTTCATCTCCAACTAAACCAGATGGTTCTCCTGTGCCGTTCCACCATTCGGTTTGGTGAGTGATAATTTGGGCAACTGCTCGCAATCGTGGCATTGTCCGTAATACTTGTACTCCTGGTATTAGGGGACAGGTAAGGGGACAACTGGGGGCATTTTCTTGGTAGCTGTTGGATGTGCTAGAGAGTATACTTTCTGCTCTTTGTAGTGGATCTATGCGGTGCAATAACCCTGCTAGGCGCAATCTCTTAAGTTGCCATGCTGGTAAATCTAACAACTGACCGATTGTTTCCGAAAGTGCCACGACTTCTGCGGCGGCTTTGGGGTTGCTGATATTTGCTAAATCCATTAATTGCGCCATCCGCAAAAATGCCTGGATTTCGTTAGAAACCAAGTTGCGATCTAGGGCTTTTTGTTGCAGGGCTGCGGGTAGGGTTAATTGTTCTTGTCCTGCTTGTAGGTAATCGACGACGCGGGAGACAACGGCACTTAAGTCTTTTGGTGGGGTAATAGAAGCCTGGATTGCTTGTTTATGGGCGCTGAGTTTAGTTGCTAATTCTGGGTTATATTTTTGAATGTGAGCGATCGCTATTTCGGCTGTCTCACTGACTAAATCTGGTTCAAATGTCCACAAACCATAAAATTTACGTTCTAAATCTGACCCTGGTAAACCACCGATTCCATAATCAGCATCAGATAATTCTTGACAAATTACCATCGCTGTGTATTCAGGTGATAAAATAATCAAATGCCATTCCTGCTCTACAGGATCACCTGCGGCTATAGGCACTAAATCAACATTGGGTAACTGACTAGTATGGTGTTCTGCAAATCCTGCATCAGCCGAGGCCATAATCGCAATTTCACGGCTACGCTTGGCAATATCTGCGTATCTATCTGCTTCTTGTAAATACCATTTACCCTGTTGAAATGCCGCTATCACTAAAGGCGCACCGTCATCAGTTAAAATATGGTCTTCCAGGGCATGACATAACGAAACCAGGGTATTTTTATAATACACCCCAAAATGAATCGGCCTGGTGCTGTGACGATGTGCTACTTCTAGCTTTTGGAGAATTGAACCTTCTAGCATGAATTTTGGTAAAAATAATCGCCGGGGACGGGAGGAGGACAATTCAAAATTCAAATCAAAATGTCCACATACTCCCTAGTTTTCTATAATACGCCTGCCAGATGTTTCTCTTTAGTTGCAATTGGCGCAGAAAGTGCTGTTTCTAACTCAGCACAACCTAATTTTTCTTCTAAGATATTCATAACTTCGCGTCCGAAGTCGTTGGGATTGCGTCGCCAAGCTTGTAAACAGACTTCCCCGAAAAATGAACCTAGTGGTTCAGGATTCCACAAAAGTTTCTTGGCTGTCCAGGGCATCAAACTCATTGGATCATACCCTGGTTTGAGGATACCTTCTTTAAAGGCATATTCTTCTAAATGGGTATGAGGTTGCAATCCAATAAAGAAAATGGCAGGTTCTACTTTATCAGCACCGAAAATCCGTTCCAATTCGCGGTGATAAGCGATCGTTTGGCGAATGGTTTCGTGACGTTCGTCAATGACATTAAAAGAGTAATTGACGGAAACCAAGTCATTGAAACCAGCGGCTTTCAAATCACGACAGTTCTGCAAAACAGTCCGCAGATTGTACCCCATCCGCATTTTTCGCACCAATTCCTGAGAACCGCTAGTAATACCGATTTCAAAGTAGTTCATCCCTGTTTTTGCCATCAAGTCACACAACTCTGGAGTTAAGTTGTCTGCTCTGATGTATGCTGCCCAGTTTATATCTGTCATGCCGGAATCGACAATCTTTTGTAATAGTTCTATAGCATCGTCGATATATTTGCGTGCGGGGATAAATTGAGCATCAGTAAACCAGAAGTTGCGAATGCCGCGATTATATAATTGGCGCATCTCAGCCACAACTTCATCGGCAGGGTTAATGCGTACCTGTTTGCCTTCAACAACAGTGTAAACGCAGTAACAGCAATTATGAGGACAACCCCGTTTAGTTTGAACACCAACATAGAAATCTTGATCTTGCAGGTAATAATTAAATTCCGGCCAGATAGTTTCGATATAGTCGTAGTTACAAGCTGTTTTTTCTACGGGTGTTGGTTGTTCGTGGATCAGCCGTTCTCGTGGTTGATTTTCTCCCACTACATAACAACGTTCATCTCGAAACTCTTGGCCACCCAAGAATTTTGTCAGTAAGGTTTCCCCTTCACCCACAGAGATAATTGTTCCTTGCGGTAAGCTTTTGCCCAACTGTTGATAAAATACGCTGACTGCACCACCACCCAAAACTACACGCGCTTGGGAGTGATATTTTTGGGCGCGAGCTAAACCACGTTTAACTAAGCCTAAGTTGCGCCACAACTCTACATAATAAGCAATGAAGATGCGTAAACCGCCTAATGCTCCACGTAATTTGATGAGTGGGTTCTTGGCATAGTAAAATTCAAAGGCGTTTTGCAGTGGATTTCCGCCCCTTCCACCGACTGGAGCATATATTTGAATATCGCGCCAAGAAAAGACTAGGAGTGTGGGTTTAAATTCATCAATACAGGTATCTAGGGCAGTAGCATAATCTAAAGGTGGTACTGTGCCTAAATCAAAAATCCGCTGTTCAATGTTGGGAAACAGCTTGTGGACGTGATCAGAAAGATAAACAACCCCAATGGGAAAGATGGGGTTACAGGGAAGGCGAACGTAAAGAATGCGGTTTTCCGTCATAATGTTTTAACTTCCATCTTGCCGATTTTTTAGGTGAAACCTATAGAAACATCTGTTTTAAACTGTGTTTTTTTTAGTTTACTGAAATTATCAATATCTTGCTTGACATTTGAGCAAATTGTTGGTATCTAAAAACTTGATGTTAGTAAAATTGCGAAAATCTAAAACTACTGTGCATAAAATTATGTAAAATTATACATAGAGATAGACTTTATGAAGAAAAATTTCATATAGCTTTACCATAACATTGAGTCTATTCATTAAGCGATGTTTTGCCTTGGTAATTCTGGAGATAGATGATAAAGGAACAGGGAGTAAAGAGTAGCCTGGAAAGTCTGGGGATGATAAATTTAAAAAAATGAGATATGGTCAGGAAATTTTTATAAATAAAGACATAACTTTAGATAGAAATAATGCAGAAAATTCCAGTTGGTAGTCGGAGTTACAGCAACTGGGGATCGGGCGATGTTAGTTTTGCCTATGTAATGTAAAATTGTGGCGTAAAAGCTCCTCAGCAGTTATGGCTCAAATATTAGATCCTCTACCACCGGAGCAATCGGGGAAGTTTCTCTGCTGCTACGTCAATGCCACGAATAAAATGCAGGTGGCTCGCATTTCCAATATTCCTAACTGGTACTTTGAAAGGGTTGTGTTTCCTGGACAACGGCTAGTTTTTGAAGCCCCGAAAGAAGCTCAGATGGAGATTCATACGGGAATGATGGCAAGTTCAATTTTATCGGATACGATTCCGTGCGATCGCCTGGCCATCGGTGAACCTACTAGCAATGGATGTGATGATACAGATTCTTTAGAAGAAAAAAAACCGATAAATACCACTTCGATGGGTTCTTCCATAAATACAAAAATTGGAGATACTACGAAACCTTTCCAAATTATGGGATTAGCATCCGTTGATTGAAAAAAATTTTTCTCAATTTTAGGGTTGCTGAAGTCAGCAGCCTTTTTTGTTTAGTTATAGGCAAACGATAAGTACTGTAGCGGTAGCGGGGTGTTAGCGCGTAAGAACCCATATCTTCAACACTTTGAGCAATCAAAAATTTCCTAAATAGCCTAGAGGTAGAGTTATCTTAGAGTGATTTCTCTCAACGTTTAAATTAGAATCAAGTATCTCAGTACTTGTAACATGACTTATCTCTCTGCCAACAGGATCATCAAGACATTTGTCAAAGTACCACTACAAATTCTGCTCATAGTGCCGTTTGTCTTGCAAACCGTGGGAGTAGTGACACTGGTGGGCTATTTGTCTTACCGGAGTGGAGAAAAGGCTGTAGAGAAGTTGGCAAATCAATTGATGACGGAAGTAAGCGATCGCATTGAACAACATCTTAATACTTATTTAGGTAAAGCCCAGGAAATTAACCGCACGAATGTGGATGCTTTCGAGTCGGGAATTTTAGACTTGAATGATTTTAACACCTTGGGTAAATATTTTTATCGTCAGGTGCGATCACCTACGGTGGGACATAGCCCATCATTCAATTTTGCATACATTAACTTTGGCAGTAAAGAGGGAGGATTTATTGGTTCTGGCTATGGGTTGGGTAATCAGTTGCGAATTGCAGAAATTTCCAAATCTGACCTCAGAAAAATCCGCTCCTACTCAGTAGATAATCAGGGTAATCGGCTCAAGTTAGTAAATACAATTAAAAACCCGCAAACGAATAATGCTGCTTGGTACTTAGATGCAGTCAAAGCGGGTAAGCCGATCTGGAGTTCCATCTACACTTGGGGAGACTTACCTGATCACATCAGTATTTCCGCCAGCACTCCTATCTATGACGCTCAGAAAAATTTACTAGGTGTACTCGGTATTGATTTGGAACTTGCTCAAATCAGTCGATTTCTGAAAACACTGAATGCAAGGAGATCCGGTTATATTTTTATCATAGAGCAATCAGGGTTAATTGTTGCCAGTTCGGAAGATCAATCCCCAGTTACCATCATCAATGGTAAAGCTACACGACTAAAAGCCCTGAATAGCCGTGAACCTCTCATCCGTGAAGTGACGCAGGATTTAATACGACGGTTTAGCCGTTTACAAGACATTTCTCAGCCACAAATTCTTCGTCTTGCTCTAGAGCAAAAACCCTTTGTGAAAGTTACACCCTATAGCGACTCCTATGGCTTAAATTGGCTCGTGGTGACAGTGATTCCCGAAACGGAATTTATGGCAGAAATTCATACTAATGCTCGCATAACCTTTATACTCTGTGGCTTGGCGCTGGTAATTGCTATTGGCATGGGTAGCCTCACCGCATACTGGATTTCTCAACCTATTTTGCGATTAAGTCGAGCTAGTCAAGCTATAGCTAAAGGAGAATGGCAAAATTCTTTATCTGAAGATATAGCCATAGCAGAACTGAAGGTTTTAGCAACATCATTTAACCAGATGTTTGCTCAAGTCAAGCAAGCCTTTCAGGAATCGGAAACCAAATTTTCGACTATTTTTCATACCACTCCTAACCCCATTTGGATTTTCACATTAGGAGAAGGAATATGTGTGAATGTTAATGAAAGTTTTTGCCAGTTTTGGGGAGATACTCAAGAAAACATCATCGGTAAAACCTGTGTGGAATTAGGAATTTGGGTAAATCTGGAAGATTCATGTCATTTCAAACAAACTCTACTAAATGAAGGAAGTCTCCTGAATTTTCAAACAGAGATTTACACTTACTCAAACCAGATTAAGACCGTTCTGATATCAGCTAGGGTGGAATCATTGAATGGGCAAGATTGCATCATTGGTGTCATGAAAGATATCAGCGATCTCTACAACGAACTGCGTTTACGCCAACAAACCGAACAAACCTTATTAGAAAGCGAACACCGATTTAGGAGCTTGTTTGAAAACTCCCCCATTGCTTATCAGTCCCTCGACGCACAGGGATGTTTTATTGATGTCAACGGGCAACTGTGTGACTTATTGGGATACACCGAAACAGAACTCATGGGTAGGAGTTTTGGCGAATTTTGGTCACTGGAGACACAACCCTATTTCCCAGAAACATTTGCATATCTCAAAATTAATAAAAAGGCTAATGAAGAATTATACCTAAAAAGAAGGGATGGTGGCGAGATAGTCGTTCTGCTCGAAGCTCGTGTTCAATATGAACCAGATGGTCAATTTGTGAAAACACATTGCGTTTTATACGATATCACTGAACGCAAGTACATGGAGGACGCATTACAGTATAGCCAGAATTTATTAGCAACATTAGCGTCTAATATTCCTGGAACAATGTACACCCTGATCCAGCATTCTGATAAATCTTTTACTTTTGAATACATCAGCTTGGGTTGTCGATATTTATTAGAATTAGAACCAGAGGAAATTTTAGAAAACCCTAGTCTTTATTTTGCACAAATTCATCCTGATGACCGGGATGGATATGAGGCTACTGTTGCCTTGAGTACCAAAAATTTACAGCCATTTTTTTATGAGTGGCGAATAATTACACCTGCCGGCAAACTGAAGTGGGTACAAGCAAATTCTCGTTATGAATTGCGACAGAATGGCGATACTGCGTGGCATGGTGTTTTGCTTAATATCACTAAGCGTAAACAAGCTGAAGAGGCTTTGCAGAAGAGTGAAGCCATGTTGTTAGAAGCCCAGCAGGTTGCCCACATTGGCAATTGGGAGTATGAATTTACCACAGGTAAAATTACTTGGTCTACGGAACTATTCCAGATTTTAGGACGTGACCGGACACTGGGTGAACCTACCTACCAAGAAAATCTGCTGCTTTACCATCCCGAAGATGCCGAACAGCTACACCAGGCAGTTGAAAGGGCGCTCTTTACAGGAGAATCCTATCAATTAGAACTGAGAGTTGTGAATGTAGATGGCTCTTTTCGGTATACCGAAGGTAGAGGCAAGGCTGAAATTAATGCTCAAGGACAAGTTATTCGGCTGTTTGGCACATCCCAAGACATTACTGAGCGCAAACAAGCAGAAGATAAACTGAGGGAGAAGCAGCATTTTATTGAAAAAATTACAGCGCTAACGCCAAATCTGCTTTATATTTATGACCACATTGAACAGCGTAATGTTTACATGAATCGTTCTGTTGTGGAAACATTGGGCTATTCAGCCGCAGCAGTTCAGGAAATGGGAGATAAGTTGTTTTCGATCATTTGTCATCCAGATGATCTAAATATGGTCTATCAGTCCATGCAAAAAACTTATAGACTGCAAGATCATGAGTTTGTGGAAATAGAGTATCGCGTTCGAGATATTCAAGGTGAATGGCATTGGCTTTATAGTCGAGATATGGTGTTTTCTAGAACTGAAGATGGTAGGGTAAAGCAAACTTTAGGAACATCCCAAGATATTACTGAGCGCAAAAAAGTAGAGTTAGCTTTACTTGAAAGCGAAAAGAAATTAAAAGAGATTTCTGCATCTTCGCCAGGAGTAATTTATATTGCGGTTAGGCGGTTGGATGGTTCTTGGTACTATGAATATATGAGTGATGCTTTTGAGGATATTCATGAAGTTACTGTTGAGCAGGTACTCGAAAATCCCTACCTCTGTTTTGAGCAGTTTCATCCTGATGATTGCGATCGCTATCAGGAAGCACTGAATTACAGTCTAGAAACTATGTCTTCTTTTAACTATGAGTGGCGCATCATCACCCCTTCAGGAAAACTCAAGTGGATTAAAGCCCGGTCTAGACCAGAACTGCGAGAAAATGGAGAGATTGCATTTTATGGTGTTGTCTTAGATGTGAGCGAAAGGGCGCGGCTTGAAGCCGAACGCAAAACAGCAGAATTAGCTTTACGAGAAGCAGAACATAATCTCCGATTGGCAAATCAAGAACTGGAAAAACAGGCAAATATTGATGGGTTAACGCAAATTGCCAATCGTCGCTGTTTTGACCATCGCTTAGAGGTAGAATGGCTACGACTATACCGAGAACAGCAACCTATTTCTCTACTATTATTTGATGTTGATTATTTTAAACGCTATAACGATTCCTACGGTCATCAAATGGGGGATGAATGTCTGATTAAAATCGCTCAAGCGGTTCAACAGGTAGTGCGTTGTCCAACGGATTTAGTGGCTCGCTATGGTGGGGAAGAATTTGTGGTTATTTTACCTAATACTGACATTGAAGGGGCGATCGCTATCTCTCAACGCATTCATTCTGCAATTAAAGATTTAGCAATTCCTCACCAAGCCTCGGAAGTCAGCAATATAGTTACAATTAGCCAGGGCATTACTACTCAAATACCTACCTCTGGCACATTATCAGCCAACTTGGTCGAACAAGCAGATCAAGCACTCTACCGCGCCAAGCAACTGGGGCGTAATCAGTCTATAATTTTCCATCTCTAAACTTTTATTATGCATCTACCTTCTTTCCTCTGGTTATGGAAAATAGCCGCATGGTCTATGGGGCTGTCACTGTTGGCATATTTATTTTTAGCAATTACTGGTATTTGGATGTTTAGGGTGAGAAAAACAGGACAATCTCCTTTCGGCATCCCAGTGATAGATGGAAATAGCAGCATCAGATTGTTACACTACATCATCGGCATCACAATGGTTAGTTTAGTACTGCTACTTCTAGCCGTTGGTATTGTCGGCACTTTAGGCCATTTTGGTTCTTTGGGACACTCATCACACTTAATCGCTGGATTAATCGTCGTAGGATTGGTGTTAATATCAGCTTTTAGTGCTACCCAAATTAGCACTCTTAAGCCTTGGGCTAGACCTTTACATATTGGTTTAAATATCTTGTTATTTATAGGTTTTGCTTGGGTTTCTTTAACTGGTTGGAGTGTAGTACAAAAATATTTACCGTAGTTGGGTAATTGGTATACTGCAAACGGGTCAAACTTGGACTTATGTCATACTGACCGTAACGTAGT
>NZ_JAYGGY010000042.1:0-25610 GCF_034931625.1 Anabaena cylindrica UHCC 0172 | reverse complement strand
TCTTGTGCATAGATATTATGGCTTAACCCTCTTGTATAGTGATGATACTTTTCTCAGATTTTCCCCAAAGTGCGATACCTCCGGTAAGCGTAGCTATCGCAAATTATCGCAGTTTTCACAATTCACCCCTTCTTTGGCTCCTGACAAAATTCTCCCTAAAGTGCGATCGCAAATTATCGCAATATCACCAATTTTCCCTTAAGAATTTTTCAAACTGGCCCCGGTATTTTCCCCAATTCCCTATTCCCTGTCCCATCAGTTGCAATAAGCTGATAAAATTCTCAATTATTTCTCACAACGGCTGAAACCTTTATATAGCAAGGCTTTAGATTACCCCACACCCTGTAGATTTCTCTATATAACACCCGTCCTATGGGGTATGGGGTATTTCTCACTGGCTACACCATATCTGCATATACTTATACTAACCCGCTAAATTCTCAATAGCTTCCTAAAATTCTCAATAATATTTCGCAACGCCTAAAACCTTTACACAGCAAGGTTTTAGAGTACCCCACACCCTGTAGATTTTTCTATATAATACCCAGCCTATGGGGTATGGGGTAATAGACATCTCACTCACTGGCTTCTCTTTCTTCCCTCTTGACTGTAAACCCTGCCAACTCCCTCTACAATCGCCTACACGCTGCTTAAGTTGCCTTTGCGGTAGATTAGTCATCTATTAAAAACTAAACCCCTTGGTAGGGGTGTGGTTGGGATTGGGGATTGGGTGCTGTGTGCGATCGCATATATTCGCGATATCGCTAATTCTCTAAATTTTCTGCCGCGTCTCTTCCCTGACAACTCACAAAACACAAAACAGTATCAAAAGTAGATCTATGGCAAGAGTATGGTAAAAGCATGGCTATGGTATAAACTAACAAAACCCAAGAACATACCAAAAGTATACCTACGGTCAAAACTGCAATTTAAGCGCGTCTCTTAGATTTTCCATTGCGGCAATATCGCTAATTCTCCCTAAAATAGAACTTTTTATCAAAATGGCTGTAATCCTCACACAGCAAAGATTTAAAGTACCCCACACCCTACAGATTTTTCTATCTAATACCCGTCCTATGGGGTATGGGTATTTTCCTCACTGGCTTTTTATACTTAGATAGTCCAACCGCCTCTAAAATCGCCTACAAGCTGCTTTACTATGCTGCACAATAAATCCCTTATTCAATGCAAAATATCCCCCATAGTGGGGGATAGCATCGGGCTTTGGGATTAGGAACAGATACTTTTTATTTCTTCAATTTCTCTCTACATATCACCAAATAATTCTCTTGTTTTTTGCCTAGCAGCTTCTTGAGCTTTATCAGCATTAATACACATAGCGACTGTAGCTACTGCACCCGTTATTGCGGCTAAGTCATCTGTAAATCCCACAACCGGAAGAAAATCAGGAACGGCATCTAATGGTAGTATTAAGTAAGCTAACGCCCCACCAATAAGCAATTTTTCTTTAGCTGGAACGTTGGGGTCTTGGGCAACATAGAAAAGAGTTAGCGCAGATTCAACTACTGTCTTTCCAGCGTGTAATCCAATACCTCCTAATTTTTCCCAAAAAACCTCATCAGAGTAGGTCATTGAAAGGTTATGTGAATCAAGTCCCTCTTCTGTTTGGGAAAACGATTCAACCGGAATACCTACTTTTTTTAGCCTTGCAGTTGCGTCCTTTATGGAGTTAATTGCATATTCGTCATTTAATCCGCGCTCACGAATTTCTCCCATTTTTTGCACAAATGAGTCTATCGTTTTAACTTGTTCCGTAGCAATTCTAAGCTCCTTTTGGGCTAATTCAATAGCCTTTTCTTCTCCTGCACTAAGAACTTTATCAACCCAAATAATGTTAAAAATATAGAACATTAAGCCAAATCGTAGCTTTTCATCGGCTGTAGCTAACTTTTTCAAACTCTCTTCCAGATCAGGTGGAGAAACTGCGTAATTTTTTATTTGTTGTTTAGCCGATTTAGACATTTTGCTTATGTCTGGGCTACTAAAAATAAGATTCAACTCTTCTGCATCAATAGAACCATCTGCGGCTGCAACAGCAAAAAGAACTCCGTAAAAAGCCAAAGAATCATTTTCCGAAAAACAAACCCAATTTTGTATAGTTTGATTAACAGCATTTCCCGCATTTATGACTGTTTGTGCTACGGCTTGACTTGCTTGTACTGTAGCATTCCCAACACTTCCACCTACACTAACTGCGGTGTCTTTTATAGCTTGGGTAGCTTGTGTTGCTGAATCGGCTATGGTTGTTCCTAAATCTGATGCTGACTTAGTAAATGATTCCCAAAAGTTCTGTTGACTCATGACTTAATAAATGTTGAACCTAGTAAAGGTCTTACCATAATCACAATTGCTGCACTTGTAATATCTTCAGCAACCGCTTACTTAAAGTAGCTTATTGCCACATTTCAACATAGCATCAAGTCAGTTAGTGATATTACGTAAATTTTTGTAACTGTATCAGCTTTTAATTTCTTGTTTATACTTGCTTTGACCACTTCGGGTAAAGATCGGTGAAACAAGTAGTCACTTTTAATTTTTCTACCATAGTTGCAGTTGTACCCCACTCCTGTCTTTTTAGCAATTTTCGCTCTAATTTGACACTATTTAGACACATACTGCTTTTAATTTCATACTTCTATCAATTCCTTAGCTACTTTTGCCGTTTGCCTTACCCTGGCTTGTTCATCCTCAGATAGTTGATTGAAGATTAATTTTTTAACCAGCTTTGGCTTTCCTTCACCCATCTCTGTGATTAGCTCGTACTCATCAATCGGATTGTCTGCAATTTCAAAAGCCAACCTGATCACACCGGCGCACTCGGCAACCATAGTTTGATCAATTTTGCTGTTAACCAATTTGTCCATAGTCAATGTCCTTTCCTGCTTATTAATATGCTGTACAGCATTATTCAATAAATCGTAGTGCTGCATATTAATTTTATAAATCCGTGCCTTGTTTTTACCCTTCTCTGGCTTCTGTCGAAGGATGCAAAGCTTATCTAGTAGGTGTCCAACAATAGCGCAGTCTGATTTTTTATTGCTGATGTCGATGCCAATGACCCGTTTAAATTTAGCGGCTGATTCTCTGGCTTTATCAGCAATTTGTATTACTAATTCTGAATCTTTGGAGTAGCTAAAATCTTCTTTAATTTCTGCCAAGAATTTATCAAATCCTAAATCATGGAAGTATTGCCAACTAAGGGCATGGTATTTTCTGTCAAAAGGATCAGGATTTGATTCTAAATCCTTCAAGTCATAAGCCAGGGCTGTATCTTTGTCACCTAGTACAATCTTCAATGCCTTAGCACCGCTAACAACTCCTTTGGTGCGTTCGAGTGCTACTAGTGGTGTAGTTACTTCTGTTTCATGGATGCCAAGTTCATTAATCAATCTAGTCTTTTTGAATTGGGCTTGCTCCTCCTTATTTAAACCTCCGGGGTTCAATCTGGCATTTTTAAATTGTTCATCATTCATCGTTTTTGACTTGGCTATAGTCTCATCACCTATTGTTTTAATTTCTTCTTTGTTAGCTAAATGAACTGCGTCTAGGTAGTTATTTTCGCATTCTGAATCATCCAAAATAACCGTGTAACCGTCTTTGACTAACTCATCGTGCAAAGACTTACTAGGATTAGCGCGGCTTGCGTTTAGCCTAGCCAAGATAGATAATTTATGATTAATCCAAGGTATATCTTCTTTGGGAATTTCACCTAACGGATTAATAAAAATGCCCTCTTCAATAAAATAATTAAATTTGTCAATATTGTTAATTAAATCCTTCGTTTCTTTTAAATTGTCTTGAATATCTTTTAGTAAATTATCTGGGTTTATTTCCATCTGTCTGGTGATGGAGTTACACCAAATTGTAGTGTTTACGTCGGGTCTATATCTGCTCATTAATTGAATGATTTCGCTGGCTTCTAGCACGTCACCACTAACAAAATAGTAGGCTTTATCAAAGTGAGTTTTTTCTAGAGAGATACCAGTTCCTAGCGTAGACGTATAACCGAAAATGCGATAATTAAAATACTCGTTGTCAATATTTTCGATAAGGTCTTTTATCTTTTTCTCGTTTGAATTTTCACCATGAATTGTTAATAGCTCCTTATCAGTAATTCCCTGTTTTTGAAGTTCTAATTCAATTGCCGTTAAATCACCTCTGTTCTCACAGGCAACTAATACTTTTAACCCTTTCTTGATATCAGCATAGAGTGATTGTAGAACCTTCGACTTATCTTTGTTTACCACCATTTTTATGGGCATTTTAGAAGCTCCTTTTTTACCTGTATGTCGGATAAGGTAAAATTTTTCGCCTCTTACTTGTTCAATATATTCTATTGTCTCATCACATAAATCTCTATCACTACAAATTATATAAGTAGCATTTTTAATCATCCATTCCAACTTGAATCTGGCTTTAAATCGTAGTGAGTTTCCGCGTAGGTTTTTGTTAAGTTGAATTGATTTTAGTACCTGTTCAACTTCATCTAATACCAAAATAAATCTATTATTCCCTAGCCATGCTGATATATCTAATTTTGCAGCCATAGAAATATCGGTAATAGATAATCTCTCATAAGCTCCAATTCCTATTCCTAGCTCTTTTAGTTCAGAATGGTGCATCAAATCATATTTAGGTGCTGTATTTTTTCCTAAGTTATTGAGATGGGTGATCTGAATTACGTTTTCATTCCATTCTTTCAAAAGGATAGAGTTGAAAAAGGTTTTACCCGCGCCGCAATTACCGCTAACCCCTAACAATGGTGAGGGAATATCAGATAATTTTAATGATGGAAGATAGCCAGATTCAACGGTTAAATCTGCTTTTCTGGTTAAGTTGTGTGTAGCGGTTTTAGCGCGTAACTGTTCCCATTCTTGTGTTATGCTTTTTTGCTTTTTGGTTGCTTTTTTGGGTTCTGTTTTAGGTGTTTGAATTATTATCTTACATTGACTTAAATTCACCAATTTAGTATTAGGTGTTTTAATCAATTTTTTAAATTGTTTTAAGCAAATAAAATTGATGTTATCAAGATTATCCAATTCATCAACATCATTACAATCTTTGGTTATCTGTTCCCACCATGCAAATTTGACCTCAAAACCTTGAGATTCAAAAAACTTATATTCTTCTATCCAATCACGATGTAATTGTTTGTTTAGAACGTCGCCAGCGTCAAGAGATAAAATGATTTTGCTACCATAAACCTCTTTGATTCTGGTTAAATATTTCGCTGCATGATTAGGTGATTTATACCATTGTCTAGCACCGCCTAATACAGTTTTATCAAACTTTTGATTAACAATTACTGGTTTAATTTCATTGCCTTCTGTTACCCATACTTCACCTGTATTACCCGGTAATACTGCTAAAGGTTGTTCACCATACAGATGATATGATGTAAACTTTTGACTGCTTAAAGAAGTATATCTATGTCCAGATTCATTAGCATCATTATCGTCTAAGCGTATTTTAAAACCTGCAATTTTACCGTTTTGCCAGATTGGGCATAAAATACCACCGTATTTATTTGTTAGAGATTTTCTTGACGGGTTGTAACCGGGTAAATTCTCTGGAAAATCGCCTTTTAGCCTTTGAAACGGTTTGATACTGCGATAGCCGAAAGCTTCTATAACATGATCGGGTAAACCTCTATCATTCAAATTCGTCCAGTGGACTTCATTTAGAGACAACTGACTCTGAATAGCCAAATGATCTTCATGGCGTTCTGATAGGGGTAATTCTGCCTTGATAGCCTCTTCTTTAGCTATTCTTGCCAGTTCATTTTTTTCTTCTAATTCTGCTTTGGTTAATTTTCTTCCCTGTTCACTGACAGGGTTTAAAATCATCCATTCTTGGCTGATAGCATTAGCGCGGTAGCCATTGACGGTATCGCCAATCTTGATGTTCAGCCCGTCATAGCCAACACACCATGAACTGCCATTATCGCCAGTTTTGCAATAATCAGTTCTTCCGCACATTTGGCAGGGCTTCTCTTTGGAGACAGGAGTGATTTTAATCATTTCCCACACCCCGCTGGCATTGGCTCCGAAGTCAGGAATGTTTGCAGCCTGGGAGCATCAGCCGCGATCGCAAGAAAAATCGCTGTTAAATCGCCTCCAAGCCCTTGCTGCTCCAAAAGTTCAACAGCGTCAGTTAGCTGTATATTTTGGACATAGCCAATTAGTTTAGTAAAGTTGTCGTTTTTGGCTGGAAAAGCTTGCTTTTTGGGAATATTTGCGCTAGAATTGGCACATATCGAAACTTTTTTCTTGTGAACCCTGCGCTCTGTGACCTGCGTGGGGTTTATTGCTTTGGGCGGGTTCATAATGGGTTTCCTGTAGTTGTGGAAACCCTCTAGCGATAAATGTCAACCATTGCTATCGTTAAGTTAATAAAAATAATTTTTTGTGCTGTGGCTTGACCTGCTGGTGAACATCGTCAAATGTTCGTTGATGCTAGAGGGAAAGGCTCGCAGCCTTTTTTTTGCTTGCTACTTATATCAAATCACAAGAGAAATAATTAGTGGGAAAGTTCAGACCACGTAAAGTTTTGTTAAGAGAAAAACACTAATAGTTGATAATAAAAACTATATTTGTTTTGTCGTTTTTAATCTTTTATAAACGTTACCAACCCACCAGCGATCGCAGTTTGAGTAATTGCTGTTAAAACTGTTCCGTCCTCGGCATTGCATGGATAAGCTTCCAGTCCCCCGGCGATCGCAGTTTGAGTAGGTGCTGTTAATGCACTTCTTTCTAGGGGTACTTCAGCTAATGGTACAGGCTTGCAGGTATCAGAAAATACTGGATGCCCTTGATTCCATTTAGTCATAAAAAGCCTTGTGTCATATTCTGAGTAAAAGCGTTTATCGCGTATAGATTTTACGAGAGATTTATATGTTCTTAGAAATTTATTCCAAGCCTGATAAATATCGAAATTGTTTTTTGTATCGTGCCTGTAATTCCAGATTGCGTAAATAATAAATCTATCCCACTCTTTGGAGTTTTTGTGGTTGTTTAGCATCTCAGTAAAACTAACTTTGTTGTTATTTTTCTTTTTATCTTCACCTTCTTTTGGGTCTTCCAATCTATCTCTATAAAACTCATTGTGAACTTTAAACCAATCTCGAAAATCCCCTAAACTCTCCCCCTGATTTATCTCCTCAGTGAGAAAATATTCAGCTACACATTGCGAATTTTGTTTACAAAATTCAATAAATAGTTCTCTGGAATTTTCAAAATTAAACTCCCTATTGTTTTCGCGTGCGGCGTTTACAATAGGTTCCCATCCAGCAGCCATCAATTTAAATATTGCGAATAACCAATCAGCCTCTATTTTTAAAGCAACCTGTAAAGCTGGATGTATTCGGCAGTTATCCAGTGGAGATTTAATAACTAAAGTGTTAATTAATCCACAGTCTATTGCCTGAATGTAGTCAAGCTGTCTACCTAAAATATGCCATCTGTTTTTCAAGCTCTCCCATTCCTGTTTTTGGTGAGCAGTAAGCCTGTTTAATCTATCCGCTATCAGCTTTTCTTCTGGCAGCATTTCAATTAAATTAATTGTTTTATCGTCTAAAAGTTTTTTCATAGTTTTTGTTGATATTTGATCGCTTGATCCCCTGGTGGCTATATATAACTATCAAGGATCAATACTCGATCCTTGATACCTAAAGTTTAGACTGTACCTAGCAGTTTCACTCCCTTTTACCTTGTTTTTTTGGTTCATGTTGGGGGGTAAAGTGCGATCGCACCAACCGCACTATTTATTCATCAGTCTTATTAAAATCGCCTCCAATCTTTCTAAAGCAGCATTAGTTGAGCGTTGGTTTTCCTCAAATTTTCGATTACTCTCTTCGTTATTGCGGTCTAATCTCACAACGATATTTTCTAAAATTGAAGCTCTAGCATCGTTACTTAGTATTATTTCATCCAACATCGTGCTACGACCTAAGACTGTGTTAGCAGTACCTGTAAAGTCATTAACTTGATTTGATAGGTCATTCAGGCTATTTGATAAATTGCCAATTGTTTGTGTATTAATGGCTTGCTGTTCTGCTACTCGGTCAAGCCGTTGAGCAGTCTGTTCTAATATGGCTTCAATCCGGTCTAGTCTGTCTACTGGTGGTGTGGTCATGATTTGGTTAGTGTGCGATAGAGTACGCTAGATTTTTCCTGCTTTTTTTAATTGTTCTTCTACTAATTCAGTAATTCGTTTACTCATATCTGTTCCTTGTTCAGTACAGAATGCTTTGAACAACCGTCGATAATCTTCTGGCAAGCTAACCCGTATCTGAACCATATTTTCTTTATCTTTCTCCATAAGATTACCTCTATAGCCACTATAGCCAATATTTGTATTAATAGTCATCACTGGCTATATAGCATTTTATTACCATTTAGCCAATAATGTATAAGAATTGTCTATCTATCCACTGTAGACTATATTAGCTATAGTGGCTATATTGGTTATAAAGCCAATCAATCACAAATAACTCGCTGATTCCCGACTGATTCAATCATAAATTACCCTATAAGCCTTGTATAGCAAGGGATTGGAAGATTCAATCAGCCAGAGTGAGTAATAAACCGATTGATTCCCGCTTGTTTCCCGCTTGTTTCCCGACTAATTACCGTCTAATTCAATTCTGATTACCGTCTGATTGACTCTGTAACCCTTATGCGTCAACGCTCACAGTCTAACGGAACACAACATGATTTATTTCTTGATTTTCCCAGTAGTAAAACCCACTTAGCTCAATTATTGGGTGTTTCACGTAGCACTGTATACCTATGGGAAAATTTAGCATTTTGGAGAATTACTAGTTTTAGGGACGCATACCCTAAACAAGAGGATGGAAGTTTTGACCGTCAAGCACCCCTAAGCCCTTACCAATGTTGGGTTTTATGTAGAGTTGGCAGACTTATGAGCCAAGTAGTTACAGCCGCACGGGTAAAGCAGGGAATAGCTAAGAATCAGAACTATTGCTCACTCTATACGTATCGTACAGCACTTAAAAACCTTAACAAAATATCCGCGTAAGTCTTATGGCAACCACAACCAGAACAACCAGAACCCGCAAGAAAACCCCACCAGCACCAGTTGAACCCATGCCAGCAACACACACAGAAGTATCAATATCTGAAGTCTGCAAGGCTGAAAACGTTACAGAACAAGCATTCAGACTGGCTTTGATGGATATTAGAGCCGATGACTTTGACACTATCAAGAGCATCCCCACAACCCAGTCAGAACAGGTGTTAGCAACTTTAGCTAGTGCTGTAAAGGAGCTACCGTCACAAGCTACCACACCCCAAATAGCTAAAACCTCTACCCCACAAGAGTTACAACCAGCCCCGGAAACAGCCCCAAAAACTGAGGATCAGCACCAAAATTCCGACATAGTGGCATCTAGCCAAAATTCCCAAATTAAACAAGCCTCAAAACCTGCGAACGGGTTAAACATTCCATCAGCACTTGATGAATTAATCGCCGCTGCTGAGGAAGATATCAACTTGGCTGACTTGGTTCTTATCTACCGTAATCAGCAAATCAGCCAAAACAAAGAGGCCAGAGACGGCGAACTAGTCGCAAGTCTTAGACAACAAAGAACCGATAACCGCGATAAAACCTTTGATGCCCTGCGAGAACTTAACTCTAGACAACCCATAGCACCGGACTTGGAAGAGTTACCAGCTTCTCTCTCTGATGAAATAAAAGCACTATCTGATGAACTGGGAAAGCAACTAAACCGCGTCGCCTAAGAATCAACCCTCTAGCCTTATTCGATGCCCTAAACGCCACGTTAGAAAGCATTGCCAGCCTATTTTTACCAGATGGAGACTACGACGATGATCAGGATTTTTGATTGCTTGAATAACCTACTCGCTCACAGCGTCAATATTTTGCTTCAAGGCAATTACGCCAATGTCTACTAAGAATCTTGTGATTATTGCGCTGATTATTTATTCATCTTTTCTAGTGCCGGCAAGTTCCTATAGACCCCTAACTAATATCCCATTACCTGCAAGGATGCCAAAACCATGACCACTGAACAAATCCAAGAATTAACCACAATCGAAACCGCGTTAAATAGTTTTCTGGCTACCCTACCAGCGAACGAGATTAAGCGCACCTTATCCAGTGCCAAAAAAAGTTTACACAGCGTCATTTGTACAGCCTTGTCTAATGACGTGGAAGCACCAGAACAAGCCAGAGGTAAATAATTGTGAAGTTATCCCAAGTTTATGATTCTACGCTCTTAACTAAAAAGTCTGTCTACCAAATTGACGGGACGTTTTATCGCTATCTGTATAAATCCGACTCAATCCATAGTCCCCAATTCTTTTTTAGACCATTGGCAGGTCAACGCAAAACAGCAGACTTGAAACTCAACCGTAATAAATTAATGAGTCGCTGCTATTTAGTAGAGGGCATGAGTGCCACTGCTGAGGTCGTAGGTAATCACTGCCAACTCTCACTGCTGTAAATAAAACTGCCTTGATTTGTTCAGAACCAAAGCAGCACTTTAACAATATTAAGCACCAGGATTATACATCATGGCTCTTTCAATCGCTCAAATCAGAGAAAACCTGTTTACTTGTTTGGAAAAACTACAAGTAATAGTCAAAGACCCAAACTATCAAGCTATGCAAAATTCTCCAGACTTCACCACTAATAATGACCTGGTTTTAGGTGATGGAGTATTAGCGATTAAGGAAGTATTGGAAGCCTTAGAAGATTTCGAGAACTGACTAAAAAAGGGAAGCCGCAACACTTCCCAACTACTTTCGTAAATTCCCAAATAGGAACAATTACTCCTTGATTATATGCCTAGAACGACCTCAAAATCAAAGCTAGAGACAGCACAAGAAAAGCTTAAAGATAGCGTCTCTAAGCCACAAGAAACCGTCAAACTTGACCCCACACCAGTAAACTCTAAAACCAGTCATACAGCGATAACATTTAATCCTTCTGATTACCTGGCTAGTAATTTATTTGCTGACACTTCCACACTGCCACGAACAACCAAAGTAGAAGCAGATACACAAATACAGAGTATTAGTGAAAAGCGGGAAACATTGCGGTTAGTTGGTGCTAATTTACAGTTAAATACCGATGTTTATAAAACTGGCTCTCTGAGTGAGAAGATGTCGCAAGCTTCTATAACTTGGAGTACCGACAGGATAGGAACTGATACTAAATTAGTTGGTTTAGAAACCGCCAAAGTTACTCACCAAATAGCCGAAGTTAAACTAGGACAGACACAAGAAAAGCTTACTCATGCTGGTATTGAATTAACAGGATTGCAAGGCGAAACGCCACTGCGTCAAGCATTTTGGGTTGCTAAATTAAGCTTGATTGAGTCAAGAATCGCACAAGTTGAGCTTGCTAAATTCCAACTAGATGCCAAGATTGGAGCAATTGAATCAGAGGCAGAAAGCATTAATTAATCAGTAATAGGGGTGTTAATTCACCCTTCTTTAATATGTACCAATATCAGCAGCATTACACATCACGTAACGACCATGAACCCGGATATATCTACTTGATGGAAGCGGTAGGGTATCACGGGTTTTTACCTGGATGCTTAACTAAACGATGCAAAATAGGGTTAAGCCGTAACCCACAGCTAAGATTGCAAAACTTTCATGATAATCAGCCACCTTGCGATATACAGATTATCAAAACTATCTATGTAGAAGACATGGCAGCAGTAGAAGCCAAACTACATAAACAGTTTAAGTATTGCAATGTGAAGTTAGCCAAGTCTAAGGAATGGTTTGACCTTAACCCAGTGGATTTAATGAGGGTCAATTTAGCATTTAGCAGATATTCATCCCACGTCATAGCAGATATATCACCAGTAAAAATAAGCTTTGGATTGTTGGGAATAGCAGTTTTAATAATGGCATTAATAGCAACACAAACCACACCAAAGCAGCAACAGTTAGAGATTAAACCAATAGTAGAAAGAGGTGTAAATTTATGAACTTTCAAACATTACGTAACGGTTTTGTAGTTGGTAGCTTGGGTGTTTCGTTTACTGGTTTTATCGCATTATTCAGCCCTTATCAGCAGTTCTCACAATTCTTTATAGCATCTGGTTTAGGTAGTTTGGGCGCATCTTCTTTAGCTATTCAGCAAAGCGAAAAAATCAATAAGCGCAAGTCTAAAAAGTTTCTGACTGAGATTGAAACTTTAAAAAACGACACTGAGCATTTTAGTAAATTACTACAAACTAAACATCAAGAATTAGTCAAGGTTACAGAAGAACGTGATAAATATTTAGAAACTGGTAATTCTATATTATTTTCTTTGGAAGATATGAAAGCAGAATTAGCATTAACTAAAGAAGCCCTGCAAGATACCAGAGATATAAACATTGATTCAGCCGTTACAACGTTAAGAGAATCGCTAGAAGAGGCAGTAAAACAGGTAAATGCTCTTATTCCCTTTCTAGTCAAAAAATACCCAGAATTAAAAACAGATTGGGAAAGCCTAACCAATCAGTTCAACATCGAAGCAAAACAACTATCAGCCCAAATTGGGGTAATTTCTGATAGCAAGAATTTAACCAATGAAGAATTAATAAGTATGTGCCTTGCATCTCAGCATGAGATTATTTTAAAAGGCAGTTCCATTAAAGCCAAGTTATACAAAGCAGCGTGTGACCACCTACAGAGGCAGTTTTATGGTGTAATTCCTGTGGCTGAACATGAGGAAAAATTAACGGCAATTAAAGACTACTACAGCCGCAATTTAAAAGCTATTCAGGAGGAATTTAGCCAAGTTGCTGATAGCTGTATTAATGCTTATAAATCAGACTTTCATGAAGTCGTTAATGATGGTTTAGCGCAAAGTCAAGATTTAGAGAAGTTACAGAATGAGATAGTTTCACTCAATGATAAGCTAAAAGACTTATCTAAACCATTGCAACTAGTAGGAACTTCAGAAGCTGCTAGGGTAGGTAATTCAATCATCAATTACTATCATTCAAAGTTAGGAATTACCCTTGATGGTTTGGACTTTAGCAGCACAGATGCGGGTTATAAATTACTGTTTCATTTGTCCAGAAACAACCGTTTTATTGACACTGCGACATTAAACGACGGCAACAACCCAGACAAGATTAAAGAATTATCAGGTAGCTTGAATAGTCCCAAGTTTAACCAGTCCGAACGGTCTAACTATGTGAGTTTAGACATTGAACTGCGTAAGGTGGAGAAGAAAACCGCAACGATAGAAGACATCCGACGATTAATTGAACCATCTACAAAGTTTGGTGATGTTGTACGTCGTTATCATGACTCAAAACCTACTCTCAGAGTTATGACCCGGACGGGAGGCGGTAAAGGTATCGCTGTTAAGAACCTGTTGCACCATTACGTCAATAATTTAGAAGGTTGGGAATTATGGCTAAGTGACCCTCAACACGGTAGTTCTGAGGATTATTGGAACTGTCCTAAAATCGCTAAATCTCCCACAGAAGCCAGTAATATTTTAGAACTGTTTATCAATGAGTTCACAGATCGCAAAAACAATCAATCATTTAACCCAGATATTTCAGTGATGGGTATTTTTGACGAATGTGATAAAACCTTTGATAGAAAAGAAAAAGCAGGTATAGCACAAGTCTGGACAGAGATTAGACACCGAAAAATGAAGCTTTGTCTGATTGGTCAATCTGGTGAAGTAGGTAAACAGGGTTGGACGTGGGATGAAATGAATAACTGTAGTTTAATGTTTATTGGTGACGCTATTGGAACAGCAATAAAACACGCTGAGGACATGGGATGGTCAAGCGATATGAAAGCTAAAATACCCAGTATTTATGCAAAAGTGAGTGAGTTTTTCAACTCAGTTAATGCTGATATTCCTGTAAAAAATCAATATCGTTTTGCACTTTTGATTGATGGTATGAGATACGATTTTGTGGAAATTCCCCCGGCTTTAGAGGGTGAACTAGAAAATAATAAATCTTGGCTTGTTTCTAGTCCTTGGCAATCAAAAGCATTAAGCCAAGGGGAAGATGTGGCTTGTGTCCATTGCGGTAGCTTGGAGGTTAAGAAGAACGGGAAACAAGGCGATAAGCAGCGTTATAAGTGTTCAGATTGTGGTAAGAGTTTTACAGTTTAGAAATTATCTATACATTTTTAAGAGGTGGCAATGTTTAATCTAACTGAACAATTTAAAGCAAAAATTAACGACTGGGGTTTAATGTTTTATGAAAGCCAAGAGGGATTTTATCTATATACAAATTTAGACAATGACAACCAAGCTTATAGATTTTTTCGTAGTGAATATGAGGCGGTTCAGTTCATGAAAGATGGGTTATTTTTTTATAGAGATGGACTATGGGATAAATACATAAATAAGCCAAAATCTTACTGCACTATCTGTTAATTAAAAAAACCTCCTAGTTTTGGAGGGATTATTGTTAGTACACCATTAATAAATTATTAATCATGAATTTTTCCTGGAAACGGATTTTAATTAAAACCTTTATAGGTTTGGTGACAGCAGGAATTGGGTTAACTGCTTATGCTTTCTGGTTAGGACGTGATGGTTTTTGTATAAAATATTACTCAGATGGTAGGCAAGAAACATTGTATGGTGCTGAATGCGAAAAGGGAGAGTGAAATATTTAATTTTTGATGAGTAGAGCGTATCCCCCCTAAAGGTAAGCTGTAAATCACAGGGGTCTACAGTGGTTTATGAAAATCAACAGGCACGGACGCGCCAAAGTGCTGACACAGCAAGAAATACAGTTAATTTTTAGTCAAGGTCTAGATAACGACCGCGATAGAATGCTGTTTGGTGTCTGCCTGTTTAGTGCCTGTAGAATCCGAGAATGTGTGACGCTGCAAACTCAAGACATCTACACCCCCAAAGGTGAAGTTAGATCGCAATTCATAATTAGAAAATCAAACACCAAAGGCAAACTGGCCACGCGAACCATCCCAGTGATTGAAGACTTACGGCGGTTATTGGCTGATTATTACAAACAAACTGGTGATGTTTACTTGTTTCCAGGACGCTCCAATGGTCACATCAGCCATGACTCAGCAGCAAGAATTTTAAGACAAGCTTGTGAGCTAGTAGGAATCACTGGAGTTAGTACCCACAGCTTCCGGCGTACAGCCTTAACCCAGATGAGTAACGCGGGTATCCCACTGAGGGTAATACAGGAATTATCAGGACACCGGAATTTAGAACAGTTGCAAAGGTATCTAGAAGTGAGTGATGAGCAGGTGTTAGGGGCTGTTTCTGCCTTATCAATGCTGTCACCTGTGGGTGATGTCGTCAAACCTTAATTTACCGACTTGAATACAACTGAATCAATACGGGTGGAAACTAAACGTGATTAGATATGATTAAGTATAATTGTGTGTTTTTTAGTATAGTTTTTGGATACGGTTTAAAAATGTTTAACGGCTGGTTAGCCATAAAGTTTTAATGAAGTTATGTCACAAAGTGTTTAAAAGGCTTTAGAATAAAGGGAAAATCCCTGTTAGATATTGAAACTAGGATAAAGCTTTAACTTTTAGCATAAATAAGGAGGATAAGACAATGACACAAACACTTACTATGTCTTCCCTCTATGATAAACTCTCCAAACTTGGTTTAAACCCAGACTATGTAAGAAACAACGGTTTACCGAGTTGGTGGAATGATGAACTCAACGATAAACCCATTGCTGTGTTAGAAGGGGCTGGTTATATCGCTGATAACCTTAACCTTGACGTAAAATCCTTGTTTGCAGAAGAAGAAATTAGATTTAATCCCCCTCCTCCTACCCAGTTTAAGCTGCATAACCGCAAAAGTGATAAAAACCCTACTGTTGCTCGGTCTTTAGTTAGTCGGGTAGCTGAATTAATTGCTTATGGTACAGAGGTTAATTTTACATCTTTATCTACTGATGTTAAGAAAATTAGAACAGAAATTTTATTAAATCATGCAACGGTTAATCTAAATTCCATACTTGAATATTGTTGGAATGAGGGAATAGCTGTTGGCTATTTTGATCATTTTCCTGAAAAAAACAGAAAGTTTGCAGGGTTAATTCAGTTAATAAAAAGTCAATTTACCCGTCCTGTAATTATTCTCAGTTCAAAGCATAAACACTCTGCTAGATTAGCTTTTGACTTGGCGCATGAATTAGGTCATTTAGCATTAGAACATTTAAAAGAAGGTATTTTAGTTGATGAAGAAATAGAGTTTGGTTGTAATGATAATGAAGAAAATGAAGCAAATGAATTTGCTACTCAGTTATTATTAGGTGATTGTGATAATTGTTTAGGAGATAAATCTTTTTATAATAATGAGCATTTAATTAAACACGCTAAAAAGAAAGCTGAAGAAAACCCTACAATTGAACCTGCTTCAATTGTACTTAATTATGGTTGGCATACAAAAAAAAACTGGGGTTTTGTTAATAAAGCGTTAGAGAAATTAGATCCCTTGGCTAATGGTCAACAGATTATTAATGAATATTTAGCTGAGAAATTAGACTGGGATAAGTTTAACGATGAAAGCTATGAGTATTTAGAGAAAGTCTTAGGAGTTTAATTTTGTCAGGGTCATTTTACTGTTTAGATAACGATATCATTCTTAAACTTGTTACTTTTAACTTATTTGGTGATACCCTGACAACCTTCAGTATTGATGCAAGTCAAGTAAAAATACTTGATACATTTCAATATAAAGTTGGTAATTCAATTAAGCGTAAAAGAGGTAATCAAATAAGTAATATTTCTCAAGAAAATAGAGAAGAAGCATTGCAACTTACTAAAAACTATGTAACCCTTTCTGAATCAAGTATTGATAAAATTGATATTAATATTTATACTAAACTGCTAAACTATAATGACCAAAATAATACTATTGATAAAGGAGAAGCTATTTTAATTAGTCATATTTGCTATCTTAATCAACAGAACGATATCAATTATTTATTAACAGGTGATAAACGCTGTTTAAGGGCTTTAACTAATTCTGGTTTTACTGATGTTATTGAACATCTTAATCGGAAAGTATGGTGTTTGGAACAGTTGATTTTAAAGGATATTGAAGAATTTGGTTTTGATGCAATTCAAGCTAAAATTTACCCTGTTCGATCTTGTGATAGTAACATAAAATTCATATTTGGTTTTTCTGAAAAAGCACCAGAAGACAGAGTTAAAGAAGATTTGAAAAGTGCAATTATAGTATTAAAACAAGAGACTGGTAACTTACTTTATCCTTATCCTAACTCTTAGTTACTAACCACCCTATCTGATTACCCAGCTTACCCGCTTTTGTGAAGGTGAAGCTACCCCATACAAAGGTCATTTCATCCTTACCTACCCTTGGGGTAACACCAATCAATTCTTTAACCTTAGCTGTACTCAGTATCCACTGATGAGTAACAGCTTTTTCTAGTTCCTCATATTCCACCAGGGACGATCGCTTATTGCCGATATACCCCATCATTTTCTCAACCAAACCAGCCATAACGGTAATAGCGGTAAGGTTTTCGCTGTTGTCTAGTTCGTTGTCCAGTATGTCTAGTGAGTTGTCCAGTTTTTCAAGTGCTGGTACTTCTACTTCAGGTTGGATGGGGAAATCTGCGATCGCTCCCCCGCCCCTAATATGTTTGTCTAGTTTGTCCAGTAGCTCTAACTGCTGTGGGGATATTTTACCCCGTGCTACTGGCTTTATGTCCAGTCCGTTGATTCTGTCATATACCGCTTGACGTGACTCTAAACCGTATCTTCCTTGTAGAGTAGCAATTTTAATTAGTTCCGTGTCTTGACTGTCCATTTGAGTTTGTCCAGTTTCATACTTGACAATTTTACTTTGTCCAGTGACTTGGTGGACAAGTGATTTTTGTTATCAGGTAATAGGGGCAAATAGTAGCTAATGTATTTATGAGTAATTACCTAATAAAATTTTGATACACTAAAATAGTGCTGTTAAAAATATTAATCAGTAAAAGAAGAAATGACTGAAGCAAAAGAAATTTGCACTGTGTATTTAGGCACATCTATGAAAGATGACGACTATACGCTCTATGAAGACGGAAGGGTAAAGCATTATTATGATGAAAATATGTGGAAGCATAGTCTAACCGAATGGCATGAAGCAAAAAGCTTAAGTAGTGATAAAAAAGAAGCTTTACTTAATAAATGTTCTGAAGACATGAAAGAAAAAGCTAAAAAATTGCTTTACCCATAATATTTCTATCAAAAAAATAGGTTTTCAGCACTTTATTAACGGTCTTGTCTATCTACATCAAGAGGTTTTGTAGATAGATAATAAAAGTAAATTGGCACTAAAAAGGGAGTGTTTAAACTCCCTTAAAGCGTTGTATTTACTGGTTTACAAGTCAATGCCATCAGGTACTAACTCAACCAAATTGATAACGTCTTCTATTTTGCTCTTGTCTGCTTTACGGTTATCGTATGGTGTTAAGTCGTGTTTACTGTTGTGATCATCAAGCCGTGTTTTATAATTCTCCAGAATCGCCTTGACGGTGGCAGGTTTAGAGCCAATGAGGGATTGTATAGCCGTCTGAGTAATCATCCATTTTTGGCTTTTCTCAGTGCAATTATTGTTATGGTTTTCTAGTGCCACAATCGCACGTTTTGCTAATTCCTCAGCCCGGACAGGGTGTGTTTTATATTTGGCACTCGTTAATAATTCTTGTGTAGGAACTGCTGATAAATCAGAATCAAATTGTTTAGCTTTACCCGTTAAAGTAGTTGCATAAATGGTACAAGCTTTTTGGATAAATTCAGCCAGAGATAAGCCAGAATGAGTTAAAGCATCTTGTACTTTTTGTTGTGTATCAGTATCTAATGCCAAAGCTTCAATATTCATAGATTCTAAAGTTAATTCTGGCTTGACTTCTTCTGCTACTACCGGGGTGGTAACTTCTACTTTGGTTTCTACTGCGGTATTGGTCGTTTCTGGTTCTATTTCTGTGACTTCAGATTTAGGTAACTCTGGTAAACCGCCAAAATACTGCTTTCTAGCATCTTCACCAGTGACATTCCATCTTTCTTCACTAGCGGTCGCATACCATAAAGCCAGATGTTCAAAGCGTTCTATTCTACCCTTACCAGAATTAGTAAAATAGTATCCTAGTGTAGCTGTTTCCTTATCAGGGAAAGCCGATTGTATAGCCTTTCTAAAAGCAGTTCTACACCTGCCAAAATTACCATCTGAGACAGCCTTTTTCATCTCATGCCAGTATTTAAGAGTAACTGTCTTGATGGTTAATTCATCAGTTACGTTGTGAAGTTCAGCAATTAATTTTGAGGCAATTTGCAAAGTCTTATTAGTGTCACTCATAATAAAGTCAGTAGATTTATTTAACTATCCCTATACTAACTCTCTTATTCATCACTGTCAAGAGGTTTTGTATAGGGATTTATTTAGATTTTGGTAACACTTCCAGACTTTATCCCATAACGTTTGTAGGCGTTTATCGTGGCTTCGTCATCATCCCCCAACACTTCCTTAGCAAAGTCTGTGAAGTCGTAGGGGTCAACATTGCCGTCATTAATAATCGCTGCTCTCAGATATGCGGCTCTAAACTTGTGGTAGGTTCTATCCTCAACAGGGAAGATATCCCAGTCCTTACAAGCTTGGTTTAAAGTTTTGGAAAACCGTCTATTTACCCGTTCCGGGTCTTCATCCCTACTAAACCGTTTACCCTTACTGTTAAGCCAATTAAGCCCAAAACAGACTAAATCAGCAGGTAGTAGAGTAGGAATGGTAAAAGGTACATCAATTAACTTAATTGCCCTGTCCTGGACTCTAACCTTGCGGTCTTTACCCTTAAGCTGTCCAGTAAAGATAATTTTATAACCGTCGATTTGTTCAAAACTGGCTGACAGGTGGACTTCAGCCATACGTCTACCAGTAGAGAGAGCGATCGCGCAAGATACGTCAAGCCAGTTAGTATCATCCTTGCCATTTTTGATGTCAGTCAGGATGTTGTAGGCATATTTGAGAGAGTTAGTTAAATCAATCTCAATTCTGTTTTCTACCTTGCGGCGTTCTTTGACAGTTTCCCGATAGCGGGTATTCTGGTTTTCCTTGTAGATAGCGAACTGGTTAGATAACTCATTGCCGAAGTGAGTAATGATGGTATTGACGGGGTTAAACAGTGCAGCGTCCTTTAGTTCTGTTTTAGCAGCAAGTTTTAAATATTTTTTGATAGCGGTAATCTGTCGTAAAACCGTGCCATATTCCTTTTCATCCTCTGGCTTCTCATCTGGGTAGGTGAGCTTCAGTAACCTTGCCTCTTGAATAGCTAACTTATGCCAGCCCGTTAAATCACCAACTCCTTTTTTACGTTGGGTAAGTTTGTATGGTGCGATCGCTTCAAACTGAGGCAGTAAAATTTTCACCCTGTCATCAACAAAAGTATTTTCTAAATCTTGTTCTGTTTTAAGCTGTTGACTCATATCCTTACTATCTTTAAATAATTACTTTCATAATTAGATAGTAACCAAGGATATAAAATATGTCAAGAGGGTTTGAATAGGGATGCAATAAATTAGTCCGATCTTTTGAGAAGACAATTTTAATTTTGGCATATATAAAGTCTAGAGTTCATGAGAAGTAAGAATTGTAAGTTTTTGGGATTTTGACTTTGAAGCCAAAATTATATCTTTTTGTAGTATTGTATTACAATTTGAAAAGAAATGTTTTGTTTGATTTTTCTGCGATCGCTTAATTTTGGTTTTTAGGTTAGAAAAAAGAAAAGTAGATATAGATTAAGTTGGAAGCGTGTAATACAAGTGCAGTGTAGTATCTTCTTAAAAGAGTTGTACCTAAATTAAATGTTTCTTATATAAATATTGAAAAAAGATAAAATCCTTGGTTATCTATATACAAGATGTTTTGAATCTAGATAATGCGTCTACATCAACAATTCTTAGTTAAACCGCTTATCAAAAAAAACTAACTTTTTGAAAAAATTATGACTGTAACAGTTTATATTTGGTATCCAGCACTGAAAAAAAGTAGTATTTTAAGTGCTATTGCTTTTCAAAATGTAGGTCATGTTTCTATACAGGTTAAAAACGTGTATATTAGTCATCGACCTGCTTTAGAAAACAATAATGACCGTATTTATTTTTCTGAATATATTGTTCAATTTTTTTCGAGAGTATTGTCATTATATGATATTGATACTGATACAAAACAATCATCTAAAAAAGTTAGTAACAATAAAGATCACACAAAAAAATTTATAAATTTTGAACCTGTTGAATGTGCTGATTCAAAGAATTATTCTTACGAAGAAGAATGTCAGAACAAAGAACGTAATGCTGATAACATAATTTCGGTAGATGGTCTTAATGAAGAGAAAATGTTAAAGTACTATCTGACAATAAAAGAATCAAAATATCATCCATTTAAAATGAATTGTTCTACCTTTATTGCAGATATTATTAGAAGTTCTTTGGATTGTTCTTCTAAATTGTGTTCTTTTTGTTTATTAAGAGATGGTTCATTGTATATTTTAAAGGTACAGAAAATGTTTTCAATATTGATTTTTCTTTTACCATTAATTTCTTTATTATACCCTACCTATTCTGAAAACCAGAGATTTTATTATAGAAAGAACTATAGATTTCAGTTTATGTCGTGTTTATTACTTGTAACACCACTTCCTATATTTCTTTTACAAAAAATAGCTTATCGTTTAAGTGTGGGTGGTATTCATTTAATAAACTTTCCAGTTTGGACACCTACCTTAATAGAATATTTTCTACAAGAAATTAATAACAACAATAATAAAATAAAGGTATGCCTTAATAAATTATAATCTATCTAAGTTGAACTTTAAGTTAAATATTAATAAGGTAAATCAATGCAAACAAGTGATTTCATTGCTCTTTTAGCTCTAGTTGTTTCATTTATCAGTATTTGGATACAAAACAAAGGTGTTCATAAGCAATTACTAGTATCAAATATTAGCGAATATACGAAACGGTATCAAGAAATTTTTGAGAAGTTACCTAAAATTGTACTTGATGAGAATTTTAATCTTAATTCTCTTTCAGATGATGATAAAGAAAAACTATTGCGTTCTATGTGGCTTTACTTTGATTTATGTTATGAGGAATATACTTTATATCATGAATTGAATCTCATTGATAAAAAGTTATGGAAAATTTGGCAAGCTGCTATGAAATCAGCTTTTAGTAGACCTGCTTTTTATCAATGTTGGAATTTTGTTTTTGATAAGTCCTTTTATCCAAAGCCTTTTTCTAAATTCGTTAATGATGAAATGATAGAGTTACACAATCCTGGGAGAAGAATCTAATTTATTGATATTACTAGAACAAGGAGTGGTTAATGGGAATCGTATAAGTTCAGTGTAAGTAAGTCGGCACGATAAAACCGATGTATAGGGAAGAAAGGATAAGCCAGTGAGTGATATGTCTTATTACCCCATACCCCATAGGACGGGTATTATATAGAAAAATCTACGGGGTGTGGGGTACTCTAAAGCCTTGCTGTGCAAAGATTTCAGCCATTACGAAATATTATTGAGAATTGTGGGGAGTTATTGAAAATTAGCAGGTTTACACAGGTATATGCAGATATGGTATAGCCAGTGAGAAATACCCCATACCCCATAGGACGGGTATTATATAGAAAAATCTACAGGGTGTGGGGTACTCTAAAGCCTTGCTGTATAAAGGTTTCAGCTATTGCAAAATATTGTTGCATTTATTCGATTTAGCTGTACAACAGCTTATCTTGTCTCTACCCCTATCTCAAAATCAGCGAATGTACAGTAATTAGTCAATCTTAAAAGTAAATAAAAAGTATTTAGCTCCCATTAAAAATTAACAGGAGCATTTTTGTTCTTAGATAAAAAAGACTAATTTTATCTAAGCTGTTTTAACTTTTTGCTTGTTTTTAGATTTTTGTAAAAGCATCCCTAAACCAAAAGTTATACTTATACCAAGCATATTCATTGGTTCAGGAGTAGATATTGTTTTGATAGTTCCGCTATATTGCCATGCAGAGTTTGGTGGAAGTGGCTTCAAATACAAGTGTGCTTTTAAATAACCTGGCGGTACTCCAAGACCAAAAATAAGCTCTTTACTCGGATCAGGCTTTGTGTATTTACCAGTAGAAGTAGAATAGTCTAAACCTGTATTTGTGGCGTAGCTAATCACTGTATCTGTTGTACGATCATATTCTTTCGGCAGCCCTCCATTAAAATTAACTTCTCCAAAGCCATTACCATTTGACGGTTGTGGCTCTGGTAGTGTTACTTCACCCCCGACCTCTTGATTATGTTCATTCGTGTAACAAAAGGTAAAGGTAGCAGCTAAAGTTTTTTCCGGAGAAAAAAGCAAAACGCACACAGCAATTCCAGATACTACATTTCCAGAAAATTTTCTTAACATCATTCTTAAAATTAATGATTTTAGATGAGTTAACAGTACCAAAAATTAATTAACCATTATACTCTTTTTAAAATTAGTACATACCCCACACCCTAAGTGGTGTAAAAGTAGCGAGCCTGTCATGAACCGTCACGCAACGCTTGAAAACCTTGTTACGCAAAAGTTACAGAAATAAAATAGCTCTTTCACCCGAAATTTTTAGAAGAAGCTTGTTTTTGCGGGTTTTTGCACCTTTTCTCTGTCTACTGCCCCAATATTGCCACAGTACTGCCTTGATTGCCACGCCCACAAACTTGACCTAGACTACGTTTCAAGTGTCTTAGTTTTGCCTTTCCCCTGCGATCACACCCCATGAGTAAGTACAGAATATGGTAGTCAGTGTGAAGCAATACAAATAACTTACGCAGAAAAACTACATTTATAGTATTTGTAGCGGTAGCCATGCGTTAAACGCACCTTAAAGAGGCGATAGAGTTTAAACGAGTTATTTCTAGCTGAGGTGAATTAGAGACAGCGTGTAGGCGACAGCAGCAGCCGTTTTTGGTAGTCATTCCCAGAGATGGAAATTAACGGTAGTTATTCCGGGTTTAGTAGTTTGGTAGTCATGATAATTGTTATCTATATACTATTAAGGAGCATGACTACCGTATCATAATTTGATACAATTTAATGTTTTGTACTAGTTCAATTAGTACGCGGTGGTTTGGGGAGTTATGCCGGGTCAAGTTTGGAAAATTCTTGAGGGAAAATTTAATAAAAAGTGAAAGTTGCGATAATTTGCGATAGCGAAGCGCTCCGTAGAAATCGCACTTTACTGTATCATAGACTACTATTTTTTAGCGTTCGCTTTGATCTAAACTGAGAGAACCAGATCCATAAGTAAGGACTAGGAGCAGTCCACCGATAATCGACAAGTTTTTGAAAAAATTATTGAATTGACTAGGATCAGCAAAAGGATTATGAAAAACAATGGTAGCGGGAATCAGAAAAATGATGAGTAGAATCGCGCCAATTTCCGCTTTGTAGCCGAGAATAATGGACAATCCACCTAAAATCTGAAATGCAATTGTAAAAACTAGTAGCACTCCTACTATTGGTAGTCCAGCTTTAGCCATAGACTCACTTGTCTGAGAGAAATTAAACACTTTGTTCAAGCCAGTGTAAATAAAAATCACGGCTAAAAATGAACGAGCAACCAAAGGAATGTATTTTTTTAACATGATAGATATTTTCAGATTCAGTTAGTGAGATGGGGTTACGGGTGCAAAATGCCAAGATATTTAAAAGTACTCAGACTATTTTGGAGTGCAGCGCTCACTGCTGAAATGGAGTATCGCATAAATTTCTGAGTTGCTACACTCAGTAGTTTAGGTAATTTAGCTGGCAGCTTATTTGGGGTAAAGACAAGGTACGCGGGAATAGGGGTTTAGGCGAGTTGGCTTAAACTACCCAGAGAAAATATAAATTAATTTTTTGAAAGTTGCGTAATATATCTGTAGTTCTAAAACTTACAAGTTCTCAATAGTCGGTACAGAATATGGTAGTCAGTGTGAAGCAATACAAATAACTTACACAGAAAAGGACTACATTTGTAGTATTTGTAGCAGTAGTCATGCGTTAAACGCACTTTAAAGACGCGATAGGGTTTAAACGAGTTATTTCTAGCTGAGGTGAATTATAGACGGCGTGTAGGCGACAGCAGCAGCCGTTTTTGGTAGTCGTTCCCAGAGATGGAAATTAACGGGTAGTTATTCCTGGTTTAGTAGTTTGGTAGTCATGATAATTGTTATCTATATACTATTAAGGAGCATGACTACCGTATCATAACTTGATACAATTTAATGTTTTGTACTAGTTAAGATAGTACTTTATGATGTGGGGATGTTGGGGAAGATTGAAGATGGGTTAAACCTGGTAGTTAGGAAATAAACTTGCGAATATTGCGATAGCGAAGCGCTCCGTAGGAATCGCACTTTTGGGAAAAATTTTGTCAGGAGCCAAAGAAGAGGGAATAGGGAATTGGGAAAAATACCGGGGCCAGTTTAAGAAATTCTTGGGGGAAAATTAGCGATATTGCGAAAAGAGCGATCGCACTTTGGGGAAAATCCGAGAAAAGTATCATCACTATACAAGAGGGTTAAGCCATAATATCTATGCACAAGA
>NZ_JAYGGY010000041.1:0-27244 GCF_034931625.1 Anabaena cylindrica UHCC 0172 | reverse complement strand
GAGCTATGAGGCTTATTCTGTCTGCATTTTAACCATTTTTGTCATCCCGTCAGCATTTCAGGTGTAGTAAAAAAGTTCAAACAGTAATGTTTGGACTTTTTCTAATCTGGAATTTAGAGGATGTTTTAAAAGTTTTTAATGTATAAATAAACCTCTCCCCGCAACGGGGAGAGGCTTTGAACCTTGTTCTTTGTATGATAAAAAAGTCCAGTTTCTAGCCGTTTTGAGTATACTGCTCATTCTCTTTTAAAGATGACACCGCCTCGAACTCGATAAAAGCAAGTCAGAACAGTAATAGTCCTTAGCATAAAGTCCAAATAATGAGCATTAAAAAGGTGCATTACATTACATTAATGCACCATACAGGATCAGCGATAGCGAAGCGCTCCGTAGGAATCGCACTACCGAAGACTTTACTTAAACTATTAAGGCGTTTTTACGTTTGGTATGCGGTTTGAGAATGCTTCCTGCTAGTACAAACATCCCAGACGAAAGCATAGAACTAGGCTCAGGAACAATACGTTGCACTCGCAATGACATACATTGAAATTTTCACGCCGACTTACTCACTACCAATAGCCCATATTGTCAACATCGCTTTCTGTATCAATATCTTCAGTTTCTGTTTTTAAGCCGTTAGACTGAGAACAGAAATAACAATCAGGTGTTTCTAGATACTTTGTGTCTGTTTGATGCCAAACGGAATTAGGAAACTCGTAAATCCAATCAATGCCAGCATCTAGGTTGAGAAAACCGCTTACCATACCGTGAATTACACCAACTCCGGTACTCGCACAAATACTATTTAACCAAAATACTGCTGGATCGTTGACTCCTTCTATATAGCCTGCACGATTCACCATCTGATTAATTTGTACAGGTGCGGATTCGACGGCTGCTTTTTGCAGGCTAATAATATTACCGCACATCAAGCACCAATCACCCCCTAAAGGTGGAACAGTGACACGACAAAACATTCGTGGTGTATGGTCAGATGGGTTGATATCAATGTGAGTACCTAAACAAAGCAGAGGACGCATATATGTCAATGCTAATTCCTGAGCTTGTTTGCGGGAGAGATGATTATCTGTTGCTACTACGATTAAATCAGATAGGGCTATTTCTGTCTGAGTTATTTCGTTATTACATAATGTGGGGATAGCTTTGACATTGGAACCTGTTGGGTAGATTTTTTTAATTAAATATTTGACATAATCGACTTTATACCATTGTTGCTCAACCATTTTGGGGGTAGCTCCTGGCATTCGATTTAGATTGACTGTTTCCAGGCGATCGCTGTCAATTAAGACCCAATTTTTTACTCCCAATCGCCCTAATGATTCGGCAAAATTTGCGCCGATTCCACCGCAACCAATGAGGCTAATTTTGAGTTCGTGAAGTTGCTTTTGACAGGCATCACCAAATATTTTTTGTCTAGCAAACATCAGATTTTGATGATTATAGGAATTTTGCTGGCTAGAAACTGATTTCATCGTAGATGGGATGAGGTTTTTTGAGGAGAAACTTGAAACTATTTTATTATCAAAGGCGTTTTTGGATTGATGATTAAATGACTCATCAAATTCTTCTCCTACCATATTTAAGGCGAAATTGGCATTAAAGTTACCTATTTTTAGGTATGAATTACAAAAATCAACATGATAATAATTTTTGCCTCTTCTGTTCCAGATCCGGAATTTACCTTTTTGTAATGATTGGTTGAAGACTCCAGAAATTAATCGGATTTTTTGAGAAAATTTATGATTCAGAAAATTAGCATATTCAGATTCGTAATAATCATCAACAGATGAAAATTCAGGCATGAACTCGCCAATGTGGGTGTGAATGTGAACCACGTGCAATCCATCTTGAAGATACTTTTCTAATATGTAGGAATGGAATTCTTGTGCTAAGACTAAGCCACTATTTGATTGTAATTCATAACAATCTTGTAAAGGAACTACCCAAGCTTTAGGAATGTAGCGAATTTTGAGTTTGGAGATTCGATGGCTTTTACAGAAAAAGAAGCCAATGACTTCTTCATTAATATTTCGAGATTCTAACATACTTTTGCAAAATTCCTGCCACATTTTTGGAGGTATGTGTAGTAAATATTCTGGGAGTTGATTCTGGGATTTCATTGGATATTTTTCGTAATTTTATGGAAGTGTGATTAATTCCAGACCATGTATTTATACCAATTCCTAATTAAGAAAATCCAACAGATCGGGGTTTATGGGTTTGAATCTGTTGTCGAATTTTAGGAATTGGTATTATCGCAATTAAGTAGAACGGCTTGAATAACTCAAAGTTTGTAGTGGGGAATTTATTCCTCATTTGAGAACTGAATTTCTCACTACGAAATCATCTCAAGATTTGTTACATTACTTAATCGTCGCTATTAATTGCATGACGCGCGGTAATAAAAAGTGTCGCTAAATTATGTCCTTTATCAACTTTTTGACTAGGTTTCCATGAATTTAACCAGACTTCGCGGTTAAATCCTCCTCCGAGTCCAACACAGTACCAATACCATCCCTCATCGCTTAAAAATGGCGCTCCATAATAGCTTTGTCTAGTGAAATGATGATCTCCCTCTCCGGTGGTGTTCCAAGGGTAATTGAGATAGCAACCGATGGGTGGTAGTTGGGGATATTCAGGTGGTAACAGAAATAAAACATCGCTGTTGGAAACGGTAAATTTTTGGGATGAAAGGGGCATTCCTTTGATAAGAATTGCTGTGTATCTAAGACTTTCAATTGTTTTATTACCAACGATTATATTCTTCGCTAGTTTTTCTAAAATTTTGAGTTCTTCGATTAATCTTGGAGTTGGTTGCAATTCTAATTTGTCCTGAGAAATTGTAATTGTCATAATTCACCTGTTTCAACTCGTATAGCGTGAGGCATTATAAAACCTTGAGGAGATACCAATTTTGAAAAAAATAGGTGGTGGAACTTGGAAATCTCTTTTTGTAAAAAATGGGTAAGCTGATTGCACTACAAAATAAAATCTCCTGTGCCTTTGACAATTTTGGGTACACTCCATACTTTTGAACCTTCTTTGAGGGCTTCATTATTTTTTAAAGGTCTAGTTCCACCAAAACCTTCTTCCATGACATCATCATTGCCAATTTCAGGAAACTTTTTCCTCAATTGTTCTACTGTTGTACCTTGAGGTAAGTCGGATAATTTACCATTAATTACTGCCCGCATATTTTCTCCTTGATGTGTATTTTTTTATTTAACGTAAGTTGCTACTGTCTGAATCAGGATTTCCATAATTTAAGGATGAAGTCTGGGATTTTATCACCCATTACCAATTACCAATTACCAGCCTCAACTAGATAACTATTAACCCAAGTTGCAAAGTTTATTTGTGTAGTTGCTGCACTGTTAAATGGGTTGATTTTTTTGTAGATTGATTGCCTGTTTTGTGGTTGCTATCAAACCAAAAGCACAGTAAAAATAATCCCATTACACCGCAAATATTAATGATGATAAGCTGGGTAAACTGTCGGGCGATCGCTTCTTCGAGGAGGATACATTTTTTGTCTAGTTTACTAAGGCGATTTTGGATGTTGTTGATTTCCTGGTTATATTTTTCGTCTTGTTGTTGACTGAAGTTCATGATTTGTGTTTCTAGTTCTTGGTAGTTATTTATTTTGTGATTTGATTGCTGTGGAAAGGCTTCTATACTGTCTAGATCGTGGATTTCTGGGATAACTAATTTGCCGTTAATTGTTCGCATGATTGCTATGCTTTTTTGAATGATAATTTGTTGAATTAATCGCCTAATTCATTAATCTTAGAATTAGTCAAATATGTTGACGTTACCGATTCTGTGTAATGTTTGATTATTATTTTGAGCATTAAATGAGTCAAAGACTTCTATTAAGTCGATAATGCTGTTGGCTGCACTTTTTAACTCACTACCTAATGACTGTTCTACGGATGCAACTTCTACCCGCATTCCTCTACGGCGCAATTTTTCAGCTAAATAGGCAAAATCTGAATCTCCTGTCACTAAGACAACGATATCGGGTTTGACTTCTAATGCTAATTCAATTGCATCCATAGCCATGACAACATCGATATTAGTTTCATATTCTTCTCCTTTAGCTTTTCCTTCTTTTGCAACTACTAAAAAGCCGTTACTTCTAGCCCAATAGACAAATTTTTCTTTGGCTTTGCGTTGTTCTTCAAATCTTTCTCTTGCTGGTGGTAAACCAACATAAATAACCATTTCGATTAATTCTCTACCTTCTTTGGGATCTGCAAGGTAGTGACATATTTTTTGCCAGTCGATTTTTCTGTTGAAGCTTTGTGCAGCTAGATAAGTATTATCGCTATCTGCAAAAATTAAGACACGGCGGGATGTCAGCATAGGTTTTTCCCAACTGCTTTTTGTTTGGGTTTGGACTTTGATATGCTTTATTAAAACCTATGCTTGGAAACTCGCGTTTCCAAAAGAAGCGCTTAACAGTTTGGTGATACGCCTATCAATTTAAGGTGTTGGGCTTCTTTATGAGGATTGTTTAGTACAAGTATATTATTGACTATTGTGAAGACTATATTGATTGTTTTCATCAATAATTGATTTTTATTAATAATTAAAAATACCTGAAACTGCATTTTAAGAATAATCATTGCAGTTTCAGGTATCATAATTTCTCCAATAATTCCGATTTAACCCAATCGGTGGGGATTTTTTAAATTTAATATTCGGAGGAGGCGCACAACGTTTCCAATTATTCCGAATTAACCCAATCGGTGGGGTCAAGGTGGCAATGGCACTGGAGGAAACAATGTTAACAGTTTCCAATTATTCCGAATTAACCCAATCGGTGGGGGCACAGGTAATGGGTTCGGACAGGGTGGCTCGTCTACAAGTTTCCAATTATTCCGAATTAACCCAATCGGTGGGGCAATTCTATGCTCGCTTCTTTTGATAGTTCTACAGAAATTGTTTCCAATTATTCCGAATTAACCCAATCGGTGGGGCGAACGAATTACGCCATAATGGTAAAAGCCAACGATTTAATGTTTCCAATTATTCCGAATTAACCCAATCGGTGGGGCTAACATATAATACTGCTCCTTTGGTGGAGCATTTTAGTTTCCAATTATTCCGAATTAACCCAATCGGTGGGGACCCACTGGGCATTAATGGTGGAGAAATTGACTTTGCGTTTCCAATTATTCCGAATTAACCCAATCGGTGAGGTAAGAAAAGATGAGATTTCTTTGGACTCTTTAGAGTTTCCAATTATTCCGAATTAACCCAATCGGTGGGGACTCAGACTTTGAAGTCAAAGCGGTGGAAACCACAGAAAGTTTCCAATTATTCCGAATTAACCCAATCGGTGGGGGAGGTTGGATTGTATTTTATGTCACAACACAAAAATCGTTTCCAATTATTCCGAATTAACCCAATCGGTGGGGGAGAAAAAATTTTCGTATTTGCTTCTAATCCTGTTAAGTTTCCAATTATTCCGAATTAACCCAATCGGTGGGGATTTCTTTTGTGGTTCAGAGATGATTTAGGAAAAAATGGTTTCCAATTATTCCGAATTAACCCAATCGGTGGGGAATAAAAAGCCAGTTCTTTCCGTAATGAAAGTTTCTTTTGTTTCCAATTATTCCGAATTAACCCAATCGGTGGGGGTGTAAACTGCGGTAATGTTGGCAACACACCCCTCGTTTCCAATTATTCCGAATTAACCCAATCGGTGGGGCTTTACGCAAATTAGTTGCTGAGTTGCTTTTGCGTTTCCAATTATTCCGAATTAACCCAATCGGTGGGGTCGGTTTCAAAGTATTCTTTGAAGATTGGTCTTCAAAGAGTTTCCAATTATTCCGAATTAACCCAATCGGTGGGGTGTTGGTAAGCTTGTTATTGGCTTCAGACTTTGAGTTTCCAATTATTCCGAATTAACCCAATCGGTGGGGTCTGCGAAAATGTAGGTATTCTTGACGATAAGTTTTGTTTCCAATTATTCCGAATTAACCCAATCGGTGGGGCAAACAAAAATTGAGATCGGACAAAAGATTGCTGAATGTTTCCAATTATTCCGAATTAACCCAATCGGTGGGGTTTATTATAAATCTTTTAAGAGCCATAAAAAACATCAAAGGTTTCCAATTATTCCGAATTAACCCAATCGGTGGGGTTTTCTTTTTTATTGGTTCTGTTGCAGCTATATTGCTTGTTTCCAATTATTCCGAATTAACCCAATCGGTGGGGTTCTGTGAGGCTACATTGCCTAATGGTTGGAAAAAGATTGTTTCCAATTATTCCGAATTAACCCAATCGGTGGGGCAGATTGTTAGTTCAAATGCCCCTATAGCATGGTCTCCATCCTTTTGTTTCCAATTATTCCGAATTAACCCAATCGGTGGGGCGTTACGCAATGATGGCTGCTGAAGATCTATCTAAATGTTTCCAATTATTCCGAATTAACCCAATCGGTGGGGCTAGGAGGCGAATTTAAATACAATTTTGGCGGATCACGTTTCCAATTATTCCGAATTAACCCAATCGGTGGGGAATATAAAAAAATTGGCGTTTATATGCCGATCGCAAATGTTTCCAATTATTCCGAATTAACCCAATCGGTGGGGCATTTATTGGGTGCGATGCTACCCACAAGGGTGCTTATAGTTTCCAATTATTCCGAATTAACCCAATCGGTGGGGTAAGAAGAATCTAACATTTGAAGCTAGTGATTAGTGTTTCCAATTATTCCGAATTAACCCAATCGGTGGGGTCTTGGTGTTAGCTCCTCGGCTTTAGCTCAAACGTTTCCAATTATTCCGAATTAACCCAATCGGTGGGGAGTGCAGTTTTTCTACAGAAAATGTAGCAGAAGCAGTTTCCAATTATTCCGAATTAACCCAATCGGTGGGGTCTTACTCTCTAAAAGAGGGAGAAAATGAAATAGAAATATTGGTTTCCAATTATTCCGAATTAACCCAATCGGTGGGGCGTTTGTACTCCAATCGAGTGTGATTCAATGTTTCCAATTATTCCGAATTAACCCAATCGGTGGGGAGTTCGTCTAGCAGCCCTTACCCAGCAAGAGTTTCAGACCGCAAATCGACACACCTCTAAAAAAGATTGTACACCCAGCCGAAAAATTAATCAAACACATACCTCAAACCCTTACACAGCAAGCCATCGACACACCTCAACGAAAGAATAGGGGTTTCGGCGATTTGCTGAGGTGTGTCGATAGTCATGTTACAAAAATCTCCTAAAATAGCCTCAAACCTAGATGACATAATAGTTTGGAGGTGGTTGGGGTGCTTCACTACCAATTGTTAACACCCTCTCAACAGCTTCTTGGGATATCCAATAAAACCGTACACTATCTTCCGCAGGTTTAACTAACTTTCTCACATTTATATAAAGTTGTCGCATTTCCTCCAAACTCAAAAAACACTCAAACACAGAAAACTGAACTCTTCGCCCATAACCTTCTAGAAAATTGGATAACTTCGTGCGCCTTTTATCATCAGGAATATCATATACAACAACGACTAGCATTTAGCTAAATAGAAAGTATAAATTAACGAAACTATAACTTAGTTTACAGGTAGTATAAAACTATTTAACAGACAATATTGCAATTTTTGTTTTCAAGTTCCATTATAGGGTTTAGCAATGCTAAACCCCTACAGTATTTTTCTGAAAAATCAGCGATTTTTAATTAATTTTAACACAAATCATACAGGTCTTAAAAACGCTGCATAGGGAATACCTGATAATAAACAGCGTTTATATCTTCTGACTTGTAATTGAATTACATGACGGTATGTAACCTGAGATTGTAAATCGGGATGGGATGTTTCTTCATTCATTCTGGCTTCAAATTTTTGGAGAAAAATACGCCGTGCTGATTGATTGAGATATACTCCTCCTGTACTATCTAAAATGTCGAAATCTTGGGGTTTAAACACTAAATTGTTAATGATTTTTAAAACCAAACTATCGACAATAACAGACCGAAATTCCTCCATTAAATCAAAAGCCAAATAGGACTTTTGTCTTTCTCCATAGTGAAAATTACCGATATAGGGGGAAAGTCCTTCGGCAACAATAAAACTCATGACATTATTCAGTAACAGCGTATAACCAAAACTTAAGAGAGAATTTATTGGGTCTGTAGGCGGTTGACGATTGCGGAGAGAAAATTCAAAATTGGGGTTAGTAATTAACTGTCCAAAAGCAGGAAAATATCTTGCGGCTGTGATACCTTCATAACCGCGTAAAGAATCTAAATTATCAACTAATTCTAAAGATTCAATATCTTTGCTGATGCCATATATTGCCTGATCTACTGCTGCTATTTTGCGCTTGCGATTAAAGCGCATTAATAGCTGTTTAGAGTTAGTTAATTTTCCATAAACGATTGCCCTTGATACTTGAAATTGAAAATAATCATCATCGCGTCGCTGCATTTGGATGAGATGATTGTCTATATTTGTAGATTCCTCACTGGCTAAATGTCCGTGATATTGACCCAGTTGATTGAGAAACAGTACACCAATTTTTTCTTTTAAACAGGCATTAATTACTGGCGTAGAGAGTTGGATATTGCCAAAGATCATGATTTGTTCGACTTCACGAATTGGTATTTCCAGTTTTGGTTTTTCACTGACATGAATAATAAACCGGAGGTGGTCTTTATAGATACTTGTTCCTTGTTCGAGCAGATAAATTGCAGCCATTTCCTGATTCCAAATATTCTTTTGTAAAGGACTATGTTTGTCATCACCATCATCAGAGATAATTTCCCTGTCTGTGGTGACATCTGTCTCCACTAAATAAGGTTGATGGAGAAATGCAATTTGATGTTGTTGTTCTTGTTCTAAAATTTCTAGTTCTTGGTTTGTTTCTATATCTAACTGCAACCCCTCAATTTGTGGTGCTAATTGGCGCGGAGGCGTTTTTTTTTACGTTGCTTTGATTGTGCTTGAGAAACTGAGTTGTTTGTAGGTTTGGTGCGGTTTGTATCAATGGGAAAAATCGCATTATCTATAAATCCATGACCGAGAAAACAGAATCCATGCTCAAAATTAGTAATTCTAGTTTTTTCGGGATGTATCTCTAAACCCATCCCAGCTAATAAATTGATAATTTCTGTTTTAGCTGCCAAAATTTCTGCTTCGGTACGTGCTAAAACCACAAAATCATCAGCATAACGCACAAGTTGTAAATTACTTGCAGTGATAATTTCATCAAATTCGTGCAGGTAAATATTAGCTAAAATTGGGGAAATGACTGCACCTTGAGGAATACCTTTTTGAGAGAAGATTAAACCCGCATCGGTTTGTACACCCACCGATACCCAAGATTTAATTAAACATAAAATACCAGGATGATCGAGATGTAGTCTAATTTGTTGTAATAACCGGGAATGTTCGATATTATCAAAAAATTTGACGATATCAGCATCGAATACCCAAACATAACCTTCATCACGCAAGTCGGCGATTTTTTCCACTGCATTCAGATAGGATAAGTTGGGACGATAGGCAAAACTCGCACTCGAAAATTTTACCTCCAAGACGGGATAAAATACGTTTAATAACGCTTGTTGAACAATGCGATCGCGTACTGTTGGTATTTTTAATTCTCGTACATTACCATTACGTTTGGGTATGACAACTTGTTTGCAAGGTAGAGGTTCATAGCTACCATTGGCAACTGTATTGCGTAATTCATAGATATTTAATGCTTGATTACGAGCAAAATCATCAATTGTTTCTCTATCAATACCCGCACAGCCGCGTTTCTCTGCAACTTTTTCCCAAGCGCGTTGAAAATTGTGCAAAGCCAGAAATTCACTGATTATTCTTTCCATAAAACCAATTGGATTTGGAATTTTTGATTGAGAAAATCCAGATTTTAGTTTAGTTTCTGCTTGGAAACGCGGGTTTCCAAATGGATGATAAGTTACAGCATTGAGAATTTACTAGTACACCTCGGCGTAAATAAGCAGACTATTCTAAACTCACGAAAAGCTTACGCTGTATTCATTTTGAATTTTAAATTCCGCTCTGCGGTACTAGCTGTAATTTATCTAAATGGAGTCAAGGGATGAGATTTAAAAATGCTGGCGGGAATTTAGCTGTAATTGCAATTATGTCGCTATTTTGTTTAGGAGTTTTGATTTATGGTTTGTGTGCGAGTTATTACGGCTTGCTGTTATTTCAAAAAGGTGCATTAAATTTTGTTCTGGGGTTGTTTTTCTTGATTTGTATTGGGTTCCCTAGTCTTTATTGGGTTGTCACTACAAGTTACCGATACTTTTCCGCAGTTCCTACTTACATCAATCAAAGAAAGATTCGGGTGATTAATCCCTTTTTAGTAGATGAAAAAGGGCTGTATTCAGACACAGAAAGATGGTTATGTAACACAGTTAGAGATATTGCGATCGCTGAAAATATCCCCAAAACTCCTGTAGTAGGAATTGAATTGTGTGATGATAATCCCAATGCTTATGCAGTTGGTGCTACTCGTTCATATTCAATGGTAGTTGCAACTACAGGTTTAATTCAAAATTTAAATCGGGAAGAAATAGCTGCGGTTATGGCTCATGAAATTGGTCATATTGCTAACTTAGATACAATGGCAAAAACCTTACTTTCTGCAACTTGGGGTGGGGTAATGATGACTCTTTTTACACCCATGCTGTTGGTTGTTTGGTATCTAGGTAGATTTGCAGCTTTATTAATGTTAGTTGCGGGTTTAATCTACGGTTTGTTAGGAAATTGGCAACACGCAACGGGCTTTTTTATTGGTGTTGCAATTTGGCTAGTATTAATGTTATTACCATCAATAACCCAACTGTTAGTAACATTACTGACCTTTTGGCACAGTCGTTGGCGAGAATATCATGCCGATGCTGTGGCTGCAAGACTCACCAGTGTTGACGCGATGGTATCAGCACTCGCAACCTTGGACAAACTTCCCTTTCAACCACCGAAAAAGAACCGTCAAGAAATGTCAACTTTATGGATACGAGTGGAAATGAAAGAAGAAACCGGTGTTTTTCATTGGTTAAAATATACCCATCCACCAATTCATAAACGAATTGAAGCCTTAAGACGGGGATTTTATATTAAAACATAGCAGATATAAAAGGCGATTAGAAATCGCGGCTACACAAACGAAGTCCGCCTGCGCGGACTTTAGGAATTTGAAACCCACTTGCGTGGGTTTTGCCTTTATAGCCACGAATTCTATTCGCCAGGGCAAAGGTGTGTTTTTACAAAAGTGAGATGCCCAGAGAGAGCATCTTGCCCGCTAAGGGTGTACTTAATAATCGTAAAATGTATACGCTTTACGAATATTATTGGCAATGTGTTTTCGTAATTCCATCGGTAATAACACCTCAACATTAGCACCCCAACCAAGTAAACGCATGATGATATTATTATCATTGGCGCGATAGATGACACTGTAATAAGCATCGTCAGGATATTTTCTGACAATAGTATTTAATAATTTTTCTTCCTGGGGATTACTTGTATAGTGATGAATTATTTGTGCTAGTTTGGCAGGTGATTTTATGTAAGTAAAGGTGTTATGACGAAAGGTATTTTGGATGTAGCGTTGATGATAATCATAGTTAAATCTCAGCAACATTAAGCGCGGAGGTTTATTTATTTCAAATCCCCAAGCAGTGCTGATTTCTTTTTCTACATCATCTGGTTCTGGCAGTTGATTATTGAGATATTTATCTAATAGTTGTGGGGGAATAGTTTGATTTGACCAATCCACCAATGTGAATGATTTAATCCGTTCCAAACGATAAATGTACCAATTTACATCACCTTGAGGATTTAACCCATAACCACAAAGATATTTTGCCCTTTGTAGGTAATAAATACACACCGGATAAACCAAGCATTTTTGATCACCACAACAAGCACTACCATAGTTTAAAAATATTGGTTTAATTTCCCGACTTCGCCAATTTTCTTGTAATTGCTCTTGTAAATTATCAGTATTAAGCTGGTTATCCTCAGATAAAATATAATCTACGTGCAAAAATATCCGCCGAGTTCCGTAAACTTCCTCAGAAATTTTATCGGCAATCGGTGCTAATTTGGGGTCGAGAAAACTCAACATATCCAAAGCTTGGGCTAAATCTGCCATTTCAGTAGGATTCAATTCGGGAAAAACTCCACTCGAATCTATTGGCTTTTTAGCAACTTTGGTACACAACCAATCGGGTAATTTATCTACTCGATAGATAATATTTTGTTTTTGAAATAGGGATGTTTCGCATTTTAGACATCCTTTGGTGATCAAAGCATTGATATCCGCCTGTAGACTTTTTCTCACTTTAGCAAATAGCCGATGGCGAATTACTTTAGTAACTGTTTGTGGCGATATATAAATATTTTTTTGTAAATCTTCTAGCCACTCATCAATATTAATATTATAAAATCGTAACCAATCGACAGTCGTTTTGTAACAGGGACAAAGGAGATGATGAGGTTTAAATATTTCGTCGTTTTTTTCTAATAACCGACCAAGGGGATGTCCCGATTTAAATGATGCTTGCAGAGGCAACAGGTCTTGATTAAAAAAGTATTCGCTCCATTGATTGAAGGTTATACCACTATAGCGATCGCACTGGCAATTTTGGCTTGCTTCTCCATAAAACCAATTGATTAAAACCCAGCGTCGCATTGCTGTAATTAGGTTTTGGCTCTGATTAAGCGAACCATCCACCAATCGCTGGAGGATGAAGAAGTGGGGAAATAATTGGGGTAGATGCATTGCGAATTCCCTCTGTTGTGTACGCAATCGTACAAAATGGGTTTATTCTTATTTGTTTTTATTATTGTTGGGGAAGAGTAGGAAATCGTCTGTTTGTGATGCGATTGACGACTTTTTATTAATCCAATTAAGTAGGTAAGCACAATAAAACCAAATTGTGTAAAGAAAAGTAAACAAGGCTAAAACCCTTTCTCCCCCTGCTAGAAAGCTCCCTACCCCCTGCCTTATCCCAACGACAATTTTTAACGCCAACCTACTTATGCTCCTCCACATTGTTAGTGGAAACCATTTCAATCACTACAGCAGGGATAGAGCTACTGTACTGCGTAGCGAAAGTAGATTTCCCACATTTCCCACTACCAGGGACACTGATCAGGATGTGACAGATGGAAGGGGTGGACATTTTTTTCAATACTCAATAAGACTTATCTTATATTGTCTGCATTTAATAAAGCTGAAAGTCTAGTGTTTTCAAGCGAATCATGAATTTATTACCACATTGTCCTAGTAAATTTCGTCATTCGCACAAGTGGTAGTTTACATCCAGTTTTTGCCGCTAAGATAAAAATACAACACAAATCTGCTCAACTTTACACAGCAACAAATATAGATAATTTTATTTATATATTGTTGACTTTGTAAATAAGTCAGCATTTTTAACCCTTTAATTTAGTGGCTTATCGCCAAGCCTACCTTTAAACAACAAGCAATTGTTACAAAGTATTTTCATTTATCAACAGCTAAATAAAAGCCTGTATTGTTAAAAACAAGCGTATAAAGGAAATGCAGCTACATGGATAAATATACGGCTGTCACCTTCGCACCAGTTCAAGGATTTATCGAGAAATCGCGTAAACTTCGAGACTTATATGGTGCATCTTTGATTCTCTCTTATTTGAGTCAGCAGCTAGTTTTGTCTGTTGAGAAAGACGGATTAACAGTAATTTCTCCAGCAATACCCAATTTACAGAAAGGGATGCCTAACCGCATTTTGATTAAAGGACAAATCAGTAAAAAAGATGCAGAAAAAATATTACTTTCTGCATGGAAGGATATTTTAAAAGTTTGTCGAACTTGGATAGAGAGGAAATTACCTGAATATCGATATCACTGGGAACGTGAATGGACGCTTTGGGGAGTACACACTTGGGAAATGTTTCAAGGCAGTGGTCACAGTATCCAAGCCGCAATGGATGATTTAGAAACTAAGAAATTATGCCGTGATTGGAGTGCTGTAAATTGGATTGGTGAGAGTTCTAGCTTGACGGGTACTGATGGAATTGCCTTTCCAGGTCTAGGTGCAGAAAACCGCAATCCTAAAACTTTAAATTATGGTTTAGAAGATGATAAAATCAAGGAATTTTATACAAAATTAGCGCGAATATTAGATAATTGTCCCCCTGACCAAGAACCAGAAGGTAAATTTATTGCACCTAATGAAAAATTGAGTATTCCTGAATTAGTAAAACGTCTAATTACTTTACCAGAAATAGCTAATTTAATCAGTAGAGAACGACCTGAAGGTGAACCTTTGGAAAAACTCAAAAGGTTTCAAGAAATTGAACGCAAACCACAAGCCAATAAAAATATACCTGGACAATGGACAGGTTGGTTTATGGGAGATGGTGATAAGGTTGGAGATTATTTAAAAAAATTGGCAGGTGAAAATAATGGTGATAATGAAATAGAAAAATTTAGTAATTCAATACGTGATTGGGGAGAAAAATTCAATGACAATTTTCACGAAGAATTAGGAAGAATTGTTTATGCAGGTGGTGATGATTTTTTAGGAATAATTTACAATCAAAATCCTAATGAACATATTGCACCATTAAAAGCCTACGAATGGTTAATGACATTAAACAATAAATGGCAAGAACATAAACAAAATATTACTGTTAGTGTCGGTTTTGTGTGGGTTGCAGGTAGTGTACCCCAACGAGACATTTTACAACATTGTCGAGAAGCAGAAAAAGTAGCCAAATCTTTAGGACGCAACCGAGTCACAATTAGAGTAGTTTTTAATAGCGGTCAATATGTGCAGTGGACTTGTCCTTGGTGTTATTTAGATATTTTAACCAAGTATCGGGATAGGGAAAAACAATCAAATTGGAGTCACATTTATCAAGACTTAGCACATTTAGAATCCCGTCGAGTATTTGATATTGAAAATGCCGATGAAGCACGTATTGTTAAGCAAACAGCTTTGCAATTTTTTGAGCTTTACTTTCCCGGTGAAGGTCAGAAGTTAATCACCGATATAAAGGATGGAAAGAATATAAATGATAAAAAAAATGAACTAGCAAAAAAACTAGCTGGGTTTAGTGATGATAGCGATGAAATTGATCGCTCAAAATCTATCGTAAATTGGATTACAGATTTAGTTAAAGTAGGTTGGCATTTATGTTCAAATACCTAATTAGTATTAACCCTCTAGGGTTGATGTATGGAAGTGCTGGGGCGTTTTTGTCACCAGAAAATTTAGTCGGTCGTTCTGGTGCTAAATTTCCCCCTGACGCTGCTACCTTAGCAGGTTTAATGTTTAGCACTAACAAGATTAATAAAAAATACGCTCAATGTTGCTTGAGAAATGATCTTTATGTTGCTGGACCATTTTGGGCAAAATCAAACAATAAACAAAACTTTTTTGTTCCCATTCCTTGGCATAAAATTATAGCTAAAAAAGGTTTCGGAGAATGGAAAATAGAAAACGATGAATGGAAGTTAGAAAAGAACATAGATAAACCTGAACCTGATTATCGTTGGCAAACTATTACATCTTGGAAAACAGCAGCACAAGGACTGAATAAACCTGATAAAGTTGCTGATAATCCTTGGAAATTCGTTTCTTTTCTTCATCCCAAAATTCAAACAAATCAACGCTGTACAGAAGATACTAATGGACTATTTTTAGAAAACTCTGTACAAATTCCCGATGATATTTGTTTAGTCTATTTATCCACCTATCCTATTGATAACGGTTGGTATAAATTTGGGGGTGAAAATCACATTGTAGAAATATCCTGTGATGAAATTAATCCAAAAATAGTAAGTATTTTAAATCAAAAAATCGGTAAAAGTTTTGCATTAATTACGCCAGCAGTTTGGGGTTCTAACCGTATTTCTAAAAGGTTTCCAGAAAATGCTTTTTCCGTCAACCCTGACAATATAAAAATGTTGACAGATAAACCCGTTCCCTATCGTTTCCGTTCCCAAGGAACATTAGGAAGAGGACGTTATGCTGTTCCTGCGGGTAGTGTTTACGTTCTCAAAGAACCCATTAATAAACCTTGGTGGGAATGGGATGAAACATGGTTTCCCAAAGAAGGTTACAGTCTCAAAAAAGTCGGTTGTGGTTTATGTTTACCAGTAGAAATTAAAGGAGTTTCCTAAAATGTACAAAAAAGCCTACGGTATTATTGAAACCTTAGCACCACTTCATGTAGGTGCAACCGCAGGAGAAGAAAGCGGTAATTTAAACTTAATTTTCCGTGACCAATTTACCCAAACTGGGATTATTCCCGGTAGTTCCATTCGTGGTCGTTTGCGTTCAGAAATGCGTAATTCTCAAGAAGAAAATGACGCAAACTACTGGTATGGAAATGGTGCAGAAGATGACAAAAATAACGAATCTATCGTTAAATTTGAATATGCTTCTATTATTTGGATTCCCGTTTTTTGTCCCGGACAACCTATAGTTTGGGTAACTTGTCCTCGGTTATTACAACGTTATCAAAGAATTGCTGGTGATAGTGTTCAAGTTCAAGTAGATGGTCAAACTAAATTTCTCAAAGAGATCCAAATTCCTGATAAATATACAGGTTCAACTAATCTTGTAGCTAAACAAGCAACAGGAGGTAAAAAAACCATCTTCTTTAATTTAGGTTTCTTAGAAATTAACAAAACTAAAGACTTATCACCTTGGTTTCCTAACCTCAAAGAACAACCAGCAGTAATAGTAGATAATGCTGATATTGGTATGATTCATGATATGGCTTTATATCGTCAAAGTCGTGTGCGATTAAAACCAGATCAAAAAGTAGTAGATGGTGGTGGCTTCTTTAATACCGAAGCATTACCTGAAGGAACTATTTTAGTATTTCCTATTGCTATTAGAGAAGATAAATCTGAAAATTCTACTGATAAAAAATGGCAGCCATTCAAAACTGGGGACACCGCAGATATTTATCTTGGTGGCTTAGAATCTATCGGTTTAGGTCACTGTGAATTAACTTTTAAAGGAGTGTAAAAAAATGACTTGGAAATCCTATAACTTAGACCAAAAAGCGCAGAAATTAGTCCTCATATATCGGGATAAAAAGGGTGTAATTGGTCAATCTCATAAAATGCGAACTACTGTACCTTATGGTTTAGAACGTTTTTGGGGTGAACATTTACGACTGCTATCTAAAGAACCCGAAAAAGGTAAATATTGGCGTGAGACTTGGAAAACTTTTGTCGAGATCATGAAACAAGCAGGAATTAAACTTCCTGATGATCAAGTTGATGGAAGTAATACCCGACAAGTACAAGATTATGCAGCAAGATTATGGGCATTAGACATTGAAGATCAAAGAATTTGTTTAGCTGTTTTGACTCAATTCTGTGACAGTTTAGTTTGGTGGACTCAACGTTATAAAAAGACAGGTGATAACGATGCCGAATAGTAATGAAGTACCCTTAATGTTTCAAGCCCAAATTAGTGGTAGGGGACAAATTCAATATATTCAACAACCTGAACAGTCTGAAAGATGGGTTGATGAATGGTTAGAAGCTACCGCTATTGATTCACCTAAATTTAGTGATAAAGTAAGAACAAAACCATATCAAATTAGTTGGCGTTTGCTTTCTAATAGTGGTCAAGATGATGATTTTATCCGTCCTGTAATTGCTGCTAATGGATTTCCTTATTATCCTGGTGCAAGTATGAAGGGGGCATTTTTAAGACATTGTAACCGTGAACAAAAAATCAGATATTGTGGATGTGAAATTAATAATGAAACACAACCAGGGTATTTGCGTTTTCATGGTGCATTTCCAAAAGATCATAGTTGGAAAGAAAACCCCTTAATTGATGTAGTTCATCCTCAACAAGATTGGCAAATTAAAAATAGTAATTCTCATTCTGCATTTTTGCAAATATCCCTCTATCAACCTACTTTAGTTTTTGGTATTTCTAGCACCATTGAATTAAATGAAAGTGAATGGGAAGCTATCTGGAGTATTTGGGATAAAGCCATAGAAAGAGGTATTGGTTCGAGGGTAAGTGCTGGTTATGGTCAACCTATTAAACACCCAGAGACTAAGTTAATTACTGTTAGTTTAAAAGGACAAGGATTAGCATCACAATTAATAGATAGAAGCGGTGAGTTTCGTCCAAATATGTTTAAGGCTGCCTTACGTGGTCATACATTGCGGTTATTTAGTGCTGTAACTGATGAAAATACAGCAGAGGAATTAACCAAAGAACTTTGGGGAGGGTTTGCAGGTGCTAAAGGTGCAATAGTTGGAGATTTAGGTATTGCGTTTAATGCTATTGACTTAGAAATGAATGAATTTACATATAGAAGAACTGTAAAAATGCCAATTTATGATTTACAAAAAGGCGTTTTATCTATTCTTTGTATGAAAAATTATACAGACGAATATAAAGATAAATTGAAAAAATTAGTGGTGCAAATTCTGAAGTTTTCCATGCTAATTGGTGGTTTTGGTAAATCATCTCGTAGAATTGATCATCGGATATTTTTACCAGAATATTTGGAACCTGGAAATAAACCCATGATTGGATGTCATTGGCAATTTACTGATAAGTCTACTGTCTATTATTTTCCTGTTCGTAATATTGAAAATATTACTAAAATTATTGATAGTGTGAAAACATCTGTGAATAATTGGTTAATATTTAAAGGCAAAACACCAAGAAATCAAATTAGTTCATGGCGTGAATCTTTTCATCCCGAAAAAGTACAAATTTGGGGACGTATAGCAGAAAATGAAGATGATAGTCTAGCCATAGAATGGTTTCATGGTAATTATAACAAAACTCAGTCAATTAAAAATTCTAAATTGACTGGTAAAATGGGAAATATTGGGAGAATTTACCATCGAATGTATCCACATCATATCAAAACATCTGAAGGGGAAATTAAACGTCGAGGTAGAGAATATATTGAATTATTAACTATCTTTCCTGACAAAGAAGATCAAATAACACGAGAGTTCTTAACATTTTTACCAACAACTGAGTTTCAAAAATTGTGGGGGATATAAATTATGAGTATTTGGATTGTGACAACGGGGAATAGTGATGTTATTCTCAAACATGATAAAACTTGGTCAATGTTATATGAACAAGCACTTGATAAATTAGAATGTTGGGAGTTTGGATCTGCTAATAAAATTGATATTTATGATCAAGATGCTAGATATACATTACCAGCAAGAGTATTAGGGATAGTATATCAAAATCAACTAGATGATTATTTTGAGGATTTATCTTTTCCCCTGCTTGATGGTTTTACAGAACATTTAAAATCTAAAAATGACGATGAAAATTTGAGTGTAGATAAGATTATTGTGATTTTAACTAATCAAGAAAATGTTTTTGATTCAGAAATTGAAGATGCTAAATGTCCTTATTGGCAAGATACCTGTACATTAAAGCCAATTTTAGAAAGGTATTTTGAACAAAAGTTCCCTAAGTTTAAAGGAGAGATTGAATATTTGGAATTAAAACCTAATTCTTCAGATGAAGGTTTAGATAACTGGGACAAATGTTTAATATTAGTTAATAGTTTATTCCAGAGAAATATCACAAATATAAATAATAAGAAAGAAAAGAAAAAAGACGACAAACAGAATAAGGTTTTCGTTAGTCATCAAGCAGGTACTCCGGCTATTTCTTCAGCAGTTCAGTTTGCAAGTTTAGCAAAGTTTGAAAAACAAGTAGAATTTTTAGTTAGCAATGAATATCAAAAAGAAAAGGTGATTCCTATTTCTAGCTCAAATTATTTAAAAGGACTAAAATTACAAGAAGCAAAAGAATTATTAGATAGATATGATTATGATGGTGTTGGTAAAATATTTGCTGAACTTTGGAAAAATCAATCTTTAACTAAACAAGAAGAGAAAATAAAAGAACTATTAGCAATGGCTATTCAATGGAATAGTGCTAATTTTGATGATTTTGGCAAAGCTAGAAGTCCTCTAAATGAAGACTCTATAAAACGTACTCAACAATGGTGGTGGACAGGTTATGAAGCTGCCTATTTGGCAGTTATAAGATTGAGACAAGGTAACAATGTAGAAGCTTTGTTTCATAGTTTCCGTGCGTTAGAAGGATTAACTAATGAATGGGCTATACTAAGTTATAAAAAGCATCTTTACAAAGATAATAAAGGTACTTATTGCTTTAAGGATTCTATTCTTACAGAACTTCCAAATTTTTATCCAACCGAGTTTCGGCGTAAACAAAGAGTAGGTCTTTATGGTAAAACACTATATGTTTTACTTAAAGAATCACGTCCTGAATTTCGTCAAAATTCTGGTATATCTGATATTTCGGTTTGGGAAGATGTAGCAGATTGGAGAAATAATTTATTTCATAAATTGCTAGGATTGCAACAAGAGGAAGTATTTCAAGCATGGAATACTAAAAATTATACTGACTGGCAAAAGAGACTTAGAGGCTGTTTAAATTTTGTCACTAAACAACAATTTGATTCATTAGAAAAAGCTAGTCTGATGTCATCTGTACATGAAGAACTAAAAACAGCAATTAATAATTATGAATTGCAAACCTAGCATTAATTAACAATTTACTCATAATCTCTTTGTCTCATGATGATGCGATCAATAGATTTTTCGCTTCAAATAATCAATATGAAGTGTCAATCGCTAATTTAAAAAATAACAAGCCCTCATCAATATGAGGGCTTTTTTTGTTTCCAATAATTCCGATTTAACCCAATCGGTGGGGTACACCCGTAATTTTGGAGTAGTATCATGTCTAATCGTTTCCAATAATTCCGATTTAACCCAATCGGTGGGGGTTCAAGAAGACTTTAGTCCTAATCTTATTCCTACATTCGTTTCCAATAATTCCGATTTAACCCAATCGGTGGGGGGATTTTTGGGAACTCAAGTCCTCAGCTAAGTTTGAGGTTTCCAATAATTCCGATTTAACCCAATCGGTGGGGCAGCAACCTTTTGCTTACTTGAAGGAGAGGAATTAGTGTTTCCAATAATTCCGATTTAACCCAATCGGTGGGGAAATTGCTCCGCCAACACGATCAAAAGTTACAAAGTTTCCAATAATTCCGATTTAACCCAATCGGTGGGGCAAAAAGGTTTTTGCAAAAAATATCAGCACGATACCGTTTTGTTTCCAATAATTCCGATTTAACCCAATCGGTGGGGGAAAAGGATCATGTTTCACGGTAACTCTCAACTCAACACCGTTTCCAATAATTCCGATTTAACCCAATCGGTGGGGAGACCAAAAGCCCGAAAGTTATGCGGTTGACATTGCTGGGGTTTCCAATAATTCCGATTTAACCCAATCGGTGGGGAACTTTGGGATTATACACTTAAAAGTCCTAAATTAGGCAGTTTCCAATAATTCCGATTTAACCCAATCGGTGGGGTATGTCTAATGATAACAATAACAATAGTTGGCATAATGACGTTTCCAATAATTCCGATTTAACCCAATCGGTGGGGTAATTGAATTTTACTGTGCTTAATGAACAAACCAACTGTTTCCAATAATTCCGATTTAACCCAATCGGTGGGGTGCAATTAAATCCTTGACCAATGCGGTTAAAGATTTGGCGTTTCCAATAATTCCGATTTAACCCAATCGGTGGGGAGTAGTTCGCATTTCGCACCCGTGTTGAACGCAATATAACGTTTCCAATAATTCCGATTTAACCCAATCGGTGGGGGAGAGCTAAAACTCAAGAAATTAGTTGAAAGAAAAGTTTCCAATAATTCCGATTTAACCCAATCGGTGGGGTATCTAAAAACAATGACTACCACAACAACCTTTAACGCCAGGTTTCCAATAATTCCGATTTAACCCAATCGGTGGGGTTCGTAACATCGAGCTTGGCTTGATGTTTAACAGCAAAACGTTTCCAATAATTCCGATTTAACCCAATCGGTGGGGTTGTAAAAAGGCTGCAAAACTATCAGGAGAAATAATTCTTGTTTCCAATAATTCCGATTTAACCCAATCGGTGGGGAAAATAAGTGAAAAACTCATGACTATCACCATTGATCAAGTTTCCAATAATTCCGATTTAACCCAATCGGTGGGGTTAAATGGTGGTTCTGCAATTGCAACAACACCAGGCGATTTTGTTTCCAATAATTCCGATTTAACCCAATCGGTGGGGAAATTATTCCTTGGCTTGGCAATTATTGGATCTGTTTGTTTCCAATAATTCCGATTTAACCCAATCGGTGGGGTCCTGTATAATAGGACGTTTTGATTTATGTACTTTCGGTTTCCAATAATTCCGATTTAACCCAATCGGTGGGGTTGAGTTGTCATTTTCGGATGCGAATAAAATCGTTTCCAATAATTCCGATTTAACCCAATCGGTGGGGATAAAAAAACTTTTGCCCATATTCGGATGTGGAGTTTTGTTTCCAATAATTCCGATTTAACCCAATCGGTGGGGCTTTCTATTTTGGGTTATCTTGAATGGAAAAGACAAAGTTTCCAATAATTCCGATTTAACCCAATCGGTGGGGTTTGGGAAAAACCAATACGCACGATGGGCTGTTTTCGTTTCCAATAATTCCGATTTAACCCAATCGGTGGGGAAAGCGTTTGCTAACCTTTTCCAGCCCCATCAGAGGGTTTCCAATAATTCCGATTTAACCCAATCGGTGGGGCAGCTCTATCGTAGAGATAAAAGAAGAGCAGCAACGGTTGTTTCCAATAATTCCGATTTAACCCAATCGGTGGGGAGTTCGTCTAGCAGCCCTTACCCAATAAGGGTTTCAGACCGCAAATCGATACACCTCTAAAAAACATTGTAAAACCATCTGAAAAATTAATCAAACACATGGCTTAAACCCTTACACAGTAAGCAATCGACACACCTCAACGCAAGAATAGGGGTTTGGGCGATTTGGCGAGGTGTGTAGATAGTCATGATACAAAAACCTCCTAACATAGCCTCAAACCTAGATACAGAAAGACTTTGATAGAATCTTAGTTTGACAAAATATCTTCTTGGTCATTCGCACTAGCAATGTAAAATTATCATTTATACCCAACTAAGATTAAACACATACCTCAAATATTTAACTTGATTTGCATATTTAAATAAATTAGTAAAATCACTATAAAATTATATCTTATATGTCAACGTCTCGACGCGAAACTAAACAAGCAACTAAAACCGACTCCAAAACAATCATCGCTCATTTTCTCATCGGGACACCAGGAAGTGGTAAATCTACCTTTGCAAAACTCCTATCTAGCCTGGGAAATTGCGAAATTATCTCCACTGATGAAATCCGCCAAGAACTATATGGTAATGCGACAATTCAAGGGGAATGGCACAAAATCGAAGCCACTGCTATTAACCGTATTTGTACTGCTCTTAGTCTACAAAAAAGTATTATCTACGACGCTACTAATTGTAAGCGTTCCTTTCGCATGGACTTTTTACTCAAAGTCAAAACCCAACTTGCACAATGGGAATTACCTCAACTCCACTGGGTGGGCTGGTACTTAAAAACTCCCTTAGAAATTTGCAGTCAGTGGAATCAACAACGCCAACGCCAAGTTCCTCCAGATATTATTAAAAGTATGTATAAAATGGTGCAAGACTTTCCACCAATTAATGGTGAAGGATTCGCCGCAGTCAATAAAATTGATGTCAACTCCCCCAAATTTTCCCAAGACCAAATTGCTAAATTAATTGCAGGTGTTCCCCGTCAAATTGTCAATTTTCAAAATCGTCATGCAAACATAACACCCCATCGTTATAGTCATCTAGTGGATTTTGAACGGTTGATGTATTTGATATTCTTAATTATTAACTATCCTGGTATTGGTGAGTTCTATTTAACTCAGCCTCAAGTCCTGGAAAACATTTTCGGCTATGTTCCAGATTTTACTAACTCCCTGCAAGAGATTACTGCTTTTATGTCCAAGATGCGGGGTGAAATTTATGCTAAAGAAGATGCTATAGGTGATGATTTAGAATGGCTAAAAGCTGAAGGAATTATTAATAGTAATTCAAAGGTTTGTAGTGAAGATTTTCTAAAGTTTGAGCCTGATGAATTGATATCTTTAAATGCAACACATTCCTATTCAGACAAAGAGGTGTTTAGGCGGTTAATCGGAATAATCCGTTTTATTATCCACTACCCTTTTTTAGCTGACATGGGTGTAGGTAGCTTAAACACTTTAATTCGCTCTCTTGCACAAGCTGGAGTAATTGACAACTATCGTACAGAAAAAGATAGAATTCGTAAAGATATTGAAAAAGTTTTAAAACCCTATAAAATATTACCGGAGTTTCCGATGCGTCACGGTTATTTTGCTGGTACGGGCATTCTTTCTAAACCAGAATTAATCAAAGTTTTTGATATTATTCAATCCCAAGCTAATAGTTTAAATGACCCCCAAGCCTTAGCAATCTATGAAACGTTTAAGCAACGGTTGTTACAAACACACTCTATTGAAAATACTGACAATATTTATCCAGTGAGAGCGATCGCTAATAGTTCTATTATAGACCCCAAACATCTCCATAGTAGTGCCTTAAGTAATAATCTCACTCAGTTGGAAACAGCAATTATCGAAGGACGGCTGTTGGAGTTACAACGGTTTGTAGGTGTGGGTAAATACGAAGGAGACGAAAAAGACTTTTTTTTAGCCTATCCATTGCAAATGGTGTTTTCTAATGTTGCTTGGTATTTGGGTTATGAGTGTGTGAGTGGCGAAACATCTAGTTTACTGCGATTTGAACGTCTGGATAGACTGTTTTTAGCTAGACCTCAAAGCCAACAACGCAACGGAGAATCACAGGAAAAGGCATTACAAAGGTTACAGAAATTATTTAAATCTGGTGCGGGGATGTACTTAGGAAATAGCTGTACTGACCAACAAAAATTTCTCAGTGCAGATCAACAAGAACGAATGCAAGTCTGTGTGACTGTGGAACTCTGGTTTAATGATCGGATTTATCCCTTTATTACCGAGGGGACAAAACGGTTCGCACAGGTGAAAATGTCTGCACCGATTCAGAAGACAACGAATAATTTACCCAAGTCGCTATTTTGTTTGGACAGAACAAGCGATCGCCATTTCCCCCATCGTTTTCAAGCAATATTTCCTAAATGGACATTAGATGATTTTGATTTGTGGAGATGGATTGTTGGGTTTGGTGGAGGTGTGAAGGTAGTAACACCACAGACGTTAGTAGGAAGGATAAAGGAAATAGGTCAAGGAATTGTCGCTAATTATGAAAGTTAAAATATAATTCTTGTTTATGGAAATTGTTAAGTAGGTAGATATAAAATAACCAAAATGTGTGAAGAAAAGTAAAATCGCGAAAAGCTTCTTCACTCTCAATACTGCATCGAATCTCTACGATTTCCTGGAAGAAGAAGTACCAACATCTTCAGGTCAGGCTACCACTGGTTTTCATCCCCAAGATGGTATTCGTTTTGAGAACGTATCATTTACTTATCCAGGCAGTTCCCAGCCAGCATTGAGAAACATTTCTCTGCATTTGCAACCTGGAGAAAAACTGGCCATTGTGGGTGAAAATGGTTCCGGTAAAACCACCTTAATCAAACTACTTACCCGACTCTACACCCCTGACTCTGGGCGGATTTTATTAGATGGCTTGGACTTGCAGGAATGGGATGTGGATGTGCTACGTCGTCGCATTGGTGTGATTTTTCAGAACTTTGTCCGCTATCAGTTTACTGTGGGTGAGAATATTGGCGTAGGCGATATAGAACATCTAGAAAACAAAACCCGCTGGCAAACTGCTGCCCAAAAAGGCATGGCCGAACCTTTTATTGATCAATTACCTGAAAGCTTCCAAACCCAGCTTGGTCGTTGGTTTAAGGGAGGACAGGAACTTTCTGGGGGACAGTGGCAGAAAATAGCCTTGTCTCGTGCTTTTATGCGATCGCAGGCAGATATCTTAGTATTAGATGAACCAACATCGGCAATAGATGCCCAAGCTGAGTTTGAGATTTTTAATCATTTTCGGGCTATTACTCAACATCAAATGGTACTTTTGATTTCTCACCGTTTCTCAACGGTACGAATGGCTGACAAAATCGCAGTTATAGAAGATGGCGTTGTTGTAGAACTGGGAACTCACGCAGAATTAATACAGGCAGGAGGACGTTATGCTAAGTTGTTTTTGTTACAATCTGCTGGGTATCAGTAGCAGTGGTATTTACCAAAATACTGGGTTATCGCTGAGATTGGCATCCGCCCATGCAGTAGCTTCTGCTACTAGCACTTCGTGACCCGAATCCAGGTAAAATTGCATCTTGAAGATCATCTCCAGGTGTCGGCGCTCTTGACCACAAATGAACTGCCCTGAAATCAGGCAGTATTCCCGCACTTTTTTCAGGGCATGAACTACTGCCAATAGCCGCAACTTCGTTACCCGCTTGAGTTCATCGATTCTTAAGTCCTCATCAGCAGTAGAATCATCAACAGTGGTATTTTCTTGCCCATAATTAACACTTCTGAGTGCTGGTTCTGGTGTCTCTTCTGCTCCAAAAACAACTACATCCAGTTCGTCAGTCTTCGCCATTGATAAGTTTTGATTATCGCTTTTTGGCGAGTCGCTACAAATCAAGAAAAATAAGAAATTCTGATGAATAGGAACTTCATTTAACTGCAAAACAATCAGTTTAACTATTGACTCTAATTGATTGTTTGATTGAGCTAAATCAATTCTCCAACTATTCCTACTATCAAGAAAATTTATGAATTCAAAATTTTCTGATAACTGGATTGCTTCTAATTCATTTGATTCATTCTGACAAACCTGAATTTCTAGATCACAATCCTGAACTTCGTCCATTTGTTCAATTACATCGGCTACCTCAGCCCCTACGGGGCTGGTAGCGAAAGGTAAACATAAAACCTTCATATAAGGAAAGTGTGTGTAATCGCTTTCTGGGTAAGGGTTTTGGGCTTGTTGTTTTTTCCACGTTGGTGTTTCTGGGTCAAAGTGAGTGTAATTGTCCTCACTGTAAGGGTTTGCGCTATTTTTTGGACTTTGGCTGTTTCCTGGGTTTATGTTTCTATTCAGGATGTTATCTGATGGGTTAATGCTGTTTTTTTGATTTCTATTTTGTTGGTTTTTATTTGTTTCGACGCTTTTTTCTGTGGTGCTGTTCTCTTCCCAAGGGTCTGGTATGTACCATTGGGGATGCCATA
>NZ_JAYGGY010000040.1:0-27297 GCF_034931625.1 Anabaena cylindrica UHCC 0172 | reverse complement strand
GAGCTATGAGGCTTATTCTGTCTGCATTTTAACCATTTTTGTCATCCCGTCAGCAAAACATGAAAGAATATTTAAGATTTCTAAAAGTTCATTTCAAGTCATTCTTGATAGTTTTGTATGGGAATTCAGAAAGAACATCATCAGCTACTTACTCAGTTTACGACAGAATATGATCTGCAACCAATTGCAACACATTTATCAACTATTATCAAAGAATCTTTGGCAAGTGTTTCATCAAGTAAATGTCGTCAAGGAACGATTCTAGTACCAAAGTTTGTCCTAAAAGTTTGTAATTCTCTCCACTATCCGTCGTGATTTAAGTTATTTAGGAATTATGGATTGGATGATATCAGGATTGAGGTGGTTATCCTGTTGTCTACCAAAACAACTTATTTCTGAAGGTGCCATGAGTCATGCCAGAGTTCGTATAGGGTTAACAATTTTTCAACTAATTTTCAAAAAACTCACTTCTAGTTTTACAACATTAAAATCTGACTTTCATAAATGGACTACAGTAATATTTGATGGTTCCACAGGTACGACACCTGATACTGAAAGTAATCGTGATAAATTTGGGAAGTCTAAATGTGGTCGAGGAGAAAGTGCTTTTCCCATGCTGAGAATAGTCACATTAATATCAGCATCAACACGCCTGATTCTAGATTTTACCTATGGTTCCAGCCAAGGTAAAGGAACTGGTGAGAGGACTTTAATGACTAAATTACTAGCACAATTTAACCAGAAAAACTTATTATTTGTATTAGATGCTGGTTTATATTCCTTTGCCACTATTTTTAGTATTCGTACAAAAGAATGCGACTTTTTACTTAGGGTAGCTTCTAATATTAAACTACCTGTTATTTCTGATTCTCGTTTGCCAGATGGATACATGGCTAGATATCCAGATGGAAGTTATTTATCAGAAATTAATGGCAAAATTCTCAATTTAGAAAAATCTACAGAATCGCATAAACAATGGAATCACGAAAGTATCATTGTCCGAGTTATTGAATATCAAATTCCTGGTTTTCTCCCTCGTCGTTTAGTTACTAGTATTATTGACCCTAATATTTCTGCCAAAGAATTAATTATTCACTATCATTGCAGATGGGAGGTGGAAATTAGTTTCTGTGAAATAAAAACACATCAATGTGCTACGCTCAAAGGACAAATGCCCACTATTTTTCGGAGCAAAACATCTGAATTAGTCGAACAAGAACTTTATGCTATGTTAATTGCTTATAATCTACTCCGCGATTTAATTTACCAATCTGCTAACGAATATGATAAAAATCCTTTACTCCTTAGTTTTCTTGAATCTTTGCAACTAGTTATAGATTTAGTACAACTCATCAGCCATTCATCCTTAAAATTACGAGAAATTCAACATCAATATTTATTATCATTAATTTCCCAGTCTGAAATTGATCGCCCCCGACGAAAACGTATTAATCCCCGTGTTGTCAAAATTAAAATGTCCAAATTCAAGCGCAAAAACTCTTCCCATAAATCTGAAATCAGAGATATAGAAAAAGACTTGAAAATCCTTCCCCCGCAAGCAGTTTGACAATTTCATTCACGGGTATTGCATTTAAACTGTCGCCGATTAACTTCTAAAAAAATTTCTTTTTCTCCAAAAGGGAGGTCTTTAATAATATGTCTATGATTTTGATGTAATTTATTGCTGGTTATGCCACACTTAGGGCAGATGCTAAAGGACTTTTCTTGTTCAATTTGTAAAATCATCCCAATTCCGGTGTGAAGGCGATGTGATATTACTTTTACACCGCTTAAATCCAGAATCTCTGTTAGAATTTTAATATCTCTTTTACCAGTCATTACTTTAACTTTATCTAAAAAAAATTTGGATTCTATTTATAGTCAATAATAAATGCTCCTTTTATGTCAACCCCTACAACACTTTTAGTCATTTTTTGATACATTTTTTAATACTCTTTAGTGAGTGTATCTAATAGTTTGGCATAACAACTACCGAAGAGCCGTAAATTTTAAGGATTGCCTGAGTTGACGTTGCCCTAAGCTATAAACCATGAGAGCTAATGTCATAATCATTGCCAGCTTGAGTTTGGACTAAGGGGTTTCCTCATGAGTGACTGACGAACCCGTAGGGTATCGCTTTTTAAAGCAACGTTTGCATTAAACTGTACGAAATTTAAGCGATTCCCAGTAATGTGAAAGAGCAGGAGGCGTTTTTGAGGCTTGAGAGCGATTCAGTGTCAGAGCTCAAATTATTGCCACATCTCATCTTCCACCCCCTTGTCACCCGTTAAGCTGCTCTTTTTGGCATTAAAAAATCGGACAAAATGTAAAATTACAACTTAAAATTACAGACGTTAGGACTAGTAAGGTATGGCGAAAATAACTATCTAGTGAAAAAGCTTACAAAGCTTATTAAACGAGCTTTATTTACGCCGTGCTTTACTAGCAGTGGTGATAGGGCAGTTTTCTGGTTATAGTAAATTTTTACCAACATTCAAAGATTTTCCAAGTAACTCAAAAGGTCTGCCATTTCTTGGACGCTGGGCTGGAATTTTGGCATGGGAGGTGTGTCGCCACTAATCACTTGGTGAATCAATCCATATCGAGATTTACGCTTGGATACGGCTTGTAAGCTTGGTCCTACTAGTCCATCTGCTGCTAAACCGTGACACCCAGAACAGTTAATTTGAAAGATGGCCTTTCCCTGTACTGGATTTCCTGTTAGTGATACAACACTCTTGATATAGGGATCAGAGCCTTGAACTATGTGAACACCAAGAAGGGTCAAAGGGATTGCTATGAGTATGGCCAAAGCCGATAAAGCGATCCATTGAATTAACGTTTCAGATTTGGTAAGCTGGTTATCCAAAAGGTTTGCTTTTACATTCTAGGTGTACAAGAAACTTTATCATTTCCTACACATAGCTTAAAAGTTCTTGATTGTGTCTGCAAGCACAAATAAAAATTTTTATCTAGATTTATAGTCTAAAAATATTGTATGGCAATGGATTGATGCCAGATTTGGTAAAATCAAAAACAGGAACTGAAATGTTGAATAATTGCAAAGAGGAGATTTACAGTGGTTGAACCCCTGCTATCAGGTATTGTACTCGGTCTGATTTTCGTTACCCTTAGCGGACTATTTTACGCTGCCTATAAGCAATATAAGCGTCCTAACGAGCTGGGAGGGTGATTAAGTCCTGAGTGCTGAGTGCTGAGTACTGAGTCCTCAGTGGTGGGGAATAGGAGAAAATTTGATCTTATCAATATATTTCTCTCCTCACTACTTGATCTGCTCTAATGCCACGGTACTGTAAAAAGTTAATGCGGTGTTTCCATAAATTTTTTGGTGGCAGATTTCCCAATTAGGGATTTCTGGGGGTGTAAAATTTTTGGGTTTATGTTCTACTGCTATTTCTCCGTGAGGATCTAAAAGTTGATAATCTGCGATCGCTCTTAATACAGGTTCATATAAATCACTAGCATAGGGTGGATCAAAATATATCCTGTTAAATTTTTGACCTGATAATTTTTTTAACTGCTGGAGAATGTTTCCTCGCAATATTTGAAATTTTTGCTCGTTATGAGCTACTTGCTGCCAATTTTGTTGGATAATAGCACAAGCTCGATTAGACTGTTCGATTCCTACTACTAAGCTGGCTCCTCTACATAATGCTTCTGCGCCCATTGAACCACTACCCGCGCACAAATCTAGCCAGCGACAACCATCAATTTCTCCCTGCCAAATATTAAAAACTGCCTCCCGTACTCGCGCACTGGTAGGTCTGGTTTCTTGTCCTGGCAAAGTTTTTAGCAGTCGATTCCCGTAAATTCTCAGACTCATTAATTATTGGTCATGTAGTCAACTAATAAAATTGCAAATTTTTATTAAGCAGGAATTTTTTCGCGGACTTGAGCCACAAAATTAGATAAAACTTGCAATCCTATATTAGAGGATTTTTCGGGGTGGAATTGGACTGCCATGAGGTTTTCATGAGCGATCGCAGCTGTGATAGTTTGACTACCATGAGTAACCGTTGCTGCTTTAACTTGCGGTTCAATTGGGTCAACATAGTAGGAATGAACAAAATAAACCCAAGGTTCGGAAGGCAAATGTTCCCACAAAATACTCTTTGATTGGGTAAGTTGCAGTTGATTCCAACCCATGTGAGGAATAGCAATACCTGCTTCTGAGCGAAATCGACGAACTTTTCCGCGCACAATTCCTAATCCGGGTTGAGTTCCTTCATCGCTGGATTCAAACAAAATTTGTAATCCTAGACAAATACCTAAGAAAGGTTTGCCAGATGCAATCACATCTTTAATAGGTTGTTCTAAACCACGAGAACGCAGGTGTTGCACTGCCGGATCAAATGCTCCCACTCCTGGCAAAACTATGGCATCTGCTTGTTCTAACTCCTTGGCAGAATGAGTTACTTTAGGAGTTGCCCCAGCTTTTTCTAAACCTTTGCAAACTGAGTGCAAATTCCCCATATCGTAATCTACGACTGCAATCACTGGCATTTACCTGCTCCTTGTAAATTTATTAGGGAAGGCATTGTATTTATATTCTAATTCTAAATACTAATTCTAAATAATATTTATTATGCCCAAAAAAATACTATTAACTTCTTTTGCCACTTGGCTGAGTGAACAAAAGTCAAATTCTTCTGATGATTTGTTACTCGAACTCGGTAAAATGGATTGTATCTCTCATGATTTAAATTTTTTGCGCCAACTACCTGTAGATGTTGAGCTTGCCAGTTCTCGCGTCATTGCCAAAATCAATGAACTCAAACCTGATTATGTTATCTGTTGTGGCATGGCAGCAAGTCGTCAACAATTAAGTATCGAAGTCTTGGCTCGTATCTTATCTTTACAGTCTACGGATATCTCATCTAGAGATTGTGCAGAAAGTTTTTGGCAAACAACTTTGCAAACAACTGTTAATGTTGAACAATTAGTGGAGGGAACAGAAGTTGAGATTAGTTACGACTGTGGTAAGTTCGTCTGTGAATCACTTTATTATTCAGTGTTGAACTACCTGAATCAATCTCCACTTCCCATTCCTTGCATCTTTGTTCATGTGCCGATTTTAAATCAAGAAAATTTGCACAGGATGATTGCTGACTTTGTTTTAATCCTGAACAGACTGGCACTTATATAAGGTTGTCAGCGTCTCTTTAGAAAAATTTTCCTCTATATTATGTTGCCACTATTATTCGCTTTGACTATCGCGCAAGCAACTCCAGCTACGCCACCACCGGCAGAAGTGGTACAAACTCAAGAGGTTCGCCCTTTGCCAGGACAGTTGGATAGTGTGCCAGTATTTAATAGCAATAGCCCAGAATTGGTGTTAAAAGAAGGAATTTTACTTTCTACCTTTCCCGTAAATGGGAAAAAAGTACCAACGGCACATTTAAATTTTCCGTTTCGAGGACGGTTTGATATTTTTGCTCATCATGTTGCTAAAGCAGAACCACCGGAAAATTTACGTTCCCTTTACCTGGGAATAATGTTGCACAACCCTGGTTCTAAAGAGGTGAAAGTCAGTATATTGCAAGGAGCAAGTTATTTAAGTCAACCAGATGCACCTTTTATTCAGTTAGATTCTTTTATTCCCAATAATTCGGGTACAGTTTTTGCAGGTCCTGGTAGTCGGGTTATGTCTGATGTGTTGAGAGGAAAACGACAGCCAATTTTTCCGGCTCAAATTGTCATTCCTCCAGGGCAAAGTCAGATGTTATTAAATTTACCAATTCCTGTGGCAGAATTAACACCACCAATAAATGGTAGATCTACATTTATGCGTTTGTGGAGTAATGGAAATGTTTATGCAGCTAGTTTAGCTATGTTTGCACCTACAAATGCTGATGGTAGTGAACGTGCGCCAAATTTGGCAGAGTGGCAAAATTTACTTGATAACGGTGAGTTATCTGCACCCAGAGATAAAGCCCCAACGCCCCTGGAAGAGACTGGTAAATCGAGGATTTATGGTAGGGTAGCAGGTGTAGCGAGTGGTTCTCAATGGCGATCGCTCTTAGTAGATAATTCTACAGCTAAATATTTAACAATTCCCCAACCAGGTCAGGCTTTTTCCTATGCTTTAAGTACACTGCATGGTGGTACTTTTGGTACTGGTCAAATTCAAAGCGCACCTATGTTAGTTCGTTATCCTGATACAGCCTATCGCGCTCATGGTAACTATGGAATTCAATATAGTCTCAAGTTGCCTCTATACAACAGTACCCAAACTCAACAACAAGTAAGTATATCTCTGCAAACTCCACTCAAAGAAGATCAATTAACTAAAGCAGGACTACGCTTTTTCACTACACCAGCGCGTCAAGTTTTCTTCCGGGGAACAGTGCGGGTACGTTATCAAGATGAACAAGGTCAGCGAAAAACTGAGTTTGTGCATTTAGTCCAAACCAGAGGACAAACAGGAGAACCTTTGGTTTCATTAAATATGCAAGCAGGTGATTCGTCTTTGGTGGAAGTAGATTTTCTTTACCCACCGGATGCTTCTCCTCCACAGGTTTTAACGGTGTCAACACAAGGAAGAAGCAAAGAATAAATGATTTCAATGTGACACCCCAGGGTGCGGAATGTGGGCTACATAGGATATTTTTTATGATTGTCTGAATCAGGATGTCCAGGATTAAAGGATTTACAGGATAGAATATAGAATGATTTTGATAATCTCAATTCAGAAGATGATTAACATAATATTATTCAACAATGGACAATTAGTAAATAACATCCTGTTCATCCTCAAATCCTGGATATCCTGATTCAAATATTAGAATATCAAAAAGATTTTGATGGGTTTCGCTGTTGCTCTACCCATCCTACCAAATAAAGTATCCTATTTCTTACTAACTTTGTGCTTGGGGAACTTGATTGATTTGATTCATTTCTGCTATCATCTTCTCTTGATTGCGTCTGCGGATTTTGGCATACATCTGAATACTCACAGCCATGAAAATCACTAAACCAAAAATCAGCCAAGCAGTGATATCTGTAGGTAAGTTATTCTTGAATATAGCCAACATGACAATTACAACTAGTAATAGTGTAGGTGCTTCATTTAAAGCCCGCAAATGTTGTCCACTCCATTTACATTCGTCTGCGGCTAATTGTTTCATCAACCTACCGCAGTAGTGATGATAGATTAGTAAAATACCCACAAACCCTAATTTGAAATGTAACCAAGTTTCTTTTAACAAGTCTGGGTTAGTGGATAGGATACCAATAGCCATTGCTATCGTTACTATCATTCCTGGAACGGTGATGATATGGTAGAGACGCTTTTCCATAATTTGATACTGGTTTTTCAGTATCGTTTTTGCGGGTTCTGGTTCTTGGTTCGCTTCAACGTGGTAGATGAAAAGACGCACTAGGTAAAATAAGCCGGCAAACCAAACGACAAAGCCTATAATGTGAAATGCTTTAAACCAGGAATAAGCCATGAATTGTAACCTGCCTTAATCAATTTACAGATGATTGCATTTGCTCTTATTATCAGGTTACGGCAATTGTTGACAAGGATGCAGATTAGGTTAAGAAGTGTAAATATTTTGTCATGCTGGCAATAATCGCTTTGTCATTCTGAACGAAGTGAAGAATTTTCGAGATGCTTCGTACCTCAGCATGACAATCATCTCTTTGTCATGATGACAATAAATACTTTGTCATTCTGAACGGAGTGAAGAATCTTCGAGATGCTTCGTACCTCAGCATGACAATCATCTCTTTGTCATGATGACAATAAATACTTTGTCATTCTGAACGGAGTGAAGAATCTTCGAGATGCTTCGTACCTCAGCATGACAAATCTATTGTACAGGAATTTACTCTGCATACCATTCAATACTCAAGTCTTGCCAATTAGGATTTATAGATTCAATTAATAATATTTTCTTAGACCTTAACCATCCTTTTATCTGCTTCTCACGTTCGATAGCTACTTGAATATCTGAAGTTTCTTCATAGTATACGAGCTTAGTAATATTATATTTTTGCTTAAATCCTGGTATAAGTTTTTGTTTGTGTTCATATATTCTGCGTTGTAAATCATTAGTCACTCCTGTGTAAGTAGGTAGGCGAAAAAAAACAGAAGTATGTAACGAAACGTAAAGTTGCTTCAAAACCTCTTCCCTCCTGCCTTCTGCCTCCTGCCTTGTCTCAACGATAAATATTTATGCCCACCTACTTATAATGTTTTTGATTTATTGCTCATTATATAGACATAATATTGATTCATATTCTTGAAAATAACAGGTTTATTTTTTTCGGACTTTTAAATTGGTTACAAAGGATAGTGTGCAAAAAGATCCTTGTTTAGAGACGTTTTATGAAACGTCTCTAATTTGTTGGTTCTAGTATCTTATGAATTTGAAGAATGACTAAAAATTGAGATTCTTCCCTCCACTCCGTTCCGGTCAGAATGACACATCGTACTCATTTTCTAGGTTTTAAATATCCTCTAAAATGATAAGTTGAGATGCTTCGTACTTCAGAATGACAAATCATATTCATGTTCTCAACTATTTAATTCGACTCTGAACGACGCACAAAGGGTAAGAGGTCTTGTAAAATCGTTTCGTGATAATGTTCTTGGGGATAATGTCCTACGTTATGGAGTTTGATGATTTCGGCATCTGGTACGGATTTTACAAAGTTTTCAGCTATATCTATAGATAGCCAAGGATCAATCATTCCCCATTGTACTAAAATTGGTTTTTGCCATTCTTTAAAACCAGTTTCTATTTCTGTCATGGCTTGTTCAAGTTGCAAATTTCTAATTGTGGAAAGCAGTCCACGACCAGATGAAGAACTTTTTAAGTAGGGTTTGCGATAAATATCTAAATCTTTATCTTCTATTCGGTAACGGCTACCACCTTCTAAGGTTCTATCAACTAAAAGGGGATCTTGTGTTATGACTTCACCTGCTAGAGGTAAACCCATTTGTTGAATTTTCCAAGGTAATTTGGCAGATGTGGAAATGGGTGTATTTAAAATTGCAATGTTGGCTATTTGTTGAGGATGTCGCAAGGCATATTGTAAACCTACTGAACCTAAATATCCTTGGACAACTAGGGAAAATCTTTCTAATTCTAAAGTTTTAACAAATGCTGCTAATGCTGTGATAAATGCGTCGGGAGTGTAAGCGAAGTCGCGTTTTTCCGGTTTACCAGAAAAGCCGTAACCTATCCAATCGGGTGCGATCGCTCTTGTTCCTTGTGCTGCCAATGCTGGTAGAATGTTTCTCCAGCTATAACTCTGGGCAACTATACCGTGTAGCAATACCACTGGCAATAAATCACTTCTACCAATCGGTTCCGCTTCCCGATAATACCATTCTAATGAATCTACTGTTATCTTATGTTCTTGTATTGACACTCTATTTTCCTATCCTGAGAATGCAACAGCACCGCACAGATGCCTTAAATACTGAATTCTCTTTTATCATCCTACAAATAGGTAATAGGATTTCTAGAAAAGAATCTCGCATATTAAGAGGTTAAGCTGTTGACTTCTATCTTAAAATCTGGTATTATTAATCTCGATAAGGAAGAACTACAATAAAATATTTTTGTGTGAATCAGGATTTACAGGATTAAATGAAGATTTAAAAATTGATGAATTAATCCTGCCAACCTATTACCGATTATTGAGAATTTTGAGGAATAATCATTTCCTGAATTGCTGAAGCTGTTGCAGGTGCGAGTAAAACGCCATTGCGATAATGACCAGTAGCCAACAAGACATTATTAAAACCAGGGAGTTGATCAATAACAGGTGCTGGACGATTTTCAGGACGGGGGCGTAAACCAGACCAAGTGCGGACAACTTTTGCTGAAACTAAATCTGGACAAAATGCGATCGCTTGTTTTTGTAAAGATTCCAGTAATTCCTTCTTTGCAGATATCTCATCAGCATCATTGGGAAATTCGACCGTTGCACCTACCCAATAATCACCATTACCCATAGGAACAAGATGGACATCATTACCAGTAATCACCGGTTGAAACTCAGGATTTCCTAAAAACCGTCCTAAACTTAGGTATAAAGCTTGCCCCAAAACCGGACGGATATACACCTTTTGATTTAATTGTGCAGTTAGTAAAGTTGAACCCAAGCCAGCTGAAACAATAAACCAATCTGCGGTGACTGTACCCTCTGACGTTTCAATAGATTTAAGTTGCTCGTTAACTGTCGGTGATATTTGTACTAATTGAGCAGATGGAACTGGGTTAATTTTGACAGCCACACCAAATTTAAATTTAACGCCATTGCGTTGAGCCGCATCTACCAAAGCTAATGTTAAAGCTGTAGGATTGAGTTGACGGTCTTGGGGAGAGTAGACAGCACCAATGATCGTGGGATGATTAATTTGTGGACAGAATTTTTGTAGTTGTTCTTTGTCCCAAACAGCTAACTGCCAACCTTGAGATTGGCGAACTTCCCGTAATCTTTCCCATTCTGTTATCACTTCCACACCACTGGTTAAAGGGTGTTCTGAGTCTTCTGACAACAGCATGACGATTCCCTGACGGTTACAAGGGATTTTGCGCCCCGTAATCCCTTCCAGTTCAGGAATCAAAGTTTCATAACGTTTAATGCTTTCTTGGCGCATTTGCCAAGCTTTGCCCTTAATTTTGTGGCTAATGACACCCATTAAAACACCGAGAGCAGCACCTGTTGAAGCTTGTGCTGGTTTATTTTGGTCGAAAACAGTGATATTTAGACCTTTAACTTGACTCAGTTGATAGGCGATAGTCGCCCCAACTACGCCACAACCAATAATTACTATATTCATGACGTTTTTTATGAAGTGAGGAGGTGAAGAATAAAGATTTGCCATCTTTACCCTATCACCCCATTACCCTAGCGTTTTGTGACTCAAGACTCATAGTAGACATCTGTGAGAAAGATTATGGAGACATTACATGGAACGTCTCTACAAGGGTTTCCAGTCACGCATATTTAATTCTGGGAGATGTCTAGTAGGTAACAGAGAAGTAGGGGAAAATTAATCAATTTTTGCCTCTTGTCTTTTGCCCTCTTCCCTGTCACTATCACCTGTTAGCTGTCACCTGCTTCTGGAATCAGTTGTAGGAACTTGTCAATATCGACAAAAGCATCTTTGTAGCTACTCAAGGCCAAACTAGTGTTACCGACCTTAGCAGCTTGGTCAATTTTTACCAAGTGGCTTAAAAAATCCTTGCTGATTTGTCTGGCTTGAGGTTGGTCTTGGGGTAACAAATTGGGGATAACGTAAGTCATATTTAACCTAGCCTCTGTAATTGGGCCATGGATAAAATTGCCGACATCAATCCATTCACTGCTTTTAATCAGGGTTTTGAGTTCTTCTGAGCGATCGCGCACCACCTCAATATCAGGAACATATACCTGAATTTTCGCCAGTTGATCTGGTGTGTAAGTTGGAGGTGCAGTAGCAACACTAGGACCGCCACAGCTGATCAGGAATGTAGTCACTAGTACGAGAATCAGTGATAAAATAGAGCGTTGACGCACCATAAACGGAAATTAATTTACTATTTGTTTGCGGCTTTACAGTGTCATTTTAGATCGCTACTGTTATTTATCGTTCTAGTCAACAAAGGTTTTTACAAAAAATACTCCAACTTGACTAAAACTTGCTACCAACTCAATCAAAAGGCAGAGTTGTTAGTGCTAGAGAAGATTTTTTTAGTATAATTACTCAAAGAAATGTGAGGAAATCATAATTAACAGTTGCTAAATTTCCAATCTTCTTGATAAGCTAAAACACCAATAAGATAAACTTTATCAGCGTTTTTCTGTTTTCACATCCCCATAAGCTGATGCAAGATTAGGAGTATTTTGTCGTGAACGCAGCTGAACAGACAACAAACTTTGAACTCACCAGCAAGATTGCTACGGTAGTTAATTTGTTCAAATTAGAGTTTCCTGATGCCAAATCCGATCTTAAACCTTGGAAGAATGATCCAGAAACCAGGGAATTAGTAGATCCAGATTCCATAGATATTGGTTTTCATTTTCCGGGAATCAGCAAATCTTGGCGCAGTCGCAGTATTTTAATTCAAATCCGTTTTTATCAAGATCCTATCAATCAATCCAAGCGGGCGATTGGTGTTGAAGCATCTGGATTTGACCATCGTGGACAAGTTTGGCGACTATCAACAGTAGAACAATGGAATTTTGTTGGTGAGTCTACACCTTCCCCTTTAGTTGGGGATAAGCTTAAAGAAATTTGCAGACAAATCTTAGAAATATTTAACCTCAATTCCGCTTTATAAACCCTTATTAAACAAAAACTTCATCTTCTGCCTTCAACACTATCGCTAAAAGTAACTTATGCGTGAATAGTGAAAAATTAGATTTGCTAATTTATATTTTCAAGCAGCCATAAATAACATATAGTATTTCCTAGTCTAATGAAGTACAAAATTATCTGCGTACCCTGCGGGAAGCAAGCTATATCTGCGTCCATTTGCGTTTAATTATTACTGCTTGTACCTCACTTGAATGGCAATACTGCTCGGTTAAGAATTTTTGTAGGTTGGGTTGAACGATAGTGAAACCCAACAAATGCCTGTAAATGTTGGGTTTCGTTCCTCAACCCAACCTACATAATTTCATTTTTTGAGCTTAACCGACAAGTATTGACTTGAATGGGAATTGCTATAGTAGTTACCACGTAGGCAAGAATATACAGTGATTATAAACTCACACACCAAAATAATTTCAACCGTTTTCCCTATTCCCTACTATAACTGTTAACTGATAACAGAAATATCTATATTTTTCTGGCATAAATAAATTCTGCAAGTCAAATTGATTAGCGTGTAAACATTCCCAGGGTGTTATCTGCCACAAACACCACACCGAGGAAATATATGCGCTTTTTCCCCTATAGTAAACAACGCAATTTTTCTGTTTTATTTGCTGTTAAATGTGTCAGCTTCACATTTTTTTTTGGAACTTTAATCTTTGGTGGTTTTTATACAGGTTCTTTCATGATCTCTTATGTTACATCCAGCTTAAACACTATTCACCCTACCTCAATTCCTGGTATTAAAGACCCAGAAAAATGTGAGCATACAGGTAGAGTTTGGCAAGATGATAAATGTTGGGATTATCAACATAATCCTACATTCTAATCACTATTTTTCCGGTTGCTTCTACATAGCTATCATCCATCTTTTATGCCTTTCTTCCCAATTGAATCTGTATAAATAACCCGGCATTATCATTACCCGCAAATTGGGTTATTAACAGAATACAGTCACTTGGTTATCGTCAGATAATATTCGAGGAGAAATAGTTGCCTGAATTTCTTCACCCTTTTTTTGTTCAGCTAGTCTAAGTTCATAATTTTTTTGTAAATTCATCCACAACTCAGCACCAGTACCAAACCATCGTCCTAATCGTAATGCAGTATCCGCAGTAATTGCCCTTTGACCATTAATTATTTCAGTAATTCGATTTGTGGGTACATGAAGAATCCGGGCTAACTCGCTAGCGCTCATTTGCAATTCATCAAGTTCATCAGCAAGAATTTTTCCAGGATGAATGGGTGGACGTGCCATATTTTCTCCTTTAAGAATGATAGTCTGTAATTTCGATATTGAAAGGTTTAGATTCCTCCTCTGGCCAATTGAAACAAATTCGCCATTGTTTATTTATCCGAATACTATACTGACCTTTGCGATCTCCTTCTAAAGACTCAAAATGGTTGCTTGGTAATTTCATTAGAGATTCTTTGTTAATAGCGGCTTCTAATATATCAAGTCGTTTATATGCTTGATCACGAAAAGCCTGAAACTCTTTGACTCTTTCACCTAAAGCAAATTTCTCCGTCCTTTTATCTTTAAATTTGGGATATTGATCTGACGGAGACATAAATTAATAGAGGCAGATATTATGCATTACGTAATTCATATTTTATTTAGCATAGCATAAATTAACATCGTGTAGGTTCTATTTTCAATAATTTAAGTATTTTTTTTATAATTAGATATATCAATCATTTTTAATAAAGCACAAAAAGCATTAATGATCAGATACAAAGCAGTAATATAGCATTTCCTAGTCTAGTGAAGTACAAAATTATCTGCGTTTATCTGCGTTTATCTGCGTCCATCTGCGTTTAATTATTACAGCTTGTACCTCACTTGAATGGTAATTGCTATATCAGAAACTTAAAATTCGTAGCGACTGTCTTGAAAGTCGCCACGAATATTGTTAAATATTAGCCTGTTGTCGTTGATAAAGTGACCAGTATAATCCCTTTTGTTTTAATAACTCCGCGTGTGTTCCCTGTTCTGCAATCACACCTTTTTCCATGACTAATATTAAATCAGCACGTTTGAGAGGTGCGAAACGGTGAGCTATTAAAAACACGGTACGGTTTGCAGAAACTTTTTGCAAATTCTGTAATACTTGCTGTTCTGTTTCACTATCTAAGGCGCTGGTAGCTTCATCTAAAATCAAAATTGGCGCAGTAGAAAGAAACAGTCTTGCTAAAGCTATCCGCTGTCTTTGTCCACCAGATAAAGCTGTACCTCTTTCACCAACATTATTTTCGTATCCATAAGGTAATTGACTGATAAAATCATGGGCTACGGCTAATCTTGCAGCCTCTACAACTTCTTCTGCGGTAATATCTGGATTTCCTAAAGAGATATTTTCCAAGATAGAACCGTTAAATAGAAAGTCTTCTTGGAGAACTACGGCGATTTGTTGTCGTAAAGATGCTAAATCAGCACTTTTGATGTCAAAACCATCAATAAGAATGCGTCCTGATTCAATTTGATATAGACGTTGCAAAATTTTGGAAAGGGTACTTTTTCCAGAACCACTACGTCCGACAATTCCTACAAATTGTCCTGGTTCGACATTAAAAGAAATTCCTTTTAATACGGGTTCAGTGTTGGCATTGTAGCGGAAGAAAACTTGGTCAAAGCTAACTTCACCTTTTAGCGGTGGTAAGACTAAACCTGTTCCTGCTTCGGTTTCGGGTGCGGCGTTGAGAATGTCACCAATTCGGTCTACAGATAGTAAAACCTGTTGAAGATTTTGCCACAACTGCACTAGGCGCAATAGGGGTCCTGTGACTCTGCCTGATAACATTTGAAAAGCGATTAATTGACCAACTGTAAGTTGATGATCAATTACTAATTTTGCACCAAACCAAAGTATTATTAGTGTAGAAAAGTTGGTGAGAAAGTCACCAATATTACTGCTAATATTAGATGTTGTGGAAGCTTTAAAACTGGTGCGAATAAAGCGAGCAAATAAGCCTTCCCAGCGATCGCGTGCTACTGGTTCTGCTGCGTGGGCTTTGACTGAATGGATACCAGTAATTGTTTCTACAAGAAAAGACTGACTATCCGCACTCCGGTTAAAGGTTTCGTTCAACCAATTCCGCAAAATCGGTGTCGCCACAATTGTCAAAGTCGCAAATAACGGTAATACGGCTAAAGCCACAAAGGTGAGGGGAATGTTGTAATAAAACATCAATCCCAAATACACCACCGCAAAGATGCTATCCAGAATCACCGTTAAAGCCGTACCTGTGAGGAATTGGCGGATTTGTTCCAGTTCCTGTACCCTGGCGATTGTGTCTCCCACTCTCCTCGACTCAAAATAAGCCAAAGGTAAACGCATTAAATGGCGGAAAAGTTGAGCCGATAAACTCAAATCCAAACGTCGTGCGGTGTGGGTAAAGATGAATAGGCGCAGGATTCCCAGGATAGATTCAAATATAGCGACTAACAAAAGTGCGATCGCCATTACGTCCAGAGTAGCTAAACTCTCCTGCACCATCACCTTATCAATGATGACTTGGGTAATCAGCGGTGTCGTTAACCCCAACAACTGCAACGTAAAGGAAGCCAGCAATACTTCACTCAACAATACCCGATACTTCCAAACTGCGGGAGTGAACCAAGAAAGGTTAAATTTTTCTTGTTTGGAAACTAGTTCAGCTTGCCAAATTTGTCCATCCCAAGCAGCTTCTACTACAGACTGGGTTAAATATTCACACTCAAAATTGAGAGGATTAGCAATAATTAAACTATTGCCTTTCATCCCATAAGCCACTACCCAAGAAGGAGTTTTGATTTCTGCCGATTTCCACAGCAACAAAGCGGGAAATGACAACTGTCTTAATTCACCCCAACTTACTCGCAACTTTCGTAAAACTAACCCTAACTTTTCCCCTGCTTCTACAAGATTTTTGGGGCGTTGTCCTCGAATTTGACGTTGCACCCATTCCAATTGCACCGCATTATTTAAATATTGCGCCACCATTGTTAAACAAGCAGCGCCAGTATTCCCACTCGCTACAAAAGGATAAGAAGGTGAAGAAGGTGACAGGTGAGAGGTGCTACGCCACGGTGACAGTGAAGAAGTTGAAGAAGTTGAAGATGAATAATATGCTTCCTCTCCCCTATCACCTATTTCTTCCCTCTTCCTTCTCTCACCTGTAACCTGTTCCCTGTCACCTATTTCTTCCCCTGTCAAATTCCAAAATTCATCAATTTGAGGAGTGGAAAACTTTGCCCATAGTGCTGAACTCCAACACACAACAACAACTTCCTTACTAGCAGCTACAGCTTTACAATCAATGAATAACTTTTGACAATCACCAAACCAATTTCCTTCCTGTAGGGTAGCTAAAGATTTACTAACATCATCTCGTAAGCGGACTTTACCTGTAACAATAAAAAATTGATTATCTCCTGCTGCTTGTGACCAAATTTTTTCCCCAAGTTTGTATTGACGGATTTCGGACTGATTTTTTAATTGGGTTTTTTGTTCAGGAGTCAGCCAGCATAATGGTGGTTGATCCCAAGGCATAGCAGCTAAGATATTTACTTCTAAAGATTGATTATCCAGAATATTTAGCTCACTTGTAATTTTACTGTCAGATTTTGAATTTTCTCCCCTAGCCATTGTTCAAATAACTCATTTTGTAGTGATTGTTTAAGTTGAACATTTTCTAAAGATGCTGGCAGAATGTTTTCTAATCTAAACAAACTAAACCGCCCTTCTAATTCGATTGGGCCTATTAATTGACCGATATTTATCGCATCCACAGCCGCCCTCAGCATATCCGGTAAACTACCCCGACTAAGTGGACCCATCATGCCATTAAAAACTCGCTCATCTGCCAATGAATACTCTTTTGCTAGTTGCTCAAAACTACTTCCTTCTTCAATTTGTGTTTGTAGTTCTTCAGCGAGTTCTCGATTATCAACCATAATTCGAGAAAGTACAACTCGATCTAAGTAAATCTTCCGTTCAATAAAGTATTCTGATAGTTTTGCTTCGGCGATTAAAGCCTTCAGCTTTTCTAATTTGAAGCTGAAAGTAACTGATGCCAGAAATGTGGCATAGTCAGTACCATTATTTTTTAACCATTCTTGAAAATTATTGGGATCAGTAAGTTGATTTTTGAGTCGATAATCAATAATTGTTTGTTCAATTAATCCTGTACTGATATCTATGTCATCTCGTGTTTCTAGTTCGTTTTCTATTATGTATTGACGTAGCACATCACTAATAAACTGATTTAGTTTACCAGAGACTTGTAAATACTTGACTACTTGAGAAAGGTCAATTTGCTCGTCGTTGACAGTCAAAAATGATGAAGATTCCATGAAATAAATATGATGAAGCCACTAAAAATATATACAACTTTTCCATTAAATAATAGATAAAACCGCAGGAAATTACGGTTCACAATGATAAAGATTTTGTGAATTAAATATTGCAAAAATAAATAATTATAAAATTAACCGAAAATACTTAAGTTACGCAAACAAGTAAATACAAGAATTCATTTAAAAATTAGTATTTTATAATGCCATGAATATAAAAAAAACAGCAAATTTGCTGCCATATTTTATTCGGATTTCGGTAAAATTTTAAACAAATATGCTTTTCCAAATCAAGGCAATGACAATAGCTGCAACTGCGCCAATCAGCGTATTGACGATATTTACAACTTCATTAGTGAGCCAAGTATATTTAGATTGTAAGGTTGCACCAATGACACTTTCTAAATTTGTAGCAATAAAGGCGGCTATAACACACCAAGCAATTCCGAGGATATCAATTAAATTCACTCCCCAAGCCACAAGTGCGATCGCAACCGATCCTACCACACCGGCTAAAGTCCCCTCCAAACTAACCGCCCCTTCTGTTCCCCTAGCCACAGGTTGCAGCGTCGTAATCAAAAAGGTACTCTTCCCATAAGCCTTACCAACTTCACTCGCAGTCGTGTCAGATAGCTTAGTGCTGAAACTCGCCACATAACCCAAAACTAGCAAAGATTGGAAACTGGGTACAACCAACACTCCCACAGCGCACAAAGCCCCAACTAACGCTGAACCCCAAACGTTTTCTGGTCCCCTAGCACCAGAACGCTTTTCTGCAATCCCTGCGGCTTCCTTCTGCGCCATGCCAATGCGTGTTACCCCAGAACCGACAATAAAATAAAACACTACCACTAGATATCCTTGCCAACCTAGTGTCCCCCAAATGATAATTCCCAATAACCATGCATGGAATATACCCGCCGGGGTGAGCAATTTTTTAGGAATAATCGCCACTATCCCCAACAAAATCGCATTTAAGACAACGCCAACTATCCAAGGGTTAAAAGACTCAATTAAAGATAACATCGGTGATAAATTGTGAGTATTTTTAGGGTTTTTATGGAAATAACATCATTTTATACTTGTTTACCACAAATTTATCGTCATCGTAGATGCCTTAGTCCTGCCTATCCTGCTTTTTAAGGGCTTGTCGTACCACTTCGATTTTTAATTCTAGTGCTTCGGCAATTTGTTCTATACTCAAACCCATTTTCAAAAGACGAGGAATTGCTTCTAACTTAGTGTTTAGCTTAGTTTCTTCCTGAACTTCTTCCTTAACTTCTTGATAAAATCTGGTTTGTCGCCATTCTGTTAATCCAAACATTGTTTCTAACTCCTGACGGCTATAGGTGGAAAACTTGTAAATTAGCATTCTTTCTACTAATTCTAAAAGATAACGACTGTTGGCCGCATCTGCTTGTTGTACTAAATTAATTAAACTTCTTGCTGTTTGTACTGCTTCATCTTCAGGTGCAACTACTAATTGAATAATTCCTAAACCAATTGAAGTTGATGTATCAGTTAATTCATCTAAATAAACTACATGAATTTGTCCAGTAGCTAGTGACGTTTGATATGCAAAGGGAATACCAGGATCAAGACTCCGTTTAGCCCACAATACTACAGCTTGCCATTTTTTATCAGGTTTATACTGGTTTAAATACAGAAATACTTCGGTAATCAACCGCCAGTATAAATCATCATCATTTTGAAATTGGACTTCAACAAAATAAATCGGATCTTCTGGGTACTCGACTTTGGGTAGAAATACACCATCTATGCGACGTGCTAGTTCTTTAATTTCTACTGATGAAAATTCATAGTGTGCAGCTAGTTCGGGTGATTTTTCCAGCAGTTCAAATAAAACGCTGGGGAGATTTTGCAGGAGTGTGTAGAATATCGTGTCTGTCTTCATTTATGTTGAATAAGTTTTTTGGTTCGTATCTCTCTCTCAATAAAAAGCGATTGACATTATCATGTGAAACATCTCCCATACTCATTACTAGACGACTCTTATTTATCAATCCACTATTTTGTTATTCTGTCAATTTGTAAGTTCTAAATTTTTGATTTCCATATTTTTATAAATATACATTGAAGAAATAGCATCTAAATCCATCTCTTTCCTTTCACCCTCATCTGCATTTTGAAATAATGCAGTAAATGCACCCGCACCTAAACCATCTTGCGGAAACATCCGATAACAAGGAATGGTACTTAAATGTGATTGATATTGTGATAAATAATTAACTTCCACAGCTTTAAATTGAGGAAACTTTTCTAAAAACCATTCACACACTTGCTCATTTTCTTCTGGGGAATAAGTACAAGTCATATAAGATAAATAACCTTGAGGAGCGACCATTTGCCCTGAGTTGGCAATAATACGTTTTTGGCGATTTGCACTTTTATTAATTGATGTAGGATGAAAACATCCCGGTGCTTTTTCACCTTTAGCTAATAAAGATTGCCCTGTACAAGGTGCATCCACTAGGACTAAATTACTAGACAGAGAAAACATTTCTGCCAAAATACTAGAATCTCGATTTACCACACCACTAGGTTGAATCTGACAACGTTTCAAGTTAGAAATGAGCATCCCTAAACGCTTCCCAATCACTTCATTACTGATCAGTAAATCAGGTTGTAATGCTTGCCAAGCAAAAACACTCTTACCCCCTGGTGCAGCGCACATATCAAACACTAAAGGTACTGATTGATCGATAGTTAACAAAATAGAAGCAGCAAATACAGAAGAAAAATCCAAACAATAAAAATATCCTTGTTGATGGAGGAGATGTTGACCGGGTTTTTGACCTAAGTGTAAACGGTCTACAAAATTGGGTTGCCAGGATATGGAATTTTCCATCATAAAAGGAGAATCTTCTGGCTTGTTCTTACACCACAAAATACAAGGTAAAAAAGGTTTAGGATTAACTAAAGCCTCTATAAACTTTGCTTGTTCATCAACATTATCAAATAACCGACGCGAAACTTTAAGTAATAAATTTGAAGGCTTTTCCATCTTTAAGTATTTAGGAACTTTAGCTAATTAGAACAATATTAAAACTGTTACACCAGAACAGTGTAATCAAGGTATTTAGCTGCATACTGAAAAGATAATGACCACCATTTAGATTGCGTTTGCGAAGCGCGTTCAGCGCGGCTTCTGGCCTTTGGCTAGAAGCTAACCGTGTTTTGACACTTGCTAAACTAACCCATTGCACCGGAGAGGTCATGATCCCAGACAATTTTCCGAAAAAACTCCGCCAGGAAGCAAAACTTTGGCGAGATGAAGGACTTATTAGTTCTTCTCAACACCAGCAACTATCAGACCGTTATCAATTTAACAAAATAGAAGCGGCTGCACGAGAAAATTCTGGCTTAATTGCTATTGCCGCAGGTGGCTTACTTTTAGGATTAGGCATAATTATCTTTGTAGCAGCAAATTGGCAAACATGGTCAAGAGAAGTCAAGTTTATCTTGTTAATGAGTTGGTTTCTGTCTACTGCTATCACGGGTTTTTATACTTGGAGAGAACCAACACTCAAGAAATCTGAAAATAAAAAGCCACAACGCGGCAAACGTCTACTAGGAGAGGGGTTGCTAATTCTCAGCGCCTTTATTTTAGGGGCAACTTTAATGCTGATGGCGCAAATATTCAATATTAGCGGTTCATCTGCTGAGTTATTTTTGGCTTGGGGGTTCGGTGTTTTAGTGATGGCCTATAGTCTGTCGCTAAATTCTTTAGGTATTTTAGCCATTGTCCTCATCCAAATTGGTTATTGGATAGGACTTAGAGAGTTTTTGTCCTCTCCTAATGAGTTGAGTTGGGCGCGGTTAGCAGTGCGACATATGCCCCTGCTTTCATGGTTGGCGTTTGTTCCTTTAGCCTATGTCTGCCGTTCACGGTGGATTTTTGGGTTGGCTGCTGTAGCCTTTACTGTTTCTTTGCAATATAATCTCAACCCATTACCACTGGCAAATTTTTCTTCTAATGTAGTTCCTTGGGTGGCATCTTTTGCTTTAGCACTCCCACCGTCATTACTCTGGAGTTATGATGACTTGCTTTTCCCTACGGTTCATTACAGGTTATTTCAACCTCTAGCCCGTAATTTAGCCTTGGTGTGTTTTGGTGTAGTCTTCTATTTGTTATCTTTCCGTTGGCAATGGCAATCTTTTGGTTTTGGTAATTCGGTAACAAATTCCTTGAACGTGTTCCAGTCTTTGCCAATAATTGATTTGGGAATTATCAGCGGATTGGCAGTTTTGCAGTGGTTATTTCTGTTTCGTCATCGTAATAATCCTACCCGCAAGGAAGTATTTTTTACGATCACTGTCATTATCATTTTTCTCAGCTTTATTGTCATAGTACCTTTTTGGCATCAAGCTATTAGTCGTATTACTGAACTGGGCATTTTTGTTTTCAATGTCCTGTTGACAACATTAGTTTGGGGACTGATTCAAGAAGGAATGAAGTTAAATAACAGATTTTCTTTTTGGTGCGGTATGCTATTGTTTGTTTTGCAAATTATCAGCCGCGTGTTAGAGTACGATACCGATTTATTGTTTAGATCACTGGTATTTGTATTATGCGGTTCTGGTTTGATTTCTGGGGGTCTTTGGTTTGAACGTCATTTACATGAACGTCCTGCTACTAAGAAACAGTAAGGAAGCTGTTTAGCTAGAATTAACAGATATACTAAATCTCTGCGTTAAAAATCCTATTAGTTATTGGTCATTAGTTATTGGTCATTGGTCATTGGTCATTGGTCATTGGTCATTGGTCATTGGTCATTGGTTATTAACAAGTGACAACTAAACAAACTCTAAGCAATTAATTATCATGACAAATCAATCACCTGAATCGAAGAAAACCTTAAGTCCAGAGAAGGAGTTTTCTGAAAAGTTGACTTTTCGGGATTACTTGATAGCCACTGAACAAAAGGCTAATGAGCCGCTACCAATTTGGCGGTTAATAGTACCTTTAATGGTACAAATTGGCCTAATTCTGGCGGTTCCAACTCAAGCGATGTATACAGATGTTGCTGGTAAGTCGGTGGTTTTGCAAACTTTACCTGTATCTTCTAATAATTTGCTGCGGGGTTCTGCTTTAACGCTTGATTATAATATATCCCGCAGCGCAACTTTGAGAAGATTACCTGGTTGGAGAGATTGGGTAAGACAAAATTCCTTGAGAAACTCACAAGTAACTCAGGGTAGTGTCTTGTATTTAACTTTGCAAGAACAACAATCTTTTAATCGTGATGTGGGTATTCCCAGGGCTTGGAGGCCAGTGCGGGTAAGTAGCAGTCGGCCTCAGAACTTACGCAATAATCAGGTAGCTTTAAAGGGTAATTATCAAGATGGTTTGATTAATTACGGTTTGGAAAACTATTACATTTCTGAAGAACAAAGACAGCAGATCAATAATGATCTGTTGGAAACACAGGAAAGCAGAAATGGGCGGAGATCGCCGATATTGGTAAGAGTGAAAGTTGATCCTCAAGGTAATGCTGTGCCTACGAGTATGTGGATAGGCGATCGCAATTATAACTTTTAGTCTTGGTGGCGTAAATTCCAGGCTGCACCGCCAGCAGCCCCAGCCCCGGCTAATAATCCAGTACTCATACCTTGAATAGTTTTTTCTACTAGGTTTTGAGTCAGGCATTCGCTGCTGATTGTATCAGCACTCAAGCACATTTTGCTTTCTGCCCAAGCCAAAGTTCCGCCTAAGATGACACCAGATATACTACAGGAAACAACGAGGAATAATAGGCGCTTATTTTTTCTATCCATAGATGGATGCTTAAAATAGAAGAATGAGGTATGTTCACCAACTACTTTACACACTTTTTGCAATTTGGCAATAGGTGAAAGGATGAACAGGATGAATAAATATATAATTTGTCTGAATTTTGTCTGAATCAGGATGTTCAGGATTAAAGGATTAACAGGATTAATAAATACATCATTTGTCTGAATCAGGATGTCCAGGATTAAAGGATTAACAGGATTAATAAATATATCATTTGTCTGAATCAGGTGGTTATTGAGTGAAATCGAGATAATGTCCAGGATTAAAGGATTAACAAATACATCATTTGTCTGAATAAATCTAAAACTTAGATATATTCAGAGTTTGAAGGTTAAAAAAGTGAATCAGGTACAAGAAATAAGCGTTGAAACTACCAAAAACCTATCACTTGACCAGATTCAAGATTATTCTTCTAATTCTTCATCCTGATTCCTGACTCCTAGCCCACTAAATATTTGAATTAGGTTAGTCAATTTTCAAGTTGAAAGGTAAGCGGGCGTAGACTCCTTGAGGATCGTTCATTTTGTTCAAGATTGAAATTTCTTGTTGTAATTTCTCAAATTCTGCTAAAAGCGGATTAGCTGATTGGGGTTGAGTTTTTTCAATCCCTAATTTTGCTTGCGCTTCTTGTACTTTCCGCCCAAAAAACCGCTCTTCTAAAGTTGTCACTCGTGGATATTCCTGTAATTCCCAATTATTGCCTAATTTTGCTGCTTTGGCAGCATATTCAATGGCGACATTAAGACCACCAATTTCATCAACTAAACCGATTTGCTTTGCTGCTGCACCTGACCAAACTCGTCCTTGGGCAATTTCTGCTACTTTTTGTTGGGGTAGCTTTCGACCTTGGGCAACTTTATTGATAAACATATTATAAATGCGGTTAACACTGCGCTGATATAGTGCTAATTCTTGGGGGGATTTGGGACGAGCAACTGTTTGGTTATCGGCATATTTTGCAGTTTTGACTGTATCCCAGGTGATGCCGTTGTTATTGGCTAGTTTTTCACCGTTAAATAGTACGCCGAAGACACCTATAGAGCCTGTGATGGTGTTGGGTTCGGCAAAAATGCGGTTGGAGTCGCTGGCTATCCAATAACCACCAGAGGCGGCGACATCACCCATTGAGACGATGACTGGTTTAACTTGTCGAGTTAATTTTATTTCTCGTTGTATGACTTCGGATGCCGTGGCGCTACCACCAGGGCTGTTAATCCGTAAAACGACAGATTTGACATCTTTATCTTGGCGGATTTTATTGAAGATTTTAGCAAAGCGATCGCCCCCTATCTCTCCATTGTCTCCTTGACCATCGACTATTTCCCCTTCTGCATAGATGATGGCAATTTTATTTTCTGAGTTGCGTTCTACACCCATTGATTTACCGGAAACTTCGGCATAGTCACTGATGTTAATTTGTCGGAAGCTTTTATCGTCTTTATCACTAGCAGTTAATTTTTTTAGGTCAGTCACTACTTGATCTAAGTAGGCTATCTGATCTACTAAACCATCGCTTTTAGCTGTGTTAGCTTCTAGAATAGCTTGACTATCTGCGATCGCTTGCAATTTCTGTGGTTGAATTTTCCGGCTTGTCCCAACAGATGTCCGCCATTCTCCCCACACGTCATCTAATAATTTCTGGGTTTGTTGTCGATTTTCTGGACTCAGCTTGTTGAGTATAAACGGTTCTACTGCTCCTTTAAATTTTCCTACTCGGACTACTTGAACACCTATACCATATTTCTGCAATGCTCCTGTCAAAAACATTGGTTGTGAACTCAAACCGTTGATTTCTATTAGTCCTACGGGATTGAGGACGATATTATTAGCTACCGAACTTAAATAATATTCCCGTTCATTCCAGTCTGTACCATAGGCGACAATTTTTTTGCCAGATCCACGAAATTTATCTAGGGCTTGACGGATTTCTTTCAGGGAAGCATAGCCGAGTCCACTAGTTGCACCTGATTTGGTAGCATCTATATAAATACCAACAATGCGCGGATCTTTTTGTGCTTTTTCTAAGGTTTCTATAACTTTGCGGAGTGTAATTCTATCTTCGTCTACTCCTGTTAAGGTTTTTTGCAGTAAGTCACTGGAACTAGGTTGACTGTCGGTGATTTTCATAGACAAGTCAAAAACCAGCATGGATTTATCTTTGACTTCTGGCCCTGTATCTTTGGAGGTAGTAGCAACGACAATCAGGAATAATAAGCCTAGAGTACTGATACCAGAAAAAATAGTCAGTCCCAGTAAGCTACCAATTAAACTAGCAAAAGTTTGTTTAAGAAAGTTAGTCATTAGTTATTAGTCATGAGTTATTGGTCTTTAGTCATTAGTAAAAAAACCAATGACTAAGGAAAGACAACCTGTTTACTTTATTGTATGCTTTGTAAACTGTCTGATTGCTTTAAGTGACACAAAGTTCTATTACCAGTACAGAATAATACGGTAGTGATTTCGGCAATTAATACTTCTACTAAGTCTTGCAGGGCTGTTTCTGATACATCTGCTGCTTGTAGGAAGGGCATTGCTAACCCGGCGATATCTGCACCGAGTGCGATCGCTTTGGCCACATCTAAGCCATGACGCAGCCCCCCAGAAGCAATTAAGGGGATTTGGGGAAACTGAGCGCGAATGCTGGTAATACACTCTGCTGTCGGTATACCCCAATCAGCAAAAGTCCTCCCCAAGCGCCGCTGCAAGGAAGTTTCCGCCCGTTCGCTTTCTACCAACGCCCAAGATGTGCCACCTGCACCAGCTACATCAATGGCTTGTATTCCAACAGATATCAGTTTTTCTGCCATTGTCGCAGAAATGCCATTTCCTACTTCTTTGGCAATTACAGGTACTGGCAATTTAGAGCATAAGTTAGCAATTTTGTCAAATAATCCCCGAAAATTGGTATCACCTCTGGGTTGAATAAATTCTTGCAGCGGGTTAATGTGTAAAATCAAAGCATCAGCTTCTAAAATATCAACAATTTGCAAACATTCATCAACGCCACATTGATAATTAAGTTGCACTGCACCCAAGTTAGCAAACAACAGCACATCGGGGGCATATTTGCGAATAGCGAAAGTTTCAGCAACTTGGGGTTTTTCCAACGCCACACGCTGGGAACCTACACCCATTGCTAGTTTATATTGTTGTGCTACTGCTGCCAAACGACTATTAATGATGCCGGCTCGTTCTGTTCCCCCTGTCATGGAGGAGATTAACAAAGGTGCGTTCAGGCTTTTTCCTAAAAAATTGGTGCTGATATCAATGTCAGTGCGATCGCATTCCGGTAAGCAACAATGGGTAAAGCGATAGCGTTCTAGCCCAGTAGTGACTTGCTGACACTGGACATCTTCCTCTAGACAGATGCGGATATGATCTGCCTTGCGATTTTGCGTTTGTGCTGAGGTACTGGTAGGAGGGTTCACAGGTAATGATTCCAAGCTTTTATCTTAATTATTGTGACAGTCCCTAGAAAATTTTCACGAATCACACAAGATTGCTATGCGAAGCTACATTCCGTTGAAACTATATTAAATTTGTTACTGCCGTTTTTTAATTAAATCAATTTCATCTTTTTTCCGCGAGATACCCATCCTTCTTCAGGGTGGGGTTATTGACTTGCATCGCATAGTGATTTAACACCACTAAAACAATAAATATGTTTCATTAAAACTTTGTGTCAAATTAAGTAATAATACTATGGACTTAATTATACAAAAACAAGAAGATAACAGATGACTATTCAATAGACATCTCCGAAAAACAATTAAATTATGCTATAAGAATATAAAATAATAT
>NZ_JAYGGY010000039.1:0-30164 GCF_034931625.1 Anabaena cylindrica UHCC 0172 | reverse complement strand
GGAGTCAGGAGTCAGGAGTCAGGAGTCAGGAGTCAGGAGTCAGGAGTCAGGATGAGGAAGAATATTTTTCTCGTCTGTTCCTTGCTATATCAAATATTCTGTATCCTGAATCCTTACCCATTAACTTAATCGTAGTAGGACAAATTCCATCGGGAAATCGTTTAAAGAAACTTGAATGAAGGTAAGAACGTTAATAGACGTGGATTTTTATCCAAGCTGTAACAATTGTAAATAACTTTATCGTTTATCTGTTGTTTTTTCTGAGGCTTTTAGATTAGGTTGTAATTATGCAAATTTCCAAACTACCCCGGTCTATACGCCAACTCACTACCCATGCGATAGCGAAGCGCTCCGTAGGAATCGCAATTTTTATGGGAGTGATGTTGAGCGTTACCTCTTTACAAGTGTTACCATCTCAGGCGGAACCTGCGCCCAATTCTGTAGTTGCTCAAAAGCTATCTCCGGCTGTTGCGGCTGTTGGTAGTAGTAGTTTTGTCACGGCTGCGGTGAATCGTGTGGGGCCGGCTGTGGTCAGAATTGATACAGAGCGAACAATTACCCACCGTGTTGAACCGATGATGGAAGATCCTTTTTTCCGGCGATTTTTTGGTGATAGCTTCTCTCAACAGTCACCAACTGAGCAGTTACGCGGTTTAGGTTCTGGGTTTATTATTGACAAAAGTGGTCTAATTTTGACTAATGCCCATGTGGTAGATCAAGCTGATAAAGTGACAGTCCGCCTGAAAGATGGTCGCACATTTGAAGGAACTGTGAAAGGCATTGATGAAGTAACTGATTTGGCGGTTGTCAAGATTAATGCTGGTAATGATTTACCGGTTGCAGCTTTGGGTTCGTCTAATAATGTACAGGTTGGAGATTGGGCGATCGCAGTTGGTAATCCTTTAGGATTTGATAATACCGTTACATTGGGCATTGTCAGTACTCTCAAACGTTCTAGCGCCCAAGTAGGAATTAGCGATAAACGCCTAGATTTCATTCAAACTGACGCGGCAATTAACCCTGGTAACTCTGGTGGACCCTTATTAAATGGTGAAGGTGAGGTAATTGGGATTAATACTGCGATTCGTGCAGATGCGATGGGGATTGGGTTTGCGATTCCTATTGATAAAGCTAAAGCGATCGCACTTCAATTGCAACGAGATGGAAAAGTTGCTCACCCCTATTTAGGTGTACAAATGATCACCTTAACACCCCAATTAGCCAAAACAAATAACAGTGATCCCAACTCCATGTTTGAGATTCCTGAAGTCAAAGGCGTTTTAGTCATGCGGGTTGTCCCCAATTCTCCAGCCGCAAATGCAGGTATCCGCCGTGGAGATGTAATTGTGCAGATTGATGGTAAACCAATCACCAATGCAGAACAGTTGCAAGGAGTGGTGGAAGATAGCAAGCTCGGTCAATTATTGCAAGTGAAAGTGCAACGAGGTAATCAAACACAGTTGCTTTCAGTCCGCACCGCTGAATTGAAAGATATTTCTTGAAGAAGAATTCAGAAGTCAGAATTCAGGAGTCAGAATACAATCAGTGGAAGATTCAGACCCGCCACTGATTGTTCTCCCTTGGCGTTCCCAAAAGGTAGACCACCAAATTGAAAATTTAGTGGGGGTCTTAAACCCGATTATTCAGCCTGTTAGGGGTAGCGGGGCGTTGAGCAGCCTTCTGACTTCTAACTCAAGAAAGTTTCAACACCTTTTCTGCTTGGAAATGTAACAACAAACCATATTCCAAACCTTCAACTACCGCTTGATAAGAAGCTTCCAAAATATTTGTAGAAACTCCTACAGTTGTCCAACGTTGTTGACCATTTCCCGATTCTACTAAAGCGCGGGTTTTAGCTGCTGTACCCGTATGTCCATTGAGAATTCTGACTTTATAATCTGTCAACTCAAAAGCAGCAATGTGGGGATAAAAGTTGATCAATGCTTTGCGTAAAGCTGCATCCAAAGCTGCTACTGGACCATTACCTTCCGCCGCTTCCAGAATATTGTTACCGTTCACAGCTACTTTAATTGTTGCCAAAGAATTGGTCGTTTCTTTCCCCTCAACCAAATCACAGTGGACTTGAAAACCTTTAACTTCAAAAAACTGCTCACGCCGACCCAAAGCCTCATACATTAGTAGGATAAAACTTGCTTCTGCGGCTTCAAATTGATATCCTTCACTCTCCAAATCCTTCATGCGTTGGAGAATTTGCCGTGCTTGGGGATTTTCCTTATCTAATTCAATCCCAAAAGTCCGGGCTTTAGCTAACACATTACTGAGTCCAGACTGTTCAGAAATGACAATTCGGCGCAGGTTTCCGACCTGTTCCGGCTGAATATGTTCATAAGTCAAAGGGTTACGTTCTACTGCTGATACATGAATACCACCTTTATGAGCAAAAGCAGAACGTCCCACAAAAGGCGCGTGTTCATCAGGAGCGAGATTTACAACTTCGCTAACAAAGCGACTAGCTTCTGTAAGTTGATTTAGCTGGTGTTCACCGATACAGCTATAACCAAGCTTTAGTTGTAAATTGGGAATCAGAGAACACAGGTTAGCATTACCGCAGCGTTCACCATAGCCGTTGATTGTACCTTGTACCATCTTCGCCCCAGCCATTACTGCTGCTAGGGCATTAGCTACAGCCATTTCTGAATCATTATGAGTATGAATGCCGATTTGGGGAATTGTCATTGATTTTTGACAAATGACTAATGACAAATGACTAATGACTAATTCCACAATTTGAGAAACTTCATGAGGTAAAGTCCCACCATTGGTATCACATAAAACTAACCATTCAGCCCCTGCGGTTAATGCTGCTTTTAATGTCTGTAAAGCATAATTAGGGTTTTGTTTGTAACCATCAAACCAATGTTCAGCATCATAGATGACACGCCGTCCTTGAGAACGCAGGTACTCAATTGTGTCAGTAATCATGGCTAAATTTTCTTCTAAACTGGTCTTCAGTCCGGCTGTGACGTGTAAATCCCAAGATTTACCAAAAATTGTCACCCAGCGCGTACTTGCTGCCAGAATCGCTTGCAGCATTGGTTCATCTACTGCTTTAGTGTGAGGGCGACGAGTGGAGCAAAAGGGAACAACTTCTGCTTGTTTGAGCGGATTTTCTTGGAGTTGCCAGAAAAATTGTACATCTTTGGGATTTGCTCCTGGCCAACCGCCTTCAATAAAGGGAATCCCTAATTCATCAAGTCTGTGAGCAATGCGTAACTTATCTTCTATGGACACTGATAATCCTTCCCGTTGAGTCCCGTCCCGGAGAGTAGTGTCATAAAGCCAAAGTTGATTTGAGGGAGTTGTGGTCATAAAAATTTGGTGAACCTTTAGTTCAACACTTACACCTGAGAGACAACTTTGCGGCGATGTGCCAACATACAACAAAAAGCTATTTTGGTAATTTCAATATGCCCCAAGTAGTAGCTCAAGGTAAATTAATTGAGTGTGAAAGCCAAGCCAATTTACGCAAAGTTCTGTTAGAAAATGGCATTGACCTCTACAATGGCGGTTCCAAGCTCATAAATTGTCGAGGAATTGGCAGTTGTGGTACTTGTGCGGTTAAGGTAGAAGGCGAAGTATCCGCAGCGAATTGGCGTGATCAAACGCGGCGTTCGCTTCCTCCCCATTCTCCTACATCAGACTTGCGTTTAGCTTGCCAAACTCAGGTTTTAGGTGATGTGAAAATAACAAAGTTTGATGGATTTTGGGGTCAAGGTTCTCAATTAGTTTGGACACCAGAAGGTTAACAAGGAGAGAAACAAGATGGGTAGATGGACACCCTTAATTCTGATGGCTGGAGGCGTGGCAATTTTGCTGGGTACGTTGCTAGGCATTAATTTTCCTATGGGCGGACAACAAAGTGCTAATGTTCCGCCTGGACGTAGAGCTTCCAGCGTCCTCCCGGCTAATATTAATGTTAATAGCACGGCCACCCGGAATGATTCTGAAACTGCTAACAGCAATGATTCTGAAACTGTTAACAGCAATGATTCTGAAACTGTTAACAACAATGATTTTGCTAATGATAATCGCCGCACCAGCGTAGCTCAAAATAATGCTTCTACGGAGTCTACAGGAATAAATGATAGTACACAAGACGGAAGTAATACTGATACTTCCATAACAGACAGTAGTTCAAGTTCAGGTAATCTTGATCAAGAAAAAGAACCTATTAGCGCTTTGTGGTAGTCAGAGATGTCTGAAAACTTTTTCCTGTGGTATCCAATACTTGATAGATCCCCCTAAATCCCCTTTTTAAGGGCTAGAAGTTGGGGGTAGGTCAATCCTGATAGGTTATTAGTTATGTAGTAATGACTAATGACTAATGACTAGTGACATTTTAATTATTGGCGGTGGCATTATCGGCTTGGCTTGCGCTGTCGAACTTAAATTACGGGGGGCAAATGTCACCTTGCTTTGCCGTGATTTTTCTGCCGCAGCCAGTCATGCAGCCGCAGGGATGTTGGCTCCTGATGCGGAAAAAATATCTAATGGGGCGATGCTTTCTTTATGTTGGCGATCGCGCTTTTTATATCCTAACTGGACAAGCAAACTAGAAGATTTAACTGGTTTAAATACAGGTTATTGGCCTTGCGGCATCCTCGCTCCAGTGTATCAGGAGGCAGGGGGGCAGGGAGCAGGGAGCAGGGAGCAGGGAGCAGAGGAAGGATTATCTATAGCCTCTTCCCAATCGTCAATCGCCAATCGCCAATCTCCAGCTTACTGGTTAGATAAAGCAGCTATTGAGCAATATCAACCAGGCTTGGGAGCAGATGTGATTGGGGGCTGGTGGTATCCTGAAGATGGGCAAGTTGATAATCGCGCTTTGGTAAAAGTTTTGAGGACTGCTGCTGAGTCTTTGGGTGTGGAATTCCAGGATGGGGTGATAGTAGAAGCGATCGCACAACAACAAGGGAAAGTTATCGGTGTCCAAACCAATTTGGGTTTACTTCACGCCTCCCATTATGTTTTAGCCTCTGGTGCTTGGACAAATCAATTATTACCTTTACCAGTGAGTCCCCGCAAAGGACAGATGCTGAGTTTGCGAGTACCGGAATCTGTCCCGGAATTACCTTTGACACGGGTGCTTTACGGTGAAAATATTTACATTGTCCCCCGGCGTAATCGTTCTATTATTCTGGGGGCAACTAGTGAAGATGTGGGCTTTAGTCCCGACAACACTCCAGCCGGAATTCAAAGTTTACTCCAAGCGGCTATTCGTCTCTATCCCCAATTAGCAAATTATTCCATTCAAGAAATGTGGTGGGGATTTCGCCCCTCTACTGCCGATGAATTACCTATTTTGGGCAATAGTCATTGTGATAATTTAACTTTGGCTACGGGACATTTCCGCAATGGCATTTTACTTGCACCCGTGACAGCAGCATTAATTGCTGATTTGATTTGGGAAAAAAAGGCAGATCCTCTCCTGGCTAATTTTCATTATTCGCGCTTTCAAGCTCAGTCATCTACCACTACATCCATGCTCACTCATTCTGCTAATTTCACCAACGGAAACCGTAGTCTACAAGCCACTGATTTGACTATTCAAGATTCAAAATTGATTATTGCTGGCAAAACTTTTCAATCTCGCTTAATGACGGGAACTGGTAAATATCGCAGTATTGAGGAAATGCAGCAAAGTGTTGCCGCTAGTGGGTGTCAAATTGTGACTGTAGCAGTGCGGAGAGTGCAAACTAAAGCACCTGGACATGAAGGTTTAGCGGAAGCTTTAGATTGGCAGAAAATCTGGATGTTACCGAATACAGCAGGTTGTCAAACCGCAGAAGAAGCAATTCGGGTGGCTCGTTTGGGACGTGAAATGGCGAAGTTATTGGGACAGGAAGATAATAATTTTGTCAAATTGGAGGTAATACCTGATGCCAAATATTTACTTCCCGATCCCATTGGCACTCTGCAAGCCGCTGAACAGTTGGTAAAGGAAGGTTTTGCTGTTTTGCCTTATATTAATGCTGATCCCATGTTAGCCAAGCGTTTAGAGGAAGTTGGTTGTGCAACGGTGATGCCTTTAGCAGCCCCTATTGGTTCAGGACAAGGGTTGAAAACTACTGCCAATATTCAGATTATTATTGAAAATGCCAAGATCCCTGTTGTTGTAGATGCTGGTATTGGTGCGCCTTCTGAGGCTTCTGAGGCGATGGAATTGGGGGCGGATGCGTTATTAATTAATAGTGCGATCGCACTGGCTCAAAATGCCCCAGCTATGGCTTATGCGATGAATTTGGCAGCAGTAGCCGGTCGCATGGCTTATTTAGCGGGAAGAATGCCGATGAAAGACTATGCTAGTGCTAGTTCACCTTTGACGGGAACTATTACTGGTTAGTTAATATTTAGATCCCTAACTTTTTGAATAAGTTGGGGGATCTGATTGTTTGCTAGTTACATACTTTTCTTCTAAGACCTGACTTTTATATTTGATCAGATTACCAGAATCGTTAACATTGTGTTTTTTTAGACGTTTCTTGAGTTTAATTTCCATAGAACTATTAATATCAGGAGTGGGATTTCTATTTAATACAATACGTGCATAAATTTTAAATTCTTTTATTTCAGTCATCAGTTTAGTGATAGATGAATCTATTTGTCCAATTGCTTTTTGTAAATCATGTCCTTTTAATTCTACAAAAAAGGCTGATTTATCTTCACATGATAAAATTAGGTAATCACATCTTTCACCTTCTTTAATTAGGCACCCATCTACCTTAATTTTACAAATCTCTTTACCGTTGTCATTAGTGACTCTATACTCTTGTTTATTCCCAGAATCTTTAACAACTATGGTTTTCCTAGTATCACAAAATTCCTTACATTCACTTGTTCTAAAAAAATCGTTACACATACTCAGTCATCTAAATTAAACAAATCATTAAACTTGTTGTTAATTATACTGGATGCGCTATCTATTTTTTCAGCTTTAATTAATTTCAGTTCTTCATCAATAATTGATTCACAGCCATTTTCAGATATAAAGTAAGCTGAAATGCGATCTGGATCAATCCAACTTTTACTATTAACAATACTTTCTACCGCTTCTCTTTCATCACCAACTTTATTTTCACCTACTTGATGAGCATATAAAAGATTATTGAAAGATGAAAGAATATAAGGACTATGGGTAGTTATTATTATTTGATTATGATAAAGATTTGCTAATATACCAATTAATTCTACAATGTCACTTTGGGTTTCAGGATAAAGATGTGCTTCCGGTTCTTCAAAAACCATAAATACACTCGTTCTATCTAAAATATATCTAAATATCAACAATAGAATCCAAACTGATTCTTGTTGTCCTGAAGAAGCATATTGTAATTTGACATATTTTTCATTATTAATATAAATTCTTTCTTTGTCAAAATCAGCATTAAATCTATATTCACCCTTAAGGATTTTTTTCAATAACTCTGATAAATCAGAACCTAGATTTAAAGCAATATTTCTATTTTGAATGAGAGTATTTAAATCATCTGTAAAGTAAGTTTTTAATAAATTAATTCTTTCTACAAAAGATTTTGTAAAGTAGTCTAATGTATCTGGATTTTTGATTTCTTGGAGTTGTTCAGTTAATGTAGACATTAAACTTCTACCAGCAGGAATAAATACAGGGTAGTGTTTTTCTTCAAAAATATGATCAATGCGTGATTTAAAATTTTTAAACTGTAATCTTCTATCTGATTCTAGTTCTCGTAATTCTTCTAATGACTTAAATTTATTCTGTTGTTCTTTGGAGATTATTTTGTAATTTGAAATTTCTGTAATTAGCGAATCTAACTCTTTCTCAAGAATTGGACTAGTTTCAATATATTTCTTATATATAGACCCAGAAATTTTTATATATTTTTCGTCTGAGTATTGATATTTTATACTAGATACTTTACCATCTAATTTAATATCAAAATATGTGAGTAATATTATTGAGCTTATATCATTTAATAATGATTGCGAATTATCTATAGTATTAGCATATATATAATTAAGTATTTGCTCTTTTAAAGATTTAAATATAAAAATTATCTTGCTAATTGTACTTTTTCCACTTGCTTGGGGACCAATTAACAGCATTACATCTGTAACATCAGCCTCGAATTTTTTAACGGGACCGAAATTTTCTATATAAATTCTTTGCATAATTCTGATATTCCGATTTAGATTCAAAAAAATAAATCACTATTAACAGTGTAGCAAAATATATTTTGTATATGGATATTGGTGTTACTAACTGTATTATTTCTTTCTAGCACAACCTTCTAAGATTTTATTACCCAAAATAAAAACAGCAGAATATGGATAATTTATATCTGACATTGTATCACTACAGCTACTCACTTTTTTCAGAATTAATATATTGTTTTCCCTGCCTCTAAGTCGGTAAACTCTAACTACATCTGTTGGTCTTCCTTCAGCTTTTAATGGTCTGGTATAGGGGAAAGTTTGCTGTTTCATGTCTGGAGAAGCATAGATAATTCCGCGTTTACCGACAGTCACACTCCAAAATGGCTCTGCACCGCTAGCAATAAATTCTTCAACTTTAGATGATTGAGCAATACTCGGATCAGATACTAATAAATTAGTACCAATTCCTAATATAGTAATGGCAGAAGTTAAAAATTTCATGATTAGTAATTTACATCCTACAAATAGAATTTATTCAACAATCAAATAGTATTTCTATATTATAGCTACAAAAATCAAAGACATTGATTTCATGCTTATATTTAATTTAGTACAACCCCGATAGGAAGAAATATTTGAAAGCGTGTCTCCCCTGGTTGGGAGTGAAGTTGGATTTTTCCATGATGTCTATCAACGATCAGATTATGAACAATATCCAAACCTAAACCACTACCTTGACCAACTCCTTTTGTAGTAAAAAATGGCTCAAAAATGCGGGCTTGAATTTCTGGAGGAATACCAGATCCATTATCAGCAATTTCTACTATTAAATAGTCATCATTTTGGAAAGTACGTATGCAAATTTTACCTTTTCCCTTGAGAGCATCAATAGCATTATCAATTAAATTTGTCCAAACTTGATTAAGTTCACTACCATAGGTGCTAATCAATGGCAAATTCTGTCCATATTCCCGTTTTATATCAATACCACCTTTTAATTTATGACGGAGCATGGTAAGAGTATTTTCAATTCCTTCATGAACATCAACTTGCTGAATATCAACTTGAATTTGATTGATGTGAGCATAGGATTTAACCGATTTCACTAATTCAGAAATACGAGTGCTACTTTGTTCAATTTCTTTAATTAGTGTTGCAGTTGTTAAATTAGCCGCCAACCAATGAATGACATCAGTAATAGCATTTTCAGGTATTTTCAGGGTAATAATTTCTAGTTTTTGGCTATCTAAACCAGCATCTACTAAAATTGCAGTAATTTCCCAACTTTTACTTACTTTATGTTCTTCTAACCAGTCGGTAATTTCATCTTCAATATCGCTCTGCATGAGCAAATCAAGTTTAGTTGAAACCATACCAGATTGAGCTTGATATTGAAAGTCTGCTAAAAAATCTAATTGTGCTTTAGTAAATGAATATTGATTCAGTCGTAAAGCTAGAGTTTGTGATTCTTGAAACCGAGTTTGTAATTCTTCTGCTACTCTGGCTCCTGCTGCGGCTGGATTTTTCAATTCATGAGCAATTCCTGCTGATAATTTACCCAGAGATGCCAATTTTTCATGCTGTTGTAGTTGTTTTTCAACTGTTTTTGTTCTTGCGGCTAAAGTTGAGATGACAATATCAGCTAAAGGTGGAAAAGTAGCAATAATTTGTTTAAAAGTTTTGAGTTCTAGCTTGAGTATCCGACTAGCTACAGTTGCATATCCACTAACAATAGAATCAGCTGCTGTGAGAATAGAAATCTCACCAATAAACTCACCCCGTTGATGTTTAGCGAGTATCTTTTCTTGACCCCCTAATTGCTTTGTTACTTGGATTTCTCCCTCTAAAACAACGTGAAAGTCATAACTGCAATCGCCTTCTTTAAATAAATACTCACCTCTATTCAAATCTATCTCAGTTCCATATTCCTTCAGATGCTGTAAAACTTCATCTGACAACCGAGGGAAAAGAGTAGCAGAATTATGGGATTCTTGCAGCATAAAAGCTCCTCATTAAAGAAAACGGAACGTTTCTACGTCGTGATGATAATTTTCTCAAGCTTTCTGTAGAGACGTTGTAAATAAAGTCTCTACAGGTTTTCACTGCATCACTGATGCTTATAAAACTTAGTAAACTAGGTTGCCACTACCACGTAATTGTCGTAAAGAATTGATACAGAAAGGACAGTCGCACGTAAAGATCCTAATTGCCGCATCACTTTCCTCCTCCGTAAAATCCAGTTCTGCAATGTTGCGATCAGATGGCTGCATCGAGAGTACCATTAATTTAGGAGCAGGAGCAGCCTTTGGATCTCTCTCAGCATCTCGGATACACACAAAATTTTTCATTCCGTGGGGATTAGTGATACAGGTACGACCATCATTTGTGTGCATTAATTGCTGGTTAAGATTAACACCAGCATGGGCAGGATTGATTATCCCCAGTGTAGACATTAAGGATGTAAAAATTGAGGAACTAGCAAGCAAATTAAGTATAAGCTTTTTGTTCATAAATTTCCTAAAAGAAGATAGCTGACAGTCTAGGTTATTCGATTCACGAATAAAGATCCAGTGAATTTTGTAACTATTTTAATGTGTCAGTTGCAAGTTAGAAATTAGGCGACAAGAAGTAGAAGGCAGAAGCAAGATAAATATTACCTCCTTATCTCTGTCATCTCTGTTATCTCACCCATCACATGATTTAATTTCAACAGGTAGACGAATTTGAAAACAGGTATTACCGGCAGAGGAAGTAAATTTGATATCACCTTGATGTTTACCAACCACAGTCCGGTAAACGATATCCAAACCTAATCCTTTGCCTTGTCCAACACTCTTGGTAGTGAAAAATGGTTCAAAAATGCGGGATTGAATTTCTGGTGATATACCGTGTCCATTATCAACAATTTCTATTAAAATTTGTTCATTTTCGCACTTAGTCCGGATGTAAATTTGACCTTCACAACCAATGGCATCCAAGGCATTATCAATCAGATGTGTCCATACTTGATTTAACTCACTAGCATAGGCGCTAATTCTGGGTAAATTACCGTATTCTCTAGTTATGACTACGCCATCTTTGAATTTGTGGTGCATCATTTTCAGGGTACTTTCTATGCCTTCATGGATATTGACTTCTTGCAGAAGGGCGCGATCCATGTAGGAATAATCCTGAAGTGCCTTCACAAGCTCCGATACACGGGCTGAACCTGTTTTTAGTTCGGAAAGCAGTCCTAATCCTGTTAATGTAGCTTCTAGCCAAGCTAAGATTGCTCCTAAAGACTCAGCCGATACTTGCTGGATAATTTTGTCGATATCTTCACAATTTAGTCCGATCGCAACCAAGGTAGGAGCTAATTTCCAGCCATCCTTAACTCCATGATTTTCTAGCCAGTCGATTAGTTCATCTTCGCGATCGCATTGAGACAAGGGAGAGAGTGCAGAAAACTCTTGCTGTCGCTCAATTACATCTTTTTGCAAAACAGCCAAATATTTGACTTGTTCCTGATTCAGTTGCTGCTGACTCAGTTGCAAAACCAGAGATGGTAAATCTTGAAATAGCTGTTGCAGTTCCCCAATACCACGTCTGACCGCAGCCATGGGATTATTCATCTCATGAGAAAGTCCAGCGGCCATAGTTCCTAAAGCAGCTAATTTTTCCCGCTGCTGGGACATGGATTGTAATTCCTGTAACCGCTGTGCTGTTGTTTGCAATATAGAAGTAGTCACAGCAGGCATTGTGGCCAGCATTTGCCAAAATGTATCTTTGTCTAATTCCAGAATATGGCAAGACTGCACAGCTTTACCAGTACCGGGTAATCGGGTTTCTCCAGTTAACATTAGCAACTCACCAAACAAGGTTTTTGAGCCATAGTTAACCAAAATAATCTTTTGATTACCTACTTGTTGAGTAATTTGCACCTCACCGTCAATCAAGATAAAGATTTGATCCGCAGGATCTCCCGCAGCACGATGGATATCACCAGGTTCAAGCCAAACTTCTTTTCCTTGTTCGCACAACCACCGCAACTGCTCATCCGTTAAGTCTGCAAACAGTTTCACTTCGCGTAAAGTTTCTATTTCCAGCATTGTAATTAGACATCCGAATAAGGTAATTGGTTATTGGTCATTGGTCATTGGTTATTGGTTATTGGTCATTGGTTATTGGTTATTGGTCATTGGTCATTTGTTATTGGTTATTGGTCATTGATCAAGATGTATCTTCCTCCTAACTTCTGACTCCTAACTTCTGACTCCTAACTTCTGACTCCTAACTCCTGACTCCTAACTCCTGACTCCTAACTCCTGACTCCTAACTCCTGACTCCTGACTCCTGACTCCTGACTCCTGACTCCTAACTCCTAACTCCTGACTCCTAACTCCTAACTCCTGACTCCTGACTCCTGTTTCCTGTTTCCTTACAAAACCTTAGCAAGATACTGATGGACAAAACTCACACAAATAGAACCTTCCCCGACTCCTGAAGCAACTCGTTTCACAGAACCATGATGAACATCACCGACAGCAAAAATACCGGGTATGTTGGTTTCTAGGAGATAAGGATCTCTGTCTGCGTACCATCCCTTTGGACGTTTCCCATCTTTAAATAAATCTGGGCCAGTGAGGATAAAACCACGCTCATCTCGCTCCACAATTCCTTCTAACCAGTTGGTATGAGGGACTGCACCGATAAAGATAAATAGGGAGTTAGCCGAGACTGTTTCCTGTTCATTGGTGACATTGTTGAGGATAGTCAAAGCTTCTAAACTCTCTTCTCCTTTAGCTTCAATGACACTGGAATTAAGTTGAACAATGATGTTTTCTGTAGCGCCAATTTGGTCAACGAGATACTGTGACATTCCCTTACCGAGATTGTCCGCGCGGACTAACATATGCACTTGTTTGGCAAATTTACTAAAGTGCATGGCTGCTTGTCCGGCGGAGTTGGCTCCCCCAATAATGTAGACTTGTTCGTTACTACATTCCATTGCTTCAGTCATAGCTGCGCCGTAGTAGACACCGCGACCTGTAAGTTTTTCAATTCCAGGTACGTTTAAACGTCGCCAAGATACTCCCATTGCCAGCATTAAGGCATGACAAGCAATTTCTGAACCGTCTTTCAGGATGGCGTAACGATAGGAGTCGTTGATGCGAATACCGATGACTTCTTGGGGTGTGAGAATTTCTACACCAAAGCGTTTGGCTTGGGTAACTCCTCTTCTGGCTAAATCTGCACCGCTAAGACCGACAGGAAAGCCAAGATAGTTTTCAATTCTAGAACTTGTGCCGGCTTGTCCTCCGGGGGCTTCTCGTTCGATCATCACCGTTCTTAGCCCTTCTGATGCGCCATAGACTGCGGCGGCTAAACCGGCAGGGCCACCACCAACAATGGCTAGGTCATAAAAAGGTTGTTTGGCTTGGGTTTGCAGTCCTACTTTTTCGGCGATTTGAATATTACTAGGTTTGATTAAACGTTCTCCGTTTCCGAGGATGACGAGGGGGAGGCTGAGTTTGTTTTCACCACTGTAGTTGAGTAGTTCTTGCGCCTCTTGGTCGCGTTCAATGTCTAACCATTGATAGGGAACTTGATTGCGGGCGAGGAAATCTTTGATGTTATGGGAGTCAGGAGACCAACGATTACCAACAACGCGAATGCCTTCAAAGGGTGGATGGTAGGAGGCTAACCAGTCATCGAGTAAGTCGTTGAGTATGGGATATAAACGTTCTTCTGGTGGGTCCCAAGGTTTGGTGAGGTAGTAGTTGATATTGGTTTTATTGATGGCTGCGATCGCAGCATCGGTATCAGCATAGGCTGTAAGTAATGCTCTTTTGGCTTCGGGAAAGATGGTGATTGCTTCTTGGAGAAATTCTATCCCGGTCATTTGTGGCATTCGCTGATCTGCCAGGAATAAAGCTACTGTTTCATTGCGTAATTTTAATTCTTTGATGGCTTCTAGTGCCTGTGCGCCTGAGTCTGCACGCAAGATGCGGAAGCGATCGCCATATTCTCGTCGTAGATCACGAGCGATCGCCTGTAACACCTGTGGGTCATCATCCACTGTCAGAATCATCGGTTTAGTCATAATTTTTTCTTTGTTTTTTCCAATATTGTTGTCATAGCTTGCGTGGCATAGCCATACAGAAAAAGACTTTTACACCTCACTCCTCAACCGATAGCGTAGCGTCGCCTGACTTCTGAATTCCGCTATATTATCTCAGATTACATACCTAAATTATTACTATCTTCCTGATTCACAACCAAACGCAAAACTGATAAACCCAAAATTATTAAAAATAATACCAAACCAATTGTACAAGCATAGCTAATTTCTAAATTACTAAATGCTTGCTCATACAAATAGTAAACAATGGTTTTGGAGCTATTGAGAGGACCACCTCCAGTCATTATGTAAACTTCTTCAAATACTTTAGTAGCTGAAATAGCCGAGATTACCCCTACTAAAGCTAAATAAGGCTGCATTAAAGGAATAGTGATATCCCAATGTTTACGAATACTATCTGAACCATCAATTGCTGCTGCTTCATAGATATCAACAGGAATAGATTGCAGTCCCGCTAAATAAATTACCATATAGTAACCTAAACCCTTCCATATAGTCACAGCCATAACACTGGCAAGAGAAATTGGTACAATCCCTAATATTTTAACTGGGCTAGTTAGCCAAGGAATTCCTTCAGGAAATATACCAAAAGTTTTGATAAATTGATTGAGTAAACCGTTTTCAGCATATAACCATTTCCAAGCTATCCCCGCAACTACCATTGAAATTACCACAGGAGTGTAATATGCAGTTCTGAACCAATTCATTCCCCGCAATTTTTGATTTACCAAAATTGCCAAAATTAAGGGAGCAATTACCAAAATTGGCACAACACCAACAAGATAAAGAAAGGTGTTTTCTAAAGTTTTCCAAAAAACAACATCTTTCCATAAACGGAGAAAGTTGTCAAAACCTACTAATTTAGGCGCTTCCCCAATATCCTGATAATTGGTAAAGCTGAGGTAAAAGGCCTGCATGGCTGGCCAAAAAACAGTTAACCCTAAGATGATTAAAGCTGGCAGTAAAAATAAATAAGGCGTTAATTTTTGTTGAATAAAAATCCAATTTTTGGTTATGAATTGATTAATCATGCTTATGTTTAATCCTTCAGCAATGTAGGCTCTACATTATATAAAAATATATATTACCTTAATTGCGGTTAATTTAGTTATCACCAAGATTTACTCACAACTAACACAGAATACACAGAGGAACGAGAGTTTTTTGTGTTAGTCCGAATAGTCCTAATAATCCTAATAATTAATTTATATATCTTTGCAAACATCTGAATAATACAGCGTGCTGTAAGTCATAAACCGCTCCGTTCTCTTATGGGTTTAAAAAGTATTAAGTATTAATACGTAAGGTCAACATTAAACTTTACCAACTTTAAAATCTAAACTTTTTGACTTCGTCCGCAATTTCCACAATTACTGAATTATGTCAGGCAGAAAGATTACATTTACCATCAATAATTATAACTAATACTTAGTCATCCAAGTTGTATTAATAATATATAATCTTTAGACATTAAAGTAAGGACTTGAATGGTCAATTTTTTGTTCCCCTCCACTCGGAAAATGCTGCTTGTTGGCAATTTTCTCTGGAGTTTTTTTTGTTAAAGTCTAGTCTAGATAAGACTTATATGGGTTTTCATGGCGAAATATAATTCGCTCATACCATGCAACCAGACAGCAAATAAATTAATTAGCGCGATATCTAGTTTTTTGTATCTTTAAGGTTATATTGATTTTATAAAATGTTACTTTTAAGACTTAAATTTTCAAGGTAACAAGCCTGGTATAATTTTATCAGTACATAATAACACTGTGAGGAGCAAAACTTTGACGAACGCAAAATTTTCGACTATGATAGCCCTCAATTGGGTGCGGTTTATAGAAGCAGCCATCCTAAGTTGCCTTTTTGTCGCTACAGCTATTTCCTACAAGCCCTCATCTGCTGCTGAGAACTTACTTGTTGACAATCAAAGCAGTGAAGTAATTTCTAATCAAACTTCCCAACTATCTTCTTTACCTCATAAACCAAAGGTGACAGCCCAAGAAATCGCACTGGAACAAAAGCTAGTAGATTCTCCACAAGTTAAACCTATTGTTATTAAGCAGCAACCGAAACTCATTGCTCAAACAGATTCTTCTGGAAGTGTCGGTGATACCTTTGCTGAAAGCAATGAATTGCGCCAAAAGTTGTTAATCGAACCTATTGTTGGATCAACAGGCAAACGTCGATTAACCGCAGCACCTTCATCAAGTGCTGGTACACCTACCGCTTATGGTGCAAGTTTTGGTCAAGCATTCATTGGCGGTGGAGCATTCTTCCCTCTAGAAGACGGCAATGTTGACGGTTCTCTGTCTCTTGGTTTCGGTTTAGGAGACGCAGTCAAATCTGTGGGTTTAGAAATTGACGCTAACATTATTAGTGTGGGTGGTCAAAAACAGAATTTTGGTGACTTTGGTGATAGTGGAACTGTTGGTTTTAAACTACATAAATATTTACCAGATGGCACAGCAGTAGCAGTTGGTTGGTCAAACCCAGCTAAATGGGGAGAAGCAAACCAAGCAAAAGAAACCATCTATGGAGTAGTTACCAAATCATTTAATCTAGTAACTGTTTCTGTTGGTCTTGGTTCTGGTAGCTTTGCTTCTAAAGGTGCGCGTCAAGCTAATGAAAATGCTGTGAATGTTTTTGGTAGCGTAGGTTTAAGACTCGCACCAACAGCATCTCTAGTTAGCAGTTGGACTGGAAGTAGTCTCAATTTGGGAGCTTCTTTTGTTCCTTTGAAGAATACTCCCATAGTTGTTAACACCATTTTCACCGACGTAACTGATAATTTGAACAATGGTGTTGGCTTTAGTTTGAGTGCAGGGTATATTTTCCAGTTTTAATCATCTAAATTTTTCACGGCTGAAATTTAAGGTAAAAGCATGAGTAACCAAAAATTGACCCTCAAAGTTGGACTAGTATTGATATTATTGAGTTCTCTGGTGGTTTCCCCTCTCAGAACCAATGCTGGTCAATTTGTTGTACCAGGAACCAGTCCAGATTCATCAGGTGTGACTGGTGATAGTTTCGGTTTTGGTAATCAAGGAACACCTGGTAATGAAGGAACACAATCCGGTGATGGTGTGTCTGTTGGTAATGATGGGATAATTAATCCCTCACCAAGAATTCAAGATAAATTAAATTTAACCGCTGTTAATATCATTAACAGTTTTAACAAAAATAACCTCATTATCATTCTCATCATAGGCGGAGAAGGTGCTGAAGATGCGTCTACGAAAGTGAACACCCAATTTGTCAATTTAGGTGCTTCATCAGCGACAGTGCAAGAATTAGTAAAAAATCTATTTCGTCTCTGCTTCTCTCGCATAGCCTCTGTTCCCGGGCTTCCTGTGGGGAAATTAACTCCAGGAAAGTCAGTAGCAAGTACTAAATCTTTAAAGACCGTTTCTGTAATTGCCCAGGCAGATCCAACAAGTAATGTAGATATTAATACAGCAAATGTAGATATCAACCAGTTGAATGCTGCTATTAGTGCCTACAACCAGATTGTTCGTGAAAGTAATGTTGAGACTCTCAAGAAGCTTTCGCAAGATGAAAATTTTCAAGAAGCTGGTAGGGTACTGAGAGAACTAAGGGTTGCTCTCAAATAGGCTAACTCTAGCATATACCTTATCCAATAAGTTATTAAATGTTACCATGTCTTTCTCAAGAAAGCATGGTAATTTTCTTATTACGCTTTCTTTTGCCTTATTGCCTAGACAAAACCCCTAGCATTAAAAACAATTTTGACATTGTTATGAATAGCTGCCAATGCATTAATTATTATAAAAATAAAAGTCAGTGCAAAGTTTAGATAAAGTTGAGATTGTATTATGAGCTATTTCTAATGTAACGTGCATAATGAAGCATTACTAGTGAGCAATGATCTTATTAGCAACTTGATATCAAGTTTTTCGCCATTTATAAAGGAATATTTAGAGTAATCTAAGGAAAACTTTTTCTTGAAAATGCCAAGCTTTGTGAATAAATGTCTTACCAGATTCAAGGTGAATTCGGTTACAGTCTCAAAAATTCAACCTCAATTTTGTTAGTGAAAACAGCAGCATTAGAGTACAGAGCTAATTTACTGGTAGTTGATGATCATCCAGACAACTTGCGTACATTATCTGTAATCCTTAGCAAGGAGGGGTACAAAGTTAGAAAAGCAATCAGTGGAGAAGTTGCCTTAGATACAGTTAAAGTTGACGCACCAGATCTCATTCTGTTGGATATCAAGATGCCAAATCTTGATGGCTATACAGTTTGCTCAATGCTGAAAACAAATCATGAAACTCGTCATATTCCCATTATCTTTTTAAGCGCTCTGAATACTGCTGCTGATAAAGTAAAAGGCTTTGAAATGGGAGGTGTTGACTATATTACCAAACCTTTTCAAGCAGAAGAAGTATTAATTAGAGTTCATCATCAACTCACTATTGTTAGACAAGGACAAGAACTTTATCAACATAATCAGGTTTTAATCAAGGAAATTCAGGAGCGCAAGCGAATTGAAACCAAACTTAAATTATTACTAACAACAATTAATTTAGTCAGTCAAGCCCCCGATTTACATCATGCTCTAGAGGATGTTTTGCGTGAAGTTTGTCGAATGATTGATTGGGACTATGGTGAGGCTTGGATTACAGACTTAGATGGTACATCATTGCAACTAAGTCAAGCTCACTACAAGTGTTCTGAACAAGCTTTAAGACAGTTTCATCAAGCCAGTTCAAATTACACTTTTACCTATGGAGTAAAACTTATAGGCAGAGTTTGGGCAACACAGCAACTGGAATGGATTGAAGATGTTTTACAAGTGGGGGAAGATGTATTTTTAAGGCTTGAACTGCTAAAGGACGCAGGATTGAAAACTGCATTTGCTTTACCCATTACTATAAAGGGAGAGGTGCTGGTGGTGATGTGCTTTTTCAAGCGATCGCGCTTAGACTATAATTCAGAACTTGTAGAGTTGGTAAATGCCGTTGCTCTAGAATTGAGTGGATTTATTGCCCGCAAAAAGACTGAGGAAGCTCTTAAACAGGCAAATAAAGAATTACTCCGGTTGGCAAATTTAGATGGATTAACACAGATTGCCAATCGCAGATGTTTTGATGACTCACTCAGTCATGAGTGGCTACGACTAAAAAGGGAAAAATTACCCTTGGCACTACTGCTGAGTGATATAGATTATTTTAAGTATTATAACGATTACTATGGCCACCAGGCAGGTGATGAATGTTTACGGCAAGTAGCACAGGCAATGGTACGAAGCTGCAAGCGTCCTGCTGATTTAGTCGCTCGCTATGGTGGAGAAGAGTTTGTGATCTTACTACCTAATACTGATTTAGAAGGAGCAATTTATATCACTAAAAAAATTCAACAAGAAATAGCGAATATAGGCATCCCTCACCAATGTTCTTTAGCAAGTGAGCTAGTAACTTTGAGTATCGGTATTGTCAGTATAATTCCTACAGATGAGACTGCACAAGAAGATATGATTGCCGCAGCTGACCAAGCACTTTACAGGGCAAAAGCCCAAGGACGCAATACCTACTGTGTATATTATGGAGTTTAATTGCCGATTATTCCCAGCCATAAATGTTATTTTGCTATTTTAGGCTGCCGTACTCAACAAAAATCATTCTATCGGAAGGCAAGGTTTGTTAGTTATCTTCAATACATCAAATGATGGATTTTTGTAATTTTTCCTGGTAGCTCAAAATTCTTTTGAATTAAGGAATTAGGACTTTATACCGAACCCTCTATACCAAAAATAGAGCATCAATATAGATGCACTGGCAAAGCCGCTTGGGGAAATACCTCAAGCGGTTTTCTAGCAAGTCTTTTGGCTTGTTGATTGTAGCCAATAATTCAAAATCGCCAAGTCTTGATACTTTTTAGGCAAATATTTAGTCAGGTGCGTCAGACTCCAAAATTCGGTAAAAATTGGCAGATTTTCGGCATCTGACGCACCCTTGTATATTAAAAGAAGTAGTAGACCGTCGCAGCTTTAGTCGTAAAAAAAGACCCCCGGTTATAGACCGAGGGATTCTGCAAGTCGGAATTATCGCACAAAGACATTCGCGAATCTAGGATAACAATACAACAAATAGAAAATCTGCCAAAATGCCAAAAACAAAAAGCTTTAGTATGTAAGTAATCAATAAATCAAGGCTCTTGCGTCTCTTTTATGAAAAATTAATACTAAAGTGCCAGTTTAATAAACTACGTAATCTAAACTTTCTAAAGTTACGAAATCCATATCCAAGTCCTTTGATTCATTTGAGTTTATTATTAATTTCTTTCACATTTTTACATTTCCAACTAAATTATCTCTTTACAAAATAAGATCAGGAATATTTCGTCTAATTGGGATATTATTTACAGATTGGCCGATGAAAATTTTGCCTGTTATTTTGATTTACCTTTTTTACGAAATCCTAGATAATGCGGTAAATTTCTAACAAAAGGATTATCTTTCATATTGACAGGTTGTGGTATAATCAATGCCTCAGTACGAGGATTAATAATTAATGTAGAACTACCGCCATCAATCGTAATAATATCGCCTTTTATCCCTAAACTGCGGAGTAATTCTGCTGCTTCATCTAAGGTAGCTTGATTGACAGTTAATATTAAAATTAATTCATTTCCAGGAACACCATCGTTGTTTAAAGTACCAATAACATGATATTTATTTGCTGGATTTTTACCTAAAACTTTAGCAGGATGGTCATTGTATTTATAAGTTACAATCGCATTTTTGACGTTTTGTTGATTCAGGGGATACCCTGATTTTGGCTCATAGTCGGTAATGTAAGCATTTTTGTTATTCCAAACCAATGCTTTCAGTTTTATATTTTTGTAGTAATCATTTGCTGCTTTCATGAAAGGCCCATATGGGCTACTTCCTGCTGTAATCACTTGACCATTCAGCTTAACTGGAAACGCTAGTTGTGTACTTGATTTATATTCTTCAAAGAAAGCACAATTGATTAAAGAAAATACTTGTTCACCATGCAGTAAATTATATTCCTGCCATACATTTGAAAATAGTTTATTTTGGAAATAAGGACTGTAGTTATCAGCATTATTTTGATAATACTTACCTTGTTGAATTCCCATATCATCTATTTCACCGATAATTTGATCTATCTGGATTTTTCGCAAATCTATTATTTGGAGATAGGCTTGATTGCCATTAGACAGGGAAGTTTTGTATAATCCTGCTCCTTCAATAACGTCAAGGGGATGATATGTATTCGGTGGCGTAAAGGCTTCAGCTTTATGAATAATTATGTTAATGTTAACACTTAAAAATAATATAGATATCAATAAGATTTTCTTGATCATCATATAGGAATCCTAGTTTTGACTAGTAAGTTAGATTATACAAATATAGTATATCAAGGTTGATCCATATTTTGTTCACGCCATGATCTAGAATCATCAGATGTAGGAGGGTTTTGCTCTACCAGACGGTAAATATTTTCTGAAATTGGTTGAGCAGTTTCAGGGTGGCAATTTTCAGGAAAATGCTTCGGCTATTCCATTTTGTTTCTGTTATTTTAATATATTTAGATATGGGAATTATGTTGATATATTTTATTTTAGAGTATTCTAAGCTGGCTTCGCTTTTTTTGTCTCACGCAGAGTCACAGAGAGAAATCAAGAATGTGGTATAAATATCAAGTTTAAAGTGATACTATATGTATAATTTAATCTTTAGAAGTCATGACCAAGCCAAAAGCGAACAAACTTACTTGGCCAGTATGGTTTCCATACCCTAGTTCTTGGTTAAAATCCTTTATTATCGCCTTCTTTTTAAGGATTATTATCAGAATAATTTCATTTAGTGGAAATATAGGCTATAAACTAGCTTATTTTGCCAATAGCCCAGAATTATTTATGATAGTTACAATATTGGTAATTATTTTGCCAATTTTTATAATTACTTTTGCTCACCATATATTGCATATATATATCAAAAAATTCTTTCCTAAAATCCAATCTCCAGAAATGCAAAATGTGCAAGGATTTACGCCAGGAATAGTTAGTATTTGGGAAGGTTTATATGGTTGGCTAGTTATTTGCTTGTCGTCATCAATAGCATTTTTAATTACAATATTGATAATTCTTCCTATATTCAATATAAGTTTTTATGAAACCACTAGATTTAATAGTGATTATGAAGAAATTATCCTGAGTATATTCGGATTTATTTGGACAACAACTGGAGCAGTAATTTACCAAATTGATTTTTTGTTTAAGAGATATTTGTTGTCAATTTCACTCAGAGATTCTGCCCAAACAAATACATTGCAATCACATACATTGCAATCACAAAATATTATTGACAATAAAAATTCTCAGGTTAATGATATGGATTTGGAGATGAATAGACTACGAGGAAATGTCGGTTTAACTCACATAAAAAGCACAAAAAAATCGCCTACAAATTTTCCAGATTCTATAATTTCAGAACCAAAAAATAATTTTCAACAAGCCATGAATACAGCCAAAAATGCAGCACAACTAACTAGAGCAGCAAAAACTAAAGCAGAGTGGTATCAAGTTGGTATAGAGTGGGAAAAAACCATAGAAATGTTGAAAACAGTAACCAATACTGACCCTAATTATGAAGCAGCACAATACAAAATAGCGGATTATCAGAAATATATAAATTACGCAAAAAAAGCAGTTAACAGTCAAAATATTAACTAAATTACCTTACTCCGCGCTCTTCTCTGCGCCTTTGCGTCTCTGCGCGAAACAAAACTCTTATCCAATTTCACAACCCCTAACGGTAAGGTAATAAAAGCCATATTTTAGTAAAAATAATAAAAAAGTATGACATCCCTAGAATCCCACAAAAAAGCCAAAGCCCTCAAACCCGGAAGCGTGCGCCCCGCCAAAGAACTCTGTAGCGAATGCGGACTATGCGACACCTACTATATCCACTACGTCAAAGAAGCTTGCGCCTTCATTACCCAAAGAATAGACGAACTAGAAACCACTACCCATAACCGCCCCCGCAACCTAGAAGACGAAAACGAACTATATTTTGGAGTTCATCAAGAAATGATGTCCGCCAGGAAACAAGAACCCATAGAAGGCGCACAATGGACAGGAATAGTTAGCAGTATCGCCATAGAAATGCTGAATCGTGGCTTAGTAGAAGGCGTAGTCTGTGTGCAGAACACCAAAGAAGACCGCTTTCAACCCATGCCTATCATCGCCCGCACACCCGAAGAAATACTGGCAGCAAAAGTAAATAAACCAACCCTATCACCTAACCTATCCGTATTAGAACAAATAGAACAATCAGGAATGAAACGGTTATTAGTCATCGGTGTAGGTTGTCAAATCCAAGCATTACGTGCTGTAGAGAAAAAACTCGGACTAGAAAAACTCTATGTACTCGGTACACCATGCGTAGATAACGTTACCCGCGCTGGACTGCAAAAATTTCTAGAAACCACCAGCCGTTCGCCGGAAACAGTAGTTAGTTACGAATTCATGCAAGACTTCCGAGTCCACTTCAAACACGAAGATGGTTCAGAAGAAACAGTCCCTTTCTTCGGCTTAAAAACCAACGTCCTCAAAGATATATTTGCCCCTTCCTGTATGAGTTGCTTCGATTACGTCAACTCCCTCGCTGATATCGTCGTCGGATATATGGGCGCACCCTACAAATGGCAATGGATAGTAGTCAGAAATGATACTGGGAAAGAAATGTTGGAATTGGTGAAAGACCAAATTGATACCCAGCCAGTTATGTCTAAGGGAGATAGAAAACCCGCCGTGCAGCAAAGTATACCAGCTTACGACCAAGCTGTTACCTTACCCATGTGGGCGGCGAAATTAATGGGAGTCGTGATTGATAAAATTGGCCCCAAAGGATTGGAATACGCGAGATTTTCTATAGATTCCCACTTTGCGAGAAATTATTTATATGTGAAGCGGAATCATGGGAAGAAGTTAGAAGATCATGTACCGGAGTTTGCAAAGCGGATTGTGGGGCAGTATAAGTTACCGGAGTAAGATTTCGCGCAAAGGCGCAAAGGAGCTAAGACGCAAAGGTAAGAAGGAGGTTTATTATGACTGAGAATGAAATTGCGACCCAGATTGTTGATGCTGCTTACAAGATTCACACTAGGTTGGGACATGGGTTGTTTGAATCTGTTTATGAGACTATTTTGGCTTATGAGTTGGAGAGTAGAGGTTTACAGGTAGTAAGACAACAACCAATACCTGTAGTTTATGAGGGTGTTCATTTAGAGGAAGGGTTTCGGGCAGATATGATAGTTGAGAATAAGGTCATTATTGAACTCAAATCCTTAGAATCCCTCCACCCTGTACACAAAAAACAATTAATTACCTATCTGACTCTTGCCAATAAACGCCTTGGTTTACTCATCAACTTTGGTGAAGTCCTCATTAAAAACGGTATCACAAGGATAGCCAACAAACTTTAAACTCCTTCTTAGCGCCTTTGCTCCTTAGCGACTTTGCGCGAAACCTTCCCCCACCGCCTCAATAGCAGCTTGAAGTGCGATCGCAACATGAGTCCAATGAGTCCCCCCCTGGCAATACACAATATAAGGCTCACGCAAAGGACCATCCGCCGATAACTCCAACGTACTCCCCTCAATAAATGTTCCCCCAGCCATAACTACCTGGCTCTCATACCCCGGCATATCATCAGGAACAGGGTCTAAGTAGGAACCTATGGGTGAAGACTGTTGGATGGCTTTACAGAAGGCAATCAGCTTTTTGGCAGAACCAAGTTTAATTGCTTGAATCACATCTCCTCGTGGTGCTAGGGGTGCGGGGTTAACGGGATAACCAAGTTTGTCAAATACGTACCCAGTCAGGTAAGTTCCTTTCATGGCTTCCCCTACCATCTGCGGCGCTAAAAATAATCCTTGGAATAAGAGGCGATTTTGGTCAAAGGTAGCACCCCCTGCACTACCAATACCAGGAGCAGTTAAGCGGCAAGCCGCAGCTTCTACTAAGTCAGCTTTACCTGCTATATACCCACCAGCACTAACGATGGTTCCACCAGGATTTTTAATTAATGATCCTGCCATTAAGTCAGCACCTACGGCTGTCGGTTCTTGATTTTCAATAAATTCGCCGTAACAGTTGTCTACAAAACAAATGGTGTGAGGATTTTGCTGTTTGACTATGTGGACGATTTTGGCAATATCCGCAATTGACAAACTAGGCCGCCAAGAATAACCGCACGATCGCTGGATTAAAACCAACTTAGTCTGATCAGTGATGCTAGTGCCTAAGGTCTGCCAATCTATTGTTCCTTGAGAATTTAGCTCCAATTGTCGATAATTTATGCCAAAATCAATTAGGGAACCTTGGCCTTGTCCTCGCAGCCCAATCACTTCTTCAAGCGTATCGTAGGGAGAACCAACAACTGCTAACATTTCATCTCCAGGACGGAGTACACCAAACAGCGCACAGGCGATCGCATGAGTTCCCGAAACAAACTGCACTCGCACCACCGCAGCTTCGGCACCCATCACCTCGGCAAATACTTTATCTAAAGTTTCTCGCCCCAAATCATCGTGTCCATAACCACTTACACCTGCAAAATGGTGTGCGCCTACACGGTGATTACGAAAACTATCTAGTACTCGTTTAAGATTATGCTTGACCTGAGCGTCAATACCAGAAAAAATCTCTAATAGTGCCTGTTCTGCTTGCCGCAGCTTTTCTAAGCTGTTCATTGTTTCCTCATTCAAAAAAATATAGATATGCGGATTTATGGCGCGTAGCGCCTAGCTACTCGAACGGATCGTGCAGACGGGGCTAAACAATTTTCTATTCAGGATATTGCATGACAATTGCTACTTCTAAACCTCAAATTAACTGGGTTAACACCCTATTTTTCGTTGGACTCCACGTCGGCGCTCTGTTCGCTTTGGTTCCTAGTAACTTTAGCTGGAACGCCGTTGGTGTTGCATTATTTCTCTACTGGGTGACTGGTGGTTTAGGCATTACCCTCGGATATCACCGTCTTGTTACCCACCGTAGTTTTCAAACACCCAAATGGTTAGAATATGTCCTAGTTATTTTTGGGACACTTTCCTGTGAGGGCGGACCGATTGAGTGGGTAGGTACACACCGTATCCATCACTTGCACTCGGATACAGAAAAAGATCCCCATGATTCAAATAAAGGTTTCTGGTGGAGCCACATGGGCTGGATGATTCATTTCGCTCCGGCTCACGATGAAGTTCCCCGTTTCACTAAAGACATCATCGATGACCCAGTCTATCAGTTTTTACAGAAAAATTTCATTTTCTTACAAATTGCTTTGGGTTTAGCATTATTTTTCTTAGGTGGTTGGTCTTTTGTTGTTTGGGGCATTTTCTTTCGTATTGTTTGGGTTTATCACTGTACCTGGTTGGTTAACAGTGCTACCCATCAATTTGGCTATCGCAGTCATGAATCTGGTGATAGATCCACTAACTGCTGGTGGGTAGCCCTACTAGTATTTGGGGAAGGCTGGCACAATAACCACCACGCCTTTCAATACTCAGCCCGTCATGGCTTAGAATGGTGGGAAATTGATATGACTTGGATGACAATTCAATTACTGCAATTATTTGGCCTAGCTACAAATGTGAAGCTGGCTGATCGCAAGCAGTAAATCATAGGTAATATTCACATAGTCAATAGTCATATAGTCAATTATTTGTTGACTTGCGATTATTGGCTTTTGAATTGTGAGTATTGATATTTTCCACCAAAACTTTTTTTGCAAATTCGGAAAATTTAGCAAATTTTTTTTACAAGTGCGTTAGTGTAACTTAGCTTGCTATAATCCGAAGAATTAATGTTACAAAACTTTGCGACTAGTTACTTTTTAGTGGCTTTGTAGGGAATTTTTGTTCTTTTTCAGGTATTCATGACTACAACAATTAACAGCCAGATAAATAAGGTTTCTACAGACCTTGGTAATTCCGACCTGAAGCTTAAAGATATTATCAAAAGTCTGCCAAAAGAATGTTTTCAGAAAAATAGTCGCAAGGCTTGGACACAAGTAGTACTTAGTCTCTTGATGGCTGGCTTAGGCTACTTCTTCCTGGCGATTTCTCCTTGGTTTCTGTTGCCTTTAGCTTGGATTTTTACAGGAACTGCTTTAACAGGTTTTTTTGTCATCGGACATGACTGTGGTCATCGTTCTTTTTCCAACCGTCGTTGGGTAAATGATTTAGTCGGGCATTTCTTCATGATGTTCTTAATTTACCCATTCCATAGTTGGCGTATTAAACATAATTATCACCATAAACATACAAACAAGCTAGATGAAGATAACGCTTGGCATCCCATTAGACCAGAAGTTTTTGAAAGTTGGGATAAAACCAGACAGTCAGCTTTTGTATTGTTCATGCAGAAACGCCTGTGGTGGGTAGGTTCTATTGGACATTGGGCTGTTGTGCATTTTGACGCAAGAAAATTCCAACCAAAAGAACAATCTAGCGTCAAGCTTTCTGTAGCTGTTGTTGTCATATTTGCAGCTATCGTTTTCCCCACACTCATTGCTACAACTGGTATTTGGGGATTTATCAAATTCTGGTTTATACCCTGGATTGTTTACCATTTCTGGATGAGTACCTTCACAATTGTTCACCATACAACCGCAGATGTACCTTTTGAAACGGCAGATAAGTGGAATGAAGCTTTAGCACAACTATTTGGGACAATTCACTGCGATTATCCTCGTTGGGTAGAAATTCTTTGCCACGATATCAACGTTCATGTTCCTCATCATATTTCTACTGCCATTCCTTCTTATAATTTGCGGTTAGCTTACAGCAGCATTAAAGAAAATTGGAGCAGTTATCTACATGATGAGTGTAAGTTTTCTTGGTCTTTAATGAAACAAATTACAGACGAATGTCAACTCTACACAACTGATGTGGGCTATAAGACTTTCTCAGAACATTACGCAGGGCAATAAATTAATAATTCAGGATGATTGTTAAGAATTTAACTTTTATCCTCTTGAATTTATTTATGGCAATTTTCCACGCAGAAATATTCTGAAGGAAATTGCCAGCTTCTATACTAAACACGGTTTAAAAATGGACTTTTGCAAGATCACGAAAAATCCAGATGTGTAAGGTTTTATCAGTGCTAAACCCCTACCTATAGAATCAAATAATTAAGCCGTGTTGAGTATATCTGCTGTTAAGTTGGTGAATTCTGAAAATTTTCCCCAATTTTGCATAAATTAAGGTAATATTAATTACCATCAAAACAAATTCAGCTTTACATAAAATCACCAAATCCAGTGCAACTAGATACAATCAATTTACAACAGTCAATTAGCTCTGAATCATCTGAAGAAACAACTAAGTTACCGTTTACCCTTCAGGACTTAAAAGCTGCTATTCCTGCTGAATGTTTTCAGCCTAGTGTGATCAAATCACTTTATTATTTTTTCCGTGACATCTTAATTATCGGTCTGCTTTATGCAGTTGCTAATTATCTGGATTCTTGGTATTTTTGGCCAATTTTCTGGGTCATGCAAGGAACAATGTTTTGGGCTTTATTTGTAGTCGGTCATGACTGTGGACACCAATCTTTTTCTAAGCATAAATGGCTAAATGATTTGGTTGGTCATCTCTCCCACACTCCCATTCTAGTTCCTTATCACGGCTGGCGGATTAGTCACAGAACTCACCACAAAAATACGGGCAGCTTGGAGAATGATGAAAGCTGGTATCCTGTATCTGAATCAGAATACGACGAGATGCCTTTATTACAAAGAATAGGGCGTTTTTATGTGTTCTTATTAGCTTATCCAGTGTATTTGTTTAAGCGTTCTCCAGGTAAGGAAGGCTCTCACTTTTCACCTAGTAGCCCGCTTTTCAAGCCTTCGGAAAAATGGGATATTATCACTAGCACAACTCTCTGGATTGGCTTTGTCGCTTTGTTAGGTTTCCTCACCTACCAATGGGGTTGGATGTGGTTATTAAAATACTACGCTGCTCCATATATTGTGTTTATCATTTGGCTGGATTTGGTGACATTTTTACATCATACTGAGCCAGGAATTCCCTGGTATCGTGGGGAAGAATGGACTTTCTTGAAAGGTGCGATTTCTAGTATTGATAGAGATTACGGTTTTGTTAATCATATCCATCACGATATCGGTACTCATGTAGCTCACCACATTTTCTTGAATATGCCTCATTACAATTTGTTGAAGGCAACTAAGGCGATTAAACCGATTATGGGTGAGTACTTTTTCGAGTCTAAAGAGCCAGTTTGGAAGTCTTTATGGCGTTCTGCTATCAGTTGTCATTTTGTTCCAGATACGGGAAATAAGGTTTATTACACTTCTAAGAGTCAGAATGTGAAGTAATCTGTAGATTATTAAAAAAAATGAAGTCCGCGTCGGCGGGCTTTTTTTGTTTCATATAGTCTAGTATTACAAAATAGGTGAAATTACGATGGAAATTAAACAAATGCCAGAACCAGAAATAGAGAACTTAGAAGTTACTGTAGAGGAATATTTAGAAGGAATGGCAGCAGGTATAGATGTTTTAGAATTAAAGAGGCTGAAAATATCAGGAATACCCGAAAGTTTAGCGTTGGAGGTAATGAAAATTACACCTCGTGTCATCAATGGCACAGCAACCCCTGAAGAAATTGTGAGAGGAATTATGATTTTAACGCCTTCACTTAGAGAACAACTCACTGATATAAATTGAAGTAAAGACCTGAGTGTAAAACTTTTCGCTAATTATTTGCTGTATCTGGCAATAATGAATAACTAGCAGAGATTGAGTATGTAAAATTGCTGACGGGATGACGAAATAGTCTAAAAAGCTTATCAGATGCAGATTGTACCGAT
>NZ_JAYGGY010000038.1:0-31067 GCF_034931625.1 Anabaena cylindrica UHCC 0172 | reverse complement strand
CGCTTTCCAAAAAGTATTCATAGTAGGAGTTTGACAGTTTTCGGAGATGTCTATTGACTCAGTTCGAGTTAAAAAGCCTGAGATTATGGTTGGCACACCATCTGGTAACTGAGGATATACAGTGAAGTATTCACTAAGCTCAATCTCATGCTTGACTACAGCTATTTTATTTATGTAGCGAAGCGCAATCCGCGTCACTCCAATAGGTTTAGCAACGTCTAAATAGTTATGAAATGCGTTATCAATTCTCTGCTTAAAATGTTCCCATCCCTCATAAGGGCGAAGGCTATGGATACTGAGTGTATCAGGTCCTACCCCAACTAGTTTTTTAGTATCAGCAGACTGAAACAAGAGCTTAGACATATTCTGTCTAAATGCAAATTCAGGATTTGCAGGCATTTGTCCAATCTGGAATTCAGCCTGTATTAAATTCTGCTGTTGAGGTTCACCTGGGTAAGCATCTCTAATTTTTTCATAAAATAAACTAGGTACTGTAAGATTCCACGCCAGACCAGGGGCAAAGCGAAACTCACAGACTGCTTCTTCTATAGGTGGGTTACGGTATTGATAGCGTATCATATTTTATTTAATATCATTTAACGTTTTTGCTGCATAACCTCACACTTTTAGTAAACTACATAATCAACATGAAGAATCATAAATTTTGCAGTAGCTTACTGTAATTTTCAGCCTAATCTAATAATATCTTATTCTTTTTAGTTCTGCGACTACCCTGCCCTTCATAATCTGTTAACTTGCCTGACCATAGCCAATCTAGTAAAGCTTGGCAGAAAATTTCATTCAGTATCCAAGAGTTAACTTCTTCTCAGTTTCTGGCGCAACTTCTGATAAATAACATCTAACCACACCGGAATCACAGATTTACCTTCATCTAGTGATGCGATCGCTATCTTGGTAACTTACTTGCTAACTCTTGATAAATAACATCTAACCACACCGGAATCACAGCTTTACCTTCATCCAAAAATGCGATCGCTCTTTTCCTGTCAAACTCTACCAAAGAAAGTGAATCATCCTGTGATAACAACAACATAAACCGCCTCCCCTGACCAGAAATAAACAACTCCGGTTCTTGTTCCTTCAGTTGTTTCAGCGTTTCACAGGCAATATCAAAACTTATCCCCGTAGACAGCCAATATACCAAAGCTGCCAACTCCACCAAATTAGACCTGGAGTAATAAATACTGCGTCCCGTTCCCGTATCACTAATGACAGGTACAACAATTCCCTTCTCTCGCCAATACTGGATCTGGCGGAGAGTACAACCTGTAATTTGAGCCGCTTCCTTAGTTGTGAAAAATGTTTCTTGCATAAAAACATTTTACAGAAAGCAGCTATAATACATATATGTTAGTATCAAACAATTATGTTATAAGGTATGAGCCAAATTACCATTCAGTGTCGTTTAGTAGCCAGTGAAACTACCCGTCAGCAGCTATGGCAACTGATGGCAGAGAAAAACACGCCACTGATTAACGAACTATTGATACAGGTTGCTCAACATTCAGAATTTGAGACATGGCGACAAAAAGGTAAACATCCCACAGGTATTGTTAAAGAACTGTGCGAACCTTTGAAAAGTGATCCGCGCTTCATGGGGCAACCTGCACGGTTTTACACCAGTGCTACAGCATCAGTAAACTATATTTATAAATCCTGGTTTGCCTTAATGAAGCGGTTTCAGTCCCAACTAGACGGCAAACTGCGCTGGTTAGAAATGCTCAATAGTGATACTGAATTAGTAGCAGCCAGTGGAGTCTCCTTGGATATACTTCAGACTAAATCTGCCGAAATCTTGGCTCAATTTGCTCCCCAAAATCCTGCTGAAACTCAACCAACTAAAGGTAAAAAGACTAAAAAAGGGAAAAAATCTCCAACTTCAGATAGCGATTGCGCGGAGCGCACGCTACGCGAACGCAATTTATCAAAAAACTTATTCGACACTTACAGTAATACAGAAGATAATTTAACTCGTTGTGCCATTAGTTATTTACTCAAAAATGGCTGTAAAATTAGCAATAAAGCAGAAAACACCGATAAATTCGCTCAACGTCGCCGCAAAATAGAAATCCAAATTCAACGTCTCACAGAAAAATTAGCCGCTCGAATTCCCAAAGGACGAGATTTAACCGACACCATAAGATTAGAAACTCTTTTTAATGCCACTCAGACCGTTCCTGAAAATGAAACAGAGGCGAAATTCTGGCAAAACATTCTGTTAAGAAAATCCAGTCAAGTGCCGTTTCCAGTCGCTTACGAAACCAACGAAGATTTAGTTTGGTTTAAAAATCAATTTGGGCGCATCTGTGTGAAATTCAGTGGTTTAAGTGAGCATACTTTTCAAATTTATTGTGATTCTCGCCAACTTCACTGGTTTCAACGTTTCCTAGAAGATCAACAAATTAAAAAAAATAGTAAAAATCAACATTCTAGTGCTTTGTTTACCCTGCGTAGTGGTCATATCTCTTGGCAGGAAGAAGAAGGAAAAGGAGAACCCTGGAATATTCACCATTTAACCCTTTATTGTTGTGTCGATACTCGTCTATGGACAGAAGAAGGAACAAATTTAGTCAAAGAAGAAAAAGCCGAAGAAATTGCCAAAACCATCACCCAGACAAAAGCTAAAGGGGATCTAAATGATAAACAACAGGCGCATCTCAAACGTAAAAATTCCTCTCTAGCCAGAATTAATAACCCCTTCCCTCGTCCAACTCAGCCTTTATATAAAGGACAATCTCATATTCTAGTTGGTGTAAGTTTGGGTTTAGAAGACCCTGCCACAATTGCAGTTGTAGATGGTACAACGGGAAAAGTTTTGACATATCGCAACATCAAACAACTACTTGGTGAAAATTACAAACTACTCAACAGACAGCGACAACAAAAACACCTATTATCCCACCAACGCCATATCGCTCAAAGGATGTCAGCACCAAATCAATTTGGCGATTCAGAGTTGGGAGAGTATATAGATAGATTACTAGCAAAAGAAATTATTGCGATCTCCCTATCCATTACCCACATCTTTCTTAACATAAGGTTTGACAAAAGCCAGGAATTGTGTAATGGAGTATGGAGACAAACAAATCAGCAGTGATACCAATTTACTAAAACATTGATACATAAATTGTTCGTAGATTTTACTCCTTTCTCTCCATCACGATACAAGAGGTTTGCGCTTTACCTCTACTGGATAGCACATATTTGTATCAATATTTTAGTGAAACTGTATGACTCTAATGGAGGAGCAAGAGAACAAATAGAGCTTCAAAAAGCCTTATTTCCTAGAATTAATGTTTGATAAAAATCGAAATAAATGAGGAGGATAATGGGATTATTAATTAATAACAAGAGACTGACAAACAAGCCAACCTTGAACAAGATCGTGCAATCGGTTCAATCCACGCCAGAGAACTTTCACCCCAGGAGAACCATCACCTTTTCGACCCAAAAACCCACCTAATCTAGCAATCCAATCGACAACTTCAGCCAGGGTCGGTGGTGCTGCATGAGGATAAAGTTGGTGATGTATGGTGGCATAAAGAATTTGCCACTCATGAGTTTCTAAAACTTCTTCACAACTGGCATCTGGTGAACAACGAGCGAAATAAGTTAGCCACAACAAACGCCAAGCAACGATACTGTAAGTAGCCAAAGCCATCTCTAATCTTTGTGCCGTTTCTAGTTGTAATTTCTAGATACCACAACCACTTTTTAAGACATAATGATAACGTTCAATTAACCAGCGATAACAATACCATTGCACATACTTCTTGGCATCTTCAATATTGGAGATGTCTAATGTGGTCAGAAGTAACCAACTAATTGGCTCAAAACCAGGTTTTATATCTTCTTCGTTGACTAAAATTGCCTGTAATGTAATTGGCGTTAATTGTTCTTTTTTGGCTCGATTTTGCGGTGGTTCGATGGTAATCGTGGCATAACGAATTGTGAGTGTAGCTATTCTCGAAGGTCGAGTGGGATTGCGTTTTACCTCCACTGTCATTGTTCCTTGAGATTCAACAGACTCTAAGGTTTCCCATAAACGCTGCTCACAATCAACCAAACAGCGATTTTGAGTGGCGCGAATCAAAAAATCTGAGCCTTGACGACAAGGACAAGCAAATAAGTCATAAAAATCGGCTTCTCTGTCGGCAATTGTCACTACTTGTACTGAAGAAGGAATGATTGACTCGGTTGTGATTAAGGCATCAAGCCATCTTTGACTTTCTTTTTGGGCGGTTGGTTTTTGTTTTCTTTGTTCTGCCTTTCCCAGTTCTTCTTCTTTCCTTGACCACACTTGTTGCTCAATGATGCCTAATGGTATTCCCTGTGTGCTGACTGTTAACACCGAGTGGACTTTTAATCCTTGGACATATTTGTTGTCTAGATATCCTGTTCCTGATAGGGCTTTATGACTAGTGTAGTTTAGTTCTGTTGTATCTTGTATTGCCAATACTACTTCATGCTGGGCAATTCGCTCTACTGTCGCATCTCGATGTCCTTGTCTAATCATGGATGGTTTGATGTAGGGTGAATCCCAGAAGTCGTAAGTGGCTTTGGTTTCTGACCATGTTTCACTAGCTTGAGGTACACTGGCTTCTGGTTTTGCACTTAAGTTTGAGACTATTTTCATCAACCTTTTTGTTCTTCTAGTGTCCCCTAATTCGGTTCTTTCTAGTTCTGCTGTGATCCACTCTTCCATTGACTGACCTTGGTTTGACTCTGGTTATTGGCATAGAGAATACACGATTCCTGACTTTTGTCAAACCTTATGTTAAGAAAGATGTGGGTAATGGATAGCCGGAGTGGGGCGGGTTGAAATGAAAAATTGCCCTGTCAGTGATTTACGAGAAACATGTTTCAACACCCCTCCCGGAGTGGGGCGGGTTGAAATGCGTTGGTGCAAAAATACAAAAAACATTTAGGTGGATTGAAAGGCGCACTTCGTTCGGGATTTTCCCTGACTTAAAACAATAGGAATAAAAAAGCTATCATTGTAATAGCTTTCAATGCCAATACACCTTGATGACTAGGTAATTTGTCAACGCGGTCAAATAATTTGGCAAGTGACAAAAATCGGGATGACTGGATTCGAACCAGCGGCCCCTTCGTCCCGAACGAAGTGCGCTACCAAGCTGCGCCACATCCCGGCATAAAAATTCCAATTATTAAGCCATAATATCACAGAAATCACTAAATAATAAAAATATCTTGCTCCCTACAATACAAAACTTATCTCTGCTCAGAGGTTCTGTCCACAAAGATAGGTTTGTGCCAGTTTTATAATCTGTTCAAAGGCAAAGTTTTGGGTGAGTTGGTCTAAACTGAGAGCCAGAGATGAATGTTGAGGGGGAATTTGCTTAATTAACTGCTCGACCGTTGTTTGTTCACAAGAGACTGAAGCTTGACGGAGTTCGACTACCCAAGCTTGAGGCATGACCGCCAAATCTTCAGCCGTTAATGCTTGCTTAAAGACTAATGGGGGCGATGCTGGATTGTCGTAGGTGTAGCATATATCCAAATGTTCAGCCATTTTGCTGAACAGGGTTTCGGCTCGAAAGGGTTTACTTATATAGTCATTACAGCCTGCTTCCAGGGCAAGATGGTGATGGTTTTGCTCCTTGCTATCATCGTTAGAAGCTTGAGCCGTAAGGGCAATAATGATAGTAGAGTGATCTGGTTGCTCAATAGCTCGAATTTGTTTTGTCACTTCATACCCATCCCATCCCGGCATCCGAATATCCATAAAGATCAGGTGGGGTTGCCATTGTTCCCATAGGGAAATAGCTTCTTCTCCATTTACCGCTTCTTGCACCTCCAATTTCAGTTTACCGAGCAGTTTTACCAGAAATAGCCGATTTAAAATCTGGTCATCCACCACTAAAATTCGATAATTAGGTTGGTTGGGTGCTAGTCCTGTAACTCTTTGAGTCGGTTTTCTAGGTTGTATATGGCTTCCCGTAACCACCAGAACTGGAATCGAGAACTGAAATGTACTGCCCTGTCCTAACGTACTGTTGAGCATAATTTCTCCACCCATCAATTGCACTAATCGACGACTAATAGTGAGTCCAAGTCCGGTTCCTTCCTGGAGACACTGCTGACCGGCTGGTGCTTGGGTAAAGGCATCAAAAATTATATCTAAATATTGGGGAGCGATGCCGACTCCGGTATCAATAACCTTGAATTGTATGTAGGAGAGATTATTCAATTCATGATTGGATTTTGTGGGTTGATTGGCTAAGGAAACAGATAGATAAATGTTTCCTTTTTGAGTAAACTTAATGGCGTTACCAATCAAATTAATCAATATTTGTTGCAACTTTTGAGCATCAACAATAATGTATTGAGGAACTCCTGGTAAAATTTCTTGGTGTAACTGCAATTTTTTATTTCTTACTTGCTGATTAAACATACTGTTTAATGAGTCAAGCAATTCTAATAAATCAATCTCTTTTTTATCCAAAGTCATTATTCCAGCTTCAATTTTGGATAATTCAAGCACTTCATTAATGAGCTTGAGTAAATGCTCTCCACTGTTATAAATGAGTTTTACCTGTTCTTGATGTTCTGGGAGTAGGGTAGAGTCCCAATTTATGAGTTGAGCGAAGCCTAGAATAGCGTTGAGAGGAGTCCGCAGTTCGTGGCTCATATTTGCCAAAAAAGCGCTTTTAGCGTGGTTTGCAGCTTCTGCGGCCTCTTTTGCTTGTTGGAGTTCTAATTCAGCTTGAACGCGATCGCTCACATCTTGGGCAAAAGATAGAATAGAAACCAGATTACCAGATTCGTCAAAAAGATTTGAGTTAAACCACTGACAGTGAATTACAGAACCGTCTTTTCGATAATTGCGATTATTACAAATACTACTACTTTCTTTACTTATTAATCTTTCGGTTTCAAATTTTACTTGATCTAAATCTTCCTCAAAAATAAACTGCCAATCGAGCATAGTTTTATTCAATACTTCTGCTGCGCTCCAACCAAATATTTTTTCAGCTTGTTTTGACCACTCTTGAACTTGAAATTGATTATTCCAGATAATAGTTGCTAATGGAGTATTTTCAATATGAAAGGTAATCTGATTGTGGGCTTGTTTCAGGGCAGCTTCGACTTGTTTGCTTTCGCTGATATCCTGGGCTGTACCCAAGATTTTGATCACTTGATTGTTTTCATCTCTAGCAAAGACTACATCGCGCGATCGCAACCAACACCAAGAACCATTTTTATGCCGCATCCGATATTCAGTAGTTAAAATTTCCCCATCGTGGGCAATTTGCCACTGAGCCATATTTCGAGACAGCAAAGGAAAATCTTCAGGATGCACAATATCTAATAAAAACTGAGAACCCCCTAGCAAAAACTCTTCAGGTGTGTAGCCTAAAATCTCTATGGACTGGCGATTGACATATAAATTAGTCCAAGTTATTGGGTTCAAAATATATAGAATTTGTGGGGAATAATCCGTAACTTGTTGGATAAAGTGATTACTTTCGCGTAAATCTGCTTCAGCTTTTTGGCGTAAACGCAGCTCATTGTAGACATTGCTAATGTCTTTGAAAACTGAAAGCATTAATATCTCATCCTCTAGCTCAATCAACTCTGAAGATAACAATCCAGTTTTGATTTCTCCTGATTTGCTTCGCCACTCCATTTCATAATTGTGAATTGTCTGCTGAGTTTGCAAGTGATGGTAAATTTCTTGTGCCTGTTGGGAATTAACTATCAAATTTAGTTCATCTATTGTATGACCGATTACTTCCTCATTGGTATAGCCTGTGAGGGTGAGAAACTGGTCATTTACAGCCAGATAACTTCCATCTGTAAGATTGATAATAGTAATGGGATCGGGGCTAGCACAAAGTACTTTTGCAAATTTTTCTTCTGATTTTTGAATAGCTTTTTGGAGTTGCTCACCCATCCGATTAAAGGATATTGCCAAAATCTGCAACTCTGCTATTACTTCATTGTCTGGTAAAGGTTCCTGCCATTTTCCGTCTGCTAAAGCCTGACTAGCTCGACTGATCTGAATAATTGGTCGAGTAATCCAACCTGCTGTAAGTATTCCCATGCCAGTGACGGCAACTAATGTCAACCCACATAACAGAATCGTGGACTTGGTATTTGCCTGAATTTCTCCCATAAAGTCAGACGCAGGAATGACTGTCACCAACAACCAATCGAGACTGTATTCATCTCCGTAAGGATCAATATGAGCAAACAGCGTCTCTCCTTGAAAAGCTACTTTAAGATGTTGACTAGCTCGAATTTGCTTTAGATCACCATATTGCTGCTGTAGTTGTACCGCAACTGCCTTTGTCCTGGCATCCTGACTCTGGGTAGCAGACAACGGCATTGGTGGTTTTTTGTCGTGCTTGATCAAGGGGATTTCTAAGGTGGATGTGGCAACTAAATCGCCAGAATGCTCTAGGATAAACGTTTGTCCGGAAGGCGAAAATTTCAACTGACTCAAAAACGTACTGATATCTGACAACGTAGTAGCAGAGGCAAAAAGCTGGGTATCGAGGCGATTGACTGCCAGTGCTTGTTGTTGAGAGTGCAGGGAGGTATCGAGGCGATCGCTAATCCGTTGCGCTGTTTGATCCATCAACTTATCTGCCAAGTTTTCTACTGCCACTTTTCCGCTGCGGTAGGACAAATAACCTACTAGTGCAACAACTCCCACGATTTGCAATACAAATGGCACTATCAACAAGGTTTGTAGCGGTACCTTGCCGAATCTCTTGACAATCCAGTTGACAGAGAGATAATTCATCTTTCCAAAGCAAATATGCTGAACTTTAACATTATTTTTAGACTTTAAATATAAATTAACTTATAACAATTTAGACATAGCAGGAGGGTTCAGAGCAAATTCCCGAATTTTCCGCTAATTACCCCGTTCCCAATCCCTTATCCTCAGTTCCTTTCAAACCCTGGTCTTTGCTTGCTACCATTATATTTGTATAACTTCAGTGGTAAAAGTGGATTGTGACTGTAAAACCAGACTGGTTGCGGGTCAAAGCGCCTCAGTGGGAGCGCGTCGGTAACGTTAAAGAAATTTTGCGGGATTTATCGCTCAATACGGTTTGTGAAGAAGCGTCCTGTCCCAATATTGGTGAGTGTTTCAATGCTGGTACTGCCACATTTTTGATTATGGGGCCAGCTTGTACCAGGGCTTGTCCTTATTGTGATATTGATTTTGAGAAAAAACCTCAACTCCTAGATCCGACCGAACCCACGCGACTAGCGGAAGCTGTGCGACGAATGCAACTCAATCATGTTGTGATCACTTCTGTGAATCGAGATGATTTGCTAGATGGTGGTGCATCTCAGTTTATTCAGTGTATTAACGCCGTTCGTGCCGTATCACCTAACACTACAATTGAAGTACTGATTCCTGATTTATGTGGTAATTGGAATGCGCTGGAAATCATTCTTCAAGCTGCACCAGAGGTTCTAAACCATAATACAGAAACGATATCACGCTTGTATCGTCGAGTACGTCCTCAAGGTAATTATGAGCGGACGATGGAATTATTACAACGCTCTCGCCAAATTTCTCCCAGCACATACACCAAATCCGGCATTATGGTGGGCTTAAGTGAAACTGATGCTGAAGTTCGCCAAGTTATGCAAGATTTACGAGCAGTAGATTGTGATATTTTGACAATTGGGCAATACCTCCAACCCAGTCAAAAACATTTGCAAGTAGCTGATTTTATCCCTCCAGAACAATTTGCAGCGTGGAAAGCTTATGGAGAAGAACTAGGTTTTCTTCAAATTGTTTCTTCACCATTGACAAGAAGCTCATATCATGCAGAACAAGTTAGGGAATTAATGAAACTCTATCCGCGATGAAGAGGCAGAGGAGCAGGGTGCAGGGGGCAGGGGGAGATGGGGAGGATGACTGAGGATATGGATATACTCAAAACGGATAATTACTAGACTTTTGCCTGGGCAAAAATCCTTGTATATCAATACTCTTAGTGATTTTAAAAGTAAAGTTGCCACCCGTTTTTAGTATATCTTTCTCCTGACCAATGCCCAATGCCCAATGCCCAATGCCCAATGCCCAATGACCAATGACCAATGAATGACCAATGACCAAATCTGTTGTTATTTTAGGTGGTGGTGCTTGGGGAACAGCCCTGGCAAATTTGGCGCGGGTAAACGGTCATTATGTGCGTTTGTGGTCACGTCAGGGTTCGCAAACTTTGGCAGCAGTTTTAGAAGATGCGGAAATAGTACTGTCTGCCATTTCTATGAAGGGGGTGACAGATGTAGCTTCCTTAGTCAAATCTTCCCTTTTATCTCCCCAGACAATTTTTGTCACAGCGACAAAAGGTTTAGACCCGCAAACTACCTTCACACCGTCGCAAATTTGGCAAGCAGAATTTCCTGATCATGCAGTAGTAGTTTTATCTGGGCCTAATTTATCAAAAGAAATTGAACAGGAATTACCAGCTGCAACGGTAGTAGCCAGCAAGAATACTGCTGCTGCCCAGAAGGTGCAGTTGGTATTTTCTTCTAGTCGTTTTCGTGTTTATACCAATCCTGACCCGGTGGGTGTTGAATTGGGTGGTACACTCAAAAACGTAATAGCGATCGCAGCCGGGGTCTGTGATGGTTTACATCTAGGAACTAATGCCAAAGCTGCTTTAGTCACTCGCGGCTTGACAGAAATGGTTCGCATTGGTAAAGTTTTGGGTGCAAAGACGGAAACATTTTACGGTTTAGCAGGTCTAGGGGATTTGTTAGCAACCTGCAACAGTCCCTTAAGTCGCAATTACCAAGTGGGTTATCAGTTGGCTAGTGGTAAAACGCTGACAGAAATTCTTACTAATTTACCAGGAACGGCTGAAGGAGTGAACACTTGTCGAGTTTTGATGCAAATATCCCAGCAACAACATATTACTATCCCTATTACTGAGCAAGTTTATCGGTTACTGGAGACTGAGGTTACACCTGAACAAGCCCTAGATGAACTAATGTTAAGGGACATCAAGCCAGAGTATAACCAATAAGTTATGACTGATGCCACATGGTGCTATCAGCATTATTTCGTAATTTACAGCAACCAATTACCAAAAAATCACTAAAAAAATAATTAAATCGTCAGGAAATTACCACCATAGTCATGTAAATATAACTATGTAGTTTATAAACAGCAAAATTACTAGGAATATCTTTATACCCTGTTATAAAAATAACGGTTAATGTTCCTAAAAAATGCCATATTAACTAGTGCGGCATGGCGAAAATAACTATCCAGTTAAAAAAAGTCAAAAAGCTGATACAACTCGCTTTATTCACTTCTGCCTTCCGCCTTCTACTTTTTTGCACTAGTACAACCTTTTGCAAAGAATTGTACTATAAATCTCAATTTTGTTAGTTCATCGTGAATTACGGGAACAATAGCAACAGTTGATTAGCTGACCGTAATTTTAGCTGACCGTAATTTATTTTTACCTGGAGTAATTAAGACTTTATGCCAGCAACATCTTTTTATACAGATGCAGCCTACGATTCCCAAAAATCTAGCCCGACATTAGACTCTGATTTAAACGTTAATGACAGCGATTTATCCCTAGACGATTTGCCAGATTTGGAAATAGCTGCTGTTGATCCTCATAATTTAGCTGCTAATAACAACCGACGCAGTACAGATTTAGTACGTCTATACCTGCAAGAAATTGGTCGGGTGCGGTTGTTAGGAAGAGATGAAGAAGTTTCTGAAGCTCAAAAAGTACAGCGATATTTGCGGTTGCGGATAGTACTAGCTAACGCCGCCAAGCAAGGTGACGAGGTGATTGTACCCTATCAACGATTAATTGAAGTTCAAGAGCGTTTATCCTCTGAATTAGGACATCGTCCATCGTTGGAAAGATGGGCTACTACTGCGGGTATTGAATTATCGAATCTCAAGCCTACTTTGTCAGAAGGTAAACGTCGCTGGGCGGAAATTGCCGAATTGACAGTGATAGAACTAGAGAAAATTCAGTCACAAGGACTACAAGCTAAAGAACACATGATTAAAGCGAATCTTCGCTTAGTGGTTTCTGTGGCTAAAAAATATCAAAATCGTGGTTTGGAATTGTTAGATTTAGTCCAAGAAGGGACTCTTGGCTTAGAGCGAGCCGTGGAGAAATTTGACCCCACAAAGGGTTATCGCTTTAGTACTTATGCGTATTGGTGGATTCGTCAGGGAATTACCAGAGCGATCGCAACTTCTAGTCGCACAATTCGCCTCCCTGTACATATTACAGAAAAACTCAATAAAATTAAAAAGGCGCAACGTAAAATTGCTCAAGAAAAAGGTCGCACTCCTACCCTAGAAGACCTAGCAACCGAATTAGATATGACACCTACCCAAGTCCGGGAAGTGTTATTACGAGTACCTCGTTCTGTTTCTTTAGAAACCAAAGTCGGCAAAGATAAAGATACAGAATTAGGGGAATTGCTAGAAACTGATAGCGTCACCCCAGAAGAAATGTTAATGCGGGAATCTTTACAAAAAGATTTGCATAACCTTCTTGATGATTTAACTAGCCGCGAGCGTGATGTCATTCTGATGCGGTTTGGTTTATCTGATGGTCATGCTTACTCATTAGCCGAAATTGGCCGCGCTCTTGACTTATCGCGGGAACGAGTACGACAAATCGAATCCAAGGCTTTGCAAAAGCTCCGTCAACCCAAGCGCCGTAATCTGATCCGAGACTATTTGGAATCTTTAACTTAGTAAAGGGAATAGGGAGCAGGGAGCAGGGGAAGATGATTTTTACCAATTACCAATTACCAATTACCAATCACCAATTATTCTCAATAAGATATGGTTGTTGCAAATCGGGGTAAAAATTTGCTATATTCTCAATTAACGGGCTTTGTTGAGAAAATTTAGTATGACTGTCTACACAACTGGTTCACTCAAGGCAGAACTAAACGACCGAGGCTGGCGTTTAACTCCGCAACGCGAGATAATTTTACACATTTTTCAAGAACTTCCGCAAGGTGAACATTTAAGCGCTGAGGATCTTTATCATCGGTTAGAAACTGACGGTGAAGGCATCAGTCTATCAACTATCTATCGAACTTTGAAGTTGATGGCGAGAATGGGCATTTTGCGGGAACTAGAATTGGGTGAAGGACATAAACATTATGAACTTAACCAACCTTATCCCCATCATCACCATCACCTAATTTGTGTGAAGTGCAACACTACGATTGAATTCAAGAACGAATCAATTTTGAAAATTGGCGCTAAAACAGCCCAAAAAGAAGGTTTTCACCTCCTTGACTGTCAACTGACAATTCATGCTGTCTGTCCCAAGTGCCAAAGGGCGCTAATGCCGCTTTAACACCTGGGTAGGATACAAGGCAAGAAACTCAAATTCACCCTACAATAATTTACTGTGAGCGAATGGTATCAATTGGTGAGGGAATCTGGCTGCAAAATCTGAGCGGATGGTTTAAAAGCCTCCGCTTTTGATATCCCGAAAACTGATACCATAAAATTCTTGCGCTCGCTTGATTGCTTTTTTGGTGTCATCTGCCATCATGCCGTTGAGTTGACCTTTATAGAAACCTTTTTCCTGGAGTCGCATTTGGATTTCTAAGATACTAAAATCACTCTTGGGTGAAGTTTTGGCCAAGCTATGTAACTTCATTCGGGTAGTGGTGTCAGCAATGCTGTTCATGTCGAGGCGATGAGCTTTTTGAAAGCGACTGATAGCATCTGCTGTATATGAACCATAGTAGCCATTGGGGGGACCCTGTAAATATCCAGCTTTGATTAAATGTTCTTGGAGAATTCTGACAGCTTCACCGCGATCGCCTAAACTGAGTTGATCCCGATTAACTGCTTTCTTGGAAGTTGCTTCAGCACTAGCTGTATCAATTGGTGTTAATTTGGCTAATGTGGCTGCACCAACAACACCGTCAACCTTTAATTTATAAGCCTGTTGAAATCTTTTTACACCTTCTTCGGTAATTGGCCCAAATATGCCGGTAGCATTCCCATAATAAAAGCCAGCCATTCGCAAGCGTTCTTGCAAAATTATGACATCTTCACCTTCATCTCCTTTGGTAAGTAAATGAGGATTTTGGCGTTTATGAGTTACCGAATAAATGATAGGGATTTTGGTAGTTGTTGCCGTTGCAGTAGTTACAGAGTTACTTGCAGGTGGTTTTCTCCCAGTTTCTAGGTTTTGTGAAGTGTCAATTTCGATTATGTCATTAACTGTGACATTGGCAGCGTGTTGAAACTGCCAGTCAGTATTTTCTGTGGGAACTGCATATATTTGTGTGATTTTAGTTTGGTGAAAATCTGCTGTTGTCAACTGTTGTTTTAGATTGTTAGCAGAAGCATCTTGATCACCTTTTTGTAATGCGAAAACGCTGTTGACAGAACCGAGAATAGACAGCATTAAGATGAGAGGAAGCATATACTTCCAAGCTTGACCAGAAAGCCTTTTCCAGTTTGGTGCTGCGGTTTTGTTGAATAAAAAAGGAACTAGTTGACTAGATTCGCTATCTTCGTAGGCAAAAGCCGAGTGTAAATACGCAAGATTTTCCATAATATATGTTTCCTACACCAGTTATTTTTCTTCGATAGCTGCTTCCGCTTGATGTACTAAATTTCGTAAATTATCTAAAGTCTGTATATTCACATCCTGCCATAAACCGCGCTGATGGGCTTCTAGTAGTCGTTCTGAAATATCACGCAACGCCCACGGGTTCTTGTCTTGAATGAATTCACAGACAACTGGATCTTCTAAATATGCCTGTGCAACACCCTGATACATATAATCTTCAACACATTGGGCTGTAGCATCATAGGCGAATAAAAAATCTACCGTCGCGGCCATTTCAAATGCACCTTTGTAACCGTGACGCATGACTCCGGCAATCCATTTGGGATTAATTACACGAGAACGATATACTCGTGCAATTTCTGTTTTCAGTTGGCGGACTTTTGGCTGACTAGGAGTGGAATTATCACCAAAATAGGTTTCGGGATTTTTACCCTGAAGAGAACGCACCGCAGCTGTCAAACCACCCTGAAATTGATAATAATCATCGGAATCGAGCAAATCATGTTCTCGATTATCTTGATTGTGCAGCACAATTTGCATTTGCTTCAAGCGTTGCTCAAATGCTTCGGAATTGGGGATTGGGGATTGGGAAATTGATATTTCTCCCTCTGCTCCCTGCACCCTGCACCCTTGCTCTCCTGTTCCCTGTTCTCCATAAGCGTAAGAACTCCAGTTCATGTAAGCGCGGGCTAAGTCTTTGTCATCTTGCCAATTTTGGGAGGCAATTAAGCCTTGAAGTCCTGCACCGTAAGCACCTGGTTTAGAACCGAAAACACGATAAAGCGATCGCTCTTGTGCTATTTCTAAACTTAAACCTTCTCTAGTCCATAAGTCAGTATCTTCACGAACTGCAACGGCTAGGGGGTTTTCTGCGGCTGGTTCATCTAATCTAGCGACTGCGGCGACTGCTTGGGAAAATAAATCTATTAAATTGGGAAAAGCATCCCGGAAAAATCCTGAAATCCTTAAGGTGACATCCACGCGAGGACGACCCAAAATAGATAAAGGCAAGATTTCAAAATCTACTACTCTTCTAGCTGCACCATCCCAAACAGGTTGAACACCGAGTAAAGCCAACGCTTCAGCCATATCATCACCACCAGTCCGCATGGTCGCAGTTCCCCATAATGATAGACCAAGTGTTTTGGGATATTCACCATGTTCTTGAGTGTAGGTTTCAATTAGGGTTTCAGCGGCTTTTCTGCCGATATCCCAAGCAGTTTCTGTGGGTATGGCGCGAATATCAACGGCGTAAAAGTTTTTACCTGTGGGGAGAACTTCTGGACGGCCGCGTGTGGGTGCGCCAGAAGCTGCACTGGGAATGTATTTTCCATCAAATCCGCGCAATAGGTTGGTGATTTCTTCGGTGGTTTTTTGGAGTGCAGGGAGGAGTTTGAGGCGTATCCAATCGAGAACTGGGGACTGGGGACGGGGGACTGGGGACTGGGGATTTATAATTTGTTCTACTAGAAAGGCGGCTTCTTCTTCTAGGAGTTCTACTACGTCGCCGATGATGTGGGAAGAGTTAAGTCTCACGCAAAGGCGCAGAGGCGCAAAGTGAGTTGTGGGAGGGATGAAGGGGGTGCTGAAGTCATCCGTGAGGGGATCTATGTCTAAGCCCCATTCTTCGGCTATGGCGCGGGTGATGCCGATGGAATGGCGGTTGGGGAGACGTGCGATCGCTATAATTAAGTCTCGTAGTTGTCTATTTTGGGGACATTGACCGAAAATATGGAGTCCGTCGCGGATTTGGGCTTCTTTTAATTCACACAAATAGCCATCTAGGGAATTTAAAATTAGGGTTTCAAAGTTGACGATATCTTTTTCGTCGGTAATTCCTAAGTCTTTGTAGAGATTTTCTTTGATAACTAGTTCTTGAATGCGATCGCGGATTACAGGTATTCTTGAGGGATCTAAACTTTCGGCTTCGTAATATTCATCAATTAAATTTTCTACCTGTTGCAAGGGTCCATATAATTCAGCGCGAGTCATGGGCGGTGTCAAATGGTCAATAATTACCGCTTGGGCGCGTCGTTTAGCTTGGGAACCTTCACCAGGATCATTGACAATAAAGGGGTAGAGGTGAGGCATTGCCCCAAAAGCAATTTCTGGGTAACAAGTATTAGATAAAGCCACACTTTTACCAGGTAGCCATTCTAGATTGCCATGTTTGCCCACATGAGCGATCGCATCAGCCCCAAAACAACGAGAATTTTTTTCTCGCACCCAATAATAAAAAGCTAAATAAGCGTGAGTTGGTTCTAAATCCGGCGCATGATAATTCAAACTAGGGTCAAGATCATAACCCCTTGAAGGCTGAATACCTACAAAAACATTACCAAATTGAATCCCAGGAATTGCCCAATTTTGGATTGAATCGAAAATTGGTTCTCCCCAACGTGCAATCATTTCTTGTTGTACATTTTCTGGCAAAGTTGCAAAATACGCTTGATATTCTTCGGCTGCAAGACTTTGCTGTACTGGTTTCCAGTCTTTTCCTTCTGGATCATTGGTAACGCCAGATGTGAGCAATTGAATTAATTCATCACCATCAACAGGGATATTTCCCACCTCATACCCAGCCAACTGTAAAGCTTTGAGAATTTCCACACAACTAGCAGGAGTGTCCAGTCCTACGCCATTAGCAAGGCGGCCGTTTGTGTTGGGGTAATTTGCTAAAATCATAGCTATGCGGCGTTCTTGAGGTGTTTTTTGGCGTAATCTTACCCAATTAGCTGCCAGCTGCACAACAAACTCAATGCGATCGCTCTGAGGTTCATAAACTACCACATCTGTTTCTAAGTCATGATTGCGAGTTTGCAAACTTTTAAAAGACACAGCCCGACTAATAATTCTGCCGTCCACCTCTGGTAATGCTACATTCATGGCAATATCACGGGGTGTCAAACCTTGTAACTGTGACTCCCACTGTTCAACGGAACTAGCACAGAGAATTACCTGCAAAACGGGTACATCTAATTTTTCCCAAAGTTCAATTTGCGGTGTTTCTGTTTCCAATCGCGCTAGAGAAAAACTAGTAGTATTCAGTAACAGGTCAATATGCTCAGAGTCTTTTGGTTGCAAAAACTCATACAACTGCTCACTCACACCAGGTTCACGTAAAGAAGAAACAAAAACTGGTACAGGTTGTAAATTTTTCTCTATCAAAGCTGCACACAAAGCATCAATAACCTTAGTATTTCCTGCCAAATAATGAGCGCGGTAAAACAAAATACCTACTTTGGGTAATGGGTAATTGGTAATGGGTAATTGGGAAAACTCTTCCCCAGTCCCCAGTCCCCAGTCCCCAATCCCCAATCCCTCATAAATTCCCACACGAGGGACAGACTGCGGTGGTGGGGGATTAAACGCTGTGGAGAGAGACGTATCAGCGATAAATTGGAGGGCATTAACGAAGTTTTCTACACCACCTTCCTTAAAATACTGCCATATTTGGTTAACAATATCCAAGGAAACGGTAGAGTGAGAGAGTAAATCGGGATCAAGAGCGTCGTCTCCCGGCATTACAATTAAAGTTGTACCTTGACGTTGTGCAATCTCCTGCACTACTTCTAAGCCATAAGACCAATAGGAACGCCCTCCTAATAGACGCAAAACAATTACTTGGGCAAGTTCTAATACTTGTTCACCATAAGTATCTATACTTATTTGTTGCTGTAATTGCAAGAGGCTGGCGACTCTGAAGGCTGGAAATTGTGCAGGTAATTTTGGAACTGCTGCGGCTAAGGTTTGAATGTCGGTATCAGCCGCAGTAATCAACACTAAAGGAGCCGGAGTTTGTTCTAGAAAAATTAAACCTTCTGACTGATTCCATCCACCTGATGTGGCACTTATACGATGCATAATCCTGTTTTACCGCTTTAAAATGTTGGTTAGTAAATAATCACAAAAACTAGGGAACAGGATTTTCAATTACCTTTACCCATTAGCCCATCTCACTAGATTTTTGAAAATGCTTAGTTCTCCCGATTTGAGCTTTTCTCGCACCTTGCCTTTGAGTTTATTTAATCGGCTTGGGGAATTATTGCAGCAGATGGTTCAATCTGTAGAAAGTACTGCTTTGATACTAACAGAAGCTGTGCTGGTAAGAATTCACATCCCTGTGGAATGGCAAGAACAACGGTTTACGCTGCTGGTTTCTGAGGAATTTAGTGCGCTGTTGGTGGGAAAAATGGAGGAGAGCAAAGTAACAGATGAGCAAAAAATTGACTCAGAACTCAGGACTCAAAACTCAGCACTAACTACTAGTTTGACATTTAATTCCGAAGTAATCGCCTCATTTGTCTCGGAATTAAGAAATTTGCTGGAGTTTGATTCTTATATATATCAAAAACTCGAAGGTTATCAGCAAATAATTGTCCCTAATAATGCTACGCTTCAAAGTAAATTCACACTATTGTTATTAGACTATCTTGTTGAGCAGCAAAAAGTAGAGTTAACAGAACCAGCAAATGCTACTCAACATTATATTTGTCAGGCGGTGGAAGATGCTCTCACAAAACAAATTGCCCAGGAGCGGCTGTTAAATCAGGTAACAACGCAAATTCGTAAAAGCCTAGATTTACAAGTAATTATGACAACGGTAATTACACAAGTACGTGAATTTTTGGAATTAGATAGATTAGTAATTTATAAATTTGAATCTATTAAGGTTAAGAATCAACAAACATTATTCGATGTTCAAGATTCACTTAGCTCTCAATCTTTACAAGAAAATGGTCAATATTATCAGGGTTCTGTAGTTCATGAAGCCCTGGGAGAAAGTACTATTTCTTCAGTATTGAATTATCAAGAAGAAAGTTGTATTGCCCACACTTCTCAATGTTGGGAAAAGTATCGTCAAGGCTTTACTTTAGCTGTAGATAATGTGGAAAAAACCTATGTTTTAGAAGAGTGTTTGTTAAATTTTCTTAGAGAGAATCAAATTCGGGCGAAGTTTGTAGCTCCGATTATGTTTGAAGAGAAACTCTGGGGACTATTGATTGCTCATCAATGTCATAGTCCCCATGAATGGACTCAAAGTGAAAAAAAATTGCTAACATCGATCGCAGAACAATTAGCGATCGCAATTTATCAAACAGAGTTAATGCGATGTCTCACCAAAGAGAAACAAACTTTGGAACAACGAGTCATTGAACGCACAATGGCGCTACGGGAGGCATTATTAGCCGCTGAAGCTGCAAGTCGCCTCCGAAGTGAATTTCTGGCGACAATTAGTCATGAGCTACTTACACCGTTAACCTATGTGATTGGGATGTCTTCTACTTTGTTGCGTTGGCCTTTGGGGGAATTGAGTCAACGACAACGGAATTATTTACAAACTATCCATGATAGTGGTGAACATTTATTAGAAATGATTAATGACATCCTCGATTTATCGCAAATTGAGGCTGGTAAAACGGTATTAAATATTGCTGAATTTTCTTTAGTGAAGACAGCGGAAAATACCATAGAATCCTTACTGGAAAAGGCAAATAGCGAAAAAATTACCCTCAAATTAGACTTGCAAATAAACCCTGCACGCGATCGCTTTACAGCCGATTCTAGTAGAATAGAACAAATTCTCTGGAATCTATTAACTAATGCCATCAAATTCACCCCAGAAGGCGGTAGCGTCACCCTCCGTCTGTGGGTAGAAGAAAATACAGCCATCTTTCAAGTAGAAGATACTGGTATCGGCATCCCTGAAGAAAAATTACCACTACTATTTGAGAAGTTTCAGCAACTTGACACACCCTATCGTCGTCGCTACGCAGGTACAGGAGTCGGTTTAGCTCTAACTAAACAAATTGTAGAACTCCATCGTGGTCGAATTGAAGTAGAATCTACCGTAGGTATGGGTTCAATTTTCACTGTCTGCATACCAAATCATGCAAATACCAATTAATACCATATACTTTACAGCAATTCCCATTCAAGTGAGGTACAAGCAGTAATAATTAAACGCAGATGGACGCAGATATAGCTTGCTTCCCGCAGGGTACGCAGATAATTTTGTACTTCATTAGACTAGGAAATGCTATATAATTACTCCCGTATATCATAGCCCCCTCCTCGCTTGCGGGGAGGGGGTTGGGGGTGGGGTTCTTGTCCACACTTCTACTGTTTAGGTTGGTAATTAGTAATTGAACAAATTATCCGCACTTGATATCAAAAAACTAATGAATAATTTAATTACAACCCTCAATAAAGGTTTAATTGTCTCCTGTCAAGCACCTATAAATTCACCATTACATGATGCTTATGTAATAGCTGCAATGGCACAAGCCGCAGTGAATAATGGTGCTATTGGCGTGAGAATTGATACGCCAAATCATATTAAATCTGTCAGAGAAAAAGTGCAAGTACCAATTATTGGACTTTGGAAACAAATAATAACTGGTTCTGATGTTTACATTACACCACAGTTTCATCATGCTGTAGCTGTAGCCGAAGCAGGTGCGGATATTATTGCCATAGATGCAACTACTAGAAATCGCCCCGGTGATGAAAAATTAATTGATATTATTAACAAGATTCATCAAGAATTAGGTAAACCAGTCATGGCAGATGTAGATACATTTGCAGCAGCAAAGTCCGCTGTTGATGCTGGTGCAGATATTGTCGGAACTACTCTTTTTGGTTACACCGCAGAAACAAAAACTTCTGCGCCTCCTGGTTGGGAATTACTCATACAGATAGTAGAAAATTTAGATACTTTTATAATTTGTGAAGGCGGTATTTCTTCACCAGAAATGGCAAAGAAAGCTTTAGATTTAGGTGCTAATGCTGTAGTAGTTGGTGGTGCAATTACTGGAATTGATTTATTAGTGAAAGCCTACAAATCAGCATTATAGTGAACATCTTGTAGGTTGGGTTGACGCAAGGAAACCCAACATTTTGCCGAGCTTCTTAGGTTTCGCTGTTACTTAACTAAAATTTATTATGTTTGTATCCCAAATTCCACAAAGTAACATAGTGAAACCCAACAAAGTTTAAAGTTTCTCCGATAATTTTGATTCCGAAGATATTAAATTTTTGCGTTTAAAAATCACCATTTCATTACCAACAACTGGACTACGCGCTACTAGCCTATCCTGCGAATCAATAATTTCTAAATGACTGAAATCTAGTTCTTGAGAACGCTGGAAGATATCCGCTGCTAATTGATTCTGTTGAGATACTTCTAATGTATACCAATCATCACTAATTTTGATAGTCAAATCACTGGTACGGAAATTAGCTTGAATAGACTTTATCAGTTTAGAAGAAGCTATTTCAGATTGAGTATTTTTTATAGGAATACTAATTTCTGCTAATTGATTTTCAATAGCTACAATTAAAGCTTGTTCAGGTGTTAATTCTATAACTGGTGTCGGTTCAGATTCTTTTGTTGGTTGCGGTTCAGGTTTTATAACTTGTTTTGGTTCAGGTTCTTTTGTTGGTTGCGGTTCAGGTTCTATAACTTGTGTTGGTGTCGGTTTAGCTTCTTGTATTGGTTCTGGAATTATTTCAGGTTTCTGTGTTGGAGTTGGTTCAGGTTCAGTTACAGTTGATGTGGGTATGGGGACTTCCTCAACCGGAGGAAGTGTTGCTATTTTAGTAGGTTTAGAACTCAAAATAGTTAAAGAAGTTGTCAAAACTATCCCCACAGTTATTACCGCAAAAATTCCCGTCAGAACTGTATCTGATACATTGTTAGAAACATTTGATGGTAAAAACAAGCGGAATGTTCTTAAAAATCCATCCCAACTCGACAAAACCCGTTGTAAGATATTAGGCTTTATCTCAGTACTAGAAGGCTGTTCTGTCTCTAGTTTAACTAATGTGTTTTCTAAAATCCCAATTGTTCCTCTCAGAAATTGGATAATTGTCACCTTCCAAATTGGCTGGTTTTTCTGATAAGGTTTTTGAGAAGGTTGAATTTCTCGCTCACCTCTTGGTTTTGGTTGCTTATCTTGTGACATGGAACTTTTACCCAGATTAAAGAATCAAAGACACAGAAAATAGATTTTGACTATTTCTGTCTATTGTGCCATTTATTGAATTTAGTGATTTATGAAACTCAACCGTCGTCAATTTTTATTTTTAAGTAGTCTTAGCACCATTGCTACAGGATTTCTAGGTTGGAAATTATTTGGTCAAAATGCTGAAAATTCACTTTTAGAACCAGCTATAGCCGCTAACCCAGCCAAAAAAGACTTGTTATTGCGTTTTGTATCTGTAGCTGACACAGGAACTGGTGCTAGAGGTCAGTATTCTGTAGCTAAAGCAATGAATTTTTATCACCAAAAAAATCCATACAATTTAGTAGTTTTGGCTGGCGATAACATTTATAACAACGGCGAAATTGAGAAAATAAATGCAGTTTTTGAGCGTCCTTATCAACCTTTGCTTCAAAAAGGTGTAAAGTTTCATGCTTGTTTAGGTAATCACGATATCCGTACTGATAATGGTGTTCCCCAAATCAAATATGCTGGCTTTAATATGAAGGGACGTTATTATACGTTTGGTCAAGATAAAATTCAGTTTTTTGCTTTAGATACTAATGGTAATGCTGATTGGAAAAATCAGCTAGTTTGGTTAGAGAAAGAATTGAGTTTAAGTAAAGCTGATTGGAAGGTTGTATTTGGTCATCATCCAATTTATTCATCTGGTCAGTATGGGAGTAATTCAAAGTTTATTAAAACTTTTACTCCTCTGTTTCAAAAATATAATGTTCAACTTTATATCAATGGTCATGAACACAATTATGAACGCACTAGTTCTATTAATGGCACGACTTATTTAATTTGTGGTGCGGGTGCGGGTAATCGTCCTGTTGGTCGTTCTGAGTGGACTGAATATTCGACTAGTAATTTGAGTTTTGCGGCTTATGATGTATATGCAGATAGAATTGAGGTGAGTGGTATTGGTGTTGATAATCGTATTTTTGATCAGGGTGTGATTAAGTTGAGGAGTGTTTAAACGCAGAGGTACGCGGAGGTTAGCGCAGAGGTTCACAGAGGGTTTTTCTGTTTGTTTACTGCGCTATGAGAGGTTATTTTTTCACGCAGAGGCGCAGAGAGTAAGAAGAGTTTGGAAAGGGGAATGATTGAGAAGTGTTTAGTAAATTAATTGGGTTAAATTTATGAGAGTCAAGCAGCTTAAAATGCAATCTTTTCGCGGTATTGGCGATTTGACGTTGGATTTTGATGAAAAAGAGCCAACGGTGCTTGTTGGTATTAATGGTGTGGGTAAATCGAGTATTCTTGATTGTCTTGCTATTTTGTTGTCACAGATGATGATGCGGATTATTAGTCCTGAAATAGGTGGATTCGGTATCCCTTTCCCTTTTATCCCTTCTACACATATAGAACCCAGAGAAAATGCACGAGCTATTCCTGGAAACCCTGATATTAAACTTCGTTCTTTTGGCGAACAGGATATTCAGAATGGAAGTAATGAGACATACCAAGAGATTGGAATTTTATTGGAATCAAAATTATTAAACTGGTCTATTAAAAAAAATAAAATTAGTGGTAGTGAAGATAGTAAATATAAGCAATTAAATACTTTTACAGAAAATCTTTATCTACAATGGGTAGAAAATCCTCAATTCAACTTACCTCTAGTAATTTATTACTCGGTCAAACGCTCGGTTGTTGATATTGATTTAGAAATTATTGATATTAGTTTATTTAAACAAATAGATGCTTATGATCAATCACTAAATGGTGTCAAAATAAGTTTTGAGAGATTTTTTCAATGGTTTAGGTCTGTCGAGGATTTAGAAAGCGAAATGTTGCGAGATAATCGTGACTATCGAGATAAGCAATTAGAATCTGTTAAAAGAGCTATATCTTCATTAATTACCGAATTTTCTAATTTGCGTGTACGTCGTTCTCCAACTCTCAGAATGACTTTACAAAAAAATGGTGAAGAACTCATAATTAATCAATTATCTGATGGTGAAAAATGCTTATTAGCAATGGTGGGAGATTTAGCCAGACGTTTAGCAATTGCTAACCCAGGTTTAGAAGATCCACTTCAAGGTTATGGTGTTGTTTTAATTGATGAAATTGAACTACATTTACACCCCAAATGGCAAAGAGAAATTATTCCTGCTTTAACTAGAACATTTCCAAATTGTCAATTTATTGTTACTACTCATTCACCCCAGGTAATTAGTGAAGTAAAACCTGAAGGAATTTATATTTTAAAAAAAACAGATAATGGTGTTATCGCTGTGCGTCCTGAAAGTTCTTATGGTAGAGATAGTAATCAAATTCTAGAAGATTTAATGGGTGTTCCCAAACGTCCACAAGAATTTCAAGATAGTTTACATCAGTTATTTCAATTAATTGAGGAGGGAAATCTGGATGGTGCTAGACAATTATCTCAACAAATTGCTGATATCATGGGAGAAAGTGAGCCAGAATTAGTAAAAGCTCGTGTATCTATTAAAAGAAAAGAGATTTTGAAACGGTGAAATATATCAATAAAAGTGAGGAACCAGAAAGCTTTACTGCTTGGAAAGAGTTAGAAAATGATGACTGGAAACCAAGCTGGAATAATTTTAGTAAACCTCATAAAACGGATGTGCATAATTCCTTGTTACAAGAACAAGGTTGTATTTGCTGTTACTGTGGTAGGTTAATTACTATTGATAGTAGCCATATTGAACATTTGCAACCAAGAACAACTTATCCTCAATTATCTCTAGATTACACAAATTTACTTGCATCATGCCAAAAAGATACTGTACCCAAAGAACCTTTACATTGTGGTAAGAAAAAAGATAAATGGTATGATAAAAAATTAATGGTTTCACCATTAGATATTAACTGTGGTGAGTTTTTTAGATATACAGAAGATGGACAAATTTTATCAACAGAAAACCCAGAAAAAGCACTTGCTGCTCAAACAACTATTGATAAACTTGATCTCAATATTGATAAATTGAAAAAAATGCGTATTGGAGCAATAGAAGCAATTTTAGAAGGTTTAGAAGATTTGACAGATAATGAGAGAGAAATCCTACTTCAACGCTTTAGTCAATCTGATGGAAATGGTCAAAATGAAGAGTTTTGTGCTGCAATAGTATATATCCTTAAACAATATATTTAATTATTAACAGTTAATTTTATGATTCTTGAAGCTGTAATGCTTAATGTTAAATCGGGAATGGAGTCTGATTTTGAATCTAATTTCAAAAAAGCTTCCCTTCTTATTTCATCAATGTCTGGATACTTATCCCATGAACTTCATAAGTGTATAGAAGTCAAGGGCAAATATTTATTACTTGTTAAATGGGAAAATTTAGAAGCTCATACTGTGGGATTTAGAGGTTCTGTTGAGTATCAAGAATGGAAGAAACTTCTCCATCATTTTTATGAACCATTTCCCACTGTTGAACATTTTGAGGAAATTTAGACTAAATATAATAATCAGTTTGATGATATTATTCTAGTTATAAAAATAATCTATCTATTGAAATTGAATATTTTAAACGTAAAGTACGGTAATATATAGGATACAAAAATAAAGTACTGACCGTTCAATTAGGTCATTGGAATTTCGAGGATATCTTGCTCAACAAAAAATATCTAGAGGTGCAATTAAATGGCTGTAGAACATATTAATAGAAAAGGTAAGAAATATTATCTCCATCAAGGTACTACTAAAACAGGGAAACCAAAATATTTCTTTTCTATGAAAAATGAAGGTACTCTGGTTACAAGCATACCAGATGGCTTTGAAATATATGAAAATCCTAACGCACAGATTTTCTTACAAAGAATCCAACCTAAACTTATTACTGATTACGAAATTGCCACTGTAGAGGCAGGAATGAAGAAATTCTCAAACTTGCAGTATTATCAAATAAACGTAAAGAAAAACACACTTTATATTTATACTCCCGACCAAAATGTAACTCGTCTATCAGAACTATACTCGTCTTTTTCATTAACCAAATCTACAGATATACAAGGTAATATTGCTCGCTCCATATCTTATTCATCAATGCTGCGATTTGTTCTTTGTGATGAAAATAAGCGAATATTTCAAACTGAAAGATTTTGTTTTTTAGGTTCAATAGATGATTGGATAGAGATAGGATCTCCAGATACTCTTCAAAAACTTATTGAAAAATATGTGAAGCATTTAGACAAAGATTCTTTCTATGAACTACATTAAAGACTTAAATTTTACGAAACTGGCTTGCTTCTTAAGGTGCATCAGACTCCAAAATTCCGTAACAATCAAAAGATTTGCGGCATCTGACGCACCCTACAAGAGATATTTAGTGTGACACACAGCTTAATGTTGATGATTATTTTATTGAATAAAATATAACGACTAAACATTTCATATAAAATTGTTTATTGTTTATTGACTCTTAGTTTATGTCGGGTAGGCAAAACTTCTGGCTTAGTCCAAAGATGCCTACCCCACAAAAATTACACTTCTACATTGTGATCAACTTTTTGCCATTGGTGGAAACACAGAAATACTTCTTGGTGCTTCAGATGAGGGTAAGAATTTTTCTGCCAATAATTGTTGGAAAGTCTTTAATGAATCTTGCCAATTCTGAATTATATTTTGCAAGTCTTGCAGTTTTTCTGCGGGAACATTTCCTAACAAGGGATAATTAAAGTTACCTGAAAATAAGATTGCTGAGGCTTGTTTATCAGGAAATTGGACATTTACTTGATTAATTCCTAAGTTTAGTGTTCCTCGTTTCACAGGATAAGTTAACTGTAAAGCAGCATTTACTTTTCCTCCTCCAAACTCTTGCCATGAACCGGGTGATAAAAGTTTACCGCATATGTATTCATAGGCATCGGCATCTGAGTTAAAAGTGACAAATCCTCTGGGGTTAATTCCTACTCGCTGATACTCTACTTGAGATAGTTTTTCTACTAGATTTTGAGTAATTTTTGGTACTTGTATTTCCGCGATTGGTTTTGTAATTATGCTCTCTAATATGCTCACACTATTAGGTTGGGCAATGATTCCTAAACCACTGTTAAAAAAAAGCTGGACTACACCATTTGCATAAACTGGTTGTTTTGCCAACTCCCAATCGGAGGGAATAATGCCTGTGTATTTCAGAAAGTCGGGGGTGAGAACGGTGGGATTAAGATTTTTGGCGGTAATAGCGATCGCAAATTCTTGAATTTCAAAATCTTTGCTCATAAACCTATGTATTTTTTGACAGTACCAATACTGTATAACCAAACATAAGTACAAATATAGCGTTTCCCCTGATTTTCCTCACTTTCTCCTTTTCCACGCCCAATTTAATTTAAAATTATGAGTAGTAATATTAAGAATTATAAAATTAAGTATCAATGCTTAGTCTTTCCCTTAACAAAAATAAATCCCGCGTCATCGTTATCGGTGCAGGTATAGGTGGACTTACTGCCGGCGCATTATTAGCACATAGAGGTTACAGCGTCTTAATTTTCGACCAGGCTTTAGTTCCTGGTGGTTGTGCTTCTACTTTTAAACGTCAAGGCTTTACCTTTGATGTGGGTGCAACTCAAGTCGCAGGGTTAGAACCTGGGGGGATTCATCACCGCATTTTCTCAGAATTGGGAATTGAGTTACCAGAAGCAACGCCTTGTGACCCTGCTTGTGCTGTTTATCTACCTGGGGAGTCTACACCGATTAATGTCTGGCGTGATTCTCAAAAATGGCAGGAAGAACGCCAAAAGCAATTTCCTGGGAGTGAAGCTTTTTGGCAGTTATTAGCAACTTTATTTAATGCTAGTTGGGAATTTCAAGGACGTGATCCTGTTTTACCCCCGCGTAATTTATGGGATTTAGGACAATTAATCCAAGCGGTGCGTCCGAGTACTTGTATTACTGCGCCTTTCACGTTGTTGACTGTGGGGGATGCTTTACGGTTATTTGGTTTGGGGAATGATTACCGACTGAGGACATTTTTGGATTTACAACTCAAATTGTATTCTCAGGTTAGCGCGGAGGAAACTGCTTTGCTTTATGCTGCAACAGCTTTGAGTGTTTCCCAACTACCCCAGGGATTGTTTCACCTCCAGGGTAGTATGCAGGTTTTGAGCGATCGCTTACTATTTGCCTTAGAACGAGACGGTGGTAAGTTATTAATGCGCCACACTGTCGAAAAAATCAATGTTGAAAATGGCAAAGCTAACGCTGTAGTTATTAAAAACCAGAAAACTGGGGAAACTTGGACAGAATCAGCAGATCATGTAGTTGCTAACGTCACAGTCCAGAATTTAGTAGAGTTATTAGGAGAAAATGCTCCATCTGGATATAAACAAAGAGTAGCCAAACTCCCCCCAGCTTCTGGTGCATTTGTAGTTTATTTGGGTGTAGACAAAAGTGCGATTCCTCTAAATTGTCCACCTCATTTACAATTTTTATATGATACAAATAAACCTATTGGCGAAAATAATTCCTTATTTGTATCTGTAAGTCATCAGGGAGATGGACGCGCACCGCAAGGAAAAGCCACAATTATAGCTTCTTCTTTTGTTGATTTTACTCCCTGGTGGGAAACTCAAGATTATGAAGGGTTAAAACAAAAATTTACCCAAGATGCAATTTCTAAACTTTCTGAATATTTTTATCTCAAGCCAGAAACTATCATTCATATAGAAGCTGCCACACCTAAAACTTTTGCTCATTTTACTGGAAGAGAAAGCGGTATTGTTGGTGGTATTGGTCAACGAATTCCTACTTTTGGACCATTTGGTTTTGCCAATCGTACTCCTATTAATAATTTATGGTTAGTTGGTGATTCAACTCATCCAGGTGAAGGAACTGCGGGAGTGAGTTATTCAGCTTTGACGGTAGTTAGGCAAATTCAAGCTCAAGGGTAGAATGATTTTTCCGCTAGTTTAGCAGTAATTGATTTACCGATATAATGAAAGTAATCATTGGTTGTACCAAAAGCCACAGAATGTTTAGCTATTATAAATACAGTCTGATTATTTCTACCAATAAAAAAATATTCTTTTTTTGAATAATCAATTTTTGTAAACTCAACATCTGCTATTTGTCTCCAATAATATTCATATCCCATACCGTAGAGAATAACAGCTTTAGGTTGATATGCTTTGATTCTCTGACTAATATTATCTATTCGTTTTTCAATACAATGCTTTTTATAGGTGTCTCTATCAGATAAAAAAGGAAGCTTAGTGAGATCAGAATGTTCACTATATAGCCAATGATTAATAGATGGTGAGGGCAAAGGTAATAATTCTAATAAACAAGTTTCTTTATCTTTTCTACCTAATTCGTTAAATTGGTATTCACGAACATCGTCGGGAGTAATATTCTCTTTCCCTTTGGCACTTAATACAATACGAATTAATCCCTTCCATGTGGGTTGTATTTTCTTGTCCCAACACCCCATAGCTATGTGATATTCGGCAACATCTTCTATTTCCTCTTGTCCTCTTTCTACCCATAAATTGATTCTTTCATCTGTATCTTTAAAGCTGCCATCTCCTGCTTCTTCCATACCAATAAACCAATAATTCCCTTTATAATTACCATATCCATAAAAAGTCTCAATTCTTTTTTCTAAAAACTCAGCATTCAAAAAAATTCTATTGTTCATAACTAATTTATTCTACTTAGATAATCACATTTTATAAGTAAAAATATTTTAGTACATATGTCATATACTGTCAAATAAACCAAACTAGGAATGTTATTCTAATGCCTTGATATTTAATTTATGAAAGGTTGAAGAAAAATTTTGTTATCTTTACATATATCACCCGTAGAAAAATAAACTATGGTAACGACAGCAATACCCGCAGAAACCAGAGTTTTACTTGAAAATATCACCTGGCAAACATTTAAAACAATGCTGGCTGAGATGGGTTCAAACCGCACAAATAGAATTACTTATGATCATGGAAAAATAGAAATAATGACTCCACAAAAACCTCATGAAAACTCAAATCGACTAATTGAGGTTTTTGTTGGGGTATTGTGTGAGGAGTTGGGATTAGAAGTCAACCGAGTTGTTTCACTAACATTAACAAGAGATGATTTAGAATATGGTGCAGAACCAGACAGTAGTTATTACATCCAAAATGAGTTATTAGTTAGAGAAAAAGAGAATATTGATTTAGCATTTGATCCACCACCAGACTTAGTATTAGAAGTAGAATACTCCCGACCGAAAATAGATAAATTAAAGCTTTATGCGGCAATGGGAATTCCTGAATTTTGGCGTTTTAATGGAACTACATTAAGAATTTACACTCTTACAAACGAGCAATATTCAGAAATTCAAATCAGCCCTACATTTGCACCTATCCCAGTTAAAGAAATTCCCCGATTTATCGAAGAAAGTAAAAAGATTGGACAAATTGCCGCAACTCGTACTTTCCGCACTTGGGTTAAATCTGGAGTTTAGACTAAAAACAGAGATATAAGTTACAACTACTGAGAAAAGATAAG
>NZ_JAYGGY010000037.1:0-31729 GCF_034931625.1 Anabaena cylindrica UHCC 0172 | reverse complement strand
ATCTTTTCTCAGTAGTTGTAACTTATATCTCTGTTTTTAGTCTAAACTCCAGTCACTAAGATAAGAGGTTGACATAGTAATTGAGTTAATAATTGATAATTAAGCAGTTGGTTTTTGCCGAACTTGCGATAATTTAAACCAGATAAATGGGAAGAAGATAATGCAAATTAATCCTCCTGTTGCTAAAATATTGAACAAGCAATTATTACAACTTATCTAATCCAAACGAAAGTATGAAAATTATGTGAGTCAACAAGCCGCAATTTCTGGATATAGAACATTAGTTACATCCAATTTACAACAAGCCTCCGATTTAACAGTTGCTAATCTTTTTTACTACTTTAATATTAGAGATGAATCAAAAGGAGATGATTCAACAGAACAACTTTTAGAAATAGGTACAAAATGATGAATAAACTGAAAGGAAACTATTATAAAATATATTTAGATGCTTGTTGTTGAAATTACCTTTTTGATGATTAAGCCCAATCACATATTTACTTAGAAGCACAAAGTAATGTTGACAACAGTTGATGGAAGATAATAACAGTTTTCACAAGTTCTAGGTTTTTTTGCATTAGTTTAAAAAGTATTGAGATTGATATAACAATCCTAAATCAAATCAATTGTTGAAGTGAATACATTTTTTCGGTAATAAATTAGTGATTGTAATCACAATAAAACATGATTATAATCACAATTATTATATGATGAAGATCCTCCTCTAATAGTAAGCATATTGACATAATTACCTATAACTGAACTCTAGCCGAGTCATTAATAGGGAACACACTAATGACCGACAGCTTTATACCTGTCGGTTTTTTGTCTTTAATCGTAATTACAGAGTATAAAATATCCCCACAACTAGATAATAACTTGACAAATATTTTGCCATAGCCACTACCAAGTGTGGGGAAGGTATCCTCAAATGAGGAATTTTATTGAGATCGAGTACTTGTGTCTGATCATCACCCTAGTAGACTGAAAGTCTATTCATAGAACTAATACAAGGTGTATTAGGACATCGCTTGAATGATGTAATCAAAGTAAGGGGCTGCTTCGACAGCATCTTCAGCGCTCAATAAATCCAAGGAGGCTTGTTTGAGAGAAGTGATAGCTTCCACCATTCCTGGGACAGGAACGCCTAGAGAGTTGTACATTTCCCGCACGCCTATTAAACCAATCTTTTCAATTGGTCCTTTGTCGCCAGCAAGTACGCCGTAAGTGATCAGGCGCAAGTACCAGCCAAAATCACGGATACATAAAGCACGTTGCTTTTCTCCGTAAGCATTACCACCGGGGGCAATAAAGTCAGGGCGCTTCTGCCAAAGTTTTTTGGTTGCTTCCTGAACTATCTTTTTTTCATTTTCCGCAAGAGTAGAGACGATTCTTGTCCGCTGTAGACCAGTTTGCAAAAATTCTTTGATACTATTGAGTTCACCACTACTGGGGTAGCGCAGTTCGTCGTCGGCTTGGAGAATAACTTGGCTAATTACAGTCATGATTATGCAATCACGCGAGATATTATTATTTGTTAGTTTAGCGAGTCTTAGGTACACAAGTGAAGAGATATTTTTGAGTGATAAGATGGGTAAGCCGGGGAACCTCAGTAGATAAGTACACAATTCCCTATGGCCTATGCCCAATTCACAGTGACTAATGACTAATAATGTTTGGCGACAGGGTGAAGTAATTGAAGTTGAAATTTCTGATTTGAGTGATACGGGCGATGGTGTGGGGCGCTCTGAGCAGCGTGTGGTCTTTGTTCCAGATACTGTACCGGGCGATCGCACTCTTGTTAGACTTGTACACGTTAAAACCAAGTATGCCCAGGCTACGCTCAAGGAAATTCTCAAACGATCTCCAGGGCGGATTAGACCAAATTGTATTGTGGCTGACAAATGTGGCGGTTGTCAGTGGCAGCACATTGATTACAATTACCAATTAATAGCCAAGCGCAATCAAGTCATTCAAGCTTTAGAACGTATCGGCGGTTTTGTTGACCCACCTGTAGATCGGGTATTGGCAGCTGAGGCATCCTTAGGTTATCGCAACAAAGTTACCTATCCGATGGGAATCTCATCTACAGGTCAGGTACAAGCTGGTTATTACCAAAAGGGTAGCCATCAATTAATTAATTTGAATCAATGTCCAGTTCAAGACTCCCGCTTTAATCCCCTGCTGGCTGAGGTGAAGTTAGATATCCAGAAGCAGGGTTGGTCAATTTATAACGAACGTCGTCACCACGGGTTAATTCGCCATTTGGGTTTACGCATTGGTCGCAGAACCGGAGAAATGCTGCTGACATTGATAGTGAAAGATTGGAAATTACCTGGAATTGAAACCCAAGCCCAAGAATGGTTAGAGAGATATCCCCAATTGGTAGGGGTATCATTGAATCGAAATAGCGATCGCACAAATGCTATCTTTGGTTCAGAAACACGTTGCATAGCCGGAGTTCCTTACCTGCGCGAAATATTCGCCGGACTAGAATTTAAAATCCTTCCAGACACATTCTTTCAGGTCTACACAGAAACCGCAGAGTCCCTATTACAAGTAATTCAGTCAGAACTCAATTTGCAAGGTCATGAAGTTCTAGTTGATGCCTACTGCGGTATCGGCACATTGACTTTACCCCTAGCCAAACAAGCCCACCAAGTTATCGGCTTAGAAGTCCAATCAACCGCAATACAACAGGCCATTCTCAACGCCACACACAATGAAATTAATAATGTTACATTTCAAATAGGCGCAGTTGAAAAAAATCTTCCAAATCTAGGCATTATACCAGATGTTGTATTACTTGATCCGCCACGCAAAGGATGTGAAGCTAACGTCATCAAAACCTTACTTGACTTGAAACCTTCTCGGATTGTTTACGTCAGTTGTAAAGTATCCACCCTAGCCCGTGACCTCAAATTACTTTGTGAACATGGACTATACAATCTCACCAGGGTACAGCCCGCAGACTTTTTCCCTCAGACGGCTCATGTGGAAGCTGCCGCATTTCTAGTGCGATCTCCTGTGAATGAGAGTCAGTAAACCCCCAATAAAAACTCAAATAAGAAATTTGTAGTCTAGTGCATGGTAATAATGCTAAAATAGAATTGAGCTAAAAATAGACATTCTTTTTTTATTGAAGTTGCATGGACTCTTAAAGGTGAATTAAATTGTGTAAATTATTAAGCGGCAATAAAGAGGGATATTTATATACCCATTTATAATTAATAGCAACTTCTAAGTTGTTGACTGCATTAGCAGTAAAATTACAGCCAATTTTTAACAAACCAATTTTCACTCATAATATTTAGAGTCAATGCTCCCTAGCATTTTTAAAATTTAGTTTTACAGACTCAAGTTTGAAGGCAGTATGACCACCTCAATGATTATTAGGGTGCTTGTGACACCAAACTAATGTCTAGCTAACTAAAAGCTACGGGGTTTCTCTTGTGATTACCATTTCCCTCCGTCCAGTCGGACGTAATTGGGGCACTATTAGTTTTGCCTCAACTCTTTATCTTTGTCCAATATTAGATTTACTACTGGCAGATGTTCCCACAAAATTACAAGCAGAACTGCGATTAGGACTTCAAGAAGCCCTAGTTAATGCAGCTAAACACGGCAATAATCTCGATCCTGGCAAATTAGTAGTAGTTCGTTTTTCCCTAATAGATAATCAATATTGGTGGATTATTTCAGATCAAGGGAGTGGCTTCACTCCCTCACCTGATAGCGATAGCGATCCTACAGACTATTTACCACCCGATGAAGCCGAAAGTGGTCGAGGTATGTCTCTTCTGCATCTCATCTTTGATCAGGTAGAGTGGAACCGTAAAGGTACAGAATTACGGCTTTGCAAACAAATAGAAGCCCGTCGTCTTTTGTCCTTGCGAAGGTGAAGGAGGCAGAAGATCAATACTCTTTCCAGTCCCCTCTCCCTCATTTTTTTCCGTGACTTTCACAAGGAGGGGCAGAAATTGACTTATCTAACCAACCAATAGCCTGTTCTAATCTTGCTTGAGCTTCTTGAGGCTGGTCTTTGAGGAGAAATACCATAGCAGCGGCTACTTGTTCACTAGCACGGGCATTACGGTTAGATTTGAGGCGATGCCAATCATCAGGAGAGATACTTAGCCTTTCTATCAGGGCTTGAGCCAGTTCTAGAGTGCTGATGTCATTCAGTTGACTAGTTAGAGACATAAGACTAAGTGGTGAGTAAAAACTAATAGTTATGATTTAATCATCATAGCCAATCACCAATCACCAATGACTAATTTACAGGAAAACCAGCAGCCAGACTTTGAACAGGAACTAGCAGAAGTAGAAACTTCACTACAATTATTGAAAGAAAGATATGCCCAAGTGCAACGAGATCAACAACAAAAGGCACAATGGCAACAAGAATTAAAAAATCTCAAACAAAATAAAAAACAGCCCCCAGAAATTAAGTCAGAGTTAAAGCGCATCGAAAAACAGTTAGAGGCGCTAGAGCTTAATTTGGAAAGCCAGTTATTTACTTGGAGTACTCTGAAAAGACCTTTTTGGCAATCCGTCCGCTTTGGTGGTTTAGGTATAATTATAGGCTGGTTATTAAAATCTTGTGCTGGGTAATCCCAATTTTAGATTTTCGATTGGCTGAAACCACTAATTTTTCCTAAAATTAAGATTATATACATTGACAAAATACAAATTGTAGAAAATGGTAAATCGTCGCATTGCAGAAATATTAAAAACCGGTCAACCAGAAGAAGTTTTAGTAATTCAAGCGTGGGTAAGAACAAAACGCGAATTAAAAGGCTTTGCATTTCTGGAAGTTAATGACGGCTCATCATTAGGTAATTTACAAATTGTCATTAATCAAGATTTACCAAACTACGAAGGAATATTAAAACAAATCAATACTGGTGCTTCTGTAGAAGTAACAGGTGTACTTGTTGCTTCCCAAGGGAAGGGACAGAGAATAGAATTAAAAGCTGATAGCGTCAAAGTCTACGGAGATGCTGATCCCGATACATATCCTCTACAAAAGAAACGTCATTCCTTTGAGTTTCTGCGATCCATTGCACATTTGCGTTCTCGAACCAACTCCTTTGGTGCAGTATTCCGAGTGAGAAATGCTTGTTCAACAGCAATTCACAAATTCTTCCAAGAAAAAGGATTTTTATGGGTGCATACTCCCATTATTACTGCTAGTGATTGCGAAGGTGCAGGGGAATTATTTAGCGTTACTAATTTGGATTTAAAGAAAGTTCCTCGCACCGAAAATCAAGAAATTGATTATAGCCAAGACTTCTTTAGTAAACCTGCTTATTTAACAGTAAGCGGACAACTAGAAGCCGAAATTATGGCCATGGCTTTTACTAATGTCTATACATTTGGCCCCACATTCCGGGCTGAAAATTCCAACACATCTCGTCACTTAGCAGAATTTTGGATGGTTGAACCAGAAATGGCTTTTTGTGATTTAGAAGGTGATATGGATTTAGCGGAAGAGTTTCTCAAATATATCTTTAAATATGTCTTAGAAACCTGTCCTGAAGACATGGAATTTTTCAACGAACGTATTGATAAGACTGTTTTAGAAACAGCCAATAATATGATTAACAATCAATTTGAACGTTTAACTTATACAGAAGCAGTTAAACTTTTAGAAAAAGCTGATGTTAAATTTGATTATCCTGTCAGTTGGGGTGCAGATTTGCAATCAGAACATGAACGATATTTAGCAGAACAACTTTTTAAAAAGCCTGTAATTGTCACAGATTATCCCGCACAAATCAAAGCTTTTTATATGCGGTTGAGTGACGATGAAAAAACCGTCCGCGCTATGGATATTCTTGCACCGAAAATAGGCGAAATTATTGGTGGTTCTCAACGAGAAGAAAGGCTTGATGTGTTAGAAAAACGGGTTTTAGCCCAAGGTATGAACCCAGAAGATTTGTGGTGGTATTTAGATTTACGTCGTTATGGTACAGTTCCCCATGCTGGTTTTGGTTTGGGGTTTGAAAGATTAGTGCAGTTTATGACAGGAATGGGAAATATTAGAGATGTGATTCCGTTTCCACGTACACCAGAAAATGCGGAGTTTTAAAAGTTGGGATGAGGGGTTTTGCAGTGCTTAACCCTTCATTGCACAACACCTTGAAGGGGCTACTCCTAATAATTGTAATAGTTATACTGCCAAAGTAACTAGCACCTAACCACTCCAGTAATGAAGACTTAACCCCATTTTTCTAGCTTTTACGACTAACCTTGCTTATTATCATTATCTGTGAACGAACATTCAACCTGGATCTTAAGATTGCTTTTGGCCGTGCCCTTCGTAACATAGGGGATACCTGTTTCACCACCAATTTCGATACCAAACTCCAAAGTTACTTTGTCTACATTAGCCATTGCTACTTTTTTGAAAGCAGCAAGACTATAGTTTGTGTAAGCAAAAATAGTGCTTTGTAGATCCTTAATGTGCTTTTGAAAATCCTCTTTGATACCCTTTTTATTGGCAGCTTCCTCCTCTTCTTCATCAACCTCTGAAGTTGATAAAACTGTGGCTCCATCTATGGCTTCTACATCTTCAGTGATTTCAATGTAAACAACTGTATCTTTATCGATGAACAGGGGGGACAGTTTGGTTTTCATGGAGGTAAAGAGCTTGATAGGTCAGAGTTTGAAGATGAATGTGTAACCGTTCACATCTCCCTACTTCTCAACGAGAAATCAAGGGTTTCGACGATTTTGCAGGGGGGAGTGAATAGTTACGTGAATATAGCTAGATTAAAGTATAATACACCCAGGTATTGCTGAGGCGGCGTAGAGTATGGGGCGAAGTGCCTTAACTGTAGGTATTAATACTTACGATTATCCTGGTCTAAAAAACTTAGAAGCTCCTGCTAGAGATGCTGAAGCGATCGCCCAACAGCTAGAATCCAGCCTTTACCCTTTCCGGGTTGAACGCTTGCCAGAGGTGAAAGACAAAGCCAATGACGGGCTAAAAACAGGCAAGACAAGCCCGGTCACGCTTCGACAACTGCAAGAAGCTTTAGTTCGGCATTTCGACCCCAGGGGTACAACTTATAGTGATACAGGGTTATTCTATTTTTCTGGGCATGGTATTTATGATGACCTTGAACGCAAAAGCTATTTAGCAACGAGTGATACAGATCCAAAAATTAACAAATGGGGCTATCCTCTGACAAACTTATCTGCCCTACTACGAGACAGTCCGGTAAAACGCCAAATTATATGGTTAGACTGCTGCCACAGTGGAGGACTAATCGCTGTTAATGATGCCAATCCAGGGGAACAATCAGGATATAGTCGCTGTTTTGTGGCTGCGTCTCAAGAGATTGAATTAGCCTATCAGCTAACGAGTGGTTCTTACAGTGTTCTGACGGATGGTCTGTTGCAAGGGCTAAATCCTGAGAGGATTCCAGGACAATGGGTCGATACACTGGCTCTATGTGCTTTTGTAAACCAGTACCTTAAAAATATACGGAAAAAGTATCCGCAACGCTCTCTATTCCTCAATGTGGGGGAACCTATTGAGCTAACCTACATCAACGCAGGCAGCACCTCATTAGAAGGGTTAAATGAGTTGCAGGTTGATGTTTGTCCTTACCGAGCATTGAATGCTTTTGACTTCACGCCAGAAGATGTCAAAGTATTTTTTGGGCGCACGGTACTGACAGATGAGCTTTTAGCTCAAATTTATGAGCACAACTTTTTAGCAGTGTTAGGGCCATCTGGGAGCGGCAAATCTTCTGTAGTCAGAGCGGGTTTGCTCTATGAACTTCAGCAGGGAAAAAGACGTTCTGGTACCGAAACTTGGGACATTTTACCGATTATCAGACCAGGGGAAAGTCCTTTAAGGAACTTAGCAGGGGTATTTATCGAAAAAATGCTCCAAACTAAGAAGAAAGGAGAAGCACTGTTGAGCAGTTTCCTAGCTGACTTCAAAGCACAAGGTACAGCCGCGTTGGTAGCTGACCTCAAAGCACGAGGTGCAGCCGCGTTGGTAGATCTTATAAAAGAGAACTATGAACAGCCTGTAGTTATAGTGGTAGATCAGTTTGAAGAGATTTTTACTCTCTGTCGCGGTAGCCAAGAGAAAGAGCAAGAGCGGAAAGAATTTTTAGATTGTTTGTTTGAAGCGGTTGATACTCTGGCAGGTCAATTACGCTTAGTTATTACCTTAAGAGCTGATTTTTTGGGAAAATGTCTAGAACAATCCTATGGCAATTTAGCAGAACGAATTAAGGATTGTCGAGTAGATATAACTCCGCTGACAGATTCCGAACTGGATGAGGTGATTAATAAACCTGCTGCAACAGTGGGGCTACGGGTGGCTCCGTATTTACAAGATCGTCTCAGGGAGCATATTAGAGAAGCTCCTGGAAGTCTACCTTTACTGGAATATGCGCTAACGGAGCTATGGCGAGATTGGCATACTCGCTACATATCAGGAGATGCTGATATTGACAATCAACTCACGTTTGAGGGCTATGACCGAATTGGCGGAGTAGCAGGAGCACTAGAGAAGCAGGCCAATGCTGTCTATGATTCTTTTGCAGAGTCAACGGTTAAGCAAGGATTGGTTCAGCGCATTTTCTTGGAATTAGTGCAGCCTGGTGAAGAGACAGAAGATACTCGGCGGCAGGTACTGAAGCGAGAGCTAATCAGTGAAATACATCCCGAATCTGTGTTGGATGAGGTGTTAGGAAAACTGGTAGAAGCCCGTCTAGTTGTGACCAATGAAGTTCCTACTGAAAATGACCCAAATGCTGTTGTTACTGAGCTGGCACATGAAGCCACAATTCGCCACTGGCAACAGCTACGATATTGGCTCAACAAGCATCGTCAAGACTTACCTATCATTCGGCAACTCCGAATCGATGCCACTACCTGGTATACCAACCACCAAGAACCGAAATATCTATTGGTCGGTGCTCGTCTAGACACAGCCCTAAACTGTGTGGAAAAATATCAGCAATTAGGATATTTAAATAGGGCTGTACAACACTTTGTCAAAGTTAGCTGGGAAACTTGGATAGCAGAAGAAACGGAAAAAGAAAAACAGGTTTTAGAGGCACTTTGCATGATAGCCGAGGTGCAGTGGAGTCAACATCAACAGTTAGAGTCACTTATAAGTATTACAAAGGCAGGAAAGCGTTTACAGCAGAATAAGCTAGTCACTGCCGATAACGATTGGGAAGTAACTTTAAAGCTTCAACAAACTCTTCAGAATATTCGAGAAAAAAATCGACTTGAAGGACACAGTGAGTGGATCAATGCTATAGCCTACAGTCCCGATGGAAAAACTATTGCTTCTACTGGCTGGGATAATACTGTAAAATTGTGGGATGCTTCAAATGGTAGGCTGATTTTTACACTCGAAGGGCATAATCATGTTGTTAATACTATAGCTTATAGCCCTGACAGTAAGACTCTTGCCTCTGCATGTGCTGATGGCATAGTAAAGGTTTGGAATACTTCAGACGGCAAGCCTTATCATATTCTTAAAGGTCACAGTCGTAAGATTAACGTTTTAACTTACAGTCCCGATGGACAGACCCTTGCCTCTGCGGGCATGGACAGTATCGTGAAACTATGGGACACCTCAAATGGCAGCCTTATCCACACGCTCGAAGGCCATGGCTATATTGTTTTAGACTTGGCTTATACTCCTGATGGTTCGATCCTTGCTTCTGCTAGTTATGATAAAACCGTGAAGCTATGGGACACCTCAAATGGCAGCCTTATCCACACACTCGAAGGCCATAGTCATTGGGTTACAGCTATCACTCGTAGTTCCAACGGCAGAGTCCTTGCGTCTGCCAGCCAGGATAATACGATAAAGTTATGGGATATCTTAAATGGAAATCTTCTTTGTACTTTGGAAGGTCATAGTGAATCTGTCAGCGCTATAGCATTCCATCCTGATGGCAGTATTCTTGCTTCTGCAAGTAATGATAAAACTGTGAAATTATGGAGTATGTTGGACGGTAGTCTGCTTGGAACCTTAACGGGACATAACGACCGGGTCGATGCTGTAGTCTATAGTCTTGACGGTAGACTCATGGTTTCAGCTAGTCGTGATCGAATTATAAAAATTTGGAGTTTTGAGAGCGCACTTCTCTGTACTCTTGATGGTAATTATAAAGCTCATCCCAATGAGTCGAGAGTGTCTATAGTCCTTAGTCCTAATGGTAGCAGTCTTGCTGTAGCTGATTGCGGGCAGATGGTAAAGTTGTGGAATACTAACGGCAATCAATTATTTTCTTCTCTTGAGGGCCATGATCAGCCTATTAATATGATACTTTATAGCCCTGATGGTAAGATGCTAGCTTCTGCTAGTCAAGATAAAACAATAAGATTGTGGGACACTTCAAACGGTAGCATCCTTTTCACTCTTAAAGGTCATGAAAAAGATGTCAGTGCTGTAATTTATGCTCCTGACGGGAAAACTCTGGCATCTAGCAGTTGTGACTGTACAGTAAAGTTGTGGGATACCCAGAATGGCGGTCTTCTTTACTCCTTGGAGGGACATTCGCATGATGTTAATGTAGCTGAGTATAGTCCCAATGGTAGTCTTCTTGCCTCCGCTAGTGATGATAATACAGTGAGGCTGTGGAGTGCTGTGAATGGCAATCTATTACACACTCTCAAAGGACATTTTCGTCAAGTTATAGCCATAACTTTTAGTCCTAATGGTGAAATCCTTGCTTCTGTTAGTTATGATTGGACAGTGAAGCTGTGGAGTACTGCGGATGGCAGCTTGATACAGACGCTGGAAGGGCATGGCGGAAATATATACTCCATAGCTTTCCATCCTGATGGTCATACTCTAGCTTCCGGTAGTGCTGACGGCACAGTAAAGTTGTGGAGCGTTTCGGATGGCAAATTACTTTGTACTCTTGAGTGCAGAAAAACTAATCTCAAGGGTGGGGTTTATGAAGATTCTGTGCAAAGAGTAGCTTTCAGCCCAAACGGTACCAGCCTAGCTTCTGCAACTCGTGGGGGTATATTGAAGCTATGGGATGCATCGGATGGTAGACTACTTTACACGCTTCGGGGTTGCAATCCTCAGTATGACTACAGCACTAACGGTAGAATCCTTGTTGTTACTGACACTAATCAAGTTTTTGATATTAATGAACAAAGAACAGTTGAAAGCACATTGAAGATCTGGGATACTAGCAATGGAAACTTACTGCATAGTGTTCCTCTTTATCCCAGTTTCAGGACAGGTGTCTATAGTTTTAACGGAAGGAGCTTTGCTTCTTGGGATAGCACAACAGTGACACTATGGAATTTTGATTTGGATTTCCTTATTACTAAAGCGTGTAACTATCTTTATGGTTACTTGGCTTACAACCCTAACGTGAGCGATAGCGATAAGAAGCTTTTGGAGGGATGTTCAGCAAGCAAGTTCAAGCAGTCTTAAAATTGCTCTTCGCAAATTGAAAAGATTAGTTTGCCCCTCTGCCAACTGAAATATTATGGCTTTGAAAACTTCAAATTGAGAGAAGATTTTGCTTAAGCATCGCTCGGAATTGTGCAGTGTAACAACGCCCATGCACCCGACCGAAAAGAGCTTACCTGTAAGTTGTTTTCGAGGTTATCTGCGGCGGGTGATGGGCAGAGTTAGCCAGCAATCACATACAGCAGTTTAGACATGACATTGAATTGTTTTGCTGGCTAGCTTAACAACTCAACTCGATGATCTTTGCGATAAGCGAAGCTTAAGCCTTCGGCTATCGCCCCACCAAAAATCTCAAAACAAAACCCTCACCGATAAATTTCAAAACTGATGAACGCTAATCGCTTTCACCAAATTGTTCTATTGAATATTTTTTTACATCGTTAGTTCTTCCTCTGGCCAAGATAGCCTTGGCGGTAATCACTCTTCTTTAATCTGGAAGCTTGACGTGCAGACCACTGACGCATAGGAGTAACTTTCTCTACATGAAGTAGCTTCTGGCGATAAGTATTATTATCTGTCAGTTGAGCGATCGCGAAGCGCAGACTTACGCGGGACAAAAAGCATTATTTCAATTACACAGCATTAACTTTGGAGGAAACATGATCGAACTTTATCGAAGATGTAAATTTTCTACCCCCAAGTAAAATTTGTGACGATTAATCATCTCTCTATCTGAAATCAAATTTTTTTCCTGCTACTGAGTTCTGTGCTAATCACAAATATCTAAATAGATCCTAATTAACTAGTTGCATTGAAGACACAGCACATCAGCGTATATAATTTATCTATAACTTGCGTATATCGCCAAATATTAACTTTTTATTAATTTTTTGCTCTGTAAAGATTTATAAGCCCTGAAAAACTATATTCCCTTTCCAGTTATGAGATAGGAGATTTACGTGAGGTGATGTAGTGATATTTTTAGGTGATATCCGGGTTGGAACATAGGGGTTGAGGACTGTATCATAAACTATGAATTATGAAGTTTGAATTAAAAAAATCCAAATTTAGCTTCACAATTCATAATTTACTAACTCTAAAACTGAAGTCAATATCAAATTACCAGATTGAGTTTTGAGCTATCGTGTCATAACTCAAAACTCCACCAAATCAGCAAAATGTGATATTTAAGCCATTTGATTTTCAATCGCCCAACGCGCTAGTTCAGTACGGTTGTGCAAATTGGTTTTACCCAACATATTGGAAACATGGCTTTCAACAGTACGCTGACTGACGTTTAATTCTTCAGCGATTTCTCGGTTAGCTAAACCTCTAGCTACAAACTGGACTACTTTCAGTTCTGTTGGGGTTAACTGTACATCGAAGGGAACCTGGATACGGGAACCATTTTCTCCTCCCTTTGTCTGGTGTTCTTTCCAACGAATGGTTTGCTTTAGTGAGGATTCTACTTGTGCTACGAGTTCTTCTGGTTCAAAGGGTTTGACCATATAAACATCGGCACCTTTGTTCAGACCTTTAACTCGGTCTGCACTTTGTCCCTTAGCGGAGAGGAAGAGAACGGGAATCCAACTTGTACGTTCATTTTGGCGTACTTGTTCCACAAAAGTGTACCCGTCCATTTCCGGCATCATCACGTCACAGATGATCATGTCTGGAACATCATGTTCTAAAATATCCAGAGCTTCTCGTCCATTTTCGGCCGTGATGACTTCGTATCCTCGGAATTCTAAGTAATCCTTCACCAGCAAGATGAGGTTAGGGTCATCATCAATCAATAGAAGTCGTTTGTGATCTTTCATGCTGGACTCTTTCATAGCAGTGGCACTTGTCGCGCTTCGATCCATCAAGGTCTTGATTAGTTATCCTCTATGGTGGATTATTGGGATGTTGTTGTTTTTCCCACTTAACTTGCCCTTGCTGACTCGAAGTCTAAAAAGTGAAGGTCACTTTCAATCTTACTAGTAGCTCGATGGCAAAATTCCAGTAAGGATACGGAGAGCAATAGTATTTATAATGCGCTATTATATATCGCTTTGAAAGGGGCGGGCTAAAAAAACCTGATTAAACCTGATTAAATAATAATCTTTCTGGTTGACAAGTTCAGTATTTAGCTGAAGATGACCCTAGCTCAAAACTCACCCGCACTTTCATTCGCTTACTGCTGCTCTACTATATCCTTTGGATGTTAAGCCTCTATCAGAGGTTCACGAGAAACCGGGGAAGTTTCTGGCAAAGGATGGGTTAAAAAGACTTATGCTTCCACCACCATTATGCCGATTAAGTGTTCTGGGATGATCCGCTCAATGACTTCCGGTTTTGTTTGGCTATACCAAACCCCATCTGGGTAAACTACCATTATCTGCCTAGAACAACAAACACGCAAGCAGTTGGTTTTAGTTCTGAAGATGTAAATGGGATGACTAACTAAGCAGCTGGTTTGAGATGTGGCTCCTTAAGTCCCAGTTTTAAGCATTTCCAGGACTCTAGACTAGCTTGTTTTGTCCATAAGTGAGCAACTTTCTGCTCGGAACCAAGGGAAGGTTGTTCGGTGAAGGTTTACCAGTCCTAGAGCTTTCACACAATGACTTAGGGCTTTAAGTTCTTTTCACAGTTTTAGTAGTTTTGGGGATAGGGCGGCAATTTTTGGAATTACTGTAATGTTACTCATTGAACGGTTCCCTGATTACAGTTCTATAACAATTTCCCCGCTTTGCAAATAAATGTTGTTCATATAAAAATATTCATTACTTACGCAACAGAACCAGACAACTATCACAATTAGGCATTTATGCTTAAGTACAGATGCGATCGCTCAGTTCGGAAACCCGTACACAAGGAATCGTTGCCATTGTATGCTGGCTTTCGGTAGATTAGCACTCAGGAGTTGAGAGTGCTAACAAGGCAAAAAAATATTATGGCAGCTGTATCTCTGACCGTTTCAACCGTTAAACCCCTGGGCGATCGCGTTTTTGTAAAAGTGACCGCCGCTGAAGAAAAGACCGCAGGTGGTCTGTATTTGCCCGACACCGCTAAGGAAAAGCCCCAAGTAGGTGAAGTTGTCGCCCTTGGCCCTGGCAAGCGTAATGACGACGGTAGCCGTCAAGAATTGGAAATCAAAGTTGGTGAGAAAGTGTTGTACTCCAAGTACGCTGGAACCGACGTTAAGCTCGGAACCGAAGAGTATGTACTGCTTTCTGAGAAAGATATTTTAGCAGTCGTGATGTAAATGGGTGATCAGGTACTGGGGATTGGGGACTGGGAAAGAGTTTTCCTAATTACCAATTACCAACTACCAATTACTAATTACCAATCACCAAATTCAAGACAAATTTTAACTTACTACCCGAATTTAGACTATTATGGCAAAGCGTATTATCTATAACGAAAACGCCCGTCGCGCTCTAGAACGTGGCATTGATATCTTGGCTGAGGCTGTTGCTGTTACCCTTGGTCCCAAAGGTCGCAACGTAGTTCTAGAGAAGAAATTTGGCGCACCACAAATCGTTAACGATGGTGTCACAATCGCTAAAGAAATCGAATTAGAAGACCACATTGAAAACACAGGTGTAGCTCTAATTCGTCAAGCTGCTTCCAAGACCAATGACGCTGCGGGTGATGGTACAACCACCGCTACCGTTTTGGCTCATGCGATCGTTAAAGAAGGCTTGCGGAACGTTGCTGCCGGCGCTAATGCAATTTTGCTCAAGCGCGGTATTGATAAAGCATCTGCGTTTTTAGTAGAAAAAATTGCTGAACACGCTCGTCCTGTAGAAGATTCTAAAGCGATCGCTCAAGTTGCGGCAATTTCTGCTGGTAACGACGAAGAAGTCGGCAGCATGATTGCTCAAGCTATGGATAAGGTCGGTAAAGAAGGCGTAATTTCCCTGGAAGAAGGGAAGTCTATGACTACCGAACTGGAAATCACCGAAGGTATGCGCTTTGATAAAGGCTATATCTCTCCTTACTTCGCTACTGATGCAGAGCGGATGGAAACAGTTTTCGATGAGCCTTATATCTTGTTAACCGACAAGAAAATTGCTTTGGTACAAGACTTAGTACCTGTACTTGAGCAAGTAGCTCGTTCCGGTCGTCCTTTGGTAATTATCGCCGAAGACATCGAAAAAGAAGCTTTAGCAACATTAGTAGTTAACCGTTTGCGCGGTGTACTCAACGTTGCAGCCGTTAAAGCTCCTGGTTTTGGCGATCGCCGTAAGGCTATGCTAGAAGATATCGCTGTCTTAACTGGTGGTCTACTCATCACCGAAGATGCTGGATTGAAGCTGGATACCACCAAGCTAGATAGCCTGGGTAAAGCTCGCCGTATCACTATCACCAAAGACAGCACCACAATTGTGGCTGAAGGTAACGAAGCCCCAGTTAAAGCTCGTTGCGAACAAATCCGTCGTCAAATGGAAGAAACCGAATCTTCCTACGACAAAGAAAAACTGCAAGAGCGTTTGGCTAAATTGTCTGGTGGTGTAGCTGTAGTTAAAGTTGGTGCAGCTACCGAAACCGAAATGAAGGACAAGAAGCTGCGTTTGGAAGATGCTATTAACGCTACCAAAGCTGCTGTAGAAGAAGGTATCGTCCCCGGTGGTGGTACAACTCTGGCTCACCTCGCTCCCCAATTGGAAGAGTGGGCTAAGGCTAATCTGAAGGATGAAGAGTTGACTGGTGCTTTGATTGTCTCTCGTGCCTTACCTGCACCTCTGAAGAGAATTGCAGAAAACGCCGGTCAGAATGGTGCTGTCATTGCTGAACGTGTGAAAGAGAAGGAATTCAACGTAGGTTTCAACGCTGCTACCAACGAATTCGTTGATATGTTGGCTGCTGGAATCGTTGATCCTGCAAAAGTAACCCGTTCTGCTCTGCAAAATGCGGCTTCTATCGCCGGAATGGTGTTGACAACCGAATGTATCGTAGTTGACAAACCAGAACCTAAGGATGGCGCTCCTGCTGCTGGCGCTGGCATGGGTGGCGGAGATTACGATTACTAATTCTCTATAATCCACTAATTTAAAAACGGCTGCTTCCGCAAGGGGGTGGCTGTTTTTTATGGAAATGGATGGGCTATAGAAGTTATTTTTATATCTTATGGTTACAAATTTTTAGCAATTGTATGATCAGATAATATAGCTTTTCCTAGTCTCATGAGGTACAAAATCATCTGTGTTTATCTGCGTCTATCTGCGTTCCATTCTTACTGCTTGTACCTCACTTGAATGGGAATTGCTATAAAATGCTTCAAATCCGGTTTTTGACATTTTAAAAAATCAAAATTAGTGCCAATAAACAAAGTATTCAAGAATTTTTAAATTCTGACTGAATAGTAGTTACGAAAAGAGGTACTAAGTAGGTCAATAAAATAAAACCAAGCCATATAAAAAAGTAAAAAATTTTAAACCCCCTTTTTTCCTTGCCCTCTGTATTTTGCCTGGCGATAAACCTACTTAATTTTCTGATAGCGGGCAAGATGCCCGCACCACTAATCACCTATTCAGCAGTTTTATTTGCAGCCCGATTAGCACGAGCTTCGGCTGAATTCATAACTTCTTCAAAGTTTTCTAGTACTTCCCCAGGGTGGTTTTCTAAAACTCTTGTGGAAAGAGCTACTCTACCTTTACCTTCATCTAAATCTATAATTACAGCTTTAATTGGCTGACCGATTTGAAAGACTTTTTCTAAGGATTCAATGAATTTTTGGCTGACTTGTTTAATGTGGAGTAAGGCGCTGACACCATTTAACTCGACAAATACACCAAAAGGTTTGATGCCAGTGATTTTACCTTCTACTAACTGACCTAGTTCTAATAAACTGAAACTGCTAGAACGAGTTGCTAAACGTTGGGAAAGAATGAGTTTGTTGGTGTTACGATTAATTTCTAAAAAGCCAGCGGTAAGACTTTGACCTTTGAGTGCTTCTAGGTTATCACGTTCGGCGAGGTGCGATCGCGGAATAAATCCCCGCAAAGACAAAAGATCAACGGTGACACCACCTTTATTCACACCTGTTACCCGCACTTGTACTGTCTGGGAATTTTCCTGCATTTGCAACAATTTTACCCAGATTTGCTGAATTTCTAACTGTTTGCGAGAAAGGGTAACTTGACCTTCAGCATCTTGATCTCGGATAATCAAGAACTCCATATCTTCTTGCATCGGCAGAATTTCTGCTAAATCAGCTACTGCTCTCAAAGAAGCCTCATCGCGGGGTAGAAAAGCGGACGACTTACCACCAATATCAACATAGGCTCCATCAGGGTCAAGTTGAAACACCTTACCATGTACAACCTGTCCCTTTTGAAATTGGTAATCGTGTTTTTCTAATGCTTGGGCAAAGTCGTCCATTGAAAAAGACGAATTGGCTGTTTGAGAAAGTTGTGATTCGGAATTCATGACGTTTGAAGATAAATTGTATGAGAAGAAGAATTTTAGGATTTCAGTAGTGCCACAACGTGAGAAATAGGCTAACAGGGACAATCACAAGACTAATACAACTGGCACATTGGTAAGTAAGGTACGTCAGATATCAAAAATCTGTTTAGTTACTAGATTTATGCAGTCTGACGCACCCGACAATAGATTTTTGGTGTGACACGCAGCTTTAGTTCTAAATCAGCTAGAAAATCCCTTAAACAACTTCTATTCCTAAAAACCTTTTGTTAAGCTGCTAAAACGCTGGCAAAAAGTTTTTGAACTTCTTCCCAAGCATCGGCCGCAGCTTTAGGATTATAGCTGGCACGACGGTCACAAAAAAACCCGTGGTTAGATCCATCGTAACGAAACACACGATGGGAAATGTTATATTTTTTTAACTCGGCTTCAATTTCGTCTACCTGTTCTTTGGGAATGCTAGTATCTTCTGTGCCAAAAAAGGCGTAGATAGTGCCTGTAATCTCTCTGGTGCAGGTAATAGTGGGGTTTCCATCTCCGATGGTGCGGGTGGTAATTCCAGCACCATAGAAGGAAGCTGTGGCTTGAATATCTGGGAAGGTGGCAGCTAAGTATGCTACGTGACCACCAAAACAAAAACCAATACAGCCAAAGCCTTCTTTTTTGACTTGGGGTAAAGTTTTGAGGTAATTGATAGCTGCTTGAATATCGCTGAGGAGTTCTGAGGCGTTAGTTTGTGAGACGTATTCTCTGCCTATTTCCATATCTTGGGGAGTGTAACCTGTTTCAAATCCAGGTGCTTGACGTTGAAAAAGTGCCGGGGCGATCGCAACATATCCCAGTTTAGCAATCCGTTCGGTCACATCCCGAATATGAACGTTAACCCCAAATATTTCCTGTAAAACTATAATTCCTGGGTAAGTACCGGGTGCTGTGGGTGTGGCTAGATAAGCTTCTATTTGGCAATCCGCTTGGGAAAGGTTAACTTTTGTAGTGTCTATTAATTGCTCTATCATAATAATTTTTACGAAAGGTCTGTATTTGTCTGATATAACTATGCCAGTATCTTCAGACTACATTCAAGCAAATGATCGATTAACAATTAGCAACATCCTTCCAAAAATCTCACGTATCAATAATATATTTAACAGGTAGCATTCACATCTGAGTCAAGTGCAGCTACCAGTAATCAGGAGAATTGGTGATGATTCAATTCCGTATTCAGCCAGACAGCGAAATTCCGGCTTCCACCCAACTTTTTAATCAAATCCGATTTGCGATCGCTTCCGGGCAGTATTCACCTGCGTACAAGTTACCCAGTACCAGGGCGCTGGCCATGCAAACGGGATTACACCGCAATACTATCAGCAAAGTTTACCGCCAGTTGGAGGAGGAAGGATTTGTCGAGAGTCTCGCGGGTTCAGGAATCTATGTCCGCGCCCAAGGACATGAAGGTGGGAGTAGGTTACAGTCGCCAATTCTCAAGCAATATCCAGAAGCATATAAAGTAGTTCAACAAACTCTCGATGAGTTACTTGGTCAAGGCTGCTCCCTCAATCAAGCACGAGAGCTATTTTTGGCAGAAGTTGATTGGCGCTTGCGATGTAGTGCCAGAGTGCTGGTAATAGCACCATCTCAAGATATCGGCGCGGGAGAATTAATGGTAGATGAATTGGAAGAAGCTTTAGAAATTCCGGTTCAGTTGGTAGCAATGGAAGAGTTATTGGCAGTTTTAGACCAAACTACTTCGGCTACATTAGTGACTAGTCGTTATTTTATCGGTGAAGTGGAAGCGATCGCAGCACCAAAAGCTGTCCGCGTGATTCCCCTAGATATTCACGATTACGCCAAAGAAATGAATGTCGTTAAAAACTTACCCAAAGCTAGTTGTATCGGCATAGTTAGCCTCAGTCCTGGTATTCTCAGAGCCACAGAAGTTATCCTGCATGGTTTACGAGGTGATGAATTACTGGTAATGACCTCCCCGCCCAAGGATGGCTATAAAATGCAAGCGATCGTCAAACGGGCAGAAATCATTTTTTGCACAGATCAAGCCAGCCAGTTAGCAGTTCAAGCCGGAGTGCAAATCGCCTTAGATGACCTAATTCGTTCACCAAAACTAATTCGCTGTGAAAACTATATTGGTTCTCATTCAATTAATTTACTCAAACGAGAACTTGGCTTAATTTAAGGTTGGGAAAGGAATAACTGGGTAGTAATTGATAATCATGAATTACCTAACGGGACTGCAAGCACTATTACGTTCACGGAGTGTTTCCGTAGAAAATATTATGAATTATTTTGACTAATTTGTAAAAACTCTCGCACTCGCTGCAAGTAAGTTTCTGGATCTTCTAACATTGGGAAATGTGCCGTATTGGGAATAACAGCATACTCAACTTTTTCGCTCAATGCTGCTGCTTTTTCTCCCATTTCTGCCGGAATAATAATGTCATATTCTCCTGCTACCAGTAGGGTTGGTACTTTTAAATTAGCAAATTCCTGGGGCATAAAGTCTGCTTGTTTTTTGCTAACCGACGTAAAAATTGTCCCCAAAGCTGCATCATAATCAGCATCTATAAAGTCTTGTAAAAAAGCTTTTCTCTCCGATTTAGGGATAGGACTATGCAAAAATCTCGCCATAAACATTTTGTCAGCCAATGGTATTTTACCTAACCATTTAGGACGAAATTTAACTACTAATCCCCCAAATTTATAAAAGGCAGCAAAGGCTTTTTCATCATATTCAAATATGCCACTACAAGTTAAAATCCCTTTTTCTACTCTTTCGGGATAGCGGTTAAAAAACAAAGTGGCAATTGAAGCACCCATTGAATGAGCATTAATATAAACACGCTGGAGTTGCAACCCATCTAAAAAAGCTGCTAAATCCTCCGCATAATCTTCTAATTCATAAGTTAACTCTTGAATTGCCTCAGTTTCTTCCTGGTTTGACTGCGACTCAACTACAGACTCCGCCGTTTCGATAATAGTTGGTTTACCATGAGAACGCCCAAAACCCCGCATATCATAGAGCAAACAGTCAAATTTATCTAATAAAGTCTCAGCAGTACTTCGCCAATACCTAGACGAACCAGCCCAACCATGCATAAAAACCATGACTGGCTTAACTTCTGAACCAGATGGTGATTTTATCCACTCGTAGTAATGCTCAACCCCACGAACCCTGATATAAGACATTGGTATATTAGTCCTTTGTCATTAGTCCTTTGTCATTAGTCATTATGCCGTTACGAATGACTAATAACTAGTGACTAATGACTAATTATGCTGATTCTGGTTTTGGTAAGGAAGATGGATGTACCAACAGTTCAGCGGTAGAACGTTTTTCCACCATTTCCCGTGTTACTGTGCAGCGAGTTACATCTTTACGAGATGGTAATTCGTACATTACATCCAGCATTAATTCTTCCACAATGCCCCGTAACGCCCGCGCCCCGGTTTTGCGCCGATAGGCTTCTTGTGCGATCGCTTTTAAGGCTTCTGCTTTAAAATCTAACTGGACGTTATCCATATTCAACAGTTTTTGGTACTGCTTCACCAAGGCGCTGCGTGGTTGGGTAAGAATCGCCATTAGCGCCTCTTCATCCAGGGGATCTACCACTGCTATCATGGGCATCCGTCCGATAAATTCAGGAATCATCCCAAATTTCACCAAGTCATCTGGTTGGAGATGACGCAGTGTATCTGCTGCCCGTTTCTCTTTAGATAGTCCTTCTCCCGGTTGGACAAAACCGATTGACTTTTTACCCACTCTCTGATCTACGACTTTTTCTAAACCGACAAAAGCACCACCACAGATAAACAGGATGTTACTAGTATCAATTTGGATACAGTCTTGATAGGGGTGCTTGCGTCCGCCTTGGGGGGGAACATTGGCGGTTGTACCTTCCAACATTTTCAGCAATGCTTGCTGTACACCTTCTCCAGAAACATCCCTCGTAATCGAGGTATTTTCACTTTTGCGGGCAATTTTGTCAATTTCGTCGATGTAGATAATGCCCCGTTGTGCTTCTTCTACATCCAAATCTGCTACTTGCAAAAGTCGCAGCAAGATATTTTCCACATCTTCCCCCACATACCCTGCTTCTGTCAGAGTTGTGGCATCAGCAACAGCAAAGGGTACATCCAGGATTTTTGCTAGAGTTTGTGCTAGTAGAGTTTTGCCGCAACCAGTCGGGCCCATTAATAAAATATTGGACTTTTGTAGTTCTACAGCATCATCTGCCCCACCTTTGCCATTACCTTTAGACTGAACAATGGCCAAACGCTTGTAGTGATTGTAAACAGCCACTGACAATACTTTCTTAGCTTCATCTTGGCCAATTACGTGTTCGTCTAAATATTTTTTAATTTCTCTGGGTTTAGGGATTTGGTTAAATGAGAGATTGGAAGAACGGGTACGGCGTTTCTGAGGTGGTTCTGACCGTGGTGCTGGTTGGGATGCCGCAGCAGCATTCGTATCAAGTAACTCCTCATCTAGGATTTCATTACACAAGTCAACGCATTCATCGCAGATGTAGACTCCCGGACCTGCGATTAGTTTACGCACCTGCTCCTGAGACTTGCCACAAAACGAACATTTTAAATGGGAGTCGTATTTAGACATACCAAGCCTCTTATTTCAGAATGGTGACGTTTTCCCCTGCTGTGGGGAGATTTTGTCTAGAAATAACCTGATCGATCAAACCGTAGTTTTTGGCTTCTTCTGCTGACATGAAAAAGTCGCGTTCTGTATCTGTTTCGATCTTTTCCAAGGGTTGACCAGTATGTTTGGCCATTAATTGATTTAAATTACCCTTAATGTAAAGAATTTCTCTAGCTTGAATTTCAATGTCAATAGCTTGTCCTTGAGCGCCACCAAGGGGTTGGTGAATCATAATCCTGGAGTCAGGCAAAGACATCCGTTTACCAGCAGTCCCAGATGTTAACAAAAATGCCCCCATGCTGGCAGCTAGACCAAAACAGATGGTGACAACATCAGGACGTATTTGCTGTATTGTATCATAGATAGCCATGCCTGCGTAGACGGAACCACCAGGGGAATTGATGTAAAGTTGAATATCTTTTTCTGAGTCTTCGGCATCTAGAAACAGCAGTTGGGCAACTATTGAGTTAGCAACGACATCATCTATTGGTGTTCCCAAAAAAATAATCCGCTCTCGCAGTAGGCGGGAGTAGATGTCAAAAGCCCTTTCTCCCATACCGGATTGTTCTACCACCATTGGAACGATGTTGCTAGGGCTGTTGTAGTTACAGCTAATGCCGATGGGACTTAAGCTACTGATAGGGTAATTTCCCGACTGCGATACAAGCATACTAGAATATTTAACAATAAATGGGACAGAGTTTACAGCCGTTATGGCTGATTTTGCAGGGATTGAATTTTTATTTGAGCTATGTCTTAACCATTATGCCTTATATGGATTCTTATCGCTGGGGACTGGAGACTGGGGACTGGAGACTGAGGACTAGGGATGAGGTTTAAATAAATTTCCTTCTGTTCCCTGCTTCTTCTTCCTGTCACCTGTCACCTGTCACCTTCTGCCTCTACTCAGGACTACTGGCTGTTGCTTCTTCTGTGACTGCTTCTGGTTCTTCCGCAGGACTCAAAGAACCTTGGGGTACTAGTTCCACAGACGAGTTTGCTACCAGCCAATCAAGAATTTTTTCGGTTAGCAGTTCGTTTTCGACGACTGATTGCAGTCTGTTGCGGTCTACGTCTTCGTCAGCGTACTGTTCTAACAGTTCTTTGACTCTGGCTGCAACTTCTTCGGCTGTTACTTTGATAGATTCGCGTTTACCGATTTCTTGTATGGACAAGGAACGTTTGAGGCGCTCAATTGCCTCTGGTTGCGATCGCTCCCGTAATTGGGGAATGATATCCTGGGTAAACAGCTTTTTCACATCTAGCCCTTGCTGTGACAGTTTCATTGCTGTCTGTGTCAACATCGCATCAATTTCTTGATCAATCAAGGTTGCCGGTAAATCAACTTCTACGTGCTTGAGCAATTCGACCAACAAAGCTTCTTGTTGATTTACTTTGGTTTGATTTTGAGCTTCTGTTTGATAACGTTCTTCTAAAGATGCCCGCAATTGTTCCAAAGTCTCGAATTCACTCACTTCTTGAGCAAAGTCGTCATTTAATTCGGGTAGTTCTCTTTCCTTAATTTCTTTGAGCGTTACTGTGAAAATTGCAGGTTTACCAGCTAAATCTTCATTAGCATAAGGGTCTGGAAACTGAGCCGGAATCTCTCTAGTTTCTCCGGGGTTCATGCCCACCATACCGGAAACAAAGCCGGGGATAAACTTATCTTCTTGTAACTCGACTTGAAAATCAGTTGCTTCCCCTCCGGGAATTGGTGTCGGTTCGGCTGATTCGTCTTCAGCTTTGGTAATCACACCTTTAAAATCAACTACGGCAATATCACCGATTTGGGCTGCTCGTCCTTCTACCGGAATCAAAGTTGCCATTTCTTGGCGTTCCTTGTCCAGTACATCATCTAACCTTGTGGGATCGTATTTGATTTCCTCGGCTTTGGCTTCTAAACCCGTGTATTTGTGCAGATGGATTTCTGGTTCTACATCAACAGCAGCTGAAATAGTCAGAGGCTGCCCAGGTTCATAACTCTTAATCAAATCTTCAAAAGTTGAGAGCAATCGCGGCTGACCAATTGCTGAGATGGCTTCTTGTTTGACTGCTTCTTGGATCCCATTTGGAATTAGTTCTTCTAGGGCGGCTGCTTTGATGCGAGTTATGCCTAGACGCTGTAGTAATATTTGCCGGGGTACTTTTCCTTTGCGAAACCCAGGAATGTTTACAGTACCACTTAAGTTTCTAATGACTTGTTCGTATTTTTGTTTGGTAATTTCTGGCGTAATCTCTATTTCCAGTCCAATTTGGCTTTTATCAAGTTTTTCCTGGGTAACTTTCATGCTTTGTCTCTGTTTTTTTGTATTTTCATCTCCGAGTACACACAAGAAGCGTATCGGTCGCGTTATTAACTTGATGTCTCACTGCGGGGATTTATTTTATGTCTTGTCGGCATAACCAAATCCTGGGTGGGAAATTTTGCCCTTCAGCAGATATCCAGTTTACTGCCATTAGCATAGGACTTAACACTTTATTACAATTTTTTTACTGATAGCATCTCTAGATTCCGATTTATAAGCACTGAGCATTTATACGGCGCTTAGTACTCGAAATCCTGCTTAATTCTCTGCTGTTGGCGTTTTTTGCTCAAAATTTAGACATGGGCTGGAGAATGGTACTCAGATTGCTCTCACTGTGATATCCTTTCAACATAGTAGCTTTAGTCCCAAGGTTGTCGCACTAATTTGTCAAATCTGGTGTAAAAAGAGCGATAACATATATCATATCTATATCTCTGAGTTTGCCGTACTTACTTATAACCATCTAGATTATAATAGTATATTTTTAGCAAACTCACTTTACAGGCAGGTTTCGGGAAAGTTTAATTTAAGTAGTTGGTGTAAACTCATTCATTTTCCTTTTCATCAGGTTCGTAGTTTGTTGAATTATAATAATGATGTATGGTTATATGATAAAAATCAATAAAACTTAAATAGTAATTATTGTCAGCTAAGATAGAATATGTAAACTGAATGTATAAGAAAAGAGAAATTTTTTTAGCTACATAGTACAAATAAGAAAATATTTTAATTTCAGTATTAAAGCTTGATTTAATTTTCTGACCGTTGTCATTACAGACATTGATTCATAAGTTTTACAAAAAATTGCCAATCATCTCATTACAGGAGAAATCGAGTTTGTCTAAATCCTATCGTGTAGCTATTTTGGGTGCGACTGGTGCTGTAGGTACAGAGTTGCTGGAATTACTAGAAAATCGAAATTTTCCCATTGCTGATTTAAAATTATTAGCATCAGCAAGGAGTGTGGGGAAGACACTCAAATTTAAAGAAGAAAATATTCTGATTGAGTCAGTGAGCGATCGCTCTTTTGAAAACGTAGATATAGTACTAGCTAGTGCTGGAGGGGGAACATCCAAAACCTGGGCTGGTGTCGCAGTTGCTAAAGGCGCAGTCGTCATAGATAACTCCAGCGCTTTTAGAATGAACTCCGAAGTTCCCTTAATAGTACCAGAAGTAAATCCCCAAGCCATTGCTAACCATAGAGGCATTATCGCCAATCCCAACTGCACAACCATTTTAATGGCATTGGCAGTATGGCCACTGCACAAAATTAAACCAGTCAAACGGATTGTCGCTGCTACCTACCAATCTGCCAGCGGTGCAGGAGCCAAAGCAATGGCAGAAGTCAAAACCCAAACCAGTGCTATATTACAAGGACAGCCACCAGTAGCCGAAGTGCTGCCTTACCCCTTGGCATTTAATTTATTTCCCCACAATTCTCCCATGACCGATTTAGGATATTGTGAGGAAGAAATGAAAATGGTCAACGAAACCCGCAAAATTTTTGGTAGTCAAGAAATCAGAATTACTGCCACTTGTGTACGGGTTCCCGTACTTCGCGCCCATTCAGAAGCCATTAACCTAGAGTTTGCAACACCTTTTAGTGCAGATGAGGCTAGGGAAATTTTGAGTCATGCTCCGGGTGTCAAATTGGTAGAAGATTGGCAAGCAAATCATTTTCCCATGCCCATAGAAGCCAGTGGTCGGGATGAAATTTTAGTAGGTAGAATTCGTCAAGATATTTCTCATCCTTGTGGTTTGGAACTCTGGCTATGTGGCGACCAAATCCGTAAAGGTGCAGCGTTAAATGCAGTACAAATTGCCGAATTGTTAGTAGAAAAAAATCTCCTAAAATCGGCAACAGCTTACGCTTAAATGTAGTCATTAGTCATTAGTCATTAATTGACAATTGACAACTGACAACTGACAAATCAGGAGTGAAAACAGGGTGGGAGATTTCGGCAAAATTTTAACTGCTATGATTACGCCGTTTAAAGCAGACGGCAGCGTCAACTACGATGTCGCCGCAAAATTAGCAGCACATCTAGTTAACAACGGCACAGATACATTGGTAGTCTGTGGGACAACAGGAGAATCCCCTACCTTGACTTGGGATGAAGAGTACCAATTGTTCGTTGAGGTATTGCAGGCTGTATCAGGTAAAGCCAAAGTAATTGCTGGGTGTGGCTCTAATTCCACCACCGAAGCGATCGCAGCAACCCAAAAAGCCGCTAAAATAGGAGTGCATGGTTCTTTACAAGTTGTTCCTTATTACAACAAACCGCCTCAAGCAGGCTTATATCAACACTTTCAGGCAATAGCACAAGCCTGTCCTGACCTACCAATGTTGTTATATAACGTCCCCGGACGTACTGGTCAAAATCTGAACCCAGAAACAGTGGTTCGCTTGGCGGAAATTGAAAATATAGTAGGAATTAAGGAAGCCAGCGGGAACTTAGACCAGGCTAGTGAAATTCGCCGCTTGACACCAAAAGAATTTCAGATTTACGCTGGAGATGATTCTTTGACCTTGCCTTTGTTAGCAATAGGAGCCAAGGGAGTTGTCAGTGTAGCTTCACATCTGGTAGGTAATCAACTACAACAGATGATTGAGTCCTTTAATATGGGGAAAATTCAAATTGCTACAGAGATTCATCTACAACTCTTCCCATTGTTTAAAGCTTTATTTTTAACAACAAATCCCATTCCTGTTAAGCACGCGCTCAAACTTCAAGGTTGGGAAGTTGGTTCAATTCGTCTACCTCTATGGGAAGCTGACGCAGAAATCTATCAAAAGTTAGAGGTGGTGCTGAAAAAACTTAGTTTAATCTAAGTCGCTAAAAAGTTGGAAACTAGTCAAATGCTAGTTGTCATTGATATCTATAAATAATTGGCAATAATTGCTACCAATTTGCAATTTAAACATCTGTGCTAAAACTGAGTGATATAAGAATCCTTCTGTAGGAGACGCTGTACAAACAGTGTAAATCCCCTTTTATTTATTCAAGTAAAGAATTGGATATCTGAAACTAAAAATTGGCTGCTTTTACACTTATCTGAATAGACATTTAATGCTGTCTTTCATACAAAAGTGCTAACTATCAACTGATTAACAACAAACACAATCTCAAGGAGAAAATGGTTAAAAACGAAGCTGAATACGCCCTAAAAATTATTCCTTTGGGTGGCTTGCATGAAATTGGTAAAAATACCTGTGTTTTTGAGTACCAGGATGAAATTATCCTCTTAGATGCAGGGTTGGCTTTTCCCACACGGGGAATGCACGGTGTCAATATAGTATTGCCTGATACGACTTATTTGCGTGAAAATCGCCATAAAATCAAAGGCATGATCGTTACTCATGGTCATGAAGACCATATCGGTGGTATCGCTTTTCACCTCAAGCAATTTGATATCCCGGTGATTTATGGTCCTAGACTAGCAATGGCAATGCTAGAGGGTAAATTGGAAGAAGCGGGAGTACGCGATCGCACAGAATTAAGAACAGTCATGCCCCGCGATGTAGTCCGCATCGGTGAATCCTTTTTTGTCGAATATATCCGCAACACCCACTCCATCGCTGATAGTTTTACTGTTGCTATTCACACTCCACTGGGTATAGTCATCCACACAGGCGACTTTAAAATTGACCACACCCCAGTCGATGGAGAAAAGTTTGACCTGCAACGTCTAGCAGAACATGGCGAAAAGGGCGTACTTTGCTTACTAAGTGATTCCACTAACGCCGAAACGCCAGGATTTACACCATCAGAACGTTCTGTTTTTCCCAACCTGGATCGGGTATTTTCTCAAGCCACTGGGCGCTTATTTGTTACCACTTTTGCCTCCAGCGTGCATCGCATCAACATGATTTTGCAACTGGCTAGGAAACACAACCGTGTAGTCACCGTTGTGGGGCGTTCGATGCTGAATTTGATTGCCCATGCCCGAAATTTAGGTTATATCAAATGCGAAGATAATCTCTTCCAACCCTTACATACTGTCCGTGGTATGCCAGATGAAAATGTTCTGGTTCTGACGACTGGTTCTCAGGGTGAAACAATGGCAGCCATGACCAGGATTGCTAATAAAGAACACCCCCACATCAAAATCAGGGAAGGAGATACGGTAGTATTCTCAGCTAACCCGATTCCCGGTAACACAATTGCGGTAGTTAACACCATCGACAAATTGATGATTCAAGGGGCAAAAGTAGTCTATGGACGGGATAAAGGTATTCACGTTTCTGGACACGGTTGTCAAGAAGAACAAAAGCTGATGATTGCTTTAACTCGTCCCAAGTTCTTTGTGCCATTCCACGGTGAACATCGGATGTTGGTAAAACACGCAGAAACGGCTCAAAGTATGGGCATCCCGGCTGAAAATATGATTATTATTCAGAATGGAGATGTGATCGAACTAACGGAAGAATCTATCCGTGTGGCAGGTAAAGTGCCATCGGGAATTGAATTAGTAGACACTACTAGTTCGGGAATGGTTAGCTCTAAAGTGTTGGAAGAACGTCAACGGATGGCTTCTGAAGGGCTTGTAACTATTGCTGCTGCTATTGATTGGAGTGGTAAACTATTGGCGAAACCAGAAATTCATATGCAGGGTGTGGTGACAAGTATAGAGCGATCGCTCTTACTAAAATGGGTACAACAACGCATTGAAGAAATTCTCCGCGTCCGTTGGCCAGAATTTGTGACCGGAAGCGAAGCAAATGATATAGATTGGGGCGGTTTGCAAGGCACTTTGGAAAAAGAATTGCAACGTTCTATTCGGAGAGAATTGCAATGTCAACCAACTCTGACTTTGTTGATGCAAATTCCTGATGAACCAGCTGTGAAGGTTGCTGACGGTAGAAGACGACGGACTCGTTCTACTGCTGTGGCTTCTTAAAGATTTATTTCACGCAGAGGCAAGGCAGCTCGTTGTCCGGGTTTCCAAACTTGTAGCGACTGCCGCGCAAAGGCGCAAAGATGTTTTTTAGCGTCTTTGCGTTTTTGTGTAAGACGGAGAAAAATACAAGCAATTTAGAAACAATAGTCTAAGTAGGGCTTGCTGATAGTTTAGCGTGGCGTAAGCCATAAAAGTCTTTTCGTTAGGGCTAGTGGTCTGTCAAATATATTTTGATGGATAAAGAAGTAACGAACCGCAAAGAACGCAAAGAGCGCGAAGGAAGAAGGAAGAAGGAAGATTTATTTACCGCGTCATTAGTTCTTGACAGACTACTAGGAGTCAGGAGTCAGAATTAGAAGGAGGTAAGAATAGTCTTGAATCTGTTCAAGTGATAGGTTTTTGATGATGTCAACGCTTATTCCTTTCAGCTTATTTACATTTTCAAACTTCAAACTATAGTAATATTCAAAAGGGTAAAAGTGCAGGATATAGACTTATTTATTACTTACAAAGTTCGACTAGTATTATTTTATTAACAATCTATTCTAAATCTGATCAAGAATATATTTATGTGGCAGCTATTCAATTTATTATAGAACAAGTTATGAATTAACGAATTTGTCAATGATTTCATTGATTCATTCGGCATAATTCATAGCCAGAAGCTGGTTTATATAAGGGGTAAATATGCGTATCAAGCGTGAATTAAAAAATAATATTACTTACTTGTCTCTAGTTGAAGAAGTTTATAACTCTGAAAAAAAGCGTGGCGAAATCAGGAAAATTAAAGACTTGGGGGTAGAAGAACCAGCAAAGCCACTCAATGAAATGACTGAAGAGTTTGCAGTTGTGTGGGCTGAGAATAGAACACTAGGTAATGCTGTACCATTTAGTGAAAGAGTTATAGGACAGTTTCCAGAGGAAGATAGAGGTACAGGTGTAATTCTTCCTTGTGATATAGTTCCATGTGGTAAATTCCGTAATGGAGCAGAGCGTTGGTGGTGTCGAACCCATCAAGTACACTGGGGAATTAAAGCTGATTTGCAACAGGTCGCACAAGGTGATGGTACTATAAAATGCTCGAACTCAACTATTCCCATGCACTACACTAAAAATCCTTTGGTGATTAATCCAGATGATTATTTAGGAGGAATAGGTATTTGGGCAGCATTACCAACGGCAATTAACACTACAGATGAACCTGATATTCAAGGTTTTTCAATTCATGTACACGCTAGGTCTCAGTCTCATGGCAAAAAGAGTATAGATAGCAACTTCCCTGCTGTAGTTATAAAATCCTGTGAATCGTCTCCGTTATTTGGTAATGTAATGCTCAATATACAAAGAGTTGTCATTGCTCCACCTTCAGCGTTGGCATATCTAGAAGCGTTGATTGACAACCTACCTCTGGGGATACTCTATTGTAATAGATGCCAACATCCACATTTAGACCTTGGTGACTTTGCTAAAAATCCACATAAGAAGCACTTTTGCGGCAACTGTGGTGTTGATTCTAACTGGTCAAAAGAACCGATAGTTAGTAGTCCTCTCAAAGAATTAGCAAATAAACTAACAAAAAATCCAGATTTTGTGGAGAGCGATCGCGCTTTGGACTTGAGAAACTACCAAAATTGTCAAGTAAAAGTATGGTCATCAACACCAGCAGTTCTTTGGACTAGTGAACTACCCCAAGAGATAGGCATCCATGTTCACCTTTACCAAGGAACAAAGAAGATTTTAGATGACACTTTTGGACAGGTTACAAATTTTGATGGGTCATTTTTTGAACGTGACAAGTTACTAACTGCTATGTTAGATAAAGCCAAAAAACCTCGGTATTGGCATCAATAGCCACAATGCTTGCTGTAAATTCAGAATAGGCTATCAAGCAGGCAGAATCAACTAAGGTAATGGTGGTAAGATTCATCCGTAAACCGGGAATATAACCCAGTGCTAACCTAGGCTGTTGACTTTGTGAGTTTTGAAGTGATTTTTATCATACAATAATTATGT
>NZ_JAYGGY010000036.1:0-34753 GCF_034931625.1 Anabaena cylindrica UHCC 0172 | reverse complement strand
TCCGCGCTTGGATGGCTCCTCAAGATCAACCCCACGAACAATTTGTATTCCCTGAGGAGGTATTACCTCGTGGTAACGCTCTCTAATAGATCATCAGTTATTGGCAGCGGACGTGACCTAGAATCAAGCGGCTTCGCTTGGTGGTCTGGTAACGCTCGTTTAATTAACCTATCTGGTAAACTGCTTGGCGCTCACGTAGCCCATGCTGGTTTAATCGTCTTCTGGGCTGGAGCAATGACTTTATTTGAAGTTGCTCACTTTATTCCCGAAAAGCCCATGTATGAACAGGGTTTGATTCTTCTACCTCACCTGGCCACACTTGGTTGGGGCGTTGGTGCAGGTGGTGAAGTCCTTGATACCTTCCCCTATTTTGTTGTTGGTGTACTTCACCTAATTTCCTCCGCAGTTCTAGGCTTTGGTGGTATTTATCATGCCGTCCGTGGTCCTGAAACCTTAGAAGAATATTCTGCCTTCTTTGGTTATGACTGGAAAGACAAGAACAAGATGACCAACATCATTGGCTTCCACCTGATCATCCTTGGATGTGGTGCGTTGTTGTTGGTTCTAAAGGCTATGTTCTTCGGTGGAGTTTATGATACATGGGCTCCCGGCGGTGGTGATGTTCGCGTCATTACTAACCCAACATTAAACCCAGCAGTTATCTTCGGTTATCTAATCAAAGCTCCCTTTGGTGGCGAAGGTTGGATTATCAGCGTTGATAACATGGAAGATGTTATTGGCGGTCACATCTGGATTGCTTTAATTTGTATATCTGGTGGTATTTGGCACATCTTCACCAAGCCTTTTGCTTGGTCACGTCGTGCATCCATCTGGTCTGGTGAAGCTTACCTATCCTACAGTTTGGGAGCTTTGTCCTTGATGGGCTTCATTGCCTCCACAATGGTTTGGTTCAACAACACTGTTTATCCCAGTGAGTTTTTTGGACCTACTGCTTCTGAAGCTTCTCAAGCTCAAGCTTTAACCTTCTTGATTCGTGACCAACGCTTAGGAGCTAACGTCGGTTCTGCTCAAGGCCCCACAGGTCTTGGTAAATACCTCATGCGCTCTCCCACCGGTGAAATTATCTTCGGTGGTGAAACCATGCGTTTCTGGGATTTCCGTGGACCTTGGTTGGAGCCTCTACGCGGACCAAATGGTCTTGACTTAGAAAAAATCAAGAATGATATTCAACCTTGGCAAGCTCGTCGTGCTGCTGAATACATGACTCATGCTCCTCTGGGTTCTTTGAACTCTGTAGGTGGTGTGGCTACAGAAATTAACTCTTTCAACTATGTATCTCCCCGTGCATGGTTGGCTACCTCTCACTTCGTGTTAGGTTTCTTCTTCCTCATTGGCCACTTATGGCACGCTGGACGCGCTCGTGCAGCTGCTGGTGGTTTTGAGAAAGGTATTGACCGTGAGACTGAGCCAGTTATGTTTATGAATGACCTTGACTAACGACTAAGTTGTGATCAAGTTTTTTCATCACTGACAATTAATTTTCCTGCTCTTGCTCATAGCAAGAGCTTTTTTTATCACTGATTTAACAGATTTAAGGATTTCACCCACATTCAGCATGAGTAAATATAATTAAAATATTCTTCCCAGCAGGTTGTTTTATCAAAAAATGAATTTCACAAAACAGCTAAAACCCAATCATAATAACCACCTCACATTTTTTATTCCCTATGGAGGTGTTCAAGGAATTTAATCTCGAACTGACTAATTTATTGACAATAGTGTCAATAAGCCTGGTTTGTCCGTTAGGTATGGCAGTAATCGCCGTAATATGAAATTGAGTTTTATAGGATGAAAGCCTTGTTATCATTGGATTGTAGATAATTACAAAAAATCGAAAAATACCTGCGGAATGTGGGATTTCACGGAATGAAGGCTTTTTTTAAGCTGTTATAAAAAACTAAGCCTGCTCATGCAGGCTGAAATCGCATATTCTCAATGAGGGGAATTGAAAAATTTTCCCCAATTGTCAACATTAATCTAGAATCCAAAAAACAATCTAACAATACCCAAAATAGTACCCAAAGGACCAGCTACAGTATTGACTGTATCACTGGTTTTAGCAATACCAGAACGGCCGACTACGACAACATCATTATCGCGAAGTATGGGATTGGTTTCCTCATTAATTTCTTTTGAGAAATCTATTTTAACTACACGTTTAGATACAGTACCATTGGGATTGAGGCGAATCAAATCTACCGCAGCACTACTGGCTCTAGCATCATTAAACCCACCAGCGGCAAGTAATGCCTGATTTAAAGAGCTATTTGGCTGTAAATCTGTTAATCCAGGTTTTTTAACTTCTCCTACTACCCCAACTTGAATTTTTGCAGGTGATAAAGTAGTGGTAGCTAATTGAGTAGCTTCGGCTGTGTTAATATCTGTGGCTGTGGGAACAATGATTGTATCTCCATCTTGCAACACTACATCTTGATTCAGATCCCCAGTCTGCAATAATTCCCAGAGATTAACATTTAAACTTTGTTCTGAGCCAATTCTTGTAGGACGGCGGATTTTAATACTACGAACATCCGCTTGTGATGTAATTCCCCCAGCTAGTTGAATTGCCCGCATTACAGTTGGTAAACCACTTCCAGGAGCTACAGCACCTGCTTCCGTAGTGGAAGCACCTGATGTCACAAGATAGGAACCAGGACGATGAACTTGACCTGTAATGGCCACGGTGCGGGGTGAGCTTTGACTAGCTGCATAGTTAGTTGCAAATAAATTGCGGGCTTCAGCAACGTTGAAATCCGTGGCTGTGGGTACAACTATGGTGTCTCCATCTCGTAGGGTGATATCTTGCGGTATCCTGCCTGTTTGAGTGAGTTCCTTTAAGTTAAAACTGATAACTTGCTCACCAGAACGTCCTATTTTACGGCGTAATTGCACTTTAGTGACATCTGCGGCTAGTGTTACCCCTTGGGCTGTGGTCAGTGCAGCTAATACGGTTGGGTATTGTACACCTGGACTGTCTCCTCCACTTCCTTCTAAGCTGAGGGTGTAAGATCCTGGTCGTGTTACTTCTCCGGCTACAAAAACATTGATAGGACGAGAAGATAACAAATTCACGGAAATCAGGGGACGTTTGAGAAAACGAGCATATCTTCTGGCTATTTCGTCAGATGCTTGTTCTGTTGTTAATCCCAGTACGGATATACTGCCAATTAAGGGCATATTAATTGCACCACCGGGGGGAACTTGGTATTCACCTGTATATTCTGGTACTTCAAATACATTGATGCGAATGCGATCGCCACCCCCTAATAAGTAATCTGTAGATATACTCGAAGATGATACTGGTTGTTGCTGCGCTAGACTAACAGATGGTAAAGCGATATTGACAGTCGTTAATAAAACTACAGCCGTAGTTGAATGGGTGAAAATTTTCCACAAATGTATATTAAGCATATTTACCTGAGACTCAGAGACTACGATCTGTAAAGTATTGTCTAGACATTTTAACGTTGACTTTACTTATTTATTGAAGTTCCTCAACACTGCTATTTTCCTAAGTAATCTTGATTTTCCGGATATAATTTAATGAGGAATTCTGAATTTTTAGTTAAGTTAATTTAAAGCGGAACTCAGTGAGAACAATTTAATTGATAACGATTAGAGCAATTTTTATGCAAATAGTCAATAGTCAAGAATCAAAATTTATATTTAAAGTTGAAATACCTTGGTAATTTATGCAAACAGTAAATAATTAAATTAATTAAGGGTTATTAACACTACATTATTTTAAATGATTTTTTTAACTTCGATACAGTAGCTAAAATAACTATTGTAAATTATCAGTTAAGGTGAAAATAGCAGTGTTAGACGAAATACAATTCCTACTTACGCTGTTTTATTACCTGTGACATAAAATTAATTATACATTTTTGCCATATTATTCAGGCGATAATACCCTGCAAATGTCATCCATACATAGAGACTAACTCAAGCTTGTCCACTAGACAAGGCAAACTACTAGTACACAACAGCGGAAATAAACCAACTACTCTAAATCTCCGACAACCCTATGTTGTCTTCCTTTTGACTTTTGACTTCCGCCCTGCGTTACTAGCTGGGTTAATGATTTTATTTTTGGATCTGCTGGATAAAGAATTCCTCTAGAGATTTACGAGATAAGTTCATGTTGATGATTTCTCCTCCCATTAACCGGAGACTGGCGAGAAAATCATAGTAATCGTCTTGTAATATACCGTGCCAAGAACCATCAGGCTTAAATTCTAGATCGGGTATTCTCTTTTTGAGAGTTGCTGCATCGCCCCCTTGACCTGTGACATGATATGTATTTTCTGTACCTAAGAGTTCATTGAGGGAACCAGAGCAAATTAATTCTCCTTGATCTAGGATAGCTACGCGATCGCATATTTGTTCCACTTCACTCAAAACATGACTGTTGAAAAATATCGTTTTTCCAGCAGCTTTCAAGGAAAGGATAATTTCTCGCATTTGGTAACGTCCCAAAGGATCAAGTCCAGACATGGGTTCATCCAGAAATACCAAATCGGGATCATTAATTAGTGCCTGAGCCATACCCACACGCTGAAGCATACCTTTAGAATAACGACGCATCAGCTTTTTGCGAGCATCAATTTGAGATAAACCTACTAATTCCAGAAGTTGGGGAATGCGTTGACGTTGTACCTGGGAGGGAATTTGGAATAAACCCGCTGCTAACTGCAAAAATTCCCAACCAGTGAGATAGTCATACAAATAGGGATTCTCTGGTAAATAACCAATTCTTTGCTTCACAGAGCGATCGCCAATTGGCTTACCTAATAATAAACCCCTCCCAGAAGAAGGACGGATAATTCCCAGCAACAGTTTTAACAGCGTAGTTTTACCAGCCCCATTAGGGCCTAGTAAACCAAAAGTTTGCCCTGGATAAACTTGTAAAGAACAACTTTTGAGGGATACAACTTTTTGATTCAGCCAAAACCCAGTACGATAGACTTTTCGCAACTCAGAAGTTAGGACTACTGGTGGTTGTTCCAAAGGATTAAGTTGAGGTTCAGGGGTGTCGGCAACAGAATTCATTGTAGTTAAATGATCAATTCCCGGCTAGATGTGATTAGTTACAGAATATCTGGTAAGACGATAATAAATAGCACTCATTATTTTAATGTGTCATTTATCGCCAACCAATGAGCTTTTTAACACTTTTTCTAGCAACTTATAAAACACCTTTAGAACTAGGAATAGTCTCCGCACGACGAGGATCTATTTCTACGGCCATTCGCATGGCTCTAGAGAAAGCTTTAAAAGTTGCTTCAATAATATGATGTGAATTTATACCATCTAACTGGCGAATATGCAAGGTCATTTGGCTATGATTTACTAATGCCACAAAAAACTCGCGTACCAATTGAGTATCATAAGTTCCTACCCGTTGAGTAGGAATTTCTAAACCATAGCTAAGATGAGGTCTGCCAGAAAAATCCAAAGCCACCTGAATTAAAGCTTCATCTAAGGGTGCCAGAAAATTACCAAAGCGGACAATACCTTTTTTATTACCTAGTGCTTGATATAAGGCTTGACCCAAAGTAATGCCCACATCTTCATTAGTGTGGTGATCATCAATTTCCCAGTCACCTTGGGCTTGAATATCTAAATCAAACAGCCCATGAGAAGCTATTTGATGCAACATATGATCCAAAAAAGGAATACCAGTGGCAGCCTTACAGATGCCTGTACCATCAAGATTGATAGTAACTTGGATATCTGTTTCCCCAGTAGTCCGGTGAACTGTAGCAATGCGGTGATTAGTCATTGGTCATTGGTCATTGGTCATTGGTCATTGGTCATTGGTCATTGGTCATTAGTCATTGGGCATTAGTCATTGGGCATTAGGAAAAACTCTTTTCCTCTGCTCCCTGCTCCCTGCTCCCTGCTCCCTGCTCCCTGCCCCCTGCCCCCTGCCCCCTGCCTCTTATCACATTCCCATAATTTCATATCCTGCATCTACATATAGTATTTGTCCAGTAATGCCGCTTGCCAAATCACTGCACAAAAAAGCTGCTGTATTACCCACTTCTAGCTGAGTAACAGTCCGACGCAAGGGAGCGATTTCTTCAACGTGATGAATCATATCTAAAATACCGCCCACGGCTGAAGATGCCAAGGTGCGGATAGGTCCGGCGGAAATACCATTAACGCGAATATTTTGGGGGCCAAGTTCAGATGCCAAGTAACGTACACTTGCTTCTAATCCAGCTTTAGCTACTCCCATGATGTTATAATTGGGGATTGCCCGGACTGCACCCAAATATGTGAGAGTGACAATACTCCCACCGTCTGTCATGAGAGGTTTAGCCGCACCACTTAATTGCACTAGTGAATAAGTGCTAACTTCTAAAGCCTTGTTGAAACCAGAACGGGAGGTCTGGCTAAAATCTCCAGTTAAATCATCTCTGTTGGCAAAAGCTAGGCAATGAATGAGGATGTCTATCTTACCCCATTGCTGGCGGACAGTTTCAAAGGTGGATTGAATTTGCTCTTCGTTTTCTACATTACAGGGGAGGAACAAGCTGGGATTGAGGGGTTCTACTAATTCTGAGACTTTTTTCTCGAATTTGCCTTTTTCATCTGGCAAATAGGTAATACCCAAGTTAGCACCTGCTTTGTGGAGTTGTTGGGCAATACCCCAGGCAATGGAGCGATTATTGGCAATACCTGTTACGAGGGCGTTTTTTCCGGACAGATTCAGCATAGAAATTGTTAATTTGATCAATCATTAGGAGCATACTAGAATCTGAGCCTATTTTGACTTTGTTGGCGGTGTGATTTTCAATAAATCTAATTAATTAGGGTGCTGAGTGCAACAAAATTTTTGCTGATTGTTTAAGAAGTTATAAAGATATCGGAAGTTTTTATAGGAAAAAACCTTTTAACTTGAGGTTTTGAAACTACTTATCAACATTTGATGGCTAAAAATAACAAGAATTATGTATCATAATAAACAAATGGCTATAAAGCAGCAAATTTGAGTATAGGAAAAAACAAAAAGGTTGACGGTGCTTTCTTGATTTTTCAGGTGTATTCTTAGGTAATCAGTTTTTGTTTTTCCGGCATTGGGTAGGGGAAGGGAGATGATCGTGACACAAGATAAAGCCCTAGCAAATGTTTTTCGTCAGATGGCGACCGGAGCGTTTCCTCCGGTTGTGGAAACGTTTGAACGCAACAAAACGATCTTTTTTCCCGGCGATCCTGCCGAACGAGTTTATTTTCTTCTCAAGGGTGCTGTAAAACTTTCCAGGGTATATGAGGCAGGAGAAGAAATAACGGTAGCGCTGCTGCGGGAAAATAGCGTTTTCGGTGTGTTGTCGTTGCTAACGGGCAATAAATCAGATAGATTTTACCATGCGGTGGCATTTACCGCTGTAGAATTGCTTTCAGCACCAATTGAACAAGTTGAGCAAGCGCTCAAGGAAAATCCAGAATTATCTATGTTAATGCTGCGGGGTCTTTCTTCGCGGATTCTTCAGACAGAGATGATGATTGAGACGCTTGCTCACCGAGATATGGGTTCTAGATTGGTGAGTTTTTTATTAATTCTTTGTCGAGATTTTGGTGTACCTTGTGCTGATGGCATCACAATTGATTTGAAGTTATCTCATCAAGCGATCGCAGAAGCAATTGGTTCTACTCGCGTTACTGTCACCAGGTTACTGGGAGATTTACGTGAGAAAAAAATGATTTCGATCCACAAAAAGAAGATTACTGTGCATAAACCTGTAACTTTAAGTAGGCAATTTACATAAAGTTAGGAAACAGGGACAGGTGATAGGGAGCAGGGGCAGGGGGCAGGGAGCAGGGAGCAGGGAGCAGGGAGCAGGGGAAATTTATTTATAACCTCTTTCCCAGTCCTCAATCCCCGATCCTCAGTCCTCAATCCCCAGTCCCCAGTCCCCAGTCCCCAGTCCCCAGTCCCCAAACAATTAGAGGTAAATCTAAAAATTGAGTAATTCATGCATTTGCCAATCTTCTTTTTTCCACAGACTATGGTTGAAAGTAGTAGGCTGTATCTGGAAAGATTATGCCTCCGGCACGCTCCGTGAACGGTAGTTAAAGATGGCCACTGGGTACATCCTCATTGCAGCAATTTTAATTTTGGGAGGCGTAATTGCCACCGTGGGCGATCGCATTGGCACACGAGTTGGCAAAGCACGTCTCTCACTTTTCAACCTGCGTCCTAAAAAAACGGCGGTACTAGTTACTATTTTTACTGGTGGTTTGATTTCTGCATCAACTCTAGCGGTTTTATTTGCTGCTGATGAAGGATTGCGGAAGGGAGTATTTGAATTAGAGGACATTCAAAATGACCTCAGAAATAAGCGAGAACAACTCAAAACCGCAGAAACGGAAAAAAGTCAGGTAGAAGACAAGCTCAACCAAGCCAGGCAAGAACAAACCCAGGCACAACAAGATTTACAGAAGATTAATCAGTCCTTGCAAGCAGCAAATGCCAAACAACAGATAACACAAGCTCAACTTAATCGCACTATTAGCCAACAAGCTAAAACACAAGCACAACTCCAAGGTACTCAAAGCCGACTTGGGGAAGTGGTGAGTCAGTATCAACAAGCGACAGGGGAATTAGAAAACCTTTATAATCAACGCAAGACATTACAGGCAGCGGTTGAACAGTTAAAAATAGAACGCCAGCGATTGTATGTGGAAGCGAAAAAAGCGATTGACGAAGCGAAGACAGCTATTGAAAAACGCGATCGCGAACTTGCTAATCGCCAAGAAGCGATTGAAAAGCGTGATCAGAAAATTGCTCAGTTAGATAAACTTATTCAAAATCGCAATCTGGAAATTAAAAATAGAGAGCAAGTCATTGCTACTAGAGAATCTCGTCTCAAAGAATTAGAAAAACAGCAAAAATATTTAGAACAGGAAGTAGCAAGGCTAGAAAAATATTACCAGTCATACCGTGACTTGCGTCTGGGTAAGTTAGCTATAGTGCGGGGTCAAGTTCTAGCCGCTGGTGTGGTGCGTGTAGCTCAACCTACTGCGGCTCGTCAGGTGGTAATACAAATTTTGCGGGAAGCTAACCGCAATGCCAACCTAGAATTAAGTGAACCTGGCACAAATCCCGCAAATGCAGAGCTATTGCGTGTTACTCAAGATAGGGTTGATCAACTGATCAAACAAATTAATGATGGTCGAGAATATGTGGTGCGAATTTTCTCAGCGGGCAATTATGTCAGAGGAGAAAATCAGATAGAATTTTTTGCTGATGCCACGCGCAATCAATTAGTATTTTCGGCAGGCGAAATACTGGCTACCACTTCTGGTGATATGAAAAATATGACATCATATCAACTAAGGCAACGCCTGGATTTATTAATTTCTGCTTCCCAATTCCGCGCTCGAAATGCGGGAATTATCGAAACGGTGCAGATAGATGGTACTTTTCTCCGCTTTTTTGCCCAATTGCAACAGTCTGGAAGACCCCTGGAAATTAAAGCTATAGCTGCTGAGGATACATATACAGCAGGTCCTTTGAGAGTCAAGTTGGTTGCTCTGCTCAATGGACAAATTTTATTTAGTACTTAGAGAGATGGGAGAATGAGGAGGAATAATATTTATGTTTCTGTCTTCTGCCTCCTGTTCCTTGTTCCCTGTTTCTAATGACTAATACACAACCTGCAATTTTAGGCTTTGATCCCGGTCGAGATAAATGTGGTGTAGCCGTGATGGGACTGGATCGGCAACTGTATTATCATCAAGTTGTGCCTGCTGGTGATGCGATCGCTCAAATTGAGACTTTACGACAAAAGTTTCCTATTTCCTTAATTGTCATGGGCGACCAAACAACAGCGAAAAAGTGGAAACAACGGCTAAATCAGGAATTAACAGATTCGCTGAATATCATTTTAATAGATGAACGATATAGCACCTTAGAAGCACGCGATCGCTATTGGCAGATGTTCCCACCCACAGGACTCACTAAACTCTTACCCAAGGGTTTGCGTCAACCACCACGACCAATAGATGACATTGTTGCCATTCTCTTAATTGAACGCTACCTCAACCGCTTAACTGCCAGTAGTTCTAATGACTAATGACTAATGACTAATGACTAATGACTAATTACAATTCAGCCCGAATAGTAAAAGCATAATCGCCTCCTGGTTCTAACTGGTAATCTTGTGTTTCCAGAAAGCGGCCGAGAGGTTCTTTAATTAAAGCCCGTCCTTGGGAAGGCTTGACAGACAGTTCTCCCCGACGGAAATGCCACTGAAAATGCCATTCAAAATCGCCGGCACTCACTTCACCTTCAAGAAAGCCATGTTGCCAAGATTGGCGGGTGATTCTGACATTGGCAGTTGTTTCTGGTAAACGTTTAGCACTCACTATGCTTGATTTCAAGTATGGGATAAAAGTCAACCATGTAGGTTACTTAATCTTTATGTACCAAAAATACCTGAAATTGACAAATTGGCAAAGAACCTGAAACTCTCGTTTTGTCAGGATGTCGCTGATTGTGGAAAATAAATGTAATATTTTATGTAGTAAATATTACTTTTTCGTGCGTAAGCTTAAATTTTGAAAAAAGTAGTTTAGGGGTTGAGTGGATTATTTTTAGATATGTTATTTAACGTGGGAATTGATCTGTGGACAAAGATAGAAAAAGAATGGAAGAAAGGCAAGAGCTTGAGCGTCGGTTCAATGCTAGAGACTTTGAGTTTCTCGACAGATTCTTTGCTCCCAATATCAGTACTGAAGAATTTCTCAAACGTTTTGCTGCTAGAGAAAAAGAGTTTGTCGATATTTGCTTGGGAGGACTGAATCTGACTGGAATCAACTTGGCTGGAGCTAACTTGACTGGGGCTAAGTTGTTGGGTGCTAATCTGAGTGGAGCTATTTTGAGTGGAGCTAACTTGAGCTATGCTTTCTTGGATGGAGCTAACTTGAGCGGTGCCAATCTGGAAGGAGCTATTTTGATTGGTGCTTCCATAGTTGGAACTAACTTGGAAAATGCCAACCTCCGAGGAACTATTGGTTCCTTTGGTCATGCTAATGGAGCTTTTTACCACAATACTATTATGCCCAGTGGCAGGATTTTTGTTGGTCCCGACTGGATTGAAGGTTGAATGGAAGTAAAATGATAGTCTTGAAGATGACTCCAGAAAAATTGGTTGGTAGCTACCTCCAAGGGGAGCGTGACTTTAGAGGAATCAAATTGATCCAATCCCCATTTGATGTTGAAGGAAACGAAATCGACTTGAGGGGGTTGTGTTTGCGAGATATTAACTTGAGTGGAGCCTATTTGAAAAAGGCTGATTTTACTGAAACTGATTTGAGCGGAGCCAATTTGCTCGGAGCTGTTTTGGAACAGGCTTGTTTCAGACGTGCTATTGTTAGGGATGCTAATTTGTATTCCGCTAATTTGCGCTGGTGTGACTTGACCGAAGCTGATTTGAGGGGAAGTATCCTCGATCATATCAATGCTACTTGCGCTTACTTCGATAGAGCGATCAACATTGGAGCGATGGAATATGCTATTTTGGCTGATGCCAGCTTCCAAGATGCTCATATCCCTGACCAACTTATCTGTCGTGGCGGAAATTTAATTTGGAGAACTGTTATGCCCGATGGCACTATCAAACTTGAACCCCAGTACGGAGATGGGGAAGGTAGATAGTGCGATCGCTCGCCCGTAGCTTGGGTTGAGAAACGATACCCAACATTAATCAACTATAATTAACCTTATAAATATCTCTACATCATCAATATCGGCCTCAAGAGAATACAACATTTTGCTATTGCTCATTCACTTCCCACATCGTTTGCAAATTTTAATTTGATAACAGTGTAATGAACGCTAATCTTGTATCAACCAGCATTAATCTTATCTAAGAAATTCTGAACATTTAAAATATCAATCTGTCGAAAGGGATTGAGGACAAGCAAATCTTCATCACCTGTAATAACACATTCAGCTTTTCCACTTAGAGCTAATTCCAAGTATTTATTATCTTTGGGATCTCGGCATTCATTCACCTGTTCAGTGATGTTAATAAACTCAGCAGTTTCTACTAAAATTTCTAGAAATTCTTTGCGTTTTGACAGGGCTGTATAACGGTCAAATTTAGGACGTGATAAAACTTCTTGTAGCTCTGTCAAGACTGAATCAGTTAACAAAATAATGCCTATATCTTGAGCTTTATCTAGTGCCTGTCGTGGCTTACTTTGACTAAATAAAAATGCACTTACCAATACATTTGCGTCAAAAACAAATCGCCGCTCATTCATCATCTTGCAAAATTGATTCCAAAATCTCAGGTGTTAAACCTTTTGCTTGCGCTTCTTTACTAACTTCATCCATAGTGTTCCTAAGTCTTTGAATCGCTTCTTTTCTAGAGTTGAAAAAGTTTAATTGCATAATTGATGCAAACTTTAATTGAATTTGTTCCTGTTCTTCCTTTGTCGCTCTGCGATAGGCTTCTGCAATCTCTGAAGGAACTTTGATTGTGATTTCTTCTATAGTAGCCATATTTTGCTAATCTTTAATACTTCTATTTTATGATCATATCATATCTAAATTTTTGAATTATTTGTAATGTAATTAGGTTGCATTCCACCTACCACAAGCGAATGCGGTGAGGTCGATGAGGATTGTACCACCGTTTGGGCAGACAAGGGAGTCATAGTTGGTGATTTGGAGGGTTAGGTTGAAGCTGGGGTCCAAGAGAGTGTTCCAAAGATTTTGTGGGTTATCTTTGAATGTGTTAGTTGATGCAGAAGGTAAATTATGGATGTTGAAGAATTCTTAGAAAGGTATGCTGTTGGAGAGAGAAATTTTGCTGGACTTCTTAATTTCATTGAAATTGGTTTGAATTTTACTGATATGGACTTGAGCGGGGCTGACTTGAGCGGAGTTAATTTGGAAGGAGTTATTTTGGAGGGTACTAACCTGGACAATACTAATCTCAGTGGGGCTAATCTCAGGGGAGCCTACATGGAAGGAACTGAGTTGAATGAAGCCATCCTTAACGGCGCTAATTTGAGTGAGGCTAGAGGTGGTCAAGCCAACTTCATCAATACTTCCTTTGTCAACACTAACCTGAGCAGAGCCGAAATGTATCAATGCGGTTTTAATGGCGCTAATTTTAGCCATGCTATTCTCAGGGATGCTTTCGTGAACCACTCCTCTTTCAATTGTGCTAACTTCACCAATGCCGATTTGCGTTCGGTTGAGGGCTTCTATAACATTCGTAAGGCTATTTTCTGTAATACCATCATGCCTGATGGAAGTATTTGGTACGACAGTATTGGGTATTGAAGACCATACAATATTGCTGTCTGCATATATTTCATTCTTTTGGGAACCCAAAAATTCGTCTGCTAGTGCGATCGCTCGTAGGTTGGGTTGAGGAACGTTCACGTAGTGTGCCGGAGGCATAACCCAACATTAATCAACTATCATTAACCTTATAAATATTTCTACATCATCAATATCTGAAGGAACTTTGATTGTCATTTTTTCTAGGTTTTGCCACAGATTTAGTGGGTTATGGTTATCTTTATATCAGTTGATTGATGTAAGGGCTGAGTTATGGATGCTGAGGAATTGCTCAGGCGTTATGCTGCCGGGGAAAGAGATTTTCGTGGTGTTGATTTGCAAGGAATTAACTTGAGAGAGGCTGAGTTGACTCGGATTAACCTGGGAAGAGCCAACTTGAGAGGAGCTGATTTGATAGGTGCTAACTTGATGTGTGCTAATTTGAGAGAGGCTGACCTCACTAATGCCAATTTGAAGGGAGCCGAATTGAGTAATGCCAATATGATCCGAGCTAACTTGCAGGGGGCTGATCTCAGACGTGCATTGATATGGGGTACCGGGTTGAGAGAAGCTGACTTGACTGGTGCTAACTTGGAAGGAGCTAATTTGACCGATGCTATTTTGACTAATGCCGAATTTGGAGTTGTTAGCCTGGAGCGTACTATTCTGATTGGTACTAACCTGGAAGGAATTAAAAGTTCCGGCCATCCAACTGTTGGATTGAACAGTATCTTCAATGCTTTCTACTGGTACACTATCTTGCCAGATGGAAGAACTGAGGTTGGTCCCAGATACGGTTCCTAAACTTAGTGCGATCGCTCGTAGGTTGGGTTGAGGAACGTTCACGTAGTGTGCCGGAGGCATAACCCAACATTAATCAACTATCATTAACCTTATAAATATTTCTACATCATCAATATCTGAAGGAGCTTTGATTGTCATTTCTTCTAGGGTTTGCCACAGATTTAGTGGGTTATGGTTATCTTTATATGAGTTGATTGATGTAAAGGCTGAGTTATGGATGCTGAAGAGTTGCTCCAGCGCTATGCTGCTGGGGAAAGAGACTTTAGTGGAGTTGATTTGAGGGAAGCCGATTTGAGTAGTGCTGAATTGGGTAGAGCCAATTTGAGTGGTGCTAACTTGAGTGGAATTAACCTGAGTCGAGCTAATCTTTTGTTCGCTAATTTGAGTGGGGCTAATTTGAGTGGGGCTAATCTCAGCTATGCTGAATTGGGTTTAGCTAAGTTGACTGGTGCTAATTTGGGGGGTGCTAATGTGACTAGTGCTTCCATAGTTGGTGCCAGTTTGGAAAATGTCAACCTCAAAGGAGCTATTGGTAATTTCGGTCATGCCCACGGGGCTTTGTTTCAAAATACTATTTTGTCTAATGGTGAAATTATAGTCGATCCAGAGATTATTGAAGGATGAAAAATTGTTGGTTTCTCTATCAGCTAATAGAGAGTTACTCAAATCAGGATTGTCATATCTCTTTGTTTTTAGGCTGTACTGTTTCACTATCTCACTTAGGACATTTGATAGATGACTAAAAGTTAGGAAGATTATTTTCTCTTCTTACCTTTATTTCAATATCTTCGATAGTGCGATCGCTCTACTAACTCTCTCAATATACAAGGTTGGGTTGAGGAACGTTCACGTAGTGTGCCGGAGGCATAACCCAACATTAATCAACTATCATTAACCTTATAAATATTTTGACATTGCTAACTCACTATTGAAAGCCAAAAACCAAGCCAGCTTTACTCCTGACTTCTGCCGTATATTCCAAAAATAATTTAAAGATAGTACAGCGATGCCTACTGTACAGGCATCGCGGATTTTAGATTTGCGATTCATCCCTAATCCAAAATCTAAAATCCTCAATCAATTTAATGATTCACTGCCGCAGCTTCCCGCGCCGCAGCTGCTTGATCTGGGTGGATACCCAAGCGTGTCAGGTTAATTCTCCCTTTATTGTCAATTTCGCGCACTTTGACAATCACTTCATCACCAACTGCTACTTCATCTTCAACTTTACCAACACGATAGTCAGCTAATTGAGAAATGTGAATCATGCCTTCTTTTCCTGGCAAGAATTCCACAAACGCACCAATGGGTATAATCCGTGTTACACGTCCTACGTAAACATCTCCCTCATGCAGCTTGCGAGTCATGCCTTGGACAATGTTACGCGCTCTTTTTGCCCTGCTTTCATCAACAGCAGAAATGGTGACTGTGCCATCGTCTTCAATGTCAATTTTTGCACCAGTTTCTTCAGTAATTCCCTTGATGGTTTTACCTCCGGGTCCAATAACCAGACCAATCATGTCGGGATCAATCTTGATCGTCAACAGACGTGGGGCATAAGCTGAAGTTTCTTCTCGTGGTGTGTCGATAGTCTGGAGCATTTTGTCCAGAATATGCAAGCGAGCAGCTTTAGCTTGATGGACAGCTTGAGCAATAACTTCCAAAGACAAACCAGATATTTTCATATCCATTTGCAAAGCTGTGATACCAGTATCAGTACCAGCAACCTTGAAGTCCATGTCACCCAAAAAGTCTTCAATCCCCTGAATATCGGTGAGGATTCGCACGTCGTCCCCTTCCTTAATCAGACCCATTGCGGCACCGCTCACAGGTTTAAGAATGGGTACACCAGCATCCATAAGAGAAAGGGTGGAACCGCAAACTGAACCCATTGAGGTCGAACCGTTAGAAGAAAGTACTTCCGAAACTATGCGGATCACGTAGGGGAATTGTTCTTTTGTCGGTAGCACAGGTAAAATCGCTCTTTCTGCCAATGCACCGTGACCGATTTCTCTTCTTCCTGGCGCACGCATGGGCTTGGTTTCCCCTACGGAAAAAGGAGGGAAGTTGTAATGATGCAGATAACGTTTATGTTGGTCTGCTTGCAAGTCATCATTGAGGTTTTGAGCATCTCCAGGTGTGCCAAGAGTGCAAGTAGATAATACCTGGGTTAGTCCTCGGTTAAATAAACCGCTACCATGAACCCGCTTGGGTAAAACGTCAACTTGGCAAGATATAGGCCGGACTTCATCTAGTTTGCGACCATCAACGCGAACGTTGTCTTCCACAATTTGACGGCGCATAAAGTGCTTAGTAATATCCTTGAAGGTATTGCCAAGGGCTTTATTATTTGCAGATGCAGCAGTGCGAATGGGATCTTCTTCGGGAAGAGCTTGAATTTCAGCTTTTATACCATCCTTAACAACATCTAAAGCAGTATCACGTTCTGGTTTGGTTAACTCAAATTGCGCCAAGATTTTTTTAATTTCAGCACTAGCGCGATCGCGGATATAGTTTTCTAGTGTTTGGTCTACTTCTGGTGGTTCTTCCTTGACAATTTTTAGACCCAGTTCATCCAACAAATCTAACTGCGCTTGAATTAAATCTCGCACAGCTTCGTAACCAAAATCAATCGCCTCGATAATATCTTGTTCCGGCAACTGATTTGCACCTGCTTCCACCATGATCACACCATCGGGTGAACCAGCGACGATCAGATCCAAGTCTCCGGCTTCGATTTCTGCATAGGTGGGGTTAATAATGAAATCATCTCCCACTAAGCCTACCCGCACTGCTGCCATTGGGCCATTAAAGGGAATTTGGGCAATGAGAGTAGCAATCGAAGCACCAGTCACAGCTAATACATCAGGCGGTACTTGCTCATCCATTGACAAGGTGAAAGCAATAACTTGCAAATCATCCCGTAACCATGAAGGAAATAGAGGACGTAAAGGACGGTCAATCAGACGGCTGGTAAGAATTGTTCTTTCTGGTGGACGACCTTCTCGGCGCATGATACCACCGGGAATTCTCCCTGCTGCATACAATCTTTCTTCGTAATCTACAGTTAGGGGAAGAAAGTCAATACCTTCTCTGGCTTGCGATCGCGTAGCTGTCACCAAAACAGCTGTATCCCCCGATTGTATCAACACCGACCCACCAGCTTGGGGGGCTAATAGTCCAACCTTCAGCCGAATATCCCGTCCATCAAAGGATATTGACTTATCAACTTCTGCCATTCAGTTTTTTTTCCTTCTATGCACGCTATTCTCTTTCTGTGGCAATCCTAACATTTATGCACTATGGACGGCTTCTGTAACAAACATAAAACAAAATTCTCTGTTCTTGGATAAGTTCTTCCTAGCTTGTCATTACACTCTTACTTGTTGCCTTTTGTCTACATTGTTTTTCTGTCGCCTATTCCCTGACTCCACGAATGAATTTAATTTTGTCCAATTACTTAAAATTTCGGCGGCTCGCCAAGACAAGAAATTGAGAGGCGATCGCTCTATAAACTCTACAATACGGTAGTTAAAATATTAACTAAGTCCGTTTAGCTTCACCCTGTGCAATGTTAAAATTGTTATTGGTAGTGGCTTCATAACATCTTGTGTATGTCTAACAACTCTTTACAGCCTGATTCAGATGCGCTACACCAGTCTGCTATTGATGTGATTACCCACGTCAGTAATGTGATGTCAGCAGGTTGTGCAATATTGAGAGATCATGATCGGTTGCTGGCGGAAAATCAGGGTAGGAATCGGTTAGAGTCTGAAATTAAGGCTATTGAAGAAGATATAAGGCACGTCAATGAGAAGCTGGAAAGGGTAAAACGCCAAGAATTGACGATGACGATTGTTGCGCCAACCAGTGTGGGTAAGTCTACTATTATTAATGCGATCACGGGACAAGAAATGATACTTACAATCCAGGGATTTTTGTATGAGTTATTGTATTCAACCTACCTGCAATAAACAGAACCCAGACAATATAAGATTTTGCTGTCATTGTGGACTTCAGCTTCTGTTAAGGGATCGATATCGGGCAATAAAACAAATAGGTCAAGGTGGGTTTGGTAGAACATTTTTGGCAGTTGATGAAGATAAACCTTCAAAATCTAAATGTGTAATCAAACAATTTTTTCCTATAGATCAAAATCCAGACATTGCTACTAAATCAGCAGAACTTTTTGCTCAAGAAGCAGTTCGACTAGATGAACTAGGTAAACATCCTCAAATACCTGAACTCTTAGCTTATTTCAAACAAGATGGAAATCAATATCTTATTCAAGAATTCGTTGATGGACAAAATTTAGAGCAAGAGTTCAAGCAAGAGGGAACATTTTCAGAAGCTAAAATTTGGATTCTCATAAATAGATTGATACCTTTGTTGCAATTTGTTCATGAAAATCAAGTAATTCATAGAGATATAAAACCAGAAAATATCATTCGACGTTTTGACGGAGAAATTGTTTTAGTTGATTTTGGGGCATCAAAGTTTACTACAAACACAATTTTATCCGTAACGGGAACAGTAATTGGCAGCGCACCTTATACTTCACCAGAGCAAGCAAAAGGTAAACCAATATTTGGCAGTGATCTTTATAGTCTGGGAGTGACCTGTTTATATCTCTTAACAGGAGTTGATCCTTTTAGGTTATTCGATGATTCTGAAAATGACTGGATTTGGAGAAACTACCTAAATACTCCTGTGAGTGATTCCCTTGGCAAAATTTTAGATAAATTAGTTCAGCCAGCAACTAAAAAAAGATATCAATCAGCTAAAGAAGTATTTCAGGATATCAATGCTAAACAATATAATACTAGTTCTACGAAAGAAAGAGCAACCCAAAAAAGCAAGTTATCATTTCCTTATCTATTTAGAAATAAATCCACAGGCACTATAATTCTTCAAGGAAATATGGAAGAAGTAATTAAATACATTGATAATCATTCTAAATGGTTAGCCCAATGTATATTGCCTTTAAAAGCTAATTTAATTGAAAGAAATGCTTATTCACTAAATATTGGCAAAATAGGGGCTTTGGGATATGAAATAGAGCCTACAGTTAATCTATACATGAACCAACAGAGCAGAGGATATTATCAAATAAAGACAGAACCAATATCTGGAATAGATCCTAATGGATATGATGTTGACTTTTTCTCCAAAATAAAACTTATAGACTGTTCTAGTGGGAAACAAGAACTTACTCGCATAGAATGGGAATTAATTCTTGTAACAAAGCTCGATTTTCCTGCTTTCATACTTTTCTTACCAATACCACTTGTCCAAAAAACTGGGGATGCAGTTTTAAGCAACATTGTCAAGTCAGTGTCAGACAAATTTTCTGAGAAAATCTCCCGTAATTTTATCAAATTTATAAAAATATAATTCAACACCCAAATAGTTTTTATCAAAAGTGCATATAAGATAAAATATGTCTAGAAGAGATGATTTACATTTCCCTTACGCCGTACCCTTGAAAAAGATGGATGGATAGTGTCCTATTTCATGCGCGACTTATCGAAAAAGATAACGGTGCTTCTCAAATCATCATCGAAGAAGATAACTTTGAAGAAGGATTGGTTGATACACTTATCGAGTCAGGAATCAAAAAAGAAGATATTGTTACCAGTTGGCAACAAGCGATCGCAGCATCTCCAAGGTAGAACGCAACAACTTGCTAATAATAGCGAACTGCTTGCAGCAGTGCTTACGCGATCGCCTGTAATACCAACTAGATAGACAACTAAATAGATAAAATACTTTCGAGGTTATTAGGAATAGGTTAAAAATGGCAAAGCGTGGCGAAGTACTTGTAGCAATTATGCCAGCAAAATCTGACATGAAAATTGCCTGTGAGCAAAACTGGTATCGGATTCCTGCTGATCAAGTGGAACGTCTTAAACAACGTAATGTTTGGGAACCAAAATGGTTAGCCTTTTATCAGCCAAAAGTTTTTCGTGATGAGGCATTTGCCGTCAATTACTATGCTTCTATAAAGTCTATTAGTCAGACTTTCAGACATGAGCTTTTTCCTGATGAATCACCAAACTCCAAAAGTCAGAAACGTTATTACAAAATAAACATACACCCTATGGAAAAACTACCGCAGCCAATCTATAGCCGTAGGCTCAGACGTATATTGTTCATTCCTACAACTTGGGAAAAGCTAATAAATGCAGCCGAAATTAACGATCTATGGGACGAAAGCCCATTAGAAGATAAGCTTTGGGCTGAATTCAAGCGTTATTCTATAGATGCCGAGCGTCAACAGGAAGAGAAAATTAAAGATAAAACCTATCTCCTTGACTTTGCCATTTACTGTGAAAAAGGAAAAATAGATGCAGAGACAGATGGCGATACTTGGCATTCAGCCAAAGACCGTATTGCTGAGGATAATCTCAGGGATAACGATCTTGAGACTGTTGGTTGGCGAACTATTCGTTTCAATTCCCAAAAGATCCGAGAAGAAATGACTGAATATTGCATTCCTACAATTCTAGAAAACATCAAAAATCTAGGCGGACTGAAAGATGACCAAAAAAGGATGCCTCGCAAAATTGGCTTGGATGGTTCGGAACAGTTGACTCTATTTTAGGAGCATATATTATCTTCAAAATATTGCCTCTCCAAAACGAATTAGGTTGCATTCCTTAACCCAACAGACAAAAGTTAGTATATTAAAACATGGCAATTTTACACGGAACTTGGGTAATAAATAATCAAAATAGCTATTTCTTTATTTGGGGAGAAACTTGGCGTTCTTCACAGGTGCAGACTGAAGTATCTGCTGAAATTTCTTTACATCCATTGGCGATGACATTAGTGGAATTAAATGAATGGTTAGAACTATCTAATTTATCAATTGCTAATTTAATTCAGCCATCTCCCACTACTAAACAAAGACTTAAAAGTAAAGCAGCAGCAAAAACAAAATTACCAAATTATTCACAAATAGTTTCTTTACCAACTGATTTTTTAGCAAGCAATAAATCAAAACTTACAGCAATTTTTCCGATATATTCTGTTAGTGTGGGTATAGATTCTTTATCTTCACAATATTTACAACCTTGGCAAATTAATGGTTTTTGTCTCAATTCTAACGCAGCAATTAAATTCCTCACTTCATTACCATTGAGTTCAACAGATGACAAAGATGCTTTTTTGGGTGGAGATTTACGTTTTTGGGTACAAATAGGTCGTTGGAGTTTAGATTTAATCTCGCGCTGTAAGTTTTTACCAACTATTCAAAAACAATTAGATGGTTCTTTAACTGCTAAATGGCAAGTACTTTTAGATAGTGCTGTAGATGCTACTCGGTTAGAAAAATTTGCAGCTAAAATGCCCTTAGCTTGTCGCACATATCAACAAGAAATAGGAGACATTAACTCTAACTTAGCTGTTGATATACCCGTAGAACCACAAAAATTAATTTTGGGATTTCTCAACAGTATAATAGATGCCCAAATCCGCGATATGGTTGGTTCTCAATCTCCCGTTGAGAATAGGGTAATGATATCTTTACCATCTGCGGTACAGCAGTGGTTACAAGCTTTAAACAGTGAATCTAACATTATTAATGCTGATGTAATGGGACTAGAAAGACTAGAAGCTACGCTCAAAGCTTGGACTCTGCCATTACAATATCAATTAACAGGAAAAGCTTTATTTCATACTTGTTTTCAACTACTTCCCCCAGAGACAGGGGAGACAGATTGGATATTGTCTTATTTTCTCCAAGCAGCCAATGATTCTGAATTTTTAGTCAATGCAGCAACTATTTGGGCTAACCCAATTGAAAAATTAGTTTATCAAAATCGCACAATTGAACAACCCCAAGAAACATTTTTACGCGGTTTAGGTTTAGCTTCTCGATTATATCCAGTCATAGCCCCTAGTTTAGAAACCGAATCTCCTCAATTTTGCCACCTCACACCCATGCAAGCTTATGAATTTATCAAATCTGTAGCTTGGAGATTAGAAGATAGTGGTTTAGGAGTAATTTTACCACCAAGTTTAGCGAATCGGGAAGGATGGGCTAATCGTTTAGGTTTAAAAATTAATGCCGAAACATCCAAGCAAAAACAGGGACGTTTAGGTTTACAAAGTCTGCTAAATTTTCAATGGCAATTAGCAATTGGTGGACAGACAATTTCTAAATCTGAATTTGATAAATTGGTAGCTTTGAAAAGTCCCTTAGTAGAAATTAATGGTGAATGGGTGGAATTACGTCCCCAAGATATTAAAACAGCCCAAACCTTTTTTGCTTCTCGAAAAGACCAAATGGCACTTTCTTTAGAAGATGCTTTACGGATTAGTAATGGGGATACTCAAGTAATTGAAAAATTACCTGTTGTGAGTTTTGAAGCTTCGGGTGCATTACAAGAATTAATGGGGGCATTAACTAATAATCAAGCGATAGAAACTTTCCCCACACCTACAAATTTCCGAGGACAATTACGTCCTTATCAAGAACGAGGTGCAGCTTGGTTAGCCTTTTTAGAACGTTGGGGTTTAGGTGCTTGTTTAGCAGACGACATGGGATTGGGTAAGACGGTTCAGTTCATCGCTTTTCTGCTTCACCTCCAAGAACAAGATGTACTAGAAAATCCCACGCTCTTAGTTTGTCCTACATCTGTTTTAGGTAACTGGGAAAGAGAAGTAAATAAATTTGCTCCCACGCTCAAAGTTTTGCAATATCACGGTGATAAACGCCCTAAAGGTAAGGCATTTACAGAAATAGCCAAAAAACATGATTTAGTAGTTACCAGTTACTCATTGATTCAAAGAGATATTAAATTATTTCAAAGCGTTCCTTGGCAAATAATTGTTTTAGATGAAGCCCAAAACGTCAAAAATTCAGATTCAAAACAATCCCAAGCTGTACGTCAATTAGAAACTACATTTCGTGTTGCTTTAACAGGTACACCCGTAGAGAATAGATTGCAAGAATTGTGGTCTATTTTAGATTTTCTTAATCCTGGTTATTTAGGTAATAAACAATTTTTTCAACGACGGTTTGCTATGCCAATTGAAAAGTATGGTGATACATCATCTTTGATGCAATTGCGTTCATTAGTGCAACCATTTATTTTACGAAGATTGAAAACTGATAAAGATATAATTCAAGACTTGCCAGAAAAACAAGAAATGACAGTGTTTTGTGGACTTAGTTCTGAACAGGCACAATTATATCAAAAGTTAGTAGATGAATCGTTAGTAGAAATTGAATCTGCGGAAGGATTGCAGCGACGGGGAATGATTTTAGCTTTGTTAGTTAAACTCAAACAAATTTGTAATCATCCATCACAATATTTAAAATTAGCAACTTTGGCAGAACATCATTCAGTGAAATTACAGCGTTTAGAGGAGATGTTAGAAGAGGTTTTAGCAGAAGGAAATCGAGCTTTAATTTTTACTCAATTTGCAGAATGGGGTAAATTACTAAAACCCTATTTAGAAAAACAACTAGGTCGAGAAATATTCTTTTTATATGGTAGTACAAGTAAAAAGCAGCGAGAGGAAATGATTGATAGGTTCCAACATGATCCCCAAGGTCCACCAATTATGATTCTTTCCTTGAAAGCTGGGGGTGTTGGTTTGAATTTAACTAGGGCAAATCATGTATTTCACTTTGACAGATGGTGGAATCCGGCTGTAGAAAATCAAGCTACAGATAGAGTATTTAGAATTGGACAAACTCGGAATGTACAGGTACATAAATTTGTCTGTACTGGCACGTTAGAAGAAAAAATTAATGACATGATTGAAAGTAAAAAACAACTGGCAGAACAAGTTGTTGGTGCTGGTGAAGAATGGCTAACAGAAATGGATACTGACCAACTCCGCAATTTATTATTACTTGACCGTAATGCAGTAATTGATGAGGATGAAGTTTAAAGAATGATAAAGTTGTGCAACTGAATCAACTCAACTGGCGAGACTTTTTAACTCGTCCAAATCCAGTTGCATCAGCTTTGATGTCAAAAATGAGAATAGTGCCAGAAGATAGGCCAAAAGTCAAAGCAGAATGTTTAAGGTTATTAATCACCTTAAAATTAAATCCAGCCAAAATGCAATTGATATCAGGGTTTATTGATACATATTTGAGATTGAATAAAATAGAAGAAGAGAAATTTCAAACAGAAATAGATTCATTAATAACAGAAGCAAAAGAGGAAGTTATGCAAATTATCACCAGTTGGATGGAAGAGGGAATTGAAAGAGGAATTGAAAGAGAAAAAAAAAATTAATCCTCCGTCAAATTAATAAGAAATTTGGACAAATTGATATGGAATTAGAAACAAAAATTATAAATTTAAATATAGAAATAATTGAAGAGTTAGGAGAGGCAATTTTTGATTTGGATAATATAGAAGATTTACAAAATTGGTTAAATACTATTTGATGTGGGAATTTTAAATGATGTATAAAAAAGTTGAAAGAAGTAGTAGACCGTCCCAACCTAGGTCAAAAAAGACCGCTGCAAAGTATTACTGTTTACATTGCCACTATCTGAGCCACAACAGCAATCTACAATATGCTGTATTTAAAATCTAAAGTTGTGTTGCCTGTGGGTGTGCTTCTAGCCAATGGTCAATATCAGACAGCAATTGTTGGGGAATTTCCCAGGGGAAAAGATGGGCTGTATTTGGGTAACATTGCCACTGAGAGTTTTTGAGATTTCGTGCTGTTTCTAAGCTGGAATTGGCAGTAATATGGCGGTCTTGGGAACCGGCGAGTACCAAACTGGGACATTCTATTTTTTGTAGGTCTGGAAGTCGATTGTACCCGGCACGAATGGCGCTATAGAGGGCGCGAGTTGCATAGGGAGAGGTTTGTAAGTAAGCTGGTACGGCTGAGTTGGCGATGTAACCGTAAGCAGTGGGTGTATGTTGTTGGATTAGGTGACGAAAGAGCGATCGCTTGCCAAAAGTTTCAATATTCCAATTCCAACTGGGTTTAAGATAATTTAATAGTGCCGCAACGCCAGTATAAACGTTATCTTGCCAAGAAATAGGCGGATGATCTCCCCAAGGTCTAGCGGAAGTTGCTACTAAAATTAGTCCTGTCACTCGTTCCGGTAAACGCAGTGCTAATTCCATTGCCAAAATTCCACCTAGCGACCATCCCAATACCAGACATTTTTCGATCTGAAAGCGGTCTAAAAGGGCTTCTAAGTCATCTAAATGGTCTTCCATCTTGAAATTGCTATTGCAGCGACTTTTGCCATATCCTCGCAAATCAGGGGCAAAAGTTTGAAACCGTTGTGATAAGTGATTTGTAAATACAGACAGATTACGACCAGTACCAGGATGACCATGTAAACCCAAAATAGGAAATCCTTGACCTTGGACGTAGACGTGAAGAGGAACAGTGTTCATAAGTAGGATTCAGGATTCAGGATTCAGGAGTTAGAAGGTCGAGTGCAGGAGGAAAATTCCTACTCGGTACTCGGTACTCAGCACTCATTACTCCTTGTAACCTCCAGCGTAAGTAATGACGCACATATTTCTATAGGATTTGTGAATACCAAAAGCAACGCCAGTCACCTTAAAAGCGGGGTTAAAAATATTGGTGCGATGACCACGAGAGGGTACACCGTCATCAATAATTAACTGCATGACTATATCTTGGGCGCTATTCACACCATAACTGATGTTTTCTGCCGCAGTGGTTTGCCATTTTCCGTAACGATTAATCCGCTTAAATGGGGTGCTACCGTCACTACCATCATGACCTATCGCCCCTTTTGCACCTTGATCTTTGACATGATCCCTCGCGCCTAAAGACATTCCCTTAGATGCACTTAACGCGCCGACAGGACGAACTGACTTGAGAAATGCGATCGCTTCATCAACAGGTTTTACTCCCTCTTGGGTAATTAAATAAGTATTTTCAGAAATTTTTACTTGCTTACCTTCAAAACGCTGACGATAACTTTCTAAAATTGGTAAGTATGACTGAGGATTTGTCCGCACTTTGTTAGTTTCGTCAATTACTCTTTGTTCTAAAGGTGAAAGGTAACTAGCTTTTGCTAACAAAGTTGAATTATCCTTGGCAACTGTTTTAACTGGATCTGTTTTCAATGGTGCTATTGGTTGTTTAGATTGTAGTGTTTGATATGAATAATTAACCAATAAACTAATAGGGACTAATATCCAAAGTTTAAAAATATTCATGTATTACCTCAAAATTTTATTTTGACAAATTTCTGTAGTTAGCAACTACAGCACAGATAAATACACAGACATCTATCTAATCAATAAAGTTTCTACTTCTACAGAAATCAGTCAAAAACTCAATCTTATTTTGCTTCCTGTAAAATGCTTTCTATTTCTGATAACTGAACTGGACCGGAAACATTTTTGCTATTAATGATAAAAGCAGGTGTGCCAGAAAGTCCTAGTTTATAAGCCATTTGCAGGTCTTGTTTAATTGCTTTATCAGCTAGAGTGCGGTCACTACTAAACTTTGCTAAATCTAATTTGAGATTTTTAGCAATATCTAAATATAAAGTTTCACCCAATTGTTTTTGCTGAGTAAATAGGGCATCATGATATTCCCAAAATTTACCTTGTTGATATGCTGCCCAAGCAGCTTTTGCAGATGGTAATGCTTGTTCATGAATTTGAACCAAGGGGAAATTTTTATAACCTAAGGTAAATTGATTGGGATATTTTAGTAACAATTCTTTGAGCTTTTTATGTGCTTCGGCACAATAAGGACATTCAAAGTCAGAAAATTCTAACAGCACAGTGTTTAATTGAGTCGAACCTGTGGTAGGAGAATCACCAATTACACCCTTGGTATTGGTTCTTAAATTCTGTAAAAATTCTTGTCTGACTTGCTGTACTTTTTGCTGCTGTTCTTGCTGGTAAGCTTGAACAGTATCTATAATTGCTTCTGGGTTTTTGCGAATAATTTCTAATACTTGCTGTTCTAGTTTGGGGTCGATTTTGGTATCAGCTTGTGCAGGAAGTGACCAGCTAAGAGTCAAGCACAGTAAGCTGATAATTGACCAGATACGCAGGTTTTGAAAGATTTTGAGCATGGGATAGTACTAAATAAGTCCATACTATCTTAGTATTTCCGGGGAGTGTTCAGAGCGAACTCGCACTCTCATGTATATTTGATCGAGTATGATTAAAAACATTTCCATCCTAGAGAACCCGACTATCAATGGGTAGTGAAGCGTTTCGTGACCATTCATTCCAGGAACCAAAATAATTTTTGGCTTGAATTCCAGCCTCTTGGAGTGCAATCATTGTATTAGCAGCCCTAGACCCTTTAAAGCAGTAAATATAGACGATAGAATCTGAGGTAATACCCACAGACTCACAGATTTTGAGGATTTCTGCTGGTGAGCGAAACATGGGAATTTGAGCTTCAGAATTCATCAGCAGATGCCATTCTAGCCAGATAGAGTTAGGGATTCTCCCTTTGCGGGGACAGAAATCTGGACTGTAGGGAGAAGAACTCAATCCTTGCCATTCTATGCGATCGCGCACATCTAATTTAATAATGGCAGGATTATCAATTGATTGTAACATTTCATCTTTTGTCACCATGATATCCGCATTGGGATGCAATCTAAATATGCTGCTTTCAATTTTGGTGACTTTATCCGTAGTTGGTAATTCAGCAGCAAGCCATCCTTGATATCCCCCGTGCAGAATAGAAACCGTACCACAACCCAAATAATTAAGTAAAAAAGCCGCTCGACAAGATTGACCATAGCCTTTATTTAAAGCATCTTCATACACAATTAACCGTTCTGTTCCAGATATTCCAACTTTGCTCATAATTTCAGCAAAGTATTCTTGTAATTTCTTTAATCCTTCTGTTAAAGAGTCATCTAAAAGATAGGTGAAAAATTCGCGAATATTAATAGCCCCAGGAAGATGAGAAATAGCATATTCTTCTGGACTTCGCGTATCTATAATCACAATTTGCGAGGATTTTTCTGCTAATAAAAAAAAGACTTCTTGGGGAGAAATGAGAGTTTTTGTGTCCACGTTTCCATGCTTCTGTATTATGCCATGTGGCATTATCACGTTCTGGAGATTGGTATTTTGGAGTTAAAATTACAGAAGCATAAAGATGGATTGTTATGAAATAACTTTTATGATTTTTCATCACCAAGTCTGTAGGGGTTTCCCCGCCCTTGATTGTATACTCGGTTTTTCGTGATCTTGCAAAAGTCAATATTTCAACCGTGTTTAGTATATGTATTGCATTCGACCGCAAACTGTAAGAATTAAGGAATTAAGGAATTAAGGAATTAAGAGGGCGGGGAGACCCCGCCCCTACGGGGGTTGTGTGGATCTTTTGGCCAACGTAGAGGATTTGCCAGGATATATTGCTGCGCGATGTATAATGCATTTTGATTACGGATAATGCGTTCATAATAATTACGTTGCCATAGACGAATTCCAGGGGTGTCATCAATTTGATTAATGATTTTTGTTGTTTGGTATTTATAATAGGCGATAATTTGCCCCAAATTCGGTTTTTTTAGTTCCCCTTCCTGTTCTCTACCTCTAAATTTATCAGTAATCACAATAATTCCATGAATGTGATTAGGCATAACAACAAATTCATCTAATTCAACATTAGGAAAATGATTGGGAATTTGTAACCAAAATTGATAAGCAATCACACCCCTGACCATAAATTTTATATCCTCATTCACCAAATCACCTAAAAAACATTCATGATCTTGTGTGCAAATGGTGACAAAATATGATCCTGGTTGTGAATAATCGTATCCCCTCAAGCGAATTGACCGACGGTGGTGAATATCAGGATTGTATTTCACAGTATTTATTAGGATATCGTCGTAGGGGCGGGGTCTCCCCGCCCTCTTAATCTTATTTATTTGATGTTTCTATTCCGGTAAACCCTCCACCTTTAACAAATCCAAATTCCGCTCAAAAATCTCATCAATGGGTAACATCTCCCCCGCAGTTGTCATAAACTTATGATCTTTTGTGGCTTGAATTATTGAACCATCATCTAAACAATATTCATATAATTCTTGCATTCCTCGATGATGCCATTGGGCAATAGGTTGAGTGTAAATATTTCCATTTTTATCAACGGTGAAAACACTACATTCAATCTTCTTTTCTACAATCTCCCCAATCGGCATAAAACCATATTCCGCAGTTAAAATTTTTGTATCATAACTTAAACAATATTCGGCAAACTTCAACATATCCCCAAATAGATGTTCAGCAACTTGCGGTTTTACACCATTTTTTGCGGAACCATCAATAAAATTTTGCTTTTGTTTCTCCATTTCAGAAACTTTCTTTTTACCCATAGCCCGACGCAGCAAGTCAGCTTGTCCTAATGAATAACCAGCCATATCTTGAGCAATTTTCATAATTTGCTCTTGATAGACCATAATTCCATAGGTTTCATTTAATATTGGTTCTAAAATACCTGTTTCATATTCAATTTGTTCGCGTCCATGTTTACGATTAATAAATTTGGGAATTAATCCCGCATCTAATGGTCCCGGTCGATAAAGTGCCAAAATAGAAGAAATATCTTCAATATTAGAAGGTTTCAAATCCCTAACTATTTGCTTCATTCCTGAAGATTCTAATTGAAATATTCCTTCTAATTCACCAGATTCTAATAGTTCATAAGCTTTTTGTACTTCTTTAGGTAAGGTGCTATGTTGACCTTTAGCTAATATGTGTTGTGCTTTTCTTTCCTGACCTGTAATTTCATCTGGATCAAGTTTAAAATTATTTGTTTCTTCAATCAAATCAATGGTTTTTTGAATTAGCGTTAGGTTCCGTAAACCCAAGAAATCCATTTTTAACAAGCCCAATGATTCCAAGTCTTCCATGAAATACTGGGTAATTACAGAACCATCATTATTGCGTTGTAAGGGAACAATTTCATCAAGAGGGTCAGCAGAAATCACCACACCAGCAGCATGGACACCAAAGGTTTTATTAGTACCTTCAATTCGCATTGCCATATCTAGCCAATGTCGAACATTTGGGTCATTATCATATTTATCTTTAAACTCTTGTGCTGGTGTTTCATTAGAAACCATAACTTTGAGTTTAGTTGGTTTTCCGCGCACTACCGGAATCATTTTCGCCATTTTATCAGCGTCACCATAGGGAACATTTAACACTCTAGCGACATCTTTTAAAACTGCTTTAGATGTTAAACGGTTAAAAGTGATAATTTGGGCAACTCTATCAGCACCATACTTTTTAGTTACATATTCAATGACTTGGTCCCGTTTTTCAATGCAGAAATCCGTATCAATATCAGGCATTGACTTACGTTCGGGATTGAGAAATCTTTCAAATAATAAACCATGATGCACAGGGTCAATATTAGTAATTCGCATTGCGTAAGCAACCAATGAACCAGCCGCAGAACCCCGTCCTGGACCTACAGGAATATTATTATCTCGTGCAAATTTGATGTAATCCCAGACTACTAAAAAGTAGGTAGAGAAACCCATTTTTTGCAGCATTTTTAATTCATATTCCAATCTTTCTTTATAAACTTGATCTACTTCGTTACGGGATTTACGGTTTAATCTATCTAAAAGTCCTTGCCACGCAATCTCTTCGGCATAGGTGTCAGGAGTGTGACCTGAAGGAATAGGAGGAGTAGGAATTTTCGGGTCATCCATGATATGATAAGGCTCGACTTTATCGGCTACTTCTTCCGTTGTAGCTATAGATTCGGCAATCACATCATCGGGTAAATGGTCACGAAATAGCATTTGCATTTCTGCGGCAGATTTAAGATATTCTGTGCCGCTATATCGCATTCTTTTATCTTCACTAATTAGCTGCCCTGTTTGAATACATAGCAAGGCATCGTGTGCTTCTACGTCAAAGCAAGAAATGTAATGGGAATCATTGGTAGCAATAAATTTAATTCCTAATTCCCGTGCAATTTTGACAATTTCGACATTAACAATTCTGTCTTCTTGGGAACCGTGATCTTGAATTTCTAAATAAAAATCTTCACCAAAAACTTCTTTATACCATTTGGCAACTTTCCGGGCTGCATCTGGTCGATTACTCATAATTGCTTGGGGAATTTCTCCACCTAAACAAGCGCTGGTGACTATTAAGCCTTCATGATATTGTTTGAGTAAATCTTTGTTAATACAAGGACGGGAAAAAATACCTTTACCTTGGACACCTTGAAGGTGAGAAATTGTGGTTAATTTAACTAAGTTTTTATAGCCTTTTGTATTTTTAGCTAAAACGACTTGATGATATTTAGGACGGCGTTCTTGTTTTTCAATATCACCATTAATAATATACATTTCGTTGCCAATAATTGGCTTAACGTTTTTGTTGCGGCAGATTTTAATTAATTCTACAGCACCATACATGACACCATGATCTGTGAGTGCGATCGCTTTCATCCCCAGTGCGATCGCTTGATCCACTAACTCTGGTAGCTGACTAGCCCCATCCAACAAACTATAATCACTATGAATATGCAAAGGAACAAAGGACATAAGCACCTCCAATTACAAGTCAAGCAGGGTTGAGATTTGCAATTAACTCCACCCACGCAGGAGATTTATAGACTAACAGTTTTTACCTAAAATTGTTCCCGAAATTTTGACTTTGAACAGGTAAGATGCCCATCCTAGCAGAGTTCCATTTCAATATACCCTGCAAACTAAAGCCTTCTTGCTTATAAACGTCAACACTCTACTTGATAGCAAAAAGCCCCGTTCCATAGACGAGGCTTAAAATCAGTTATCACCAATCACCTGTTCCCTAATGCTGTTGTGGTCCCTTGGCATCAGAATGTTTAGCCAAGCAACGTTCTAAAAGTTCAATTCTCCAAAGTAAAGCAAAGCGTTGTGGACTCCATATTACTTTAGTCTCTTGATTAAATAAAGGCTGATTCAAATACTGCCAAAGGGGAAATTGAATTTTTGTGTGTTTGGGAGCCATAGGAGGAACAAAATATTATAAAATAGCGTCGGCAGTAGCTGGCATTATAATTAATAAATGTCAACTAGTAATACCTTTATATTTCCAGATTAAACCAGTATTTTGGAATTGTCTTGGTAGTCATTACGGAAGTTAAGAAAATTTTACTTTTGCAGATTTTAAGCAATTGTCAACAAACCCTGAAATTCTCTCTGGGAGGAATTCAGGAAAGGTGGGAGACTGAAAAGAAAATTTTGATATGCCATAGACATTTGTCTAGCCACTTCATCAATAGGAACACTACCAGGACTAGTACCCAAACCAGGAAGAGCAACTGTAGTAATTTGTTTTTGTAAACAATTACAGTACAATCTATTATGTTGGCGGATAGCTAACAGAGTTGCCCACAAACCCTGATAAACATGATCATTCCCAGCCATAGCTACCTGCATTCTCAGGGTAGGAGTATGAGCAATAAATGGGTGTAAAGGATGATTAGTTTCCACAATTAAAGATGTACCTATAGGTTGATCTCCCAAATACTCTTCTTGAATGCGTTTTTGCAAGAGTTTCTCCACATCTTCTCCAAAAAATCTCAGAATCGCACGATCAATACTATTAGCGGAAGGTAAAGCACTGGCTGCCGTAACGATGCAATCAAAAAAAGGCAAATCTTCAAAAGTACCATTGATTATTTCTATATTGGGTAAACCTTCAAAATAATCAGCAACAGTTCTACATAAGAACGTTTTTGTATCTATTAAAATTAGTTTTAATGGTATTTCATAACCCCATTTTTGATAATCATCTACATGGGTAATTTTAGTTTTATAATTAGATTTATCAATCAAGAAAAATAAATGGGAATTGAGAATTGTAAAAATAGCTTCAATCTTAAAAGTAATATCAGCTAATTTGGTTGCTGTTAAACCCTCATAAGTTTTAATTTCTATAACTAACCTTTCGAGGGCATAGTAAATATCTAAAAATAGTAATTGTAGCGGTTCATCGGCAATAATCGGATAACGCAGTAATTTTAGACAATCTTCTAAACGAGATAGAATTTTCATCATGCTGGTAAATCCTAGCATTCCTGCTGTACCTTTGAGGCAAAAAGTAGCCCGGAAAATTGCTTCTAACTCATTTCGGTCATCAATTGTATTTTGTAAATTGGATAAACCTTTGTAGATTATATTGAGGTATTCTTGTGATTCTTCAACGAAGTAGCCGAGAATTCTGTTAAATTCTTCTGGTTTCATAACTGTACAATGCTGCATTTTTATGATACTGGAGATAAAAAACAGCTAAAGAATATCTCTATAGCTTGGTTTGATGGATAAGGACTGCTTGATGATTACAACAGAGAACTCCACTTTTCCCAGCAGGAATACTTAAAATTTCAAATTTGGAAAACTTCATCATATTTACAAATGTTTATGATTCATAAAAGGATGGCTTGATTTAGTGCTGTGTTTAGACTACCCACTTTTAACTTGATTCATATCCTGAACCAACCCGCACCAGACTAATTTCTATTCACAGCCCAGCAGTAAGGACTTCCCAATAATGTGTATTTTTCTGAAGATATAGTAAGTATGCTGATAGTAGCAATAGCTCTACGTGTAAAAGTGAGGGGTTACTCACATTGTTCAAAACTAATGGGTGTTGTCAACTCACAATTTAAACCCATTATTTGTTCTGGAAGCAACCCAACAGATTGATATGTTAGTCCATTGCGATCGCTAAATTCTACTTCAAACGCATCACCCTATTGTATCAACTTGACCACACAGCAAATTATATTCAAGTAAATCAATTGTTAACGCTACTACATCTAGTAATTTGGGTATACCTGTACTCATTTTCTATAACATCAAATATTTGTAGGTTGGGTAGAACGAAGTGAAACCCAACACCATCCACCAGAATATTATAATTAATGTTGGGTTTTCTTGCGTCAACTCAACCTACGGAATAAAATCAAGATTATAAAATACAACTTTATTCCAAGGATATTTATAGTATGGAATATCGCCGCGCCAAAGTGGTAGGAGGAACATACTTTTTTACAGTGGTGACAGAGAAAAGACAAAAAATATTATGTTTACCAAAAAATGTTTCTTTATTAAGAGATGCTTTTGGTTATGTAATGCAGAAACATCCATTTATTATAGATGCTGTTGTTATTTTACCTGATCATCTCCATTGTATTTGGACATTACCAGAAAATGATCATGATTTTTCAACTCGTTGGCGGTTAATTAAAAGTTATTTTAGTCGTAAATGTGAAACTATATCACCAGAAAATATATCTGTATCTAGAAAAAATAAAAAACAACGGGCTATATGGCAATATCGTTTTTGGGAACATTTAATTAGAGATGAAATTGATTTTCAAAATCACGTTGAATATATTCATTATAATCCGGTGAAACATGGTTTGGTAACAGCACCAAAAGAGTGGGAATATTCAAGTTTTCATCGCGCTGTGAGTCAAGGTATGTATGACATGATGTGGGGTGCAGATGATGAAATTATTTTTGATGATGATATTGGCAACGAGTAGGTTGGGTTGAATGAAATGAAACCCAACATTAATTGTAAGATACCAATAGACATCTCCGAAAAACAATTAAATTATGCTATAAGAATATAAAATAATATT
>NZ_JAYGGY010000035.1:0-34807 GCF_034931625.1 Anabaena cylindrica UHCC 0172 | reverse complement strand
GAGCTATGAGGCTTATTCTGTCTGCATTTTAACCATTTTTGTCATCCCGTCAGGTAAATTATTAGGGAATTTCTACTTTATCCAAGCGAAAATTAATCATCCTTTATTTGGAGTGCAAGCACTAATTGAAGATTATGATTTATTAGATACTTCAAAAATAAAGAATAATTCAAAATATGCAGAAACCCTCAAAGCATTAAAATTAATTCAAGGTGCTTTATTCAGAACAACACACATAATATTTCAAGATCCAAAACAACTCAAGGGACAGCTATCAGCACGACTAGCATATTTTGATTTACCAGAAATTAAAAATTTATTAGCACAAATAGCCACAGATAAAAACATAGGTTTATATAGTTTAATAGGTAGCCTAACACCTCCTGGTGGTGGTGGATTAATTCGCATTCTTAAAGGTCACAGTGACTCGGTAACGGCGCTCGCACTTACAACTGATGGAAAAACCATGATTTCTGCTTCAGATGACAACACTATCAAAATCTGGGATTTGGTCACAGGAACGGAAAAATCTACCCTCAAAGGTCACGGTCACTCGGTAACAGCACTCGCACTCACAACCGATGGAAAAACCGTGATTTCTGCTTCAGATGACAACACTATCAAAATCTGGGATTTGTTCACAGGAACAGAAAAGTTCACCCTTAAAAGTCATAACAACTTAGTAAGAGCGATTGCACTCACAACCGATGGAAAAACGGTGATTTCTGGTTCTGATGACAGCAATATCAAAATCTGGGATTTGGAAAAAGGTATAGAAAAGTTCACCCTTAAAGGTCATAGTCGGTCGGTAAATGCGATCGCACTCACAACCGATGGAAAAACCGTGATTTCCGGTTCATTTGACAACACTATCAAAATCTGGGATTTGGAAAAAGGTATAGAAAAGTTCACCCTTAAAGGTCATAGTTTGTCGGTAAATGCGATCACACTTACACCAGATGGAAAAACCATGATTTCCGGTTCATTTGACAACACTATCAAAATCTGGGATTTGAAAAAAGGTATAGAAAAGTTCACCCTCAAAGTTCATCTTGGCTTCGTGGTAAATGCGATCGCGCTCACATCCGATGGAAAAAACGTGATTTCTGCATCATACAAAACTATCAAAATCTGGGATTTAGGAACAGGAACAGAAAAGTTTACCCTCAAAGGCCATGGTAACTCGGTAAATGCGCTCGCAGTGACACCCAATGGAAAAAACGTGATTTCTGGTTCTGATGACGAGACTATCAAAATCTGGGATTTGGACAAAGGTACAAAATTTGCCGTATCAAGTCATCGTCATTGGGTTTATGGGATCAGAGTGACACCTGATGGAAAAATTATGATTTCTGGTTTATCTAACAAAACTATAAAAATCTGGGATTTGGGAACAGGGAAAGAAAAGTTCACCCTCAAAGGTCATAGTGACTCGGTAAGAGCGGTCACAGTCACACCTGATGGAAAAACCCTGATTTCTGGTTCAGATGATGAAACTATAAAAATCTGGGATTTAGGAAGAGGGAAAGAAAAGTTCACCCTTAAAGGTCATAGTGACTCGGTAAGAACGATCGAAGTCACACCTGATGGAAAAACCCTGATTTCTGGTTCTTATGACAAGACTATCAAAATCTGGAATTTGGAAACAGGTCAAGAAAAGTTCACCCTTAGAGGTCATATTTACTCGGTAAGAACGATCACGGTTACACCCGATGGAAAAACCATAATTTCTGGTTCTTTGGACAAGACTATTAAAATCTGGAATTTGGAAACAGGTCAAGAAAAGTTCACCCTTAAAGTTCATAATGACTTAGTAAGAGCGATCTCACTCACACCCGATGGTCAAACTGTGATTTCTGGTTCAGATGATGAAACTATAAAAATCTGGGATTTAGCAACCAGAAAGGAAATAGCAAGTTTCACCGGAGAAAGTCCTATATATTGCTGTGCGGTTGCTCCTGATGGGGTGACAATTGTAGCAGGGGAATCATCAGGAAGGTTACATTTTCTGCGTCTGCAAGGAAGGTGAGGGATGAATACTTTCTCTTTCCTAGAATTAAGCGATCAAAATTTTGTCGGTCGTGATTTTATTCTCACTGCTATTAATAATTTTCTCCACCGTTACCCCAAGGGTTATTTAACTATTGTTGGTGTTCCCGGTAGCGGTAAAAGTGCTATTCTCGCCCAATATGTGAAACAAAATCCCCATACTATTTATTACAATGCTCAAATTGCGGGTAAAAATCGAGTTGAGGATTTTTTTAAAGATGTTTGTACACAGTTAAGTTTATTTTTGGATAATTTTTCTAGCACCCCTCCCCAACCCTCCCCGCAAGCGAGTATAGAAGTTGTAAATGCAAATGAGGGAAGTTGGTTATTTTCTAATTTGTTGCAACAAATCAGCGATAATTTACCACTTGATGAGAAATTAATTATTATTATTGATGCTTTAGATGCCGTTGATATTAACAGTCAAGCGGTAGGCACAAATTTATTTTATCTACCGCGATATTTACCAAATCAAGTTTATTTTATTTTCGCTCGTCGTCCTTATCAAAAATCTCATGCTGGTTTATTAATTGAAGCACCTTCACAGGTTTTAGATTTATCAGATTATCAGGTGGAGAATAGGGAGGATGTTAAAGAATATATTAGGAGGAAACGAACCACAGAGACACAGAGTTCACAGAGAAATATAATTGAATTAATTAATGAAGATGAAGATAATTTTATGTATGTGCAGCAAGTTATCAAAGCTGTGGCTGATGGTTTTTATTCTGTAAATGATGTTGATCAAATTCCTCCAGATTTAGAAACTTATTATCAACAACATTGGCTAAAGATGCAAGGTGAGGGTTTATCTGATGTTGCTGTGGATGTGTTGCGGGTTTTGACTGCTGGGGAAACTCAAGCGATGACAACAGTGGCTATTAGTAAAAAAATCAATGTTGATGTTTATGATGTGATGGAGGTTTTGGAAAGTTGGTTAGAATTTCTGCAAGAAATCCGCGTTGGTAAAGAAATTAGATATACTTTATATCATCATAGCTTTCGGCTTTGGTTAGCATCTAAAAAATTAGCTAATTTGTCTGAATCAGGATTGCCAGGATTAAAGGATTAACAGGATTTAGTAGAATGTATTTAATCTTCATCCTGTCAATCCTCTAAATTCTGAAAAATTAGCTAATTTGTCTGAAGTGGCTAACGCCACGCTGCGCGAACAGGATTACCAGGATTAAAGGATTAACAGGATTTAGTAGAATGTATTTTCATCTTTATCCTGTAAATCCTCAAATCCTCTAAATCCTGATTCAGACAATAGAATTTATCTTGATTTTTAATCCTCAAATCGTCTAAATCCTGATTCAGACTAAAGTGCTGGACGATGTTGAATCCAAGGGTTAGCGGTTTCTAATTGGGCTGCTAGACTAATTAAAGTAGACTCAGCGGCAGGTTTACCCATTAATTGCACACTTATGGGTAAACCATTACTATCAAAACCGACGGGAATTGCGATCGCAGGTAATCCTGTGGCATTGGCTACTGGACAAGGTGCAACCCAGTTAACGATATTTTCAAATGTCTGTTCTGGACTCAAATTTGCCCATTCACCTACGCGAATCGGTGAGTGCAGATAAACTGGTAATACTAATATATCTACAGTATCAAAAAACGCGACTATTTGCCGTGAAACTATTTGCATGACGGCAAGTGCTTGTAAATATTCACCCACGGAACCGCTTCTAGCTAATAACCAACGATTGACAGGTTGTAAAGCTTCTGGGGGAATTCCTGAAGCTGCTATTCCAGATTGCCAGACGATTTGAAATGATTCTACTAAACCGCTGAAATCTGGGCATTTTTCTTCAATTTGATGTCCAAATTGTTCTAGTAATTGAACTGTTTTTAAAACCCCTTGTCTACAGTTATTATCAGCTTCTCCAAAGGGACGCAGACTGGTACTAAACGCAATTTTTAAAGTACTGGTTTTTGTTTGAGTTGCAGCGAGAAATGAGGGTTCTGGATCTGGCAACCAATAAGGATCGCCGATAAAATAGCCAGATATCACATCTAACATAGCGGCTGCATCGGCTACTGTGCGGGCTATAGGTCCATTGACAGCTATTCCCCCCAAGCGATCGCCTACTGGTGATTGTGTCACTCTTCCTCGCGCTGGTTTGATTCCTACTAACCCACAACAAGCCGCAGGGCCACGAATGGAACCACCACCATCGGAACCTTGTGCGATCGCACTTAATCCCGCTGCGACTGATGAGGCTGCACCACCACTAGAACCACCAGGGGTATACTCCAAATTCCAAGGGTTTCTAGCTGCGGTAAATCCTGTAGCTTCACTGTAAGGAAAAGAACCTAATTCTGAGGTTGCAGTTTTACCAAGAATCGTAAACCCAGCTTGTTTAATCCTGATAACTACGCCATCATCGTGGTTAGCAATCTTATTCTTCAAAGCCGGATTTCCGTAACTACAGGGAACACCAACTACAGCATTGAGGTCTTTAATAGAAATCGGTACACCAAAAAATGGTGGTAGTTCTGAAGTGGTTGTGAGTAATTCTGTTTTCGCTTTAGCATCAGCAATAGCTAAATCTGCCGTGACTGTAAAATAACTTCCCAATTGGGGATTTAAGCGCGAAATCCGTTCTAAATATATTTCTACCAACTCCAAAGGTGAAACTTCCCGATGACGGATTAATTGTGCTAAATCTAAAGCCGGTGTAAAAGCTAAATCAATTTCATTCATTGTTGTTTTTTAAACTGTAATTTTCATACATCTATCAAAATTTATACATTCTGACTATTTCAAAATAGTAAACATGAAAATTTGAATTGTGCTTTTACTTTTTAGCAATTTATCATTTGCGGATGCTTATGTCTAGAGACACAAACTTGATAAAATACAAACTTGATAAAATATTTATTGAAAATTAAATAAAAATGCGATCGCTACACTAATCGTAGGTATCGCATTCTCCATTAATTCAAATGGGAAACATTAAACTAGTGATCTATCAGTCAAAATCTCATAACCGCTTTCTGTCACTAACACCGTATGCTCAAATTGAGCAGACAGCGCATTATCAACAGTTACAGCCGTCCATCTATCAGCTAAAATCCGAGTAAATCTAGAACCAGCATTCAAAATTGGTTCAATCGCCAAAGTCATCCCTGAACGCAATTTCACATTGGGAATATCACGAGTTCTGTAATTAAATACCGCAGGTTCTTCGTGTAAATTTCGACCTACACCATGTCCAGTGAACTCTTCCACTACACAAAATTTATTAACTTTTACATGGTCTTCAATCGCACCAGCAATTTCTGCTAAATGTACACCAGCTTTTACCTGTTCAATACCTTTAAATAAAGCTTCTTCTGCAACGATAATTAGCCTAGCAGCTTCTGGAGTCACCTCACCCACAGCAATTGTAATACAGGAATCCCCATGAAAACCTTGATAATAAGCACCTGTATCTACCTTTAAAACATCTCCAGTGCGAATCACTTTTTTATGACTGGGAATGCCATGCACAACCTCATTGTTAATGCTAGAGCAAATCGAAGCCGGAAAGCCGTGATAACCTTTAAAACTGGGAGTTGCACCCATTTCTCGGATGCGTTTTTCCGCATGAGCATCCAAATCAGCCGTAGTCATTCCTGGCTGGACTAGCTCAGAAATTTCTTTGAGTACGGTTGCCACAATCTTAGCTGATTGTCGCATAATTTCAATTTCGCGGGGAGATTTAATTTCAATTCCTCTGCGTTGTCTTGGTGCCGGTTTTGGCTGGGCTGGTTTAGAAAGCAAGTTACTGAAAATGTTCATGGGAAAATTAATAATTGCTGGTGCTTGACTGCCTAAGTGCTAATTAGTTGTCTAGCTTAGTTGAGAAAAAATATCTATATTTAACTTAACTTATTTTGCGCCTCTAGAGAAATAGAGGTGATTGAGGATTGGGAAGAAGTTAAAGGTTAATCAACAGATATAGTTTTCATTCCTAGTGATTTGTATACCACGTAGTTAGAGTACTCCAAATCAATAAGTTTTTTAAATATGGATTTTATGAAAATTGTGCAGTATCAGCTTTTTGGCAATAAGTTGTATCATAAGGATACAGAATATTTGATAGTTATTAATCAACCAATATATCTCCAACCATCCCCGCTTCTGTGTGTCCTGCGATGGTACAGCGTAAACTATATTTACCTGGCTTGAGAGGAACAAATACCCATTCTGCTTCTGCATCAGGTTTTAGTTCTAATTCGTGGATAGCACCTTTGATTTCTACATTACCAGCTTCGACTTTTTGTGTCCAAATCGCATCAGCAAAGTCTTTACTCGTAAAATAGTGCTTCACAGGGCTAGGATTATTCAGGTGAAGGTTGTAGCGTTTACCTGCCTGGAATTTTAGATGATTTGGCTCAAACTTGAGTTCACCAGCGACATTACCCAGACTGACTCTAATTTCTGTAGCTGGTTGTTTGAGTATATCACCAGCTAAATTTGCTGCTCTTACTGGAGTTGCACCCATGAAGCTAAGACAAACTAGGAATGTGAATAAACAAAAGACTGGATATAGATGTTTGGAAATTTTTGTTAGTAAACTACTCATTTCTGACTTTGGTTATTAGTAATACCTATGACCATTATCTATGATCTGAGTCGAAGTCTCTCAATAAAATTGTGTAGTTTTAGCTCTGCATATGATGGTTACGGAGTTAGAATAATAGAAACACATGGCGATTAGAAATCGCAGCTACACAGGCAAAACCCACCTGCGTGGGTTCAAAGAGTCCGCGTGAATAGGCGGACTTCGTTTTTGTAGCCCCAGACTTCTAGTCTGTTAGCAAAGCGGCACGAAGTGCGGGCTATCCGCCAAAAGTGGATGCTCCCCTTATCTATGCTCTGCCATTATTGCTGGGCCAGCGGTGACAACGACAATGTTATCAGGATTGAGTAACTCTCGCGCTGCTTGATTGACTTCATTAAGATTGACTTGCTGGATTTTTTGGACAAAAGAACGCAATTCTATCTCATTTAGTCCATAAACCTCATTCATCAGAATTCTATCTGTTAATTCTTCTGGTTTTGCTAGGGAAATATTATAGTTACTAATCAGGGTGCGTTTGGCAGTTTCTACTTCTAGTTCGGTTACACCTTGCTGATGCAGTTGTTTTAATAGTTGACGGGTACTTGCGATCGCTTTATGAGTATATTCTGGACTGGTTTGCATTTCAATCAAAAACGTACCGGTGTTACTTCCAGCTAGGAAGTTGCTATAGATTCCGTAAGTTAAACCCAAGCGATCGCGCACTTCTGCTCCCAGTCTACTAGATAATGTATCCCCTCCCAAAATTTGGTTCAACACTAAAGCTTGATAAAAGCGGGGATCTTGGCGTTTAATGCCTGTATAACCCATATAAGTCACAGCTTGGGATTTACCAGGCAGAACAGAATTAAGATTTATCCCCTTATCTTTCATCACTACTGTAGGATATTTTAATATTGGCGGTTTTCCCTTAACTTGCCAATCACCCATTTGAGTTTCTAAGAGCGATCGCACTTTCTCTACATCAAAATCACCCACCAATGTTAATACTGTAGTATCTGGACGATAATGTTTTTGTTTAAAAGCAATCACATCACCTCTATTAATATTCTGTATACTTTTTTCTGTCGGAAAGTTATGTAAAGGATGATTATACGGATAAATAGATTGAATTAATTTCCTATTAGCAACCTCGTCAGCATCATTCAAATCTGCATTTAACCCATTTAAAGCCTGTTTACGACTTAGCTCTAACTCATTTACAGGAAAAGTACTATTTTTAACAACATCCGTCATCGTCTCCAGCAAAACAGGTAAATCTTCCCTTAAACTCTTACCCTGAATACGCACACCCTCACGCTGCGCTGCAAAATTCAAACTCGCACCCCGTGCTTCTAAAGTTTTAGCAATAGTCAATGTATCCTTGGTTGTAGTCCCATTCATCAAATTATCTGCCACCAAAGACGCTAATCCCGCTTTATCATCTGCATCAAATTCCTTACCAGCTTTAATATAACCACTCAAACTCACTGTTGGACTACTTTGATCAGGTAAGAGTAACACCCGCAAGCCATTTGCCAATGTTACCTTTTGTGGTATATTTTGCTTTGAATTATGAGCAACAGCGATCGTACTTGCTGGTAAATATTTCATCACCTCAGATGCAGCTACAGAAACCCCCACAGAAAAATTTTCTGAATTTGCTGCTGGAGATGATTGAGTATCCCTATTTACTTCTTTTTGTTGTGGTTCAAAAAAACCAACTACCTGCGCTTCTGGTTTGAGATATTTATTGATTACAGATATAATATCAGCCGGCTTTACCTGGCGGACATTTGCTAAATACCGTTCTGTATAGCGATAATCACCACCAACTAGCTGATCATTAGCAAACTGCATAGCTTGACTATTGATATCACGACTATTCAAAATCACAGACGCTGCTAATTGAGTTTTTGCCCGTTCAACCTGCTCTGATGTTACGCCAGTTTTTGCCAGTTTCACCAGCGAACTCTTCAAAACCGCATTAATTTTTTGTAAATCTTGATTTGGTGCAGCAGTGACTGACAAATCATACCATCCTGACTGCCGCAGACTAGCTACATGAGCCGAAACATCAATAGCTAAACCTGATTTAACTAAAACTTCATATAAATAAGAATTTTTTCCCGATGTTAAAATATAATCCATCACCCCTAAAGTTGGTACATCTGGGTGATTTAAATCTGGAAGTGGATAAATTACTTGTAAAAGCTTCTCAACACCTGGTTCTTGCAACCAAATTGGAGAAGCAGAAATTTGGGAAATCGGAGATTTGGGGATTTGGGGAGATTTTTGACTTTGGGGAATTTTGCCAAAAATACTTTTTACTGCTTCTAGGGTTGGTGCAGTTGGGAAATCTCCGACTATTACCAATATAGCACTTTCAGGATTGTAAAATTGCTGATAGTATTCTCGCACCTGCTCAACCGTTAATTTTTCTACATCAGCCTTAGTTCCACCAGTAGCTAAACCATAAGCATGATTAGGAAACACCGATTTCATGACAGCACGCTTGAGACGGTATTTTGGACTATTTTCATAACCTTGCAACTCAGAAATTACTACCCGCTTTTCACTGGCTAGTTGCTGGTTATCAATGAGCAAATTTTGCATCCTGTCTGCTTCTAGTTCCAGCAGCGCTTGGAGTTTATCACTTTCGGCTGTATTGTAATATGCAGTTTGTTCGTAACTGGTGAAAGCATTGGAATCACTACCTAAAGCACTAAACAACTGTCCAAATTGCAGAGGACGGGTTTTTGTGCCTTTAAACATCATATGCTCTAACTGGTGAGCAATACCATTCATTCCTGGTGCTTCATTAACTGAGCCAACTTTATACCACATCTGCACAGTTACAACTGGTGCATTATGTACTTCTTTAGTTAATACAGTTAAACCATTGTTTAGCACTGTCTGCATGACATTTTTTGTCAATGTCAGATTATTTGTTTTTTTGTCTACGAATATTTGCTGAGAATGTTCCCAGCTGGCATTCACTAATTTTTGGCTATCTGAAATAGTATGCTTCAACGAAAATGTGGCAATTAGCGATAAAAAGAACAGTATTAGGGGAATACGATAACGATAAAATCCAGAAATCACAAACATATATTTATTTAGCCATAAGTAAATAAGACTACATTCTTTTTACCTATACATCTTTCGTTTAATCTTTCTGGAAAATTTTCAGAACAAAGATTATGGCTATAGCTGACGTGACGATTTAGGTGTCATAGGCCGCGCTGCGCTATCCGTAGTTAAGGAGGAAGGAGAATATTCCCCTATCTTCCCCGTTACCGATTACCCATGACCAATGACCAGATTAACCAAGTTTGTCTAAAAACCGAATAAACTCTAAAGGTAAGCCATCAGCATCAGCGATGAAAGCGACTTCCAAAATGCGATCGCCTATTTGCTGCTGAGTTGGTTCTAAAAGGATTTGCAGGGGTTGCAACTCACTTACCACAGCTATGCGTGATTTTAAACTTTCCAACCAACTGTGTAAATCTGGTGCAATCTCAGTTAGATCAAAGGAAAGATGATAATAGCCCACATAATGCTCATCTGCAAAAGCATCAGGGGCTGGTTTGGGCTGGGGAATTTGGATCAATTCAATGCGGCTATCCAATCCTTCCAGCCAACAAGCTAGAGTATAACCTGTAGTGAAGCGATCGCCAACTGTAAATCCTAACTGCTCATAGAAAGCGATCGCTAAGTGAATATTCGCCGTCCGAATAGAAGCATGATGCATGACGAGTACCGAGTACCGAGTAATGAGTGTGGAGTAATGAGTAATATAAATTACTTTATTAGAGCCTTGAACCAAGTAATGCTTTTTGTAAACAAGTAAATAAAAACCTTTTACTTAAGTTACTAAGAGCAACTACTAATTATTATCATTCAAAACTCCAGACTCGGTACTCGGTACTCAGTACTCCACGCTCGGTACGCCCTACTCAAACAGCCTAAAATAAGGGTAACGCACAGGCACACCAGGCTCCTTGTCTAAATCAAAATTAATTACTTCCCAGCAAGGTTCCTCCGCAGGATCGGGGCCAAACTCTACTGGTAAGCCATACAAACGAGCAGGAGCAGCTTCTGGTTGTCCAGAACGCCAAGGACTACTACGTTCCAAATATCCACTCATTAACTCCTGATAGCGTCGGGCAATAATCACCCTCGTAGCTCTATATCCTTGAGTATATAGCTTATCTAACGCTTCGTGGATTTCAAACCGAATTCCATCAGGATGAGTATGTTGTCGATACCATTCTTCGTTCCACCTGCGCCAATGACGACCCGATTGGAGATGAACCAACTCTCCTGTTTTCGGATTCGCTTCAAACGCACCATGACGCGTACACAAATAAGTATCAGTTAGAGTCAGCGCGGGAATAGACTGGCGACAGTGAGGACACTGTATTTCAGGGCCAAATATTGGGTACTGCAAGCCTGGATTCATCATGAAGTGCGTACAAGCATAATTTTGTCTTCACCAGCACCAGTGGGTTTGATTTTACGCTTCGGCTCTGCCACTTTGAGTTACTTGCTCGTCACTGCAAACCAAAGGGGTTGCAACCAGAGTATTTCTCATATAGTACCGCACCGAAGAAATAAAGCTAAAATTCTCCAGTCAAATCAAAGCTGATGATATGAGCTTTTTGACTTTCGACTTTTGGCTTCCGTGCAGTAGTACTAGTGTCTTCCTTCGCGTACAGAGCAAACCGCTGTGATATTCTGGTTGTGCAACCAGCCTCAAAGGTTGGAGTTTTTCCAGTGTTCCTGGGTACCATATCAATATTCTATCGTGTCTACTGTTTCCTACTGGACATCTCCCGATTTTTCTCAAGCTGCTTTTATCGCAACCAACGCTGTTGTTGTCGGCTCAGTCAACATCGCAGCAGGGGTAAGCATTTGGTATGGAGCAGTGGTTAGGGGGGATGTAGAACGCATTGAAATTGGCGAATGCACAAACATTCAGGATGGAGCTATCCTACATGGTGATCCTGGTTGTCCGACAATCTTAGAAGATCATGTTACAGTAGGGCATCGTGCTGTGGTACATTCTGCCTACATTGAACGTGGGAGTTTAATTGGCATTGGCGCAATAATTTTAGGTGGAGTCAGAGTTGGTACAGGTAGCATCATTGGCGCTGGTGCAGTAGTCACCAAAGATATACCTCCTTTTTCTCTAGTAGTAGGCATTCCGGCTAAAGTAGCGCGTCAACTTACAGAAACCGAAGCCACAGACCTCATCGAACACGCCAAAAAGTACCACAAGTTAGCTCTAGTTCACGCCGGGAAAGGCACGGATATTGGTTTTAGATAGGTGAGAGAGAAGGCAGGGGGCAGGGGCAGGGAGAGAAAATTCTTACTCAGTACTCGGTACTCGGTACTCAGCAACTTAATGATTCTTTACAATTAAGCTTGGAAAAATACCCCACTTCGGCTAAAAATAAAAATTGAGAGCTGTTGACAAAACTTTAATTTCTACTTAACAGAAGGATTCTAGATATGGACATGGATATGCGTGTAGTAATCGTTTTAGCACCAATCGCTATTGCTGCTAGTTGGGCTGTGTTTAACATCGGTGCAGCGGCTTTAAGACAAGTACAAAATTTCTTGAACAAAGAAGCATAATTAGGTAAAGGGTAATTGCTGAGTACCAAGTACTGAGTACCGAGTACCGAGTGGTTGACTCTTCTACTCATGACTTGTTACTCATTGCTTTGTACTAACTTGCCCTCAATCCCCAGTTCCTGTGAATATCGACTCATTACTCCAACCCTTTCAACACTTTGGTGTCAATCTGGGACTATCGCGCATTGTCAAGTTATTAGACAATCTCGGTAATCCTCATCACCAAGTCCCTATAATTCATGTTGCTGGCACTAATGGTAAAGGTTCTGTTTGTGCCTATCTTTCTTCTGTACTTACTGAAGCTGGTTATCGGACAGGACGCTACACTTCACCCCATTTAGTAGATTGGACTGAACGCATTTGTATAAATGAACAGCCAATTTATAAAGATGATTTTTGTCAATTAATTCTAGAAGTCCAAGCTGCTATTGAATCTGAAGAAGAATCACCAACTCACTTTGAAGTAATTACCGCAGCAGCTTGGTTATATTTTTCACAACAGAAAGTTGATATAGCAGTGGTAGAGGTGGGACTAGGAGGGCGTTTGGATGCAACTAACGTCTGTTCTCAGCCCTTGGTGACAATAATTACTTCTATCAGTCGGGAACACTGGCAGCAATTAGGCCCTACTGTTGCCGATATTGCCAGAGAAAAAGCTGGTATCATTAAACCTGGATGTCCTGTGGTAGTTGGTCCGTTGCCACTAGATGCCGAAAAAGTGGTGCGAACTGCTTGCAGCAGCGCTTCGCTATCGCTTACCATAGAATTACAATGCCCTGTCATCACACCTCAGCCCGGATTTCCCATAGCTACAGATTGGGCAGAATATCAAAAAACTCAAACTCCAGGATTAATAAAATATCCCTTACCGCTACAAGGACAAATTCAATTAACTAATTCAGCTTTGGCTTTAGCCGCTTTGGAAATATTGCAACAAAAAGGGTGGCAAATTTCTGAAACAGCCATAATCAACGGTATGGGAAAAACTAAATGGCCAGGCCGAATGCAATGGATAACCTGGAAAAATGATAATAAGAATTATCAAATATTAATTGATGGCGCACATAACCCAGCCGCAGCGGAAGTTTTACGCAATTATGTAGATACTTTAAATACCAAAAAAATAACCTGGGTTATGGGGATGTTAGCCACTAAAGATCATGCTGATATTTTTCAAGCACTTCTCAAACCCGAAGATAAATTATATTTAGTGCCAGTCCCAGATAGTAATTCAGCAAATCTTGATAAATTAACAAATTTAGCTCATGAAATTTGCCCAGAATTGAGTTATTGCAGCACCTATCCAGATGTATTTTCGGCGCTAGATGCTGCTTTCACCTCTACAGATAACCTAGTAGTTCTCTGCGGCTCCCTCTATCTAATCGGTCATTTTTTAGGTAACAGGTAAATATGATTACCAATTACCAATTACCAATTACCAATTACCAATTACCAATCACCAATTACCAATTACCAATTACCAATTACCAATCACCCATTACCGATTACCAATTACCAATTACCAATTACCAATTACCAATTACCCATTACCCATTACCGATTATCCCACTGTTGTGCCGCATCTTCTACAGCTTTATCCACTGTTTTTTCCCCTAACATCGCCGCTTGTAAATTTTCGTAAATTGTTTTTTGCAAGAATTTAAAATCTTTCATTTTCGGGGTTAACACTTCAGCTTTTTCCATCTGTTGAGCGCTGAGAAAACGCCCTTTTTCTACAGTTGAAGCATTAGCAGGAATATTCTTAAAATAACTGTCACCCAGTGCTTTAACAGTTGATGGTAGGACATTCGCAGCTTTAGCAAATTCTAGTTGATTTTCATCATTAGTGACAAACAAGGCAAATTTAACTGCATCGTCAGGGTGTTTGCTGGCGCGGGGAATGACTATATTCATAACAGCTACATTTTTTTTGCCTGTATCTCCTGTAATTTGTGGTGCGATCGCAGAAGCTTGAGCAATTTTTGGCGCATTATTAGATATCGTCTTCAGAAACTCAGGCCCAGAAGCTAACAGTGCTGTTTCTCCAGATTGGTATAAATCAACAGCATGACGATGACCTTGTGTCAATGATTCCTTAGGTAGTAATCCTTTTTTATATAAATCTACCCAATATTGAAAAGCAGCTTTTCCTTGTGGTGAATTAAAACCTGCTTTACCCTCAGCATTTACTAAAGTGACCCCCATTTGGACAAATGATTCCAACACTTCACCAGAATCTTGGGGGACAAAAGTTGCAAAAAAGGCATATTTACCCGTTTTATCTTTGATTTGTTGCGCCGCTTGCCCTAATTCTGCATAAGTTGCCGGAGCTTTGTTGATACCTGCTTGTTTTAATAAATCAGTGTTATAAATAGTTAACCTTGTGGTGAGATACCAAGGAATCCCAAAACTCTTGCCATTGAGGGTACTAGCTTGCCAAATATTAGGCAAATAGGAGGAACGAACTTCACTTGACACTTTTGCATCTAAATCTAACCAGGCATTTCGTCCTGCAAGTTGGGAAGCAAAATCTGGATTAAGGTTGACAACATCCGGTGGCGTTTTTGCGGAGACAGCTGTTAAAATCTTGTTCTCCATCGCCGACCAAGGTACATCCACCCATTTTACTTTGATACTAGGGTTTTGCGATTCAAAGCTCGCAATTAGGTTTTGAAAGTAGTCTGTAAATTGGGGTTGGAGTTGCATCGTCCAAAACTCAACGGTTGCGGCTTCAGAAGCAACTGGTTTTGTACTTGAGCTAAAGTTACCTGTGCTGCAACTTACAACCCAACTGGTAAGTAAGCCCAGCAGCGCCCAAACAGTTAGTTGTCTGAATTTTTGTGATTGAATCATCGTGATAATATTTTTACGTTTGAAAGGTGTGTAAAACTTATGCAGAAATGTCGAGATTATAGGCTATATAGATTACTTGGTACTAAGTTCGCTTGGAACCAAATTTAAATTTTTCATTTAGTAGTCTAGTGGGTAAAACTGTGGTGAACGTTTTCAGTAATCTCAGTAATCTCCTTGGTAAATCTAATAAAGGAATTGGCATTGAGCTTGCACCAGAACGAATGAACATAGTTCAGTTACGTAAGCAGCGCCAAGGCTTAAAACTAGAATCCTTGACAACGATACCAGTACCAGAGGGATTAATTAGCGACGGACAAATTAACGATTCTCCAAGGATGGCAGAACTAATCCAGGAGGCATTGGCTGAAAGCAAAATTAAAGCTTCCCGTGTTGCCACTTGTATCCCAGGAAGAGACGCTATTGTGCGCGTCATTCCTGTGCCAGCGGAATTGGATGATAAAGAATTGCGGGAGATGGTGCTGAACCATGAAGCCGCATTGTATCTGCCCTATCCACGAGAGGAAGCTGATGTAGATTATCAGAAACTGGGGTACTTTGTAGATGAGGATGGGATTGAAAAAGTACAGGTACTCTTAGTTGCCACTCGCAAGGAAGTAACAAATACCTATATTAATACTTTTGCTGAAGCAGGATTAAAGATTGATGTTTTAGAAATTAACAGCTTTGCTCTCATTCGGACTATTCGTGACCAGTTGAGGCTATTCGGACCCCAAGAAGCAGCAGTATTAGTTGATATTGAGTTTGATAGCACTGAAATTGCCATCATTATCAATGGCGTACCGCAATTTTCGCGTACTGTACCTATAGGTACATATCAATTGCAAGCTGCTTTATCAAGGGCAATGAATTTACCCACATCACGAGATATGGATATGTTGATGGGTATGACTATTCCCGCGAATCCTATGGATTTGGGGAGAACGGGGACTACAGGGGTTAATCCTGGTATGGGTCCGATGTTGAAAGTATTGGGAGAATTATCGGATGAATTGCGCCGATCTATAGATTTTTATATCAATCAGAGTGAAGGTTTAGAAGTAGCGCAGATTCTTCTAGCGGGTACAGGAGGAGGACTTCAACAGCTAGATGAGTTTTTTACTCAACGATTAGGTTTTCCCACAACCCAAATAGATCCAATCAGAGATTTGTCTTTGGAAGTAGAAGCTGAAAAATATCCATTGGTACAACGCCCTGGTTTAGGGATAGTACTTGGTTTAGGAATGCGGGAGGCATAACAACGTGTACAGTCTAGATATTAACTTTCTTAAAGACCGATCGCCTGTTGAAATCAATACGGAAAAACCCGTCAGACAGCCAATTAATCTGGGTGATTTAATGCCAGTTTATTTGGGAGTCGGTGTGGGTTTATGTTTCCCAGCTTTGGTATTTGGTGGTTTGTTGTTTTTGCAAGCCAGAACAGATGAGTTAACCCAGACAATTCAAAAACTAGAGCAGGAAAATAAGGAGTTAGACGGTAGAATAGCCAACATTAAGAAAGTCAAGGATGAAACAACAAATATTAAAGTGCAAACACAAGCTTTAGTGACTGTGTTTGATCAAATTCGTCCTTGGTCTGCCATGTTACAAGATTTGCGCGATCGCATTCCCGCGAATGTGCAGATTGAAAATATCAAGCAAACTGCCGGTATTATCCAAACCCAGGCTACCCAGGGTAAAACACCTAGCAATCCCGCTGGAAGCCTAGAAATTAATGGTTTTGCTCGCTCTTTTAATGATGTCAACGATTTTGTATTGAGTCTCGGACAATCTAAATTCTTAGATGCCTCAAACAGCAAAATTAGCACAGCAGAGTTAATTGATGCACCTTCACAAACAGGTGCTATTCAACCTGAAAGTCAAAATCAAGAGAAAATTAAACCAATTCAAGTGGTTAAGTATACCATTAAAGCTGGTCTAAGTAATGTACCAGCATCTGAATTAATTCGTGAATTAGAGCAAAAAGGCACAGTCGGACTAGTGACTAGGCTTCGTAGCATCCAAAAAACAGGAGCCATTACCAAATGACACTGAGTGATGATTTAAATTTTTCACAACACCCTACTAATTTTGATGATGCCCCATCATCTTATCCCGTTGCTTTTGGTATTACTTTCACACCACCAATTATTGGTGGTGTAGTTGGAGCCTTGGGGGTTCTTGCTGCTGGTTATATGATACTGAACATGGTTATGCCTGCTTGGGATACCTATCAGCAGAAACAAACAGAAAGTAATACACTCCAAGGACAAGTTGACCAAAAGAGACTTCAAGCCAAACAAATTGACAATGTATTAGCAGAGTTAGCCCAAGCCAAGCAGCAACAAATCCAAGTTTTAGCGTTATTTGCTAATGAAAAAAGCTTAGATACATTGTTGATGGATACCAATCGCTTGGTCGAGTCTAGCAATGGTCAAGGCGCTGGAAATAACGTCAGAGCCAAACTCAAAAAGTTTGTACCATCTGGAGAAGAAGCACAAATAGTTACTGATAGCAGTCTTGGAGAACAAGTCAACAATAAACTCAAACGCAGCATTATCAAAGTTGACATTGAAGGCACTTTTGAACAAACGCAATCAATTATGCGTAATATTGAGCGTTTACAGCCTTTATTGCTAGTCAAAAACTATGACTCTAAATTAGTGCCGCCAGAAACAGAAACTGTAGATGGAAAACAGGTAATAGTTCAGACTGGCCCAGCTAAACTAGGTACTTCCTTTGAATTAGAGGCATTAATGCCATTAACTGCTGAAGAAGCCGCAGAAGCAACAGCAAAAGCGGCTCCACCTAAACCCTAACCATCCAAATTACTGAGTGCTGATTTGTATGAATGCAAATCTAATGCACGAAAGGTTACTTCTAGATGGTTAGTTAACAAGTAGACATACAGACTGGTTTTTATTTAATGTGAGGAATGAACTGTGAAACAGGTTCATAGTAATGCTTTAATTTCAAGTGTGACTGCTTGTGTAATCTTAGCAGCGCAGCCAGTTTTGGCTCAGACAACTCAAATTACTGAAGTGCAACTAAATCCTGCTGATGGGGGAATTAGTGTTATTTTAAAGACTTCCTCTGGTGATAAGCCCCAGGTTTTTACCACCAAGAGGGATAAAGCCCTAGTCGCAGATATTATTAATACGCAACTGCGTTTACCCCAAGGTAAAAATTTCCGACAAGAAAACCCAGTACCGGGAATCGCATCGGTTGAGGTTAATCAGTTAGATGCTAATAGTGTGCGGGTGACAGTAACTGGTAGTGATAATGCCCCCACGGGTAAGCCTTTAGTCCGACAAAATAACGGTTTAACTCTTGGCTTTACACCTAGCACAGATGCAACTGCATCAGTACCCATAACACCAAATACAGAAACATCAGCAACTCCATCTGAACCTGGTAAAAAGATAGAGGTGCTAGTTCCTAACCCAGAAGTCTCTATTGACGGACAACCTGCAAAAGCAGCCGGTCCTAATCAACCTTATAACCAAGCTCCCCCTTTCTTACCTAGAGCAGTTGCCCCACCAGTTGGAGATATTACTCAATCTAATACTGATACTTCTCCAACCGTGATTGATTTAGGCACTCAAGAACGGGTTCCACGTCTAGTGTTGCGAGATGCACCAGTTAGAGAAGTTTTGTCACTTCTGGCTCGTGCTGCTGGTCTTAACCTAGCTTTTGTAGGTAGCGAAGGAGCAGGAGCGCCATCTGCGGGAGGTCAGCCAGGTGCCACAGCAAGTAGTATTCAGTCTATTTCCCTAGATATAGAAAACGAACCTGTTCAAGATGTCTTTAACTACGTTTTGCGCTTAAGTGGTTTAGAAGCAAACCGCAGTGGCAGAACAGTTTTTGTCGGTACTAAACTGCCTAACTCCACCCGTGATGTTGTGATGCGGAGTCTGCGACTAAATCAGGTAACTGTGGGAGTCGCTTTGAACTTTTTGGTGGGTTTAGGTGCAGAAAGTGCGGTCAGCCGTGAAAGACAAGTTACTAGTGTGAGTGCTATACCTGTAGGGACTGGAGTAGCACCCATTACCCAAACCCAGACAACTACTGAAACCCAAGTTCAGGCTCAACGCATTGATTATAAAGACTCAACGCCTTTATTGAGGGGTTTACAGGCATTAGGAGACGAGCGTACAAATGCTATTACTTTGATTGGTTCTCCTAAGTTAGTTGAAATGGCAACTACTCAATTAACTCAACTTGATATTCGCCGTCGTCAAGTGGTGGTTAATGTCAAGATTATTGATGTTAACCTGTCAGGCGCTCAAGACTACAACACTAGCTTCTCTTTTGGCATTGGCAATAACTATTTTGCTATTGACGGTGGTGCTGCAACTTTCAACTTTGGTGGTTCTAGACCAGCTAGTGGTACTGAAGTGGCAAACAGTGTGACTAGTACACCAGTTATTACAAATCCAATTACAGGCGCTCCCTTTTTTGAACCAAATAGCGCAGTGTCTATTCCAGGAACTACTCCAGGAACTATAGTAGTAGATCAAAATGGCGTTACTACAAGAACTCAAAATGCTGGTTCAGGAATCTTTTATCAACCTGTTGCGCCTACTAGTGGAGGAAACCCTCTACAACCAGGTTTCACCGAAATTACACCAGCTACAGATAATATTGTTACCTTAAATGCAGATGGCACTACAAGTGTAGCACAAGGAACTCTTGGCACAGCTACTGTATCTTTGCCAACTCTTTACCAGTTTCCCAAACGTCTTCTCGCCAGTTTGCAAGCTCAGGTTACAAGTGGCAATGCCAAAATTTTGACTGATCCAACCTTAATTGTTCAAGAAGGTTCAACAGCTAATGTCAAACTTACCCAAGAAGTAGTAGGAAACATCAAAAGCGAAACAACTCGTGGTGATGGTACTTCTATACAAACGATTACAGCCGAGAAAACAGATGTGGGTTTAACCTTGGCTGTGAAAGTGGATCGCATTGACGATAATGGTTTTGTTTCCTTATCAGTGGCTCCCGTTGTCAAAGCACCCCAATCTTCTGCCGTTCTTAATGTTTCAGGTAATAACCAAACAATCTTTTTGGTATCTGAACGATCGCTCAATTCTGGCACAATTCGTCTGCGAGATGGGCAAACGCTAATTCTTTCCGGTATTATTCAAGACCAAGACCGAACAAGTATCAGCAAGGTTCCTATCTTAGGTGATATTCCCCTCATTGGGTCGCTGTTTAGAAGAACAAACAGAAACAATGAACGCAGAGAGGTAATTGTTTTGCTCACACCGCAGGTGATGGATGACTCTGAGCGTTCTAGCTACGGTTATAACTACACTCCTAGCCCACAGGTACGACAAGTCCTGGAACGTCGTGGTTTGCAGGTTCCTGGTAGACAATAAGCTGTGCAGATACCCGGCTTATACAAAAAGCTGGGTATAACAGATAATATTGATGTGTGGCAAATTATGTAAAATCACGCATATCAAGAGAGTGAAATACTAACAATATATCTTCTTTAGGCACGCCTTATTCAAGTAATAGTGTAGTAATTCCCACTTCATTGCCATCATGCTATATCCAAATTTTGCCATTTTTAATATCAATGTGCATACTACATCCATGAGTGCGATTATTCCCACACCAACCAGTATGAAGTAGAAGATAGTGGTCGTCTTGGGTATCTATAACCGCTTGTGCTTAAATTTCTTCTGGCGAAAATCGCTTTTTCGCTCTTTCTAAAATTAAATTCTGAATTATTTTGCGATACTCTTCTATTGCCATTACACAATTCTCTCCCGTTTTGGCTCATAAATGAGTAGGTTAATTTAATTTCTCGCAATTATTGTGAAAGCGATCCTTTGCCATGTAAAATTTGCTGACTCTTAACCTCAAAACATTAAGTACCCTTTTAATTATCAGGAAAAAATAAATTTTATTTCCAGTCCCGAATCCTCAATATTCAGTCTCTACTAAGTATTTATGCCTAAAAATGGTGTGTTTCCAGGGCAACAATGAGGCAAAAAACACAAAAAATCCTCAAATCTATATAAATTAATGCTTTCATGTGTTCACTTCTGGCTACAACGCCTTAGAATGATTCATTGAAAAGTCGAGCCAATCGGATTTACAGCGGTTTTGAGTGTAAATACTCTTAAGGGACGATTTTTGTAATTCTGCAAACAGAGATTTCCATAAAGATGCGACAAATTACATCTTGAAAAAATCTCTAGTAAACTTTAAGGAGTTTGATATGAACAAGGGCGAATTAGTTGATGCAGTGGCTGAAAAGGCAAGTGTTACCAAAAAACAAGCGGATGCTGTTTTAAGCGCCGCTTTGGAAACAATTATTGAGGCTGTTTCCTCCGGTGATAAGGTAACTTTGGTGGGATTTGGTTCTTTTGAATCACGGGAACGCAAGGCTCGTGAAGGTCGTAACCCCAAAACCAATGAGAAAATGGAAATCCCTGCTACCAAGGTTCCTGCTTTCTCTGCTGGGAAGATGTTTAGAGAAAGAGTAGCACCCCCAAAAGAGCCAAAAGAATAGGTTCTGTTTTAGGAAATTTTTTTTTGATGCCACAACAAGCACACGGGGGAAATTTAGCTTGGGCAGCAGCACTAGCTGGCTGTTCCCCTGATGCTATTGTGGATTTTTCAGCCAGTATCAGCCCGTTGGGACCACCAGACAGCGTTCTTGCTGCAATTGTGTCCCAACTTGGTAATTTGAGGCATTATCCAGACCCAGATTATAGTGAATTGAGACTAGCTCTGGGTCATTTCCATCAAGTGCCTTCTGAGTGGATTCTGCCTGGTAACGGTTCTGCGGAATTACTGACGTTAATAGGTAGGGAATTAGCGCAGTTAGCCGCAACGATGTTAATTACTCCAGCATTTGGCGATTATTACCGCACTCTGACGGCTTATAACGCTAAAGTTCTGGAGTTTCCCCTAATCAGTTCTGAGCAACAAGTGCCTTTAGTGGGGCGTTTAGCCCGTGCTGAGTTACCAAAATTACTCAGGACTCAGGACTCAGGACTCACAACTGATTGCGGTTTATTGCTGAATAACCCCCACAACCCGACGGGGAAGCTATTTTCACGGGATTCTATTTTGCCTTATCTGAGAGAGTTTGCTTTGGTAGTGGTGGATGAGGCATTTATGGATTTTCTACCTCCTGATGAGGAACAAAGCCTGATTGGGTTGGTGCAGAAATATGAAAATCTGGTGATATTACGATCGCTCACAAAATTTTATAGTCTACCTGGACTGAGGTTAGGATATGCGATCGCTCATCCCCATCGTTTAGCTAAATGGCAATCATGGCGAGATCCCTGGCCTGTCAACACTTTAGCCGCTGCCGCTGCGATCGCTGCTCTCCAAGATACAGAATTTCAACAACATAGCTGGAAATGGCTCCCACAGGCACGAAATCAATTATTTCAAGGTCTAGCCTCAATACCTGGATTACAACCCCTAGAAGGCGCTGTTAATTACTTACTGGTAGAGTCTCAACAATCTACCTCTGAGTTACAACAAAAATTACTTCAGCAGCACCAGATTTTAATTCGTGATTGTCTTAGTTTTAAAGAATTAGGCGATCGCTATTTCCGCGTATCTATCCGTTCTGAAGCTGATAACCAACGATTACTTTCAGTACTGAGTACTGAGTACTGAGTACTGAGTAATGAGTGCTGAGTGTTGAGTACCGAGTAATGAGTAGTGGAGAGAAATCAATTCAAAAACTCCGAACTCCGAATACCTATTCCCTGTTTCCAATGAAAATTGATTATGATGTCGTAATTATTGGCGGTAGTATTGCCGGATACCAAGCTGCTGTGACTGCAACCCAGTTACAGGCTAAAGTTGCTTTGATACAGCCTCAAATTAATTATGAGTTAAATTACCATTACGCACTTAGCGAACTTGGTAAAATGGTGCAGCATTCCATTGATGCTGAGAATCTTGGTATTCTGCCTTTGCAGGTGAATACAGCAGCAGAAATTTATTTAAACGGTGCGAATAATACAGCATTATTATCAGAAAAACTGCATAGAGGAATGCCTCAAGCGAGTTATATCAAGGCTTGGAAAGAGGCTATATTGTATGCTGATGCGATCGCCGCAAATCTCACACAAATTAATTCTCTCACTAATTTAGCCGCCCAAGGAGTTGATATCATCCTTGGTAATGGTCAATTTCAATCTTCTCCCCAACTAAATTTTGCAGTTAATGAGCGAATATTATACGCTCGTACCTATTTACTCGCTTGCGGATCACATCCAAAAATTCCCAACATTGAAGGATTGCAAACTACTGGTTATCTAACCTTAGCTAATATTTGGCAATCATTAGAAAAACCAAATCCATCAAAAAATTGGGTAATTCTTGGAGGTTTACCCCAAAGCATTGAAATTGCCCAAACTTTAAAACACTTGGGTTGCAGCATTACACTGATAGTAAATCATCCCCATATTTTTTCTGTTCTCGACCCAGAAATAGCCCAATTATTGATAGCAAAATTAGAAAGTGATGGAGTCCGCGTCCTCATCGAAACAGTAGTAACTCAAGTGCGACAAATTGAAGATAAAAAATGGATTCAGGCAGGAGATAAAGCCATTGAAACTGATGAAATTTTAGTCGCAACTGGACAACAGCCAAATTTAGAATCTCTTAATTTAGCAGCAGCAAGGGTGAAATGGAATCAACGCCGTTTAGTTGTCAATCAAAAATTACAAACTACTAACCCGCGCATTTTCGCTTGCGGTGATGTTATCGGTGGTTACGACATTGCCAATCTTGCCAATTATGAAGCTAACATTGCTATTAAAAATGCTCTATTTTTTCCTAAAATCTCAATTAATTATCGTTGTATTCCTTGGATAATATCTTCTCAACCAATGGTGGCACAAATAGGTTTAACACAACTGCAAGCTCAACGCCAATATGGTCGAAATCAGGTTTTAGTTTTCAAGCAATATTTTAAAACGTTAATAGCCGCCCAAATCCGGGGAGAAATTACAGGTATTTGTAAATTAATTGTCCGAGAAAATGGAGAAATTTTAGGTGCTTCTATATTGGGAGAAGAAGCAGGAGAGTTAATTAATTTAATTGCTTTGGCAATGTCACAAAATATCAAAATTAAGCATTTAGCAAATTTAGCTCCTTTTTATCCCAGTTTCTCAGAAATTTTAGTAGAAACAGCAAAGGAATGGGGTAAGCAACGGTTAAATAAAAACCATGCTTTACAAGAATTTTTGCAAAGTTTCTTTCATTTTCGTCGTGATTGGAATTTGTAACGTGTAAATTCAAAATAATTGTAAACAGTGCGAGAAGCAGCAGAAAGTTACTAGAAATTAAATATGCGTTATCCAGAAACTTTGTAGATACGTTATATGGGTAGCAATAGTTGTCGGTTAAGGAAATGTAGGTTGGGATTATCGTCTCTACATTCTTTTTTGGAGATATACTACCAACGGGTGAAATCTGGACTTATGTCATACTGAGCGTAACGTAGTGCAGCGAAGTATCTCGGAGATTCTAGAGCCTACGGCACGCTACGCGAACACTTCGTTCAGAATGACACTTTTAACCCGTTTTTAGTATATCTAATGGCTTTTAGTTAAATAATTTACTATATCAAACCCAAACATTTGCTAGTTCTGCGAAGTTCACTTGGAAGATTTTGCTCTGGGAATAAAGTAAAACCATGACGTATATAAAATCTGAATGATTCAGGAGTAGGAAATACATAAATTGGTCTAACTCCTCTGCGTGCAAGGTTTTGCACTAAACAAGAACCCAACCCAAGGCGGCGATAATCTGGCTTAACATATAAAGAATTCAACAACGAATAACTACCTTTGTTAGACTGTATAGCATAAGCTACTAAACGATTACTATGTTCTATTAGCAAAACTATTGAGCTATCTTGTCTATTAAAAATACTTGCTATTTGTAAAAAGGAAATTATTAATATTGAACCGCTTACTATAAGTGGTATTAATACTAGGGTTATCCAAAAGTCTTGAAAACTAATAGAACAATTTCCGATAATAATACATATAGCAGAAAAAATTAAAAAAATACCTGTTGTCAGAAATAGAGTAAAAATAATTAGAATTTTAAAATCATTAAACCTCAAAAGAATAATTTGATATATTGCAGGAAGGTCAATATTACGGACTTGGCGAATAGTATAATCTGGTGGTAAAGATGAAGCTCTAGTCATTTTTATAGTCTCTACTTGTAATTATGCCAACCTCTGAGCTAATTTCAATACGTCCCATAGTTTACACCTGCATCACACTCCATACAAGCGCCGCTGTTGCTAAAGGCACGCTCAAGTTATCAGTACCACTAGGAGAAATTCCTTCTACTAAGGTGGCACAAGCACCACTAAGAATAGCCGCTAGAATTGCCCTATTTATACTTACCAGAGTTGCTAAAGGGCTAAATAATGAACCAGGGAGTAGCCACAGTACCAAAAATATTACAGTTGTACTTACCAAAAACATTACTGCTGAACCTTCCCAAGAACGGATAGAATTTCCTACTTGGTACTGATGTTTTCCAAAACGCTTACCAATTAATGCTGCTAGTGCATCTCCCCAAGTCATAGACATCGCCCCAGCTACAGCAATGGGAACGTTATCAATCAAGCCATTTGGTCGCCATAGTAAGGCAAATAGCAAGGTAATAGAAATGGCAAAATATACAGTACCTGGTGAACTATCTTCTCTATCCATTGCACTAATGAATCGGTAACGGTACAAAAGATAATTGATACCGATAAAGGTAGCAAAGGGGATAATTCCTATTTGCCAGTTTTTGAATAAAAGTAAAATAGCAAAAACCCACATTCCTCCACCGATATGAATGATTTTGCGGGTGATATCCTGTTTGACACCAAAAAATCTATGTAATCCTTCACCAAAGAGAAGCAGACTAATGGCATAGAGATAGGAAATAAATAATCCTATTAAGTCTTGGGTTGTGATAAATTCATAGTTCATTATTAGAATTTCGAGTTGTTATTTTGTTTTTCACTATTGCGTTTCAGACCTTTTTCTGTTAAAGAAACGCTACCTATACCTTGGAGAATACCACGTCCAATTAAACCTAAACCACGACCAATTACTTTGGTGAGTACGAACACAATACCACTACCTGCAAAGCTTAATAAAGATTGTATTCTAGGTGCGATCGCATCACGAAATTCTAGCAGCAATGTCATTACTAAGGGAACACCAGAAAGTTTTGCTAATTCTTGGTTACGGGGCGCATAAGTTGATATTTTAGCAATGCCACGAGGTGCAAATATAAATAGTTCATAACGACTTTCAAATATTGCTTGTGGCTCATTTACATAATTATTTAATCTGTATTTCCAAGATAAATTGTTTCTAAAACGTTCAATTTCTCGTGTGGAAATCAATTGACGATCATAAAAATTTTGTTTGATCGTTTCTACATCTGCTAAAAAATTTAGTACTGGCTGGACTACGCCATTGGCAATCTGAATTAACAAATTCTCTAAAATTATAGATGCTTGGGAATTTGCTTGTTCACTACCTGCTGTATAAGACGTATTATCAACATACAAATCAGTTTGCCATATTAGATAAGAAAACAACTCTTCCACTAAGGGAATTTTATTCAGAATCTCAGTTTCTACACCTGCTGCATTATTCAATAAAAAATTGACTATCTCTATATTTTTATCGCCTACAGGTATTTGTGAATATTTACCATAAAAATCGGTAACTGCTGATTGCCATAAATTATTTAAGATATTATTCCTTAAATCAGGTAATTGCTTGATTTTTACTTGCGAATTATTTAGCTCATCTAACTGTTGTGATACTTTTTGTAAAATGAGATACAGTAATTCTCTTTTTTTATCTTCCCGAAAAATATCAATTTCTAAAGGTGTATCTGTGAGATTTTGTAAAGAAAACTGAAGTTTATTAATACAAGATGCAAATAATGTAGATTGTAGTGCTTTTGGACTCAGTAAAGATGGTACAAAAGGTTGTATTTGTGGTGATTCTGGTTTGCTAATAGCGCTGCTTAGGAATGAAATTGGTTGTGGTTGTGGTTGAGGTGTTTGTATTGGCTGCCTTTCTTGTGGTGCGGATAATAAGTTATTAATTAGCCAACGCGCAGCTAATAGTTCTCGGCGATGTCCAGCGAGAATAGCTTGATCTAATAGTGGTAGTCCAGGTATTTTCAGTTGTGCTGTGACTGCGGCCAGAGTAGTGTTAATCTGGCTAATTCCTGATAAACGGACATTATTCCGCAGTCTAGCTAAAGGTAAATGAGGTGATGGGGAATCTGTTATTTCTGTTTTTTCTGACCAATAGTAACCACCATTTGCTATTTCTTGGATGATGGGAATTAATTCAGAAATGGATATACCTTTATGACAATTGCCATTTACACCAGTATTATTGGCAGCTAATAGCATTGCTGGTGTAGTAATAGAACTCAGCAGCAAAATAGGTATATGGGGATATAAAGCTTTGAGTTGTCTACAAAATTGCAAACCCATCTGCTGAGATTCGGTAGAAATTCCATTCCCTAATTCTAAAACTATTAAATCTACTTGGCTGAGGTCTGAAGCCGCAACTTCTGCTAAAACCTGCAAGGCTGCGGTATCTGTGGGAACATCTGCGACAATTTGTAGATGAGAAATTGTTTCTAGAGCTACCCTTAATCCTAGACGAAAGATGGGATCTGGGTCAATTAACAATAATTTTAAAGGGCGATCGCTCATAGTTCAGATCAAATACATATAGACTTTATTCCCAGCCATCAGTTGTCAGTAGAAAAAGGCAATAGGCATTAGGTAACAGACAACAAGTAAAAAAACTAAAAACTAGCTTTTCTCTGTATTTGACCCTCTACTCGGTACTCAGTACTCTTTACTCGGTACTCGGTACTCAGCACTCGGTACTCAGTACTGTTCCTTCCGAGTTGCGGTGTCCAAAAAAATTAATCGTGTAGCTAGTAATCTTTACTCCTGTTTGTAGCTCAACTTGGTTGATCAACTCTGTCGGTAGTTCTATATACACATCGAGAATTTGATTTGTATCTATACAGTTGACATGACTGTGGGCATCACTAATATTACCGTATAAACGCCCGTCGCAATGTTCAATACACTCGATAATACCCTGACTGGATAGCGCTTCTAAATTTTGATAAACAGAAGTGTGTCCGATCTCTTTACCTTGTTGGTTCAAGCGATCGTAAATCTCTCTAGCAGAAAGATGTTCATTTGCTTGCCATAATAGCTCTAATATAAAACGGCGCTGACGGCTGACACGCATACCCAGCAATTGACACCGATCTATAGCATCTTCTAAGGAACGAATTGCTCTTGTAGAAATAGCTTGTTTTTGCATATTTCAGTTTTAACTTTCGGGATGGTTTTCCTTTTCAATGACGATTGTTGATTTTTCTCTGCCAGGATATTAAATACAACATTTCTTGCTTTTACCGATGTTGTTGCTGTTAATAGCGTTAGTAAACATAGGTTTGAGCAAGTTTAGCAGTTGATTAACAGTTGTGATGTTAAATCCTAACTCTAAAACAAAGTCATTACAACTTTAGCTTACAAATGCCCTAAATGTCCAGGTGAGGGTAGGTGTATTTTTTGTACTGGTAAATGAAATGACCAATTGGTTACGCATAAAAATTAGTAGATCAAAAAGTGATGAGCCGCAAGTCAAGTCGATAAATAGTAGCGTCAAGTGCTAAAAACTGGTACTGTGGATTCTCGATTCTACTGTTTAAAAACCAAGAAAGCAGCAATCAGTCAATGACAATCACAATCGCTCTCAATAACGACTCCATTAACAATCTGGATTTGTCACCTGCATTAACGGTAATTGAACCACTGCTGCGAGAGGAATCCATTACATCTCACGAACAGCAGTTATGTTTTGAGATTAACTACACACGGGATGCTAATGATCCAAGGGAGCTTTCTGAAGTACCAGAGGTACGGTTGTGGTTTGTGCGTCTTGATGCTAAGTACCCGTGGTTGCCATTTTTACTGGACTGGAAAGCGGGAGAATTTGTCCGTTACACTGCCATGCTAGTACCCCATCAGTTTAGTTCTAAAGAAGGAATACAGTATAATCCCGAAGCCTTAGAAATCTTTTTGATGCACAAGATATTTATTTTGAGTGATTGGCTAAAACAGCAAAGTATCCCCACTCAATTTCGGCTCAAGTCTTTAGCGCAAATTCTAGGTTATGAATTAGAAGATACTTTTTTTGACATGATTGAAAAGAGTAGGTTGTAATAGTCTGAAATTTTCTGTAGGAACAATTTATGAATTGTCCCTACGCTTTATCAACCACCCCAAATTTTTTCTAAAACGATCGCAGGTGGGATATCCGCCGTTTTTCCAGTGGAGGATTTAATCGCTAGAAATTTATCACTTTTTGGTAATAACTTCCCTGGATCTGTAGAACCAAGTAGGATGATAGTATAGGTTTGGACAGCTACACTTAGTTGTAATGGCACACTTTCAATAGAAAGCATTAAACTTGCACCGCCAATTATGGCAGTTAATTTGCCAATATCATCGGGGGAAGTTATTTTGATATCTGGACAAGATTCTTTAAGTGATGCCGTAACGCCCACCTGTGGCGATCGCACAAGTTGCTCATCATTAGCCTCTTTAATCACCATTACTGGTAAATTAGGCTGTTTATTTTGACAATCTTGAATAATTTGCTGCCAACTTGCTACAGGATAACTTGTGTCTGAACCATTGACAGAACCACCAGATATCAGGATGTAACCTGTTTCGTGTACCCCCAAACGTTTTTGTTCTTGTTGCGCCCATTCAATATCTGATTTGGGTACATTTACTGCTAAATCTGGGCAAGGTGTATTAATACCCAAAGGTTGCAATAGGTCATGATACATTGCAGCTACATATTGGGATGTGTTGACAGCTACAGTGTTAGTGAGAAAACCTGCACCTTTGCCTTTGTAGCCAATGCGTGTGGGAATTCCCGTCAACCAAAGTAACAAACCCACAAACCAGCTTTGTTCAACAGTTATGGCAACATCATATTCGCGATCGCGGATCATGCCCACCAAGTTACCCCAATCTGCTAGACTGTTGCGATCTTTGTAATCAAAGGTTAATACCTCGTGAACTGACTTGCTCACTCGGTAGGCAGCCTTTGACTTGGGTTCAACAATGACATCTATCTGAGCGTGAGGATAACTACGCTTCAAGTCATCTAAGGTGGCAAAAAAGAGAATTTGATCGCCAATTCCACCAGGTACAAGGGCTACTACACGCATAATATTTATTGACGCTTACTCGCTCCTTATTTTAGAGGAATATATGTGTCAGGTGATTGGTGATTGGTAATTGGTGATGGGAAAATGATTACCCAGTCCCTAAGTTAAAAAATTGAGGAATGTTGTGTATTTATTAATTCCCGCCGCAGGTAGTGGCAAAAGAATGGGTGCTGATCGGAATAAACTTTTTTTACAGGTACGTTCCCAATCAATTATCGCCTGGACTTTACTGGCCGCAGAAGCTGCAAGTTCTATTAGTTGGATCGGAATTATTTCCCAACCTCATGATTGGGAAGACTTCAAAGCAATTATGGCTGACTTAAAATTAACTAAACCAGTCAAATTAATTGCTGGTGGTTTAACAAGGCAAGAGTCAGTATACAACGGCTTACAGGCATTACCCGCAGATGCCAAACAAGTATTAATTCATGATGGTGCTAGGTGTTTAGCTACACCTGATTTACTGAATGCTTGTGCTGAAGCTATTCGCCATTATCGTGGGTTAATTGCCGCTGTTTCTGTGAAAGACACAATTAAAATTGTAGATGAAAGTGGCATAATTCAAAGTACACCCGACAGACGACAACTATGGGCGGCTCAAACTCCCCAAGGTTTTGAGGTCGAGTTATTGAAACAATGCCATGCAGAAGGTGTGCGTCAAGGATGGGAAGTCACTGATGATGCGGCTTTATTTGAAAAATGCGGTATTGAAGTACATATAGTTCCAGGAGAGGAGACAAATTTGAAAATTACTACTCCCCAAGATTTAGCGATCGCAGAATTTATTCTCAGTAATAGGTGATTGGTAATAGGTGATTGGTAATTGGTAATTGGTAATTGGTAATTGAAAAGATGAAGAAGAGTATTGTTCTGCCTCCTGAACTCCTGACTCCTGAACTCCTGAACTCCTGACTCCTGACTCCTGACTCCTGACTCCTGACTCCTGCCTCCTGACTCCTGTTTCAATAAATGTCCAAAAAAAATATACCTACAGCCATCAAAATAGAAGCAATTCTTTATTTAAAGGGTAAACCATTATCTTTGAGTGAGATTGCCGAGTATGCGGGGTGCGATCGCTCCACAGCCGAAGAAGGCATCATTGAACTCATGGATGATTATGCCCGTCGGGATAGCGCCTTAGAAGTCGTAGAAAACCCAAATGGTTACAGTTTGCAAGTACGGTCAGATTTTCATGATTTAGTCCAAAGGTTGATACCTGTAGAATTAGGTGTAGGAGCTTTGCGGACTTTAGCTGCGATCGCTCTTAACAGTCCCATTTTGCAAACCGAATTAATTGAACTCCGGGGTTCAGGAGTATATCAACACGTCCCCGAACTAGTGGAATTAGGTTTTGTTCGCAAACGCCGAGACAGTGATTCTCGTTCGTATTCATTACAAATCACACCGAAATTTCACCAATATTTTCAAATCGATCAACTCCCCCAAATCTTCCCCACCACAGCAAAAGAACAACAACTAGAACTAGAGTTGGAAGTAACGAGTAACGAGTGCTGAGTATTGAGTGCTGAGTATTGAGTGCTGAGTACCGAGTATTGATTAATTCCCCCTGCCCCCTGCCTCCCATAAATCCCTGCGAAAAATGCGTTAGGCTTGTACTATGGTTTAAAGTAGAATTAGCAACTAAGCTAAAAGAAATTGCCAATGGTGTTTGATCCTGACTTTTTGAATGACAACTCTGAGCAACACCCTAACCAGCTTTTGAACGATCACTTTGGGGAAAACCCGAATCAGTTACTCAAATATTTACAGCATCAATCTCCCGAAGTCTTAGCCCGTGTAGCCCAGTCTGTTAGCCCGGAAATTAAACAAATCATTTCCCAAAATGTCCAAGGACTAGTGGGAATGCTCCCAGCAGAAAGTTTTAATGTCCAAATTACCACAGACAGGGATAACCTAGCGGGGCTGTTAGCATCAGCAATGATGACGGGGTATTTTTTGCGCCAGATGGAACAAAGAATGCAATTGGAGCATTTGTCTAATGAATAATTAATGGTACAGGCGCGTTTGATAACGTCTGTACCATTAATTATTTTTGAGGGGAATTTCCTGACAACACTTTGATGATTTGAGTTTTACCATTGCGGTTGACCTCGATTTTGAGAATGTCACCGACTTTGCTTGAATCAACTATCTTCTGGACTTGGGCTGTAATTTTAACTGGTTTATCGTTGATTTTTTGAATCACGTCTCCAGGAAGCAGTCCTCCCTGTTTTGCTGGTGAATTTTCTAGAACTTTTTTGATTACAATCCCAACATCTGGCTGAATGTTAAGTTTATCTTCCTTGTTTAACTGCTGTTTTTTGGTAGGTGAAAGGTCTACCATTTCAATTCCCAAAAAAGGATGATCTGCTCGTCCTTTGGTAAATAACTCTTTAGCAATACGAGCAGCAGTTTCAATAGGTATAGCAAAACCGAGTCCTTGGGCATCAGCGCGAATAGCCGTATTCACGCCGATTACCTCACCTTGAGCATTTAAGAGAGGCCCACCAGAGTTACCAGGGTTAATGGCTGCATCAGTTTGGATAAAGCTAACGCGTTTATCGGGAACACCAACTTGGGAACTAGTGCGATCTGTAGCGCTGATAATGCCGATAGTGACTGTATTATCTAAGCCTAAGGGATTACCAATAGCGATCGCCCATTGACCAGGAATTAAGTTTTGTGAATTGCCTAACTTAACTATAGGCAACTTATCAGCCGGAATTTTGACCACTGCTACATCTGTCACAGTGTCAACTCCCATCACCTTCCCCTCAAAAGTCCGACCATCTTTAAGGGTAACTATTACAGTATCTGTATCTGCTACTACGTGAGCATTAGTCAATAATTCCCCATTCTCGCTCAAAATAAAACCTGAACCTGTACCACGTTCAATTCTTTCTTGGGGAATTGGTTCTTCATCCTCCCCGAAAAAACGACGAAACAGAGGATTTTTTAAAGCTTCAGAAATCGGATTTGCCACTTTGCGAGTTGCATTAATTCGTACAACCGCAGGGCCTACTTTCTGTACAGCAGTAGCAATAAAATTTACATTATCGCCTCCAGCCGAATTATCTCTACCTTGAATAGGGTAAGGAGTAACAGATTCTGGAGGTAAAGCCACAGTAACATTTCTTAACTCTTGAAAAGAGTGATTGTATCGTAGGAAATATCGACTACCAAAAACACCTGCACCACAGCCAATCAACACTAAACTCAGATAAACGGCCAGTTGCTTCACAGATAACTTCATATTAATTAATTAAGAATAATTAAGCTCACAGAAAGACAGCTACTAATTTTTAAGTGTAGTCAAGCAATTGATAACTGAAAAGATGAAATTATATCATTTTGACTACACAATTGGGGATCACCTCCAGTCAAGCAAAAAAATTACCCCATCTTTATGATTCCCCAACTAAAATCTAGAATTAGCGATCTCTGGACTTGTTGACATGAGTTTTCCCTTTCGTTCGATGTTTCTCTGTAGCTTAGTTAGCACTTTCGGACTAATCTCCACAATGCTACAACCAGAAAGTGCCAATGCAGCCAGTTGTCAAACCCCCGCCCTATCTCGTATCCAACGCCATCAAGTTATTAGCGGCGAGACTGTGGAGAGCATAGCACAGGGCTACAAGCTGATGCCAGCAACAATCATCAACATGAATCCATCAGTAAACAACGGTACAGTCACCGCTGGTACTCAACTTCAGATTCCTCCCTTCAATGGAACTGTCGTAGAAGTACCTCGTGAGCAAACTTGGCGACAAGTCGCCGCCAGCTACAAAGTCCGTCCAGATACATTGTTTGAGATTAATGGTTGTCAACAAAACCCTAGAGTTGTTTTTGTGCCAGTTGTTCCTGGAGTAACAGGATCACCTAATCGTATTATTGCTGCTTCTCCTACACAAACTGCACCATCTGCAACAATAGCCGGCTATCCCTTACCGAATGGAACAACTGTAGCCTTGGCTTATGGTTGGCAAATAGAACCAGCATCAGGTAAAGTTTTTTTTCATAGTGGTGTCGATTTAATAGCACCAGTGGGTACGACCGTGGAAGCGATCGCACCTGGCATAGTAGTATTTGCGAAAGATCAAGGTAGTTATGGCAAGTTAGTAATAATTAACCACATTGGCGGCTATCAGAGCCGTTACGCCCAACTTGAGACAATAAATGTCACTTTGGGTCAAATGATTAAAGCAGGCGAAACACTTGGAACTGTAGGCACTACAGGAACACCAACATCCAGAGAACCCCATCTACATTTTGAAATGCGTTTTAATGGTCTTTTAGGTTGGGAAGCAAAAGATCCAAAACCTTATTTCACAAAATAAATCTTGGAGACTGGGGACTGGGGACTGGGGACTGGGGACTGGGGACTGGGGACTGGGGACTGG
>NZ_JAYGGY010000034.1:0-35404 GCF_034931625.1 Anabaena cylindrica UHCC 0172 | reverse complement strand
TACCCTACGGGAAGCAAGCTACAGAATGACACTTTTAACCCGTTTTTAGTATAAATTTAGAGAACTCCACAAAAAAGATGTACTGCTTGCAGCAGCGCTAGTTCCCTCTGGGACGCTCCGCGTAGCAAGATTTCGACTTTTATTCCCCTTGCCTCTTGCCTCCTCAACGACGGGATATTTTTTTATTTGGAAGTCTGTTAGTTTACTGGAGGTATGATCACTAATTATAGGCTGTGATCCTTTCTCTAAATGGATTTTGAAATTTTGAGATATTACATCATTTTCTTATTCCGAAGACAAATTATAAAAGCAGTACAAAAAGCATCTGTCTTTAGATAGATAACAGTTATACCTAAAGACATATTGCTACTTGCAATTTAACGTTGTTAGATTAGTCTCGATACCTAAAAGCGCACAATTCATAAAACTTAGTCAGGTTTCTATAAATTTTCATTGATCCTAGCCCAAATAAAATTGGCATGACTAGAACATATATTAATCATCAAAAGCTAAATTCTTTAATTCGTAATATCTCTCTTTATCTGGGTGTCACTACCGCATTAATTGGATTTGTTGTTTTAATAGGATGGATATTTAATCTATCGGTTCTCAAAAGTCTGCTGCCAGAATTAGTGACAATGAAGGTAAATACAGCACTAAGTTTTCTGTTTAGTGGCATCTCTTTGTGGCTATGGCATCAACAAGAAAATTATCAAAACAAGAAGTTACATCTAAAATTATGCTCTCAAATATTGGCAGGAATTGTCGTACTGATTGCTTTACTGACATTAATTGAGTATAGCTATAATATCAACTTCGGAATTGATCAACTGCTGATTAAAGACGATATTAATGCTGTTGCTACTTACCATCCAGGACGGATGGCTCCGAATACAGCTATTTGCTTTTTCTGGTTGGGTTTAGCTTTAGTTTTCATCGAAAAAAAGATATTTAATGTTTCTCAATGTTTAGCATTGGGAAGTTTTTTAATTGCTTTATTAGGGTTGGCTGGCTATATTTTTGATATTCGCGTTTTCTATGGGATGCAACCCTTTACGGGGATGGCATTGAATACAAGTATCACTTTTATATTTTTAGGGTTAGGCGTTTTACTATCTTGTCCTGGAAACGGTTGGCTACGGGTGGTGATGAGTCCTTACCTTGGTGGTACTACTGCACGTCGGCTCTTACCTGTGGTTATCGGTATTCCCATCTTCAGTTCAGGATTCTTTTTATCTGCTTATCGCACAAATGCTATATCTATTGAATTGGGGTTGATACTGCGAGCAATTTTTAATATTTCGATTCTGGGTGGTGTGGTGTGGTGGAATGCCAGGTATCTCAATCTCATTGATCACAAATACCAAAAAACTCAACAAGCATTACAAGATGCTTATGATCATTTAGAATCAAGAGTTTATGAACGTACTACTCAATTAAATTCAGCCAATCAAGCTTTGAAAAATAGCCGTCATCAGTTAGCAAATTTGATTAATACTTTACCGGGAATTGTATTTTATCGTGGTGTTAATGATGATTACTCAATTCAGAGTTTAAGTGATGGCTATTTGTCTATTCTCGGTTACAGCAAAACAGATTTATCTAGTTATAGCGATCGCATCTTACAAAATTTAATTGTGCCAGAGGATTTTCCTAAAATTATTGCTGCCATCCAAACAGCCATAGATCAAAATAGTTCTTACGAAATAGAGTATCGTATTCGGACTCTATCTGGTGAGGAGAAATGGTTATGGGAAAAAGGTATAAAAATATCCGTTGATGGACAAATGCCAACCATTCAAGGATTTATCACAGAAATTACATCCCTCAAACGCTCACAAGAAGCTCTGCAAAATAGTGAAGAACGCTGGAGATTAGCCACAAGTTCTGCCCTAGATGCCATATGGGAGTGGAATTCTCATAGTGATTCCACCACTTTATCTGAACGTTGGTTTACCTTATTAGGAAAAAACCCCAAACATCTCACTATTAGCAGGTTAGAGTGGAAAAGTCATGTTCATCCTGATGATTGCCAACGGGTAATCAAATGTGTTGAAGATTATTTGACTCAAAAAACTCCTAAATATCACAGCGAATATCGGTTGCGGCATCAAGATGGTAGCTATAAATGGGTAGAATCTCAAGCCATTGCCCAATGGGACGAACAAGGAAATCCCCTGCGACTGGTGGGTTCAATAGCAGATATTACAGAACGCAAGCAGACGGAACAAGCCCTACGGGAAAGTGAGGCTAAGTTTCGGGAACTAGCCGAAAATATTCATGAGGTTTTTCATATCAACTCTGCTGATTTGAGTCAGATTTTATATATCAGTCCTGGTTATGAACAGATATGGGGACGGAGTTGCCAAAGCCTTTACCAAAACCCGAATTCTTGGATTGACTCCATGCACCCAGATGATTGCGATCGCGTTTTGGCTGCTTGCGAACGTCTGATTCAAGGAGAACCCTTAGAAGAAGAATATCGCATCATTCGCCCCAAAGGGGAAATACGTTGGATTTTTGCTCGTGTTTTCCCTATTTATAATCAATTGGGAATAATATTGCGTCATGCGGGGATTGCTGCGGATATCACTGAACGCAAACTGGCAGAAATTGCGGTTCAGCAAAGAGAAGAACGCTACCGTTCTTTGGTAGAAGCAACCGCCCAAGTTATTTGGATAACTGATCCTCACGGGCAATTCATTACTCCCCAGGAAAGTTGGGAGGCTTTCACCGGTCAATCTTTTCCAGAACATCAAGGATGGAATTGGCAATATGCTATTGATCCTGAGGACAGAGAACGCACAAAACAAGTTTGGTTTCAGGCTCTGGAAAATAGTCAGTTATATGCAAACGAATGTCGCATTCGGTCTAAAAATGGTGAATATCGCTATTTTTGGGTGCGGGCTGTGCCTGTTCTAGAAACTGATGGTTCTATCCGTGAATGGGTAGGAGCTTGTACTGACATCACAGATCGCAAACAAACTGAAATAGAAATCAAAGAACTTAACGAGCAATTAGAGGAGCGAGTGCAACAACGCACAGCCCAACTCACCGCAGCCAACAAAGAACTAGAAGCATTTTCTTACTCAGTTTCCCATGATCTCCGCGCCCCATTACGCGGTTTAGATGGCTTTAGTAAAACATTGCTAGAGCGTTATCAGGATCAACTAGACGATAAGGGTAAGCACTATCTAACTCGCATTCGGGCTGGAACACAGCGAATGGGAGAGCTAATTGATGATTTGCTGCAACTTTCAAGAGTGACTCGCTTCCATATGCAACATACTGAGGTTAACTTGAGTGCGATCGCTCAAGAAATTGCTCAAGAACTCAGCGAAAGTAACCCTAAAAGACAGGTAGAATGGCTGATTTCGACCGATCTCACCGTTAGCGGTGATCCCCGACTCCTTAAAATTGTCATGGAAAATCTTTTTAATAATGCTTGGAAGTTTACATCCGTAAAAGTACAGTCACAAATTGAATTTAGTTACAGAGCTTCACATAACGAAAATGGAGCAGATTTTACATATTTTGTTCGTGATAACGGAGTCGGTTTTGATGAAGCTTTTGCAAACAAGCTTTTTCAACCATTCCAACGTCTTCATACTATCGAAGAATTTCCAGGTACAGGCATAGGTTTAGCAACTGTACAAAGAGTCATTTATCGTCATGGTGGTCATATCTGGGCAAATGGAGTGGTTGGAGAAGGAGCCATCTTTCACTTTACTTTACAAAGTTAAGAAATGGTTAAGCTTGGATATTGCTCAATTTATTTTGATCTCCTACTAAGAGACTATTTGTGAAATCATCCCCTCATTTTTAGATTGTGATATTGCTATAACTTTAACGAATCTTTAATATAAACTCAGTAAAACTTCCTTAGTAAAAAAACACCCATCTTAATATTATTGTGAAACATACGATATACTCCAAGGTAATATGACCACAAAAAATACACTACTGATTATTGAGGACAATCCTGATGATATAGAACTAACACTGCTGGCATTTGAGCAAACAGGGCTACAAGAAAACGTTATAATTGCTAGAGACGGCGTTGAGGCAATTAATTATCTATTTGCAGAAAACAATACATCAGAATCTTTACCTGACTTGATTCTGTTAGATTTACAGCTACCCCGTATCAACGGATTAGAAGTTCTTCGACAAATTCGAGCTAATTCTCGGACTAGATTGTTACCTATTGTGATTTTGACGACCTCTAATGAAGAGAGAGATCGTCTTCAAGGCTACGGTTTGGGTTGCAACAGCTATATCCGCAAACCAGTCGATTACGACCAATTTGTGGATGTTATACAACAGCTAGGGATGTACTGGTTGGTTCTCAACAGTCCTCCGCCCCTAACCCAATAAAGAATTTTTATGACTGAGCAAATTAAAATTCTCATTGTTGAAGATAATTTAGACGATGCAGAATTAATTGTTTTGGAATTGGAAGCGGCAAATTACCAAATATTTTATCAACGAGTTGACACGATTGAGGCAATGGTAGCTGCTCTTGAATCCCAAGAATGGGATGTAATTTTAACAGACTATTCCATGCCCCAATTTAGTGCTGTAGCTGCACTCAGTTTGGTAAAAATATGGAAATTAGATACTCCTTTTATTGTTGTTTCAGGTTCAATAGGGGAAGAAATAGCTGTTACATTAATGAGAGATGGCGCTCATGATTATTTGCTTAAGCAAAACTTAACAAGGCTGGCTCCAGCTATTGAGAGAGAATTACGAGAAGCTAAGGTACGATGTGAACGTAAACAGGCATTGGAGAAAGTCCAATTTTTAGCATTTTATGATGAATTAACAGGCTTACCCAATCGCAATGCAGTCTTAAATATTTTACGAGAGCAGATCCTCAATCACTATAAATTTGCAGTTCTATTTATAGATATTGACCAATATCGCAAAATTAAATATGGCTTTGGACATATTAAAAGTGAACAACTGCTAATTGAAGTCGCCAAACGTCTACAAGCCAGCTTACGTCCTGGTGACTACTTAGCAAAAATGGGCAAGGATGAATTTATATTGATATTAGGAAATATCAGTCATGTAAGTGAAGCAGAAACCCATGCAATAGAAATGCATCGAGTCATAGATCCTCCCTTCGCACTAGAAGGTTTTGTAATTTATGCCTCTATTACAATTGGTGTCGTAGATTCCAGTCTTGGCTTTGATGAACCGGAAGAGTTTTTACGGGCAGCAGAAACTGCCAACTACACTGCTAAAGAACAGGGATTACAATATCCCACAGTTGTCTACAATCGCGGTATGCAAACCAGAGCTTTAGAGCGATTACAGATGGAAACTGAACTAAGGCAAGCAATCAACAAGCAACAGTTACAACTTTTTTATCAGCCAATTATTTCCCTCCATCCTTACAGAGTAGTGGGATTTGAAGCTTTGATTCGCTGGCAACACCCAGAACGAGGATGGATTTCACCGATTCAATTTATTCCTTTAGCAGAACAAACTGGGTTAATTATTCCCCTTGGTGACTGGATTTTAGAAACTGCTTGCCATCAATTAACTATTTGGCAAAATCAGTTTTTAGATGATCTACCTTTGAGTTTATCAGTCAATTTATCAGGGGTACAATTGAATGAAATAGGTGTAGTTCCCAACATTATTCATCGTTATCAATCTTTGAATTTGCATCAAATCACACTCAAGCTGGAAATTACAGAGAGTACGTTGATGAACAACACGCAAACAGTTATCGCCAGTTTAGAGGAATTTCGCGCCGCAGGTATCCAAATTAGCATTGATGATTTTGGTACTGGTTATTCTTCCCTGTCTTATTTACGCGATTTGCCTGTTGATACTCTCAAAATTGATCGCTCTTTTGTATCCCGAATAGATAGAGATGAGCAAAACTTGGGAATTGTGCAAGCCATTATTACTTTAGCCCACACTCTGGGCTTAGATGTGATTGCCGAAGGTGTGGAAACAGTTGCACAGATGAAAAGTTTGCGATCGCTTGGCTGCAAATATGGACAAGGCTATTTATTTTCTAAGGCAATACCATCTTCTCTCCTCGCTCAATGGCTGCAAAAAGCAAACAAAGAAATAGGCTTTGGTATCGATCTATTGAGTAAATAGTAATTGGTAATTGGTAATTGGTTGATTACAATTAATTATCTTCACTCAATATAAATCGGCTATAACAGTGATTGTCGTCTTGCTTGAATATCGTTATGATTGTGAAACAGACTCAAAATTAATTTTTGGCTAGACTTAAACTCCAGTAATATGTTTTATGGAACTTCCAATAAATACAAACTTGACTCAAGAAGTTTGGATAAACTGGCAAACATTGAAAAATAATGTTAACTCTTTGGGTCAATCAGCGCAGCAATTTGGTAAGTCTTTCAAGGAAACAGCAGATTACAAAACTGATCAGGCAATCAATATAATTACGGCAACTTTAGATCAAGCTAAAGGTTCTTTAGAAGATAGCTGGCAAACGGCCACACAAATTAAAAATACCACATCAGGAACAATTGAAAATGCAATTACTAATTCTGTAAAAGATTTAGTGACGAGACACCCAACATTTTTATGGTTTTTACAAATACTCGGTTGGGCAAGTAATCACCCAATTATCAGTTTAGTACTTATGCTCTTTATAATTGCTTTTGCTTGGAGCATATTTAAAGGAATTATTCGTTTAATTGAAACCGCTAGTTTGTCTATTTTAAAAATTCCCTTTCAATTAATTCAAGCTTTATTTAAAACTATTTTTTTGTCATTAAATAAATTTGGTAATTTCCAGTTGGCAAAAATTCCCAATACTAACAAAAATAATAATTATATTTCCGTAGTAACTGCTGATGAAACAATTTATCTAAATAAACAACAAAGATTAGTAGAAATTTCTCTTCGTTTAGAAGCAATTCAAGCAGAACAGCAGCAGCTTTTACAAGAAGCAGCCAACCTCATTGGCTCAGAAACAACAGATAAGTAAAGTGGTGATACCATTTCTTTATGAGGATGCACTTTATTCGCGGATGTAGAGACGTTACATGGAACGTCTCTACGGTATTTATAGTAATTCTGTAATTGGAAATTGGCGTTGTTTATCTAATTCTTGTATCCGCATTTTCTCTGCATATATGGCACCTGCATAAGATTTATATTTATCTGGTTCTGCTTGAATATCAATTTTTTCCCACAGTTCCATAAAGTGACGATAACGTTTTTCTCTCAAGACTATTTCCATACAAGCAAGGGTTGCTTGAACTACTTGGGGAGTACGCAGTATTTCTTTATTAGTTTTTTCATTCAAATGAAATAAATGTGAGATTAATCCCAATTCTTCAGATAATTCTAAATACCTGTTTTGTAAATTGGAAATCAAATCAGCTTCATCTGTTAATTCTGAAATCTGTAGCCATAAAAACCGGTGATGAGAAAGACTTAATTCTAAATTTCGCTCTTCTAATTCGTTAATTATTAGTTGACGCTGTTCTGGACAATGGAGATAAATTTGTAATAATAACGCCTCGGCTTGTTCTAATAAACTACGTTCGGTATTTACTAGAGAGAGCTTTGGCGTTTTAGACTCCTGTTTGCGAAACCGTGATGGTGGAGTTTGCACACTAGCGGGTGCAATTTGAGTTAGTAGATTCTCAACTCGTAGGGGAATAATTCTAGAGTCCCCTAAGCTGAGTATTTCTGCACAGTAGGAAATGTAGTAATTAAGAGTATCACTATTAACTATATTTTGCAAGAGTTTAACTATTTGTTGCGTGACTTGTTGGAAGTCAGTAGCTTGTCTTAAATCTCTATTTTGAATAATTTGGTCAATTTGCCAATTAAGCCATAGTGGGGCGTTTGCTAATAGTTGCTGATAATCTGCTGATGTATGACTTTGTAAATATTCGTCAGCATCTTTACCATTGGGTAAGTTAAGAATTTTTAATTGCACTTCGCCTTTATATGCTAAAGCCGCGATTTCACCGATCGCTCTTTCGGCGGCGTTAGTTCCCGCTTTGTCAGCATCAAAGTTGAGTATTAGTTGTTTGGAATCGGTGTAACGCAATAGTAGCCGGACTTGTTCTATGCTTAATGCTGTACCTAGAGAAGCGACGGCGTTGTTAATTCCCGCAGCATGGAGAGCGATCGCATCAAAATACCCCTCAACCACCACAGCTTGATCTGATTTAGCAATTCCATCTTTGGCTTGATCTAGCGCAAATAAGGTTTTACCTTTACTGAAAAGTTCGGTTTCCGGGGAATTTAAATATTTTGGTTGTTCTTCTGTCAGTGTTCTCCCACCAAAAGCAATTACTCGCCCTTGTACATCGCGGATGGGAATCATCAGCCTATCCCGGAATACATCATAATATCCGCCCCCTTCTTTCCTCGGTTTAATCAAACCTGCTTTTTCCACCAGTTGCACTGGATAATGTTTATCTTCCACCAAATACCGATGCAGGGTTTCCCAACCTGCGGGAGCATAACCTAAACCAAATTGTTGAATTGTTTCTTCTTTGAGTTGACGATTTTCACGCAAATACTGCATCACCTTTTGTTGCTGGGTGTGTCTAAGGGCGTGTTGATAAAACTGGGCTGTGGAAGCTAAAACTTCATACAACTGCTCACGCAAAGATAACTGGCGCTGTAATTCTTGTTTTTGCTCAGGTTCTAAGGTTTGTACAGGTACTTGATAACGCCGCGCCAAGTCTAGTACTACTTCTGCAAAGTGTCTTTTTCCCAAATCCATGACAAACTTAATCGCGTTACCTCCAGCTTGACAACCGAAGCAATAAAACATTTGCTTGCTGGGGCTAACGGTGAAACTCGGACTTTTCTCATCATGGAAAGGGCATAAACCGACAAAATCTTTCCCTCGCTTCCTCAATACCACATACTCCGAGACAACATCAACAATATCAGCCCGGAGTTTAACTTCTTCAATTGTGTCTGGATGTAAGCGGGGGATTTCCATTTTTTAGGAGACTGGGGACTGGGGACTGGGGATTGGGGATTGGGGACTGGGGATTGGGGATTGGGGATTGGGGATTGGGGATTGGGGATTGGGGATTGGTAAACACTTTTTCAGGTTCTAGATGATTCTAAATCCTCTTCTTCCTTCTTCCTTCTTCTTTCTCCTGACTCCTGACTCCTGACTCCTGCTTCCTGTCTCCCACCTTCAGATACTATTATAATTCTTGTTTTCAGCCGGGAATACTCGCTAAAATTGCATACGCTGGAGCTTAACAACGGGAAGAATCAAAATGGGACGTATTTTTATTTCGGCGGCGCATGGAGGAAGAGAAGCCGGAGGAATTGATCCTGGTGCGATCGCAGGTGGTACGACTGAAGCCAAAGAAATGATTTTGTTACGTGATTTAATTGTGACAGAACTCAGAGCGCGTAGCATCGAAGTTTTATCGGTTCCTGATGATTTAAGCGCTGCCCAAACTATTACCTGGATTAATTCTCGCGCTCGTTCTACTGATGTCGCGCTAGAAATTGCAGCTGATGCAGCTAGTAGTCCTACAGTCAGAGGGGCTAGTGCTTACTACATTGCTAACAATAATCAACGCAAGCAAAATGCAGAAATGTTGCTGATGGGATTGTTGCGTCGTGTACCTCAACTACCTAATCGTGGCGTTAAGCCAGATACAGATAGCGGCTTAGGTAGTTTGCAATTCTGTCGCCAAACAACTCTTCCTGCTTTATTAATACAAGTAGCCTTTCTCAGCAATCCGGATGATCGCAATTTATTACAAACTCGTCGCCGTGATTTTGCCTTGGGAATTGTTGACGGATTAATAGCTTGGAGTCGCGCAATTGACCCAACGCCAGGAACACCTCCAGAGGCAAACTATCCACCAATTAATATTAATATAAATGGTCAAAATTATCCAGAGCAAGGAGTATTAATTAATGGCAACTCTTATATTCCTATTGATTTAGTAGATCGTTTACGAATTGATTTATCAACATCACCTAATGTAATTCGTGCTACTTATCGGCGTATAGTTTATATTAAAGCCATAGAACTCCGAGATTTTAATATTTCTGTTGGCTGGGATGCTGCAACTACTACTCTCAATCTGCGCTCCATTCTCACAGTTTGTACTGGTCAAATAAACCAGATTATCTCTAATGGTAATACCACAGAAGTACAGCTACAAATCTTTCTGAAAAACAACAATGAAAATGCCATTGTTCAGTTTCCTGATATTCCCAAGCTCTATCGAGAAGAAGCTACTCTCGAAGGAGTAAATTATGATATTGCTTTTTGCCAAATGTGTCTAGAAACAGGATTTTTACGTTTTGGCAGCGATATCAAACCTCAGCAAAATAACTTTGCAGGTTTAGGTGCAATAGGTGGTGGAACAGAAGCTGCATCTTTTCCTAGTGCCAGAATTGGTGTGAGAGCGCATATTCAACATTTAAAAGCTTATGCCAGTTTAGAACCTTTAGTCCAGCAAGAAGTAGATCCTCGGTTTAGATTTGTAACTAGAGGTATTTCTCCCTCTGTTGATCAACTATCAGGAAGATGGTCAGCAGATTTAGATTATGGGACAAAAATTAAAGCGATGTTTAAAAGGCTTTATGAATCAGCAAAATTAATTTGAGTGATGAGCAACCAAAGGATAATTTTGATTAATTTCTGCAACTTTTGCACCTAAAGCTCGTCCATAATCTATGACAGTAATAACAACTATTAATTACACGAGATGCAGACTCTTATGCGCTTACCTATTGCTATTGGTGCAGGATTACTAATTTCTTTTGGGTTATATTCACCATTGATTGCTCAACCACCTATTCAAATCGCACAAGCACGACCCACTAATTCCAATTTGGGACAATTAAGAAAAAATAGGCAATTATGGAAACAGCAAAAGATATCTAAATATCGCTATCAATTAACGCGCAGTTGCTTCTGCACACCAGAAGCTAGAGGCCCTGTGATTGTTCAAGTCCGTAATGGTGTGACAACTTCTGTGATTTCTGTAGCAACTGGTCAGCCTGTTGATCAAGAATTATTTAAACAATATAATACTGTCCCTAAGCTGTTTAGTGTAATTCAGGATGCGATCGCTCGTAAAGCAGATAGTCTAACGGTGAAATATGACCCCAAACTCGGCTACCCGACCCAAATTAACGTTGATTATAGCCAACAGATGGCAGATGAAGAATTATATTTGACAATTGAAAATTTTCAAATACTGAAATAACGCATCTATTCCTCTGTAACAATAGATAGAACTTACGCAAGATGTGACGGAAAATTTTATTCTTACGTAGCAGTAATTCATGAATTACCGCTACTTTTATTATGTTTTGCGTAAGTCTTAAATAAGCTTCATCCATCAATACCTACAAAAAATGGACAAGGTATTGATTTAAAGTTAAACATCACTAAAGTAATAACAAAATAAATTCACAATATAATTATCCCAAAAGTTATATTACACACATATGTAAAGATTCAGAATACAGAATATTTGATATAGCAGGGAAAAGGGAACAGAAGAGAAAAATCTTCTTCCTCCTGACTCCTGACCTCTGAATTCTTACATACATATACATATTTAAATATTCCTCAAGACTGATTGTCTGATCGAATCTAATAATAGATAATATTTCTGGAAATATATACTATCAAAAACTTTATGGCAAAGTCAATTGAATTTAAATTATTTGCTCCTTATAACAAAGGAGTAGCCTTAATTGGGTCTTTTTCTAATTGGCAAGAAATACCAATGGAAAAAGGGAAAGATGGATATTTTCGGACAAATGTAAAATTAGCAGACGGAAGTTATAAATATAAATTTCGAGTTCAATCAAATTCCTGGTTTTTTGACCCAGAACAGTGGGTTGATGTCACAGATCCCTATGCCACAGACATTGATGAAATGGGCGGAAAAGATAATGGTATTATCAGCATAAAAGATGGGGAAATTATTATTGATAACTATGTTTGGAGACATGAGGACAAACACCTATCACCAGATCATGAACTAGTAATTTATGAAATGCACGTTGGTGATTTTTCCGGTGGAGAAGATGACCCTTATGCAAGAGGCAAATATAAACACGTAGTCGAAAAATTAGATTACCTATCTGAATTAGGAATCAATGCTATTGAGTTGATGCCTATTAAAGAATATCCTGGTAGCTATAGCTGGGGTTACAATCCGCGTCACTTCTTTGCCACAGAATCTAGTTATGGTTCTACAGCAGATTTAAAAAATATGATTGATGAGTGTCATGCTAGAGGCATTCGTGTAATTATGGACGGGATTTACAACCACTCAGAAGCATCCAGTCCCCTCACCCAAATTGACCATGATTATTGGTATCATCACTCTCCTCGTGATCCAGACAATAATTGGGGACCAGAATTTAATTACGAACATTACGACGAAAATTTAGATAGCTATCCAGCTAGAAAATTTATTGGTGATACAATCCGATTTTGGATTGAAGAATATCATATAGACGGCATTCGTTATGATGCTGCTAGACAAATCGCCAACTACGATTTCATGCACTGGATTGTTGAAGAAACTCGAAAAACTGCTGGTGTTAAGCCTTTTTATAACATTGCTGAACATATTCCAGAAACTACCAGTATCACTAATCAAGATGGTCCAATGGACGGTTGCTGGCATGATAGTTTCCGGCACACAATTACAGTACATATTTGCGGTGATGTCTTTGATTTAGAAAATCTCAAAGATGTCATTGACTGTAAACGTCAAGGCTTCATGGGTACAACTAATGTTGTTAATTATTTAACTAATCATGACCATGATCATCTGATGGTTGAGTTGGCTAATCGTGATATTTTTGATGAAGAAGCTGTGAAGCGAGCTAAGTTAGGAGCAGCTATTCTCATGACAGCCATTGGTGTACCTTTGATTTGGATGGGGGAAGAATTTGGTGAATATAAACCCAAACAAATTTCTTCAGCAAAAATTGATTGGAATTTGCTAGGTAATGACCTAAATCGCAGCTTATTTGATTACTATAAAGGCTTGATTAATCTGCGTCAGAATAATCATGCACTCCATACAGAAAACATTGATTTTATCCACGAAAATCCAGAAACAAAAGTGCTGGCTTATAGTCGCTGGAATGAAGAAGGTTCTCGTGTAGTAGTCGCGGCAAACTTTTCAGAAAATTTCCTAGCTGGTTATGAAATTACTAATTTTCCTGCTGACGGTAAATGGCACGAATGGACAGGTGATTATGATATAGCCGCAGGTGAAAATAGTATCATGACTGACTTAGGTCCTTACGAAGCCAAAGTATTTGTCTGGCAGGGATGAAATATTATTTGACTTAAAAGAGTATTCTAGTCATGTAGAGTAGGGGGTAGATAACCCCCTTTATAAAAATGTAAGTTATAAGATTTAGTACATTAAAATTCATCTGGATAAATATATATTCAATTAAATCAATTATAAATTAATAATATTATTTAACTTCAATGGAAGAATATTGTATTTTTTTCGGAAAATGTGTATAGTAATCGTTCGCACATTAAATAGCCCTAGACAAATCAAGCGATTTGCGCCATGATTAACAAGTTAATTAACACTAACATTAAGAATTCCCACGTTCTGTTAACTCCAAATGAAGTTAAAGCTAAATTACCTCTAACTAAGTCTGTAGAACAGAAAATTTTGCAATTCAGACAAGAAATAGAACATATTCTTGATTTTCAAGATAGCAGAAAATTTATTGTAGTTGGGCCTTGTTCAATTCATGATCCTAAAGCAGCTATAGAGTATGCAGAAAAATTGAAACTTTTAGCAGCTAAAGTTGAAGATAAACTGCTGCTAATTATGCGGGTTTATTTTGAAAAACCCAGAACAACTGTAGGTTGGAAAGGATTAATTAATGATCCAGATATGGATGATTCTTTTCATGTAGAACGTGGAATTTTAATTGCTCGTAATCTGTTATTAAAATTAACAGAGCTAGGATTACCAACTGCCACAGAAGCACTTGATCCCATTATTCCTCAATATATTAGCGAATTAGTAGCTTGGTCAGCAATTGGAGCCAGAACAACTGAATCACAAACGCACCGAGAAATGGCTAGTGGACTTTCCATGCCAGTCGGTTTTAAAAATGGCACAGATGGTAATATTAATGTAGCTTTGAATGCTCTAAAATCAGCGAAAGAATCACATAATTTTTTAGGCATTAATCAAAAGGGACAGGTGAGCGTATTTCAAACGAGAGGTAATACTTATGGTCATGTAATTTTGCGTGGAGGAAGTCAACCTAACTTTGATATAGATAATGTCAAATTAGTGGAAGAACAATTAAAATCAGCAAATTTACCACCGAGAATAGTGATTGATTGTAGTCATGGTAATACCAATAAAGACTATAGAAAACAACCTTTTGTTTTAGAAAATGTGATTCAGCAAGTAGTTGATGGTAATACTTCAATTGTAGGAATGATGCTAGAATCAAATTTATATGAAGGTAGTCAACCAATTACTGGGAAACGGGAAGAATTGCAATATGGTGTTTCAGTAACTGATAAATGTATTGGTTGGGAGGAAACGGAAAAGATTATTTTGGCTGCTTATACTCAACTCAAATAAATCAAATCTAGCAGAGACGCAGGTTAATTTTTCTGCGTACCTCTGCGCTTTATACTAAAAACGGGTTAAAAGTGTCATTCTGAACGAAGTGAAGAATCTCCGAGATACTTCGCTGCACTACGTTACGCTCAGTATGACATAAGTCCAAATTTCACCCGTTGGCAGTATAATTCTACATTTAAAGTCAGAATTCAGGAGTCAGGAGTCAGGAGAAAGAAGAAGGAAGAAGGAAGAAGGAAGAATATTTTTCTCTTCTGTTCCCTGCTATATCAAATATTCAGTATCCTGAATCCTTACTATTTAAAAATCACAAAATTGAGCTAATTTTCTGCAAATAAATATTTAAAAAATCTTCTTCTCTCTCTAAAATGTAATCTTCAGTTAACCTCTTATGGCGAATAGAAACATTATTTTCTTTTTTAATAACTGCCATTGAACCATCTATTGTATCCCTTAATAAGATCATTTCCGTTTCACTGGGATTATCCAAAACAACAATATTACTACCTTGATAAAGCATTCCTTCAGCTTCTAGAATATCTTCTGGATATTCAGCAATTAGTAAATCTAATTGGGGATGACGCAACAAAGTTTGCACATTGTAGTTGTAATCTTGATGCAAAATTTTTTCTGATCGATTGATAAATATTCCCTCATTACATACAGCACCAATTATCAAGTCGGGATATTTTAATAAAAGATGATCAATTGTTGCTTGTAATTCGGTGAGACTAATTTTATTAAAAGTGATGATTGGGATCTTGGCATCTTGAGTAGATTTAAAAAAGGTTGATAAAATATGAAAAGGAACATCAATACTTTCACCTTTAACTGGGTTAAGGTGCATTAAAATACCAGGTGCAGCATTAATTTTTAAAATAGTAAAATTACCAGATTTCCAAGATTTAGATATATTTTTAGCAATGATATCAATACCCAGACAAGTGAGACGAAAGTTTTGGGCTATGTCTTGGGCTAAGATAATATTGTCAGGATGAATTGTGTTTGTTACATTGATGCTAATACCACCAGACGATATATTTGCAACTTTGCTAAGATAAATAGTGCGATCGCTCTTCACTATACTATCCAAGCCTAGTCTCTGTTCATTTAGATACAATTCCATCCCTTCATTAATCAAAATCTTACTCATGGGTGAGGTGGGTGTATCTCTTCGTTTCGGGTGGCGATTTTCGCGTTTGATTAATTCTCTAATAGTTGAATACCCATCACCTACAACCGACGCTGGTATAAGTTCTGTAGCAGCGACAAATTTACGATTTACACACAGTAACCGAAAATTATTTCCCGAAATACTTTTTTCAACAATTATCCGCTGTGATTCCTCTTTTGGAATTGCTAATATTGCCTTATTATAGGCAGATTTTAACTCTTTAGCATTTTGTACATCAGGAGTTACACCAATTCTTTTATGACCTACCACAGGTTTAATTGCAACTGGGTAGCCAATTTCTCGCGCTACAGCTAAAGCTGCTTTTTCAGAAATAACAATATCACCATTGGGAACTGGGAAACCCAATCTTTGTAGAAATTCCTTACTGTCATCTTTGCGGGTAGTGAATTCTGAATCTAGATGACTATCAATCTCAAAAGTTGTTGCTACTCCGCGTATTTGTTTTTTACCATAGCCATATTGCATTAATCCTTCTTCCCATAAATAGAAAGCAGGAATACCCTGTTGATATGCAGCTTGCAATAAAGCATAAACGGTAGATCCACCATAAACAGATTCTCGAAAACTATTTTGTAATTTAATTAACCGTTCTTCAAAGGGGAAATCTTTATTTTGAGAGATGCTTTCCAACCAATCCCAAACTAAGTAAACTACTCCTCTAATTGTTTGTTCATGAAGTGCTTGAATACCAATTCTTACATAAGAAGGATATGGCTTAATAGTCCAATTGTTAAGATGTAAACCCATATCTAATTTGCCTACTTCAGAGACAACATGGGCAAATAAATCAGCATATAATTGATATTTTTGACTTGCTAAGTGAGGATAAAAATCACTAATAATTACAGCATACTCTTTAATCGGTAGCGGATCTCGATGTTCAGTCAAAGCAAAATCAAATACTAATGCGCCTGTATCTAAATAAGGGTTTGAACCAATATAATACTTGAAGTTGAAAATATCAAAGACATCAGTTCTTCTGGCATTGATACGGATTCTATCAGTGCTTTGCTCTTGAAACATTAATTGTTAACCTTTGGCTAGACAACTCAAAATCTTGATTCTGAGTAATTTAACTCAGAGTCTTTGGATTTCAATTGACTCATACTGGTTTACGCTATTTTTCCGATTCCCATCTACTTCTATTATGCAAAAAATCAGCTATCTCAGGGCATAATTTAAACTTGATTAAAGTTTTCTAAATTAGTATTTAGGCAGGAATGATAAAAATATCACTTGGAAAAGATGTAATATAGCAATTCCCATTCAAGTGAGGTACAAGTAGTAAAAATGGAACGCAGATAGACGCAGATAAACGCAGATAAATGTAGATGATTTTGTACCTCATGAGACTAGGAAATGCTATGGACATGAATTTTATTAATTTTTCTGTGGTGATTGGCAAGATCAATTATCCATTGGACTAAATTATTCAAACAGGATATTAAAGCAAATTATGATTGCCAAAATTGAAAATTTACATCACTGTTAGCCACAACAACCGCAGCAGCGAAATTATCTGCTGGTACTAATTCTTTTAAAACCCAATCTCCTGATACAAGCAATTGAGCCGATTCTGTGGGTGTTAAATAAATCTCAATTTGCTCCAACTGAACTAAACCATCGCCAGTTGCTTTTAAATACGCTTCTTTGCAAGTCCAGTAACGAAAAAATACCTGTTCTTGTTGTTGAGGAGAGAGTAATTTAATTACTTCATATTCTTTGGCTAAAAAGAAGCGTTTAGCAAGACTTTCTAAATCTGACATGGGGCGGACATATTCTAAATCAACCCCAATTAATCGCTGATAGCTTACTCCACACAAACCCAAATCTTGAGAATGTGACAAATTAAAAAATACCCCACTATCGGCAAATTTAGCAGCTAAAATAGGCTTTCCACGTTGTTGATAATCAAACTCTATTTGTGACGGATTTACACTTAAATACCGTCCTAAAATAGCGCGGAGACTACCACGACCAATAATAAAACGCTGACGATGTTCAGGAAAATAAAACCGTTCAGCGCGAGCAATTTCTCCACTAGATAGAGTTTCTCGAAAAGATTGTATCTGTGATTCTGGTTGGTTGAGGTTTATTTTCCAGATATGCACATGATCTGGTGAGAAAGTTAAATCTGTAGGAGCAGGTAGCCAAATATGATTAAACGTACTCATTCTTGATTGTATTTATTCTCTGCTTACTCACTATCTCAGCACTCAGCATTTAGCACTTCTAACTCATGATTACTTCTATCTCCTATCCACTGTAAAATGCGATTCCAAGCCCACCATTGGTCAGAGTCTTGAGATTGATATTGGCACTTTTTACTACTTATATAACCTACGTGACCACCGTATGCGGTCAGTAACAAATCTATGGCAGGGTTTTTAGCACTAGCAGCTTTTAGATCGGGAACAATGTCAGGATCAAATAATGGATCATCTGCCGCATAAAGAATTAAAGTTGGTTTTGATAATTTAGGTAATAGATGTAAAGCATTGCTGGCCTCATAATATGCTTCTACAGAGTCAAAACCCAAACGTGCGATTACCAGTTCTTCATCAAAACTCCAAATGCTGTTGGCGCGGTTAATAGCATCTGCGTCAAAGTAGCCAGGATGAGTATTATGGAGTTTCCAAGCGAGGTTTTTTAATTCTCTGGCGATGCGTGGTTCTACGTATTTACCAAAAGGTGTAGTAACTAGATAGGAGAGCGATCGCAATGAATCCAAACTTGGACAAATTACCGCCCCCCCAACAATATCACTCTCTTGAATCCCTAAATCCTCACTTCTAGTCAAATCTACAGCCGCTTTCAGCCCCCACAACGCCAACTGCCCCCCTAAAGAATATCCCGTAAACCAAAATTTTTTGGGACAGCCCATAGCCGCAGCAGCAGCCGCAATGTGGACAAAATCTTCTCCTTCATACAACCCATCCGAAGTGAGAGTAGGAGATAATTCTGCTGTTTTCCCATGCGCCCGCCAATCAAATAACACAACAGCATATCCTTGAGCGTAGGCTTTTCGACCCAACAAGCGCAAAAACCATTGTTGATCCAACTCCCCGGTAATGCCATAGGTGCCAACAATTGTGCTATGAGCATTTTTAGGGATAGCGACCCAACCAAAAATTGGCACACCCTGCCCACCTGTGAAGATGACTTTTTGATAGATTGGTTCTGGATGTAGAGTAGTACTTTGCCAATTACGCCCTCCCCATAAGGCGGTGTAAGCAGTCATAGCCACACCATTTCGTAAGAAATAAGGAGGATTGTAGGTAGAGTCACACATCATATAGAGAATTTATTGTAAATTGATCTTGATTTCGTAGTCCTTTAATCTTAATATTTATGTTAGATTTGTAATCTTTTTATAATCAAAATAACAATCTTTGTATATTCAGAGGTTCTTATTTATCCTTAAATAAGTAGTCATAATTTTTTAAGAATGCCGAGGATTCTTGTCATAGACGATGACCCAGCGATCTCAGAACTCGTTGCTGTCAACTTAGAAATGGCTGGCTATGATGTTAGTCAAGCTGAAGACGGCATTAAAGGTCAAGCACTGGCCCTCCAGCTGCAACCCGACTTGATCATGCTCGATCTCATGTTACCCAGAGTAGATGGATTTACCATTTGCCAACGCTTACGTCGGGATGAGCGCACTGCTGAAATTCCTGTCTTGATGTTGACGGCGTTAAGCCAAACTCAATATAAAGTTGAAGGTTTCAATGCTGGCGCAGATGACTACTTGACCAAGCCCTTTGAAGTAGAAGAAATGTTAGCGCGAGTGCGGGCTTTGTTGCGTCGGACTGACCGTATTCCCCAAGCAGCCAAGCACAGTGAGATTCTCAATTACGGGCCTCTTACCCTCGTTCCAGAAAGATTTGAGGCCATTTGGTTCAATGACACTGTGAAGCTGACTCATTTAGAATTTGAGCTACTTCATTGCTTGCTTCAGCGCCACGGTCAGACAGTTTCCCCTAGCGAAATCCTCAGAGAAGTTTGGGGTTACGATCCTGATGATGACATTGAAACAATTCGGGTGCATATTCGCCACTTAAGGACTAAGCTCGAACCAGATCCTCGTCATCCTCGCTATATTAAGACGGTCTATGGTGCGGGATACTGTCTGGAGTTACCCAGTCTACCACCGTCTCATGAGGGAACTGCCGCTACAGTAGTTGAGTAACATTTAACTAAATCTACCTCATCATTGTGGGGGCGCGATTTTCACGCCCCTGCTTTGTCATGATTAGGAAGTGATGCTAGAAACTCAGCCAGCGATTAAATTCCTGCAAAAATTTCGGTTCTACCGATCCCCTTATGAAAAAAACGTAATTCAACCCAGAAAAAGTGGTAAAAATCAACCATCAATTAAACAGCAACCTCCGCAGTTTCCAAAGCTTCCAAAGCATTAATTTCATCAAGAATCCGCCAGATTTCCTGCATCATTGGATCTAAACCAGTGCGAGTTACAGCAGAAATTATGAACACTGGTGCTAAAGCAAGATGATTTAATTGCAAAGCTAACGCCTCCAAATCAACAGTTTCTCTATCAACTGCGTCAATTTTATTCAAAGCCAAAATTTGTGGACGTTTTGCTAAACCTCTGCCATAGGCTTTTAATTCTTCTTGAATAGTATGGAAATCAGCTATGACATTTTCACTCGTTGCATCAATTAGGTGTAATAAAACCCTTGTGCGTTCAATGTGACGTAAAAAATCATGTCCTAAACCGGCACCATGAGAAGCACCTTCAATTAATCCGGGAATATCGGCGAAAACAGTGCCGTCACCAGTTGGTTTCTTCACTACACCTAAATTAGGAATGAGAGTAGTAAAAGGATAATCGGCTATTTTTGGACGTGCAGCTGATAAAGAAGAAATTAAAGTTGATTTACCTGCATTTGGTAAACCAATAATTCCTACTTCTGCTAATAATTTCAACTCTAAACGTAACATTTTTCTTTCTCCTTCCAGTCCAGGAAGTGCGTATTCTGGGACACGGTTGCGGTTACTCAAAAAATGTTGATTTCCTAGTCCACCTTTACCACCTGCAACTACTCGAAAACGTTGTCCAGGTTCAACTAAATCGCACAGTAAGGCGCTTGTTTCAGCATCATAAACAGCAGTACCACAGGGAACTTCGATAATTAAATCTTTTCCAGCGGCACCAGTGCAATTATTGGGTCCACCACGTTCACCATTTTGGGCTTTAAACAAATGCTTGTATCGAAAATCTAGCAAGGTTTGTAGGTTGGTATCAGCCACGAAAATGATGGAACCGCCTCTTCCTCCATTCCCACCAGAAGGGCCGCCGGCTGGGACATATTTCTCTCTGCGGAAGGCGACGATACCATCTCCACCTTTACCGGCTTCTACTTCAATTACTGATTGGTCTATAAATTGCATATTTTAGTCATTAGTTATTGGTTATTAGTCATTAGTTATTGGTTATTAGTCATTAGTTATTGGTTATTAGTCATTGGTTATTAGTCATTGGTCATTGGTTATTAGTCATTGGTCATTGGTTATTAGTCATTGGTCATTGGTCATTGGTCATTGGTCATTGGTTATTAGTCATTCTTCTTTTGGAAGTTTACCGATTGAGTTTAGATAGGCGTTTAATTGGGGTGCTAAGTCATTGATGGTAGCTTTTAGTGTGTTGACCTGTTCATCCGTTAATAGGTTACGGCTATATGCTCGTCTTAGCCAGTGTTGAGTCTCATATAATGACCCTCTTGCTATTCTAATGAATCGCCGATTGTCTTGATAACTCCCTCTTCCCACACCTTCTGCTATATTTGCACCAATGCTATCTGCTGAACGGATGATCTGTTTACCTAATGTATTTTGCGGTAATGACTCCCATTGGTTAACGATTTTCCAGATGTCATCAGCTAATTTTTCTGAAAGCTGATATACCCGTAATTCCTGAAACCTCCCACTCCCCATTATCTCACCCAACTAATAACTAATGACTAATGACTAATGACTAATGACTAATGACTAATGACTAAATATACTGTGAAATATCTTCGCCACAATCATCAGCAAGGTAAGAAAGAGCGCGGAAGCGTAGACCTACTAGTTGCTCATACAGTGGGTTAATTTTGCACATTGGCGGAATGTGAACGATTTTGTGTCCAAATAGGGTGACATCTCGCTCAAAAGGACACTGGGAAGGGATCATTTTACATAAAAACTTGGCAACTCTGGAATCTTGGATATCTAGCCCGTCCAACCAGTCCCGCATGGGGTGAAGTATATCTGGTGGGTGTAGAGTGTGGCTTTCTCCTTGTTCCTTCTCTTCTAGGGTATAACGTAGGGAGGATAGGGCTTCTGTTTGCAGTTCTAAAGCTTGGCAAAACTGTTGCAGAAGTTGCTCTTCACTGGAAGAATATATTCCATCTGCGATCGCTACCATTACCGCTGTTCGCAAAAAATTCTCCCCTCCTGGTGTACCTTTGCCCAATACAGCAGCTAATTCTTCTGGTGTAATCATTTCTAGTGAATTCCAGTCCAGACAAGGGTCTAACTCATTTTTAGTCAGACTAGTGATTAACTCTTTTTCTTGAGCATCAAAATTACCATCCGCCCAAGCAATAGTCAGCAGCCCACGTAACCAAACGGCAATTTGTTCGCTGCTGTAGGTTGTTTTCACAGCACTTGTCATAAAAACTCACGCCTCAAGTTTTTCTCATCATTAACTAAGCTAACTTAATTGTTGGTCTTGCGTTAAGATTAGTTTGCAGAGTAGTATTGATAATTCTTTCTATTTATATATGTTCTTCTTTGGTATTGAACATGAGGTTGCTTTCCTTAACCATGAAGGAAAGTTTGCTGATTTCTCTTGTACAAAATTTGCAGAGTTTAATCAAATTGTTGACAAGCTACCTATATATCCCAATGACTACCCACAATTAAGGGTAGGAGATGCTGGCATTAAAAAAAAGCGGTGGTATATTGAGGGATTTGAAAGATTTGCTGATTCAGAAGAGGTAATTGACTGTGCAGCCAAAGGCATCGAAATCAGAACAACTATACATTCTACTATTCAAGGCGCAATTGATGAATTAACCGCAAGTTTTAACTTACTGCGTGAGGTAGCTGCCAGTTTTGATTTTTCACCTGTTTTAATCAGTTTTAATCCCTATAACTGCATTTTTGAACCCAATCCGCCATTAAATGATTTTGAAATTAAGCAATTACAAGCTTATCCTGATGAACAAACTGCTTATATTTATATGGTTTCCTATGGACCAGATTTGAATATTTCTGTAGAAAACTTACCTATTGAAGATGTCATTGATATAGGTAAAAAATTAACTTTTTATAGTCCTTATATTGTCCCTTTTAGTTATAGTTCTCCTTTTTTTAATGGAGGTTTATGGGAAGGTTTATCAATAAGAACATTTATCAGAACAGGAAAAAGATCAGCAACATTAGTTTTTGTCGAAAAACAGGAGCAACTTATCCAGAGTGTACCCTCTTTAACAAAAGTAGCCCGCATTCCAGCAGAGGTAGGTCGGATTGAATTCAAAGCTTGCGATAGTTGTGATAATTTCGCTATTTATGCAGGTTTATTAGCTCTATTAAAAGGTTTAGCATTAGATCAAACTTTGCCAGGTCGGGCTACTGTCCCTGATGCTAATTTACACCAAATTTCGGCAAAAAATGGGTTTGACAATGAAGAGATTTTTCTGAATACAACCAAAATTTTACAAGCTGCTGAAATTGCTTTAGCAAATGACCCAGATATTGAATTTTTAACCACACTAAAAGTTATTTTGGCAGAGAGAAAAACAAAATCACATCAATTAATTAAAACTTTTCAAAATGTAGGTTCAATTGCAGAAACACTAAAGAGAAGTTATGAATTTGGTAATTGGTAATTGGTAATTGGTAATTAACCTCTTTCTATATTCTGCCCCCTGCACCCTGCCTCATTTCCCACTAGGTGGAATCTTCTCCATAGGAATAAGAACTTCCATTACAGCCTTGACAATTGGTGCGGCAACAGTCCCACCATAGGCATTTTCTCCCTTTGGTTCATCCACTATTGCTGCAACCACATAGCGGGGAGCTTCTGCTGGTAAAATACCTACAAAACTAGTAATTCTCGCTCCTGGAATATATCCACCGTTAGGACTAGCTTTTTGGGCTGTACCAGTTTTGCCGGCAATACCGTATCCATTAATTCTTGATGCTTTACCACTACCTTTAGAAACAACTGTTTCCATCATTGCTACTACCTTTTGGGTAGTTGTACTGGAGAAAATTTGGCGTGGTGTTGGGAGGGTGGGGGAATAGTGAATTTTGCCTTGGCTATCAATTAGCCCTTGGACTATATGCGGTGTTACCAATTTACCACCATTAGCTAAAGCGCCATGCATTTGTACTAGCTGTAATGGAGTCAGGGAAAAACCTTGTCCAAAAGAAGTAGTTGCAGGTTCTATGGTTGAGGATAAAAATTCTTCTTGACTTTTGAGCCGACCACCGACTTCAAAGGGCAGATCTGTGTCAACTTTTTGTCCTAGTCCTAGACGTTCCAGCCAATTGTAGTATATTGTGGGGCGCATTCGTTGAATGATTTTGACCATGCCCACGTTGCTGGAATATTGAAGAATCTGAGCAACGCTAATCTGACGGGGAGCATTTCTTTCAGCGTTTTTAATCACCCGATCAGCGACATTGATAGTACCTGGATCACCAAAGGAGTCATCTGGTTTAATGGCACCATTTTCTAGTGCGATCGCAACATTCAACGGTTTAAAAGTTGAACCCGGTTCATAAAGATCTGCCACAATCCAGTTTTTGAACAGGGCAATATTAGCTTTAGAGTATTCATTGGCATTATAAGTAGGCTGAGAAACTAAAGCTAGTAAAGAACCATCCATCGCATCCATAACAATTACGGCCCCGCGTTTAGCCTGGAACTTGTCTATCTGTTTTTTAAGCGCAGTGCGGGCTGCTCGTTGCAAGCGGCTATCAATAGTCAATTGTAGTTTTAAGTCATCAAAATGTAGAAATCCCTCTGGTGCGTGATCTGGCATTAAAGCCCCGTTACCTGCCCGACTGAGACGTATAGTTTGTACAGAGCGTTCCAACAACTTCTCCTGACTGTATTCCACCCCTGCCTGACCACGACGGTCAAGATTAACATAGCCCACCACATTAGCTACTAAATCACCTTGAGGGTAAAAACGGGAATATTTTTCAATCAACTCCAAGCCATTCAAACGAAATGAAATTACACGATCAGCAATATTTTCAGCCACAGAATTGGACAGTAGAATACCACTTTTTCTACTTTGAAAAAGTTTTACTAACTTGTCAGCATCTTTACCCAGTACAGGAGCAAGTTGCTTTGCCATCTCTTCATTAGATTTATCAAATAGTTTGGGATGGGCATACAAAGTATAAACAGGGCGGTCAATCGCCAACATATTATCATTACGATCAACCACTGAACGACGAGGCATAAAAGGACGCAAATTTACCATTTGCTGGCTTCTTGCCCTTTCAGTCAGCTTTGATCCCTGGAGAATTTGCAGCCTATACAAATTGAAAGTCAACCCCACTCCAGCAGCAATTAGTACACCCCAAGCTATCAAAAGTCGAGACTTAAGATTTGGGACTTGGGCTTGAGTTTTAGAAAAATCATGCTCTGGAAAAACTTGCCTGGAAAACTTTCGCTGCCTTGTAAATTCTAAATTTTGCAAATTTTTGAATTTTGTTCTGCTTGGTAACTTCTGCATTGGGATTGTCCTTTGTCAGTTGTTTGTTGTTATGACCAATGACCAATGACTAATGACCAATGACCAAATGAATGTTGATATTAATATCCCATAGGTGATTTCGGTTGGATCTGTGTTTCTGTATTCGGCACTGTAGTGGAGGATAGGGAATTAGGTCTATTAGATGTCGGTGGCAAGAAAATTGTCCCTCCAGGACTTGGTGATACAAGACCTGCGGCTGCTTGTTCTGCCTCTTCAGCCATTTTGCTAGTTAGAGTTGCATTGGTTGTGGTCAACTGACGCTCGTTACGTTGTAGACTTTGCAGTGTGCGGTAAGCTTGACTCCAAAGCTCTTGAGAATATACTGTCCAACCATAAACCACAAGTGTAGCTGCTACAAATAAAAACGCCGCTGCTGAAGAATAACGATAGACAGAGTGTAAGCGTAGCAACCACACAGGTGCAGCACTAGCAGTAGGCATTATGGGTAAGCGAGACTGTCCGTGAATATTGGAAACTGCCTTTTTGCCATCATCTTTTTCCAAAGAGGGCATGATTGCCTCTTTTCTAGGAGAAACTGATAAATTTCTAGAGGAATTCCGTTGTCTTCTGGGGCGTACTACTGTCAGTTCATTAGCCTGTGTAGAGGTGCTTGGCTTATTTGTATCTAGACTGCTAGAGGGTCGCTGCCTTTGGGACAGGGCAGGATTTCGCTTGAACCAAGTATTTTTTGTAGAAACAGCTGATTTACGGGCAGCAACCATAATTTTTTGAATGGTAAATATTGTATTTGAACTCGATCGCTTGTTGTTGCTAAGGTTAAAGTCCTCTATTTAGCAATCTTCACAGATAAAACCTTTCCAGGTTTTCCTTGGTGACTTCACCAGAATTTACATTCACTGGGTAAGTAGGTGGTTGCAAAAAGAAGGGTATAGGGTAAGAGCGAAATGGCAAAACCTTTACTATTTAACTTTTCCCTTCAAAAACTTTACATAGTTCCGTTTTATCTCACTAACTTACTTAGTGTCATGCTCACTTGAGTAGACTGACCTAATCAGGTATTACATACATCTAAGATTATGGCAATGTAGAGCAGTCTGCGGCAATAGCTAACCGCAAAGCTCGTTAACTTAGAAAATGGGGTTTTAAAAAAAGCAACAAATAAGCTATCTTATTCAACAGGTGCGAGATTTATATTGCCCTTATTTGGTGAAAGAGGAGTTATGAAAACAAAAATCTTTGGTTTGGCGCTCATGTTAAGTCTGGCTACTGTGCTTGGTGCTTGTGACGGTGGTGGAGAACCTACTAATACCAGTACTCCCGCTGCTACAAGTAGTGGTGAACCATCCGATACTGGTGCTACACCCGCAGCTACCCCCGCAGCTACTCCCACTACAACTCCCTAATTCAGTCGGGATAGCGCTCCTCACCACATCGCTATCACCGAAAGAATGTTGAGTAATGAGTGCTGAGTAACAAATAAAAATTAGCCCGACTAAGTATCAAATTGATCTGTAGCTCTGTCTTTAGGTATGGAACAAGAAAAAAAATTTATTTCGAGCCGAGAGTGGACGAGAAATAATGTGTTCTTACTTAAAATCCCACCGTTTTGCTATATGGTCACTCAGCACTCGGCATTCAGCACTTTCTTATAGCAAAAACTGTTAGGACACGAGAAAAACCGGTTTTGACCGACTCTCAGTGTCCATCTATAAATTTAATCTGGAAAAAATATTACTTTACTCAATAAGTAGCTTTATGTTGCTACTGCAATTTAGTACATCTCACTATTGTCGGAAGGCTCGCCTAGCGCTAGGTTACAAGCAAATTAGTTTCCAGGTGGAAAATCTTACACCTGGCTTGCATATCTTGAAGCTGAAGCCGCTAACTGGTTTAACGACTATGCCTGTGTTGTTACCCCAAATTAAAGGACAACCGCAAGCGATTCCTAGGTCGCGCTTCTCTACGAGACGCTACGCGAACGCTATCGCAGATTCTACCCAAATAATAAAATTTTTAGAATCTTATCAGCCAGAACCTGCACTATTTTTAACCAACCATGAGCAGCAAACTGAAGCTTTGATGCTGGAAGATTGGTTAGATGAAAGTATTGGTACAGCAACCAGGTTTGTGTATTATCACTTTCGTGCTGGTGAAGGTAAACAAATTGACCCATCACTATTCAGTCAGATGGTGATTAGTGTGGTGAGAAAACAGTATGGGATCAACGATGCTACTGTAGAATTAGCTACCAACAGGTTGGCTACTGCTCTGGCGGAATTATCTATCCGCTGGCAAAAAAGCGAATATTTGGTGGGTGGAAGCTTAAGCGTAGCAGATATTACAGCAGCTGCATTGCTGAGTCCTTTAGCCCTGATTCCTCAGTACCGTCAGGGATATCCCTGGTTGTTTGAGCGCATTGTGCAGATTCATCAATTGTGTGGAGAACAACTACCACCGGGACTAGTACCGCAGGGCGAAAGTTAAAAGTTAAAAGTTAAAAGTTAAAAGTCAAAACGAAGACAGCATAAGCATAGGATTGTTGGAGATTTAGAATGGTTTAGTTTATTTATGCCTTGCTGTACTAGTCTGATAACCTTTTACTTTAAGGTTGAGACAAATAGGCAGCAGGGGGAAAGAATTAAAAACGAATGGATTTTATCAGGCTTTTCGTAAAATGGTCTGAGATGTCAAAATGGGGGGAGATGGGAGAGTGAAAAAGATAAAAGTCTTATTATTTACGATTTTGTGTTTTAGCACTAGCATTTTAGTGGTGCTAAGTAGCTATTGGGGGAAAAGTGCGATAGGCTACGCCCGACCGGAGATCATCGCATTATTACCGCCATCAGATGATACACCAGAGGAAATATTGCGAACGGAAATTATTACCGAAGCGCGATCGCCCATTGATGGTAAACGTTTAACAGCCTCTGAATATGCAGAATTACAAACGCAACTGCAAACAAGTCCTCCACCAAAGCTCGATACCAGAATTAGAGATCAAATATTCCTCCTCCGCTTACGGAAAGCATTATTACAGCTTTTCCCATTTTTAGATATTTAGACAGAAAGCAGGGGGAAGTTTACCCATGGCCAATCACCCATTACCCATTACCAATTACCTAATTACCCAATCAAGATACATTCTGATGTAGGATAACCGTGACGACAAAAGTGCAAATAAATGTAAAGAATATATATAGATCTTAAAAAAGTAGATTTAGTTAATCACCTTATTTTACGTAGGTAGCTTCATGTCCATGACCACGATCGCCCCTGAACAGGTTAATCGCATCGTTTGGAATCAGCATCACGATCCCTTTGAAATACTTGGTTTGCATCCCGTAGAGCAAAATGGTAAGACTGTCTGGGCTGTGCGAGCTTACCTACCAAATGCCAGTGCCGCATGGGTAATAGTTCCTGAACAACGGAAAGAATATCCAATGCACAGTGTGCATGATCCCCATTTTTTTGAATGCACAATTGAAACCGCAGAACTCACAAACTACCAGTTACGGATCAAAGAAGGGGAACATGAGCGCGTTACTTACGACCCCTACGCCTTCCGTTCAGTCAATCTAACTGAATTTGACTTGCATTTATTTGGTGAAGGAAACCATCACCGAATTTATGAAAAACTGGGAGCGCACCTAAGTACCGTAGATGGAGTCAAGGGAGTTTATTTTGCCGTTTGGGCCCCCAACGCCCGCAATGTTTCCTTATTAGGAGATTTTAACCTTTGGGATGGACGTAAACACCAAATGCGTAAAGGACCTACCGGGATTTGGGAACTATTTATTCCTGAACTCGGAGTAGGAGAGCATTACAAATATGAAATCAAAAATTTTGAAGGACATATTTACGAAAAATCTGATCCCTTCGGTTTCCAACAAGAACCACGCCCCAAAACAGCATCAATTGTCACAGACTTAAATACTTACACATGGACTGACGAAGATTGGATGGAAGTGCGGCGTAACACCGACCCCCTCACCCAACCCGTCTCCGTCTACGAGGTCCATTTAGGTTCTTGGTTACACGCTGCTAGTGACGAACCAGCCAAAAGACCAAATGGGGAAACTCAAGCAGTAGTTTCTGTATCAGAACTAAAACCTGGCGCACGCTTTCTTACCTACCGGGAATTAGCAGACCGACTCATTCCCTACGTCAAAGAACTAGGATACACCCATCTAGAACTACTACCAATTGCCGAGCATCCTTTCGACGGTTCCTGGGGTTATCAAGTTACTGGTTACTTTGCTCCCACTTCTCGTTTTGGTAGTCCTGAAGACTTCATGTATTTTGTTGATCAATGTCATGAAAATGGCATCGGTGTAATTGTTGATTGGGTTCCCGGACACTTCCCTAAAGATGGACATGGTTTAGCCTTCTTTGATGGTAGTCACCTGTATGAACACGCTGACCCCCGCAAAGGAGAACATAAAGAATGGGGAACTCTGGTATTCAACTATAATCGCCACGAAGTTAGGAATTTCTTAGTAGCCAATGCCTTATTCTGGTTTGACAAGTACCATATTGATGGGATTCGCGTTGATGCAGTTGCTTCCATGCTCTACAACGACTATTGCCGGGAACCAGGAGAATGGCTACCCAACCAGTATGGTGGTAGAGAAAACCTAGAAGCCGCTGATTTTCTCCGTCAAGTAAATCACACCATCTTCAGCTATTTTCCCGGCGTTCTTTCCATTGCGGAAGAATCCACATCTTGGCCAATGGTATCTTGGCCTACTTACACAGGTGGACTCGGCTTTAACCTAAAGTGGAATATGGGTTGGATGCACGATATGCTGGATTACTTCAGCATGGACCCTTGGTTCCGCCAATTCCATCAAAACAACATCACCTTTAGTATGTGGTACAACCACAGCGAGAACTTTATGCTGGCCTTGTCCCACGATGAAGTCGTACATGGTAAGAGCAATATCATCGGCAAAATGCCAGGTGATACATGGCAGAAACTCGCTAATATACGTTGTTTGTTCAGTTATATGTTTGCTCACCCAGGCAAGAAAACCATGTTTATGAGCATGGAGTTTGGCCAGTGGAGTGAGTGGAATGTGTGGGCTGATTTGGAGTGGCATTTATTCCAGCATGAACCACACCAACAGTTAAAAGACTTTTTCCAGGCTCTTAACCACCTTTACCGTTCTGAACCAGCTTTATACACCCAGGATTTTGCCGAACCAGGGTTCGAGTGGATTGACTGTAGCGACAACCGTCATAGTGTCGTTTCCTTTGTCCGTCGTGAAAAGGACTCTGATAATTTCGTGATTGTGGTTTGTAACTTTACACCCCAACCCCATTCTCACTATCGCATTGGTGTACCCGAAAAGGGATTTTATACCGAGATGTTCAATAGTGATGCCCGTCAGTATGGCGGCAGCAATATGGGCAATTTAGGCGGTAAGTGGACTGATGATTGGTCTTTACACAATCGTCCTTATTCCTTAGATTTGTGTTTACCACCTTTGGGCGTGTTAATGCTTAAGTTGGATAAGCAAAAGACGGCTGAACTAATGGAATAACAGTTTAATTTATCCACATAAATTATAAATTGGTAGGGGTACAGTATTGCTGTACCCTTATTTTTATTGTCTGATAGCGTATCAGGATTTACAGGATATTTGTTAGCATCTGGATTTTCATGATATTTAGTAGGTATCAAAAATATTTAATCCCTTCATCCTGTAAATCCTTAAATCCTGGATATCCTGATGCTGATAAAATCATTATTTCCCTAACTCAAGCTGAGTAACTCGCTTGGTTAATTCATTAACTTGTTGCTTGACCTCAATCACTAAAGTGGATAATTTATCAAACATTTTATCCCGTTCTGACTGTGACAAATTTCGTCTAGAATTTTGAGGCTTTGGAGGAGTAAGAGTTGTTCTAGAAGATGGAAGTTGACGATTTTGACTGAGTGATAACTCAATTTGGTTTAACCGTAACTCTAACCGACGCAAGTCAGACTCTAAGTTATTCACACGGAAATCTACTTGTTGTGATGAAGCAGAATTTAATAAAATTCCACTCCAAATTATTATCACTAAAGTTCCAGCAAACAATAATTTTTTCAGCATTTTATTGACTGGTTATCTAACAATTACTTATCCGGTTTTAAACTAGAAAATAGCTGCTCCCAGTTAATAGAGTTAGCATTATTTTCTCCCTGTTTTACCTCAAAAGTCAGATTACGTGCTTTTGGTTGTTGTAGAGATTGAAGACAGATTTCAGCAACATCATCACGGCTAATTTTACCTCTGATATTATCACCTTGCTCAAGTATTAACTCTTTCCCTCCTGTTGCTTCTGTTAAAGCACAAGGTCTAATAATTGTGTAAGGAATTCCACTCTCTCTTAAACTATCTTCCCCTCTTAGTTTCCAAGTTAAAATTCCTCCTAATTGGTCATTTAATCTCACCGCTGGTGGTTCTTCATCTAAATTAATTCCTGGTCTTCCAGGACGAGTTACACCAGCAGAACTAATAAAAACAAATTGAGATAAACTTTCACCACCAAAAGCTTTGATTGATTCTATTTCTAATGCAAAACTACCAGGATTAAATTTGGGATTTAAAGCTCCATCATATTCAAATTTACTCAACATTAGTTGTAATGAACAAACTTTACTAGAATCAATTGGTGGACAATCTTTAACAGATTTCGCTCTAAATACGGGTGTTAAATCTGTAAAAGGAATGGTAACATCTATCCATGTATTAGCTACAGTGTCAAAAGAATGACTGTAACCGACACCATCCCATGTTGATTCTGTTCTTAAAAAGATTTTATATCGCTGTCCATCACCTTTAAGGCGCAATTTTACACCTGTGTAACCTGATAAATCAACTACTGGGGAAAAATTCTTTGTTCTGACAGAAGCAAATCCCCCAGAATTAGCAGTGGAAACATTACCAGCAAATAAGGCTGTTTTTTCTAATATTTGAAAATTACTTGCACTAACACCACCCATAACTACATCATCCAATGCACCCCAGATATTTTTCAATTCTTCTGATGGTTGAGTAAAATCAAATATCGCTTTTTCACCTGTGTTTGGTAGATATTTAGCTGCTGCTTCAACTAAATTTTTTACACCTTTATATTCAACATTTTCTGGTGTATCACCAACAATTTCTGGGAGATAAAATTTCACACCTTGGTTATATTTAGCTCTATCTGGTGTGTCTCCTTCTACTGGTTGGACACGCACTGCTGTACAACAAATAACAGCTTGAATATTACTCATAACTAAGCTATTTAGGGTTTCAGGTTTGGTAATATCCCCAGCTACTAAGTCAACATCATTACCGACAATTAGGCGTGCTTTTTCAATATCTCTGACTAAACAGCGGACTTTATAACCCTGTTTTAGCAATCTTTGTACTACTCGCTTACCAACACCACCAGTTGCACCTGCTACTAGAATAACACCCATTTTGCTTCCCCTATTTGGTTGATTTTGATTGTTTTGAGGATGACTTGGAAATAACTTTTCTAACCAATTTAAGATAGGAAATACCTCAAAGTAGGTGAGGGTTTTAATGAATCTGCACAAGTCCCATTGAGAACGATTTTTGTCAGTCATAATTATTGTTACTAATCTACCGTACTTTAATTGTATCAATTTTAAGTTTTACATTTTCCTAAATTATAAATCTTTTTTAAACTAACCGCAGAGGTGCAGAGAAGCCAGTGTGTTGGGCGGGTTTCCCGACTTGTAGCAACTGGCGCGACACAGAGATAATTAATTAAGGAAATTTATGATCAATTATTTATGATTAGTAAAGAAAATAAGGTATCAGATTTCTATTATAATTAATGATGGTGAGTGGAATTTTATTTTGTTTATGAGCCAATTTGAGAAAATTCAAGCTGAATATGAGAAATTTCCTCAAGGATTTTCCAGCATCATTATGAGTACAGTCAATGAAAAGGGTATTCCTAATGCAAGTTATACTCCTTTTGTAATTGATGAATCTAAAAATATCTACATTTATGTGAGTGGGTTAGCTAGTCACACTACTAATATTCATGCTCGTCCTCATGTTGGTGTTTTATTTATTGAAGATGAAGCTAAAACTGCTAATATTTTTGCTCGTCGTCGTTTAAGTTTTGACTGTACGGCGACTTTAATTACAAGGGAAACTGAAAAATGGAATCAAATTGTCGAACAATTTCAAGATCGTTTTGGAGAAACTATTGAAATGTTACGCAGTTTACCTGATTTTAGAATTTTTCAACTCACTCCTACTGCGGGACGTTTTGTGATTGGGTTTGGTGCAGCTTACAATATTAATGGTGATAATCTCAATCAACTTGTACAAATTACTAAAGATAATATTTCCTAATCCATAATTATATATGCTGAAATTTCAACCCCCTGGTTTTGGTCATAAGGTTATTAATACATCCTTGGGTTCAATGGTATATTATACCCAAATTAGTGAACCTTGGGATATTTCTAAAATTGAAGAATTACCACCTTTATTATTTTTACACAATTTTGGTGGTGGTGCTTCTGCTTATGAATGGTCTAAGGTGTATCCAGCATTTGCGAATAAATATCGCATTTTAGCACCTGATTTAATTGGTTGGGGAGAATCTGATCATCCTGTAAGGGATTATCAAATTCAAGATTACTTGACTACTATTAGTGAGTTTATTCAGCAAACTTGTAGTCAACCTGTGACGGTGGTAGCTTCTTCTTTAACTGCTGCATTTACTATTCGTTTGACTATTTCTGAGCCTGATTTATTTAAAGAATTGTTTTTAGTTTCTCCTTCTGGGTTTGATGATTTTGGTCAAGGTGCGGGACGAAGATTACCACTTTCGGTGATTAATATGCCTTTTTTGGATAATTTAATTTATGGTTTGGGTGCGGAGAATGAAGTTGCAGTTAGTAATTTCTTACAAAGCTTTCTGTTTGCTAAACCAGAACGAGTTACTCAAGAAATGGTAGCGGCTTATTTAAATTCTGCAAAACAGCCTAATGCTAAGTTTTCGGCTTTGGCATTTTTGCGAGGTGATCTTTATTTTGATTTGAGTTTATTTATTCAGCAGTTGAGAATACCCACTGTATTTTTTTGGGGTGAAGAGGCACAATTTACTAATATCAAATTGGGACGGAGGTTAGCTAGTTTAAATAAAGATGTAATTAGAGATTTCCAAGGTATAGCTGATACTGGTATTTTACCACATTTGGAAACAACTGGCGTTTTTATTGGGTTGTTATCTAAGTATCTTTATTGAACGCGGATGCACGCAGATAAACGCAGATAAGAAGGATGAATTGTTATCTATCACTGATTTAATCTTGTACTCGGTACTCGATACTCAATACTCGGTACTATTTAAGTGAGGGTGTGATGATGATAAATATTAATAAAACTGTAACTTATGAAGGTGGTTGTCACTGTGGTGCGGTGCGGTTTCGGGTGGTGGTTGATAACCATAAGGTTGATGATTGTAATTGTTCAGTTTGTCGTAAGAAAGGATTTTTACATTTAATTGTTCCTAAAGATAAGTTTACTTTGCTGCAAGGGGAAAATGTTTTAACAAGTTATCAATTTAATACGGGTGTTGCCAAACATAAATTTTGTAATATTTGTGGAATTCATTCTTTTTATATTCCCCGTAGTCATCCTGATTGTATTGATGTGAATGTCAGGTGTTTAGATGGTGATGTGATGGGTAATTTTGAAGTTGTACCTTTTGATGGTGCCAATTGGGAGGATAATATTCATAAGTTGATTGAGATTTAGCACTATAGTAATAGACATCTCCGAAAAACAATTAAATTATGCTATAAGAATATAAAATAATATTTT
>NZ_JAYGGY010000033.1:0-37229 GCF_034931625.1 Anabaena cylindrica UHCC 0172 | reverse complement strand
AGAGCTATGAGGCTTATTCTGTCTGCATTTTAACCATTTTTGTCATCCCGTCAGGGGGGATAAGCTATGGATAATAGCAGTACTTTGGATTTGGTGACTGGTGGATTAGCAATCGCTATTTTGTTAGGTGGAATGTTGATGATGTTCACTACCATCTTCAGCACCAAGAAATAAGTAAGAATTCAGGAGTCAGAATGTTTGATAAATCGGTGAGCTTACAGAAATAATTTAATCATTTTCACCCAGTTTTTCTGGGTGAACTATCACCAAAATTCAATTTAAAGCATTGTAGGAATGATTTTTGGTGCTTCTTTATTACTGAAACGGTAAATAAAAAAGTCTCTCCTGTCTAAAGTAAAAATTGTGTCAATTTTTTTTTTGCTCTGCTACATACATAAGACTGGCATCAGCAATCTGAGAATTTATATCTTCGTATTTTGTCAGAAAATTTTCTAGCCAAGGTAGTGATTCAGAAGGTAACTCTTCTAGCGCAAATAATCCTCCAGAGAAAGCATGAAATAATCCTTGGAGAGCTTTTTTATTCTTTCGCAGAAGATACTGAGATTCGGTTATCACAGGCCATGTAGTAAGAAGAGGTGGGGAGAGTTTTTTAAGCGTTTCAACACAGATTTTATGATGGTTATCGGCTGAAGAAAGAATGGCAACAATGGGACCTGTATCAATGAGAATACCGCTCATTTGCCAAATTCCTCTAAATAATCTGTGTTAGTACTTAAGTCAGATGGCATATCTCCAGCAATACCAATGATTCCTAAATCCTTGGCCAAATCGTAACAGGATATTTGAGAACCTACAGATTGAAAATACATTCTCAGTGCTTCTCGCACTATCTCCGATTCAGTTTTATTCTCCCGGAGGGAGAGACTGCTTAAAAGAGAGTGTTCCTGTTGATCAATACAGATGGTAATACGTTCTTCTTTCATATCGGATGTTATATTGTCTTGATTTGACAATAACAATAAACCTATTTAGCCTGTTGTTAACTAAATTCTACAGTTAACTAGTTCTTCAAGCACGCCATCGTAATAACAGACTCTTAACAGGATTGACAAATTCCCGTTTTTCAGATGTAGCGCGAGCAAATTCTCGTTTTAACTGGTAGTACCATTGCGCTTGCATATCTGAATCTTTAATTAATCGCAGTACTGGATCATATTTGAGTCCAATTTGCTGTTTTTCTACTACTGTTCGGTCTTGGTCTAGAAATTTCCGTGCTAATACATGAATCAAAGGTTTGAATATATTTAACCAAGTAGGCATTCCATAAAGAACAAAAGTTACCTCTGTTTCTGTCTCAGAAATTGGTGTAACTGCTGTCAAATTACAAAGTCGATGTTTACCAAAAGTTATCTCTTCTATTCTCACACCTGGTAAGCGGAAAGAAATTTCTACTTCAGGAATACCACCACCGACCAACCAATATAATCGGCTCATATTCTCCATATTTTCTGACAACTTATGTCGTCGGACTGTAAACCCGTAAGGTGAAGGATCAAATTGTTTGACTTCTTCATGCAGTTCCCCGCTTCTCCACCACCATACCCGATGTACATAGGGAGAATGAGCAGGGTCCATTAAACCTGTTACCGCATGATCTATAAAACAAGGAAACCTCATGATCTCAACTAGTTGAGGGAGTTGTTCTGCAAAACCTGGAACTACTGGAACATCCATTTCTGAAGGGCTGGGTTGAGATTTCTCCCCATCTGTCATGTATATCCAAATATTGCCTTGAGTTTCATGGATTGGATATGATTGCACATCGAAGCGACTCAAATCCGTATCTTGTTCTGGTAATAAAGAGGGGATTGATACACAATGTCCGGCAGGGTCAAAACGCCAACCGTGGTAACAGCATTCTACTTCTTGCCCATCAAATCGACCACAACTCAAGGGTACAGCCCGATGAGGACAAATATCCCGCACAGCAGAAACCTTGCCATCTTGGCTTCTAATCAGTAGTACTGGTTCTCCCAAGAAAATACGAGCCACCATCTTACCTGGTTTCAGGAGATAACTAGGTAGGGCATAGTACCAAAGATTACGTAATAAAAAGTTGTTGTTATCTATCACAATATAACTAACGTATAACTAAAGGCAATATATACGACAATAGTGATAGACAACAAGTATTCTTTGCAGATAAATTTTATATTCCTTTAAATCCCATCTCGGTTTCTACTTTTTGTTCTGCTCCCAGAGAATTTACCTTTTTAGGTGCAGTTTTGCGATAGCTCTGAAGTTGGATACCAATCTGGCTCAAAAATATGCCCACTAAAACCAAGCTACCACCGACATATTGAGCGAAGGTAGGGGCTTCTCCCAATACTAAATAAGCTGCCAGAATACCGATGATAGGGGTAAAAGAGCCTGCTAAAGAAGCCTCAGACACTGTAGAAGCTCTCAAGCCTTTAAGCCAAAATGATTGACCTAGCACGACAATTACAGCGCCATAGACAAGCATCCACTGCCACAAAAAAGGTGATAATACATCTTTAAAGTGGTCGCGGCCATAGAGAACTAAAGCAATCAAGAAAAATACTACAGTTCCTAAAGCAGTACGAAAAATACTGAATATTGCTAGTGGGATATGGGAAAGCCAGCCTTTGATAATAATTGTGGCAGCTACTGAAGCTAAAGCAGCGAGTATTGCCAATAGTTCACCAATACCCACTCCTAAACCTCCCATATTCATCATCCCTACCTCTGGTGGTTGAAGGAAAATAGTAAGGGTGACACCAAGGAATGCAGCAAAGGCTCCCATCACGTCCCAACGATTCACCCGTTCCCGTAGCAACCAAACTGATAAAACCATAGTCAGAGGTGGTTCCAAACGGCCAACCAAAATGATATTGTTGACTTCTGTTAGTGCTAATGCCTGAAAAATTAAGCCGGGAATGATAGCTCCAGATAAAATAGCTACTGTTGTTAGTATGAACCAATCTTTTTTTGACAGTTGCTGCAAAGTCGCTTGATTCCACTGTTTTCCGTAAATCAGTAACAGAACTATCAAAGCGCAGAGATTACCAACGAATAAAACATTACACAGAGAAATCGGATTTCGACCATCTATGAAGTGTTGAGCGCCGATTTGCGTTAGCTTGCGGGTAACTGCACTAGAGGCTCCAAAAATCAGAATTGCCAGCCAGAGATAGATTTGACCTGGAATTGTAGAAATGGGAGGATACTTTCTTCTCTGTCTGGTCACAATAACACCACTGTAAAGAAAATACTTTTAATTATCAATACTAAACTCAAATATGCTGATTAAGTTAGGGTTATAAAAAACTTAAATTAAGCTGAGAATATAACATCACAACTTTCTGAGAATATGCTGAGTACAAACTAAATTTTTCCAAGGGGTAATTTCAGGCAATTCAGGGAATGGCTTCATTTGAGCTTCAGTAGTAGATGGGATGCTGTGGTTAGTCGAAAAACTTAAACATCAGGAAAAACAAATGAAAGTCGCTTCTTCTTTGCTCACAGGTGTTGCTCTAGCTGGTATGTTGACAGTTTGGGATGTTCCTTTGAAAGCCGTGAATCCTTCTCTAGTTCAAGCATCAGCGGCAGAAATGAAAGATTCTACAGGTTTGAATGCTCAACAGAAAATTGATTTGGTGATGAAGAATAAAGGTCAATTTGGTGGTGGTGATCAATTACGTCGGTTCTTTTTTGGTGATCTTGAACCACTTGCTGTTCAACCTGGTGGTGCAGGTATGGTGGTGAATCTTTACAACAAAGCTAATAATGTGACGTTTTCTTATTGCGCTACTTATGATGTGGTAGTTGCGGTTAAACGGGGTAAGGTATCTAGGTTTGAAGCCAGTGAGGTGAAGTAACTTTACGTGCAATCGGGAAGTACCAAAAAATAAATTATCCTATTTTTTAGTCATACATAAGGGTTTAGCAATGCTAAACCCCTACATACTATAAATTGGGATATTTTTTATTTGGAAGTCTCCAATGGGAAGAATCTATGATTTTGGGCTAATTCACTAAGTTTGAGAAAGGTGTAATTATGGAAGTTAGAGATGCGATTTTGCTGTTGCATCCAGCGATCGCTGTAATTGTGGTTTTTCCACTCATTGGTATGGTTGTCAACTTCGCTTTACAAGTCCGTCAACGTCGCTTGCAAACTATAGCCACAGGGAAAAGCAAAATTCCTCCCGTGGTTGGACAAGAACACGTCCAGTTGGGACGCTGGCTAACTGGTTCAGTTGTGGGTATTGTTTTATTAGCTCTGGCTAACGATGTTTTTGGTAATATTGTAGATAAACAAGTTTGGATTAAATCACAATTTCAGGTGATTTTTATTGCCCTGTTGTTTGCGGCGACAATTGCTTCTCTATATTTACTTTATCGGGCCAAAGCAAAAAATTGGCGTGGTATATTTGCAACTCTGAGTGGAGTTGGGTTGGTGGTGCTTGGTTGTCAAGATGGTGTCTACCGCAAAACTGACCAATGGTATATTTCTCACTACTACTACGGCCAACTTGCTGCCCTATTGATGATTTTTTCACTGGCTATCTTACCAGACATCTACAAAGATAAAACTAATCGCTGGCGCAAGGTTCACATTATCCTCAATACGATCGCTCTGTTACTTTTTATCGGTCAAGGAATCACAGGCGTGCGATCGCTCTTAGAAGTTCCCCTTACTTGGCAGGAACCATACATTAATAAGCTTTACGAGCAAAAATGTGAAACCAACCCCTGCACAATTCAAGCACCTTCTCTACTTCCAAAACCTGAATAAAGCCAGCAGCGGGATTTGAACTCGCGACCTTCCGATTACAAGTCGGATGCACTACCACTGTGCTATGCTGGCGAACTGGTTAGTACTTTTCAAGCACCCACCGATTACACATCATATCACAATTCTGAGATTTGTCTAGTGGTAATCACTAAAAAAATTCTTTCCCTAGCCATAGCTAAATTTTCAGTCTAAAGATAGTTGTATAGAGAAAAAATCTGTGAATGAGTAAAAAAATTACTAGGACTTACGCATTGATTAAAAAAGCTAATTCTAATTGTGTAACTTAAGGTAACAATGTTTGGTACAGTTTTAAGACTGTATTCCTTTTGACGCGTCTGGGTGAAGGAACAGAAAAACATTATTGTTCTTTAAAAGATCACAAGCATGGCAGAATTGATCGGACGAGATTTATTAGGTCTGGCGGATCTTAATTCCACAGAACTGCAAGAACTTCTGCAATTGGCAACTCAACTCAAGTCACAAAAGCTACAGTTGCAGTGTAATAAAGTGCTGGGGTTATTATTCTCTAAAGCCTCTACTCGCACACGAGTTAGTTTCACAGTGGCTATGTACCAACTAGGTGGACAGGTAATTGATCTCAATCCCAATGTAACTCAGGTGAGTCGTGGGGAGCCTCTTCAAGATACAGCTAGGGTGTTAGATCGTTATCTGGATATTTTTGCAATTCGTACTTTCGCCCAACAGGATTTAGAAACTTTTGCTAAATATGCCGAAAGCCCTGTAATTAATGCACTGACAGATTTAGAACATCCTTGTCAGATTTTAGCTGATTTATTGACAATTCAAGAATGTTTCGGGACTTTATCTGGTCTAACTTTGACTTATGTGGGTGATGGCAATAATGTCGCTAATTCCCTCATGCTGGGTTGTGCTTTGGTAGGAATGAATGTGCGGGTGGCTTTTCCTTCAGGATATGCACCAGATGCAAAAATTGTAGAAAAAGCTAGGGCGATCGCTAATAATAAAACTGAAGTTGTTCTCACCCATGACCCAGAAGCAGCAGCTAAAGGTGCATCTGTACTTTACACTGATGTTTGGGCAAGTATGGGACAAGAGGCAGAAGCTGATAATCGGTTTCCTATTTTCCAGCCTTATCAAATTTCTCAACAATTATTGAGTCTTGCAGATCCAGCCGCAATTGTTCTACACTGTTTACCAGCACATCGCGGTGAAGAAATTACCGAAGAAGTAATCGAAGGTTCCCAATCAAAGGTTTGGGATCAGGCAGAAAATAGATTACACGCTCAAAAAGCTCTACTGGCAAGTATTTTAGGGGCTAAATGACAGGTAAAAGCTAAAAAATTGTCAAGTAAATAGGCAAAAGCAAAGTCAGTTATTTCCCTTTTGCCTTTTAAATTTTTAAGTTTTATCTTGTTAAGGGAAGATTTTTGTAGTACTAATGTTCTAGGGACATTTATAATTACTTCCCAACAAAAATTATGGAAAGACTAACAGAAGCTCAACAAGAATTATACGAATGGTTGACAGAATATATCCGAATGAATGAGCATTCGCCTTCTATTCGTCAAATGATGCAAGGAATGAACTTGAAATCACCTGCACCAATTCAAAGCCGTTTAGAGCATTTACGCAACAAGGGATATATCGAGTGGAAGGAAGGTAAAGCACGAACAATTCGGGTTTTGCGTCCTGTGAAGCTAGGTGTGCCGATTTTGGGAACTATTGCTGCTGGTGGTTTAATTGAGCCTTTTACGGATGCTGTAGAGCATTTAGACTTGGCTAATTTATCTTTACCTCCCCAAAGTTATGCTTTGCGGGTGACTGGGGATAGCATGATTGATGATTTAATTGCTGATGGGGACGTGGTGTTTTTGCGTCCGGTAGCAGAACCAAATCAGTTAAAAAATGGCACTATTGTGGCTGCTAGAGTTGAAGGACACGGTACAACTTTAAAACGTTTTTATCGTCATGATGATCTTGTGACTCTCAAACCAGCAAATTCTAAGTATAAACCGATGGAAATACCTGCAATACAAGTACAAGTGCAAGGTTCTCTGATTGGTATTTGGCGAAATTATAACTGAAGTTTGGTAATGGGTGATGGGTAATAGGTAATGGGTAAGAGTTTTTCTAATTACCAAATAGGACTTATGCGGGATTTACGGACTGACTAACCACAGAGGACGCAAATAAAATAGATAAATAAGAGTTTGGGAAATTTTTGGCGTAAGTCATAACCAATTACCAATTACCAATTACCAATTACCAATTACCAATTACCAATTACCTATTACCAATCAGCAATTTATGTATATAACGCAAAAACCAGTGCATAAATTGCCTTTTTTCTCTCTCAAGTTACCTTATGTGGGGGAGAAAAAAGGCAGTTATCAAGTTAAGCAACCTTTACCAGGATGTCCAAAAATGCCATTATCTCTGCAATTGCGGGGATATCAGCGTCAAGCTATTACTAGTTGGTTTGCTAATAATGGCAGAGGAACACTAAAAATGGCTACTGGTAGTGGTAAGACTATTACTGCACTGTCTATCGCCTCTGAGTTGTATCAGCAGATTGGTTTACAAGTCTTAGTGGTAGTATGTCCCTATCGCCATCTTGTCAGTCAGTGGGCAAGGGAATGTGAGAAATTTAACTTAATTCCAATTTTAGCTTTCGAGAATTTACGTAGCTGGCAAAGTCAATTATCAACACAAATTTATAATCTGCGTTCTGGTTCTCAAGGTTTCGTGACGGTGATTACCACTAACTCGACTTTAATTAGTGATGGCTTTCAGTCACAGCTTAAATATTTTCCCCCAAAAACCTTAATTATTGGTGATGAGGCACATAATTTAGGTTCACCGAAGTTAGAGGAAAGTTTACCTCGGAATGTGGGGTTGCGTCTAGCGTTATCGGCGACACCGGAACGGTATTTTGATGATGGAGGAACACAATCATTATTGGAATATTTCGGTGCTGTTTTGCAACCTGAGTTTAGTTTAGAGGATGCGATCGCACAAGGAGCTTTGGTACACTATCTTTATTATCCGGTTTTGGTGGAGTTAACAGAGGCTGAAAGTATTGCCTACCTTAAATTAACAAAAAAAATCGGGCGTTCTCTTTTATATCGAGAAAGAGAAAATAGCGCAGCAGGAGATTTTGAAGACAACGAAGATATAAAATCGTTATTAATGCAACGTGCTAGGTTAATTGGTGCAGCAGAAAATAAATTAACAGCTTTGCGGGAATTAATGGAAACTCGCAAAGATACCAGCCATACTTTATTTTATTGTAGTGACGGTTGTCCAGAAACCGGACAGCGTTCATCTCTGCGTCAACTCAAAGCTGTTTCTAAAATTTTGGGGGTAGACTTGGGTTATAAAGTCAGCACCTACACAGCACACACTTCTTTACAAGAAAGAGAAACATTACGTTGTCAATTTGAAAGTGGAGAATTACAAGGTTTAGTTGCTATTCGTTGTTTAGATGAAGGTGTGGATATTCCCGCCATTCAAACTGCGGTAATTTTATCAAGTTCAGGTAATCCTCGTCAATTTATCCAACGTCGTGGCAGAGTTTTACGTCCACATCCTGGTAAGGAAAGAGCAACGATTTTTGATATGATTGTTTTACCTCCAGATTTGGATAGAGAAACTATTGAGGTGGAAAGGAATTTATTGAAAAAGGAATTACGGCGTTTTGTGGAGTTTGCTGATTTAGCAGATAATGCTGGACAAGCTAGGATGAAGTTATTGGCTTTGCAAAAACGATATGGGTTATTGGATATTTGAAGGGGAGTAAGAGTAAATGAACCGCGTTCGCGAAGCGTTCCGTAAGGAAAGGCGCGAAGAACGCGAAGAAGGAAGAGGGAAGGATGAGGGAGTTGGGTGATGAGGTTGAGGGGTTAGCGTATGCGGTGATTGGTGCGGCTATTGAGGTGCATCGGGTGTTGGGAGCGGGGTTTTTGGAGAGGGTTTATCAGGAAGCTTTGTGTTGTGAATTTCGTTTGCGGGGGATACCTTGTAAACCTAAATATTTAGTATCAATCAATTATAAAGGTAATCCTATTGGTGAAGGTGAATTAGATTTTTTAGTTGGTGATATTTTAGTAGTTGAATTGAAAGCTGTAGAAAAACTAGTCCCCATTCACGAAGCTCAAGTTATTTCATATTTAAAAATGACAAATAACCGTCTCGGACTCCTAATTAACTTTAACGTCCCCATCCTCAAAGAAGGAATCAAACGAGTCATCCTCTCCTTTTAAATTCTCTTCTTCCTTCTTCTTCCCTTCTTCCTTCGCGCCTTCGCGGTTCATTAAATTCTTCCCACACCTCTAAACACAAACAAAAAAATGCCAGAACACTCAAACATCGAAGATGTCCAAGAACCAATTAACAGCGCACCACCAGAAGTAAAGCAAATTATTGAAAAAGTATGGAGATTAGAAAAAAGCAGATTAGATAGAAAAAGCAAAGGACATATTAATGATGATATTTTAATAATTGTAAAAGAAGCAGTGCAATGAAGCTAACCTCCATTAAACTATGTAATTTTCGCTCATTTTATGGAAAAACACCAGAAATTACTTTAGCTGGTGGAGACATTCGCAATACTACCATGATTTATGGGAGTAATGGCGCAGGTAAAACCAGTTTATTGAATGCCTTTACCTGGGTATTATACGAAAAATTTAGTGCTGCATTTGCTTCTACAGAACAATTAGTCAATAAAAGAGCGATCGCACAATCTCAACCAGGAGATCCTGTAGAATGTTCAGTAGAAGTAGGTTGGGAACATGAAAGCAACCGTTACCGTGCTACTCGTTCTTGTCGGGTTTATAAAAATGAAAGTGATTTTATCGAAGTTGGTAAAACCCAGTTAAAAATCCAAGTTGCTGGAGATGACGGTAAATGGTATTTTCCCCTTCAGCAAGCTGAAGAAATCATCACCCAGATTTTACCAGCAAGTTTACATCAATATTTTTTCTTTGATGGTGAACGCATTGAAGAAATAGTCCGTTCTGATAATAAAGCAGAAATTGCAGAAGCAATTAGAACTTTTTTAGGTGTTGAGGTAATTGAACTTTCTATCAAACACCTAAAAGATGCGAAAAAAACCTTAGAAACTGAATTAAAAAACATTGGAGACGCAGAAACTAAACAGTTATTAACTCAGCAAGAAAAGCTGGAATCAGAAATTGAAACCATCAACAAACGTCAAATTGAGATCAAGCTAGAATTAGAACATCAACAGACATTAAAAAAAGAAGTTAGTAATAAATTACGCGAACTAAGTGCTATTAAAGAATTACAAGAAAGAAAGCAAAACCTAGAATCTCAAAGAGATAGCTATCGGGAACAATTGAAGAAAACACGGGAAACATTGAAAAAAGTTATTTCCGCACGGGGTTATACAGTTCTGTTATCAGAAACTACAGCTAAGTTTCGGGAAATATTTACAGATTTGAAACAACGTGGTGAATTAACAGCAGGAATTTCCCAAGAATTTGTCAAGGATTTACTCAATACTGGACGTTGTATTTGTGGTGCTGATTTAAAAGAAGGAACTCATACTCATTTTCATGTCAAAAACTTAATGAAAAAAGCGGGTTCTTCCACAGTAGAAGAAACTGCAATTAGAATGAGCGCACAAGTTGATGAAATTGATAAACAAGCAATTTCGTTTTGGGAAGAAGCTGATAGAGAACAAGCACGAATTAAGCAGTTAAAGGAAAATTTATCCCAAGTTGAACTGGAATTAGATGGGATTCAAGAACAACTGCGAAAAGATCCCAATGAAGAAATTAGCGGATTACAAAAACGCTTAGATGAAATTGAAGCGAAAATTGATGAACTAAATCGAGAACAAGGTGCAAATCAACAAGAACTTTCTCACCTCAAAACAGATATTGATGCTTTATTTAAACAAATATCTAAGCAAAAACAAAATGAAGAAAAGCAATCTTTAGCACAGCGACGCATTAACGCTACCCAAGATGCAATTGAACGTTTATCAGAAGTTAAAAACCGTCAAGAAAACCAGTTTCGTCTGCAATTAGAACAGCGAGTACAGGAAATATTCTCAGATATGTCTTTTACTCCCTACGTTCCCAAAATTAGCGAAAAGTATGAATTGAGTTTAGTTGAAAACACCACAGGAATTGAAGCACCAGTCGCAGCTTCCACAGGAGAAAATCAAATTCTCAGTTTATCTTTTATCGCTAGTATTATAGACAAGGTGCGCGACTGGAGTGAAAAGCGGAAAATGATGATGGTTCCTGATAGTAGCACTTTTCCCATTGTTATGGATTCTCCTTTTGGGAGTTTAGATGCTAATTCCCGTCGTCATATCGCTCAAACTATTCCTAAGTTAGCAAATCAGTTAATTGTCTTGGTGACTCAGACTCAATGGAGGGTAGAAGTTGAGGAAGAGATTGCTGATAAAATTGGTAAAGAATATGTGTTGGTTTATTATTCTTCTAAACCTAATTGTCAGCAAGATGATATTCAGTTGGGTAGAGAAAGATATTCTTTGGTAAGACAGAGTTTGAATGGTTTTGAATATACTGAAATTATTGAAGTGGAAAGAGAGAGGTAGGTTTCATGGTTATTGCTAATTTACCAAATATCATCACAGATACCTGGGTAAAAGTAAGTTGGGATGAATTTATAGAAATTGCTGATCATCCTGATTATCAACAAGGAAGATTTTATTATTATCAAAATTATATGAGGATTGAAATGTTACCAGTTGGTTCAAATCATGGAAACAACAATAATGTTGTAGCTAATGTTGTGAATTTTTATGCGACATTGAAAAATATTAAAATTAAAGGCTGGATAAATACCAGTTTTCGCAGAATAAATGAAGGAGAATGTCAACCTGATTTAGCTTTTTATATTGGGGATAAGATAACATTTCCCCCTTTGAATAATTCTCCTATCAATATTAATGAGTTAGCAGCACCAACTTTAGTTGTAGAAATTGCTGCTTCTTCTATTAGTGATGATTTGGGTTTTAAAAGGTTACTCTATGAACGGTTGGGAGTAAAAGAATATTGGGTAATGGATGCTAATAATAATGATATTATTGCTTTTGAAATATCTGATGGTGGAAGCAGAAGAATTGAGGAGTCAAAGGTTTTAACAGGTTTGCAAATAGCTACTATTAAAGAGGCTATTCAACGTAGTCAAAGTCAAGATGATGGTGAAGTTAATCGTTGGTTGTTGGGGATTTTTAGTTGATATGTCTCACGCAAAGTCGCAAAGGCGCAAAGGAAGAAGGTTATGCTTGTTAGTTCTGAGACAAGTTATATGAGTCCTCTGAAGTAGTGTTGATTTTATGTTTCCTCTTTCTCTGGTTTATGAGGATGTTTTTTGATTTTATTTCTCACGGAGAGGAGTGTGAGAGTGTGGTATTAGTGAGTTTGGTTTAATATATTCAGGGTGTAGAGATTAAAATTATGGCTGCAAATAGAATCAAAATTGCTCAAGATAAGGCTGAGTTAGTGAAATCATTACTAGCGTCTAAAGAAACACAGGGACTTTTCCAGACTTATGTGGAAGTTATGATATTTGCAGCAGCATTAGGAGTAAAGTATAAAAAAAGTGTTCCTCTAGGAGATACCACAAAAAGAGATCCTTCTCCAATTCCACAAGACAATTTTGCTTCACTTGGGTATGACAAAATTATAAAATTATTGGGAATTGTTGAGACAAGTGATATCCAAATACTTGCTTCTAGAGAAGATGAATATGAGGACAAACGGACTCAAGTATTTGAAGAATATGCTAATGGAGGATTAGAAATATTACAAAGTGAATTGCGCGGAGTTGTTGATTATGCAGCACAACTTCTAGTAATCTTAATTACTGCAAGAGATTATGAAGAAAACAACATAGAAGAAGAATTTAATTTAAGTAGATTTTTGAAATAATTCATTTTGTTCGCATTATTTACAAAGTAGTTAGATATGAATAATCTTCGTTTTTATTGTGAAAAGTTTTCTAAGTTAAAAGTAAGTAATAGTCGAAAACGTGGTAATGCTCAATATAAACCGATATTACTTTTAACCGTAATTGATTTGATTATGAGAGGAGTTATTACTAATAATCAAATTTTTGTTTCAGATGAATTAATTCAAGCTTTTAATAAGTATTGGGATGTAATTGGCTCACAATCTTATCAAGGAGGGTTACACTATCCATTTTTTCATCTGCAAAATGAGGGATTTTGGCACGTACAAACTAAAGCAGGTTTTAATAATTTACAACCAAAAACAACTAACAAATTAAAATTGGCTGTTGAATACGCATATTTAGACAGTGAATTATTTAACTATTTACAAAATGAATCTTCTCGAAAAGAATTAATTGATGCACTTGTAACTGCTTTTTTCTCTGATAATGAAGATGAAATTGAAGAATTTTTACAAATTAATCAGACTTTTCAAGATTATCCAGAAGTAGAAAAACTAGATGATACTGAAAATTTACCCAACAACCCTAAATGGAGCTTAAAAAAAACACTAATTAGAAATGCTTTCTTTAGAAAAGCTGTTGTTTCTGTATATGATTGTAAATGCGCTTTTTGTGGATTGAAAGTTACTAAAACTGGCAATCAAAATATTGTTGACGGCGCACATATAAAACCATTTTCTGCCTTTTATGACAGCAGCATACATAACGGAATAGCACTTTGTAAAAATCATCACTGGGCTTTTGATAGAGGTTGGTTTGCTGTTGATGATAAATACAAAATTATTGTTAGCGAAGAATTAGAAGAAGTATCTCCCCATACTAGACCAATAACAGAATTTCATGGGGAAATACTCATATTACCTAAAGTAGAGAAATATTTTCCAGATATTGAAGCTTTACAATGGCATCGTCATCATATATTTCAGCCATAATTAGCTATTATTATAAAATTACTGGAAGTCCTACATCCTGAGGTTTGACAAACGTACCATCAAAACCTATAGTTTGTTCTTCAATAGTCCTAGCATTAGCTAAAGCTTTACGTAAAGCAGTAACTTCCATTTTTTCAGTCATTCCCCCCAAAATATAAATTAATAACTTCACTGCTAAATCTTTTCCAGCTACTTGTACCCGTTTTTTATTGGGATCATATAAAACCCCATACCATAAAGATTGAGGATATTCCATACTACTAAAACCCCCTTGACGGTCAAATTTCTCCAACTTCTTAAAAATATCCGTCAAAGCAAAACCTTTTTTAAATACTAAAGTTCCCAAAGCTTGCGCTAAAGCAACTTGAGAAACTGGACGAAATAACATATTTCCCTCACCTCCGTCTTTTTCAAAATGGAAGCGACGCAAAATAGTTGTATCTTCGTGTTCCAATATTTTATAACTGGGAAGATTAGCTAAATTATCAAAAAGTAGTTTAAAGTCTGCAATTCCTTCCTGAATTTCTTCATTTTCTGGACGCATGGGAATTAACCCTTTTTCTAAAGGTTTCCAGTGGGGGAATTTTTGCCCCAAATACCTTTCGGACATATCTTGTAAAGCTTGTAGCGTCGTCAAAACTGTAGAATTAGCCGCTACTGTGGCACTATTCCAATTAACACGGGGATTTCGATTTGGTTTTTGTGCTAAAAGTGGATGTGTAACGGCAATTTTTCGCGCTACAATAGCAAAGCCATCATCTTCATTTAATTGTGCTAACTGACCTTTAGTTAAAGGTGCAGCCATTAAATTAACATGAACAAAAATTGACCTTACCCGTCGTTTTGCTTCTGTATGAGTTTCCCCAGTATTAACTGCACAAATAAACTCAATGCCAATCTTTTCTTGACGTAAATTTTGTAAATAAGCAGGTTCTACTTGATATTTATCAATTAAATCAGACAAAGTAATAAAACTTTCATCAGCAGTTTTATCTTTTTTATACCGTTGGAGTTTACCAGATTTAATTAACTCCATTAAACCTTGTACACCCATTAATCTATGCTGACCATCTAAAGCATAAATTGTCACATTCTCTTCAGAAATATTCAGTAACCCAACTTTTCCATCTTTATCTAAAGGTATAAAATCAGTAGTCGCTTTTTTAGCCCTTCCTTCACTGTCCCACTCTGCTGCTTTGGGGTTATCTACCCAAGGTTGATTAATCACTACCAACACAGCCGGAAACTTATGGTTTTTTCTCGCTGCTAAATACTGTACTAACGGTGCTTGACGCGACCAATCAATAGGACGTTGTTGAATTTCATCAATACTATCAGCGTCAATTTCAATATTCTGTGTCTCTCGGTTGTACTTTTTTTGCAGCAAGGGTAAACCAGACGCAAAATGTACCCGTCCCGCGAACCATTCTAAGGTCACAGAACCTACATAAGCTTCTGTACCACCCATTTCGGTCTTTTGAACAAGAATTTGGTCTTTTTTCTCTAAAAACCTCTCTAGCAGTAAAGCTAATACCTGTTTATCCTTATTTTCTCGTTCTAGATACTCGTTAGCGAGTTGATTATTTAGTGCTTCTGTGCTATCGCTCATTTTAATTTTTAAAAACTTGATGACTGACTCTTGCTTTATCGTCCAAAAAAATGGATACTAGGGATGCTATTTTTAAAAATACTTTGCACCCATAGCTAAGTTTATTTATATACCAGATGATTTTCCCCGAAGGGAAGTATTGAGTTTAAGTCCATATATACGTAGGTAGGAAAAAATGACTACGGCACAACAGCCAGAGAATAAAAATCAGCCGAATCGTACTGTAGCAGAATTAGTGGAATATATCCAAGTTCTCTCTACAGAAATTCAAGAATTGTATTGTTTAGACCAAATACCTTGGGTAGTAGGCTATTCAGGAGGAAAAGATAGCACTGCTACTTTACAGCTTATTTGGAATGCAATTTCTGAACTCCCACCGGAAAAAAGAACTAAGCCAATTCATGTAATTACAACAGATACAGGAGTAGAAAATCCCTATGTTTCTGCTTGGGTAAAAAGCTCATTAAAACAAATGGAAGTAGCTGCTGAAGAGCAAAAAATGCCAATACAACCTCACTTGTTGCAACCAGAAACTAAACAAACATATTGGGCAGGTTTAATTGGTAAGGGCTACCCAGCACCGCGCAATAAATTTCGGTGGTGTACTGGACGGCTAAAAATAGAACCTTCTAATCTTTTTATTCGTGATGTTGTGAGAGCTAATGGTGAAACAATAGTTATTTTAGGAACTCGCAAAACTGAAAGTATAACTCGCGCTTTAATTATGATAAAACGTGAAGTAGGTCGAGTCAGAGAACGTCTTTGTCCTCATCCTAACTTAATAAGTTCTCTGCTTTACACGCCTATTGAAGAATGGCGTACTGATGAAGTTTGGCTATATTTAATGCAATTTTCTAACCCTTGGGGATATAGCAATAAAGATTTATTTTCTATGTATCGAGGTGCAACAGCAGATAACGAATGTCCTTTAGTTGTTGATACTTCTACTCCTAGCTGTGGTAGTTCTCGTTTTGGTTGCTGGGTTTGCACATTGGTTAATAGTGATAAATCTATGCAAGCAATGATTCAAAATGATGAAGAAAAAGAATGGTTACAACCATTAGTTAATTTTCGTAGTGAATTAGATGTTGAACGTGACCGTGAAAAAAGAGATTTTCGTCGTTTACGCGGAGAAGTTCAATTATTTGAACGCAATGTAGATGGTGGAATATCTGTCGAACCTATACCCGGTCCATATACAAAATATTGGCGAGAATATTGGTTAAGAAAACTATTAACAGCGCAAACAGAAATGCGTCGAAATGCACCAGAAAGTATGCGCGATATTACCCTTATTTCCCAAGCAGAATTGAGTGAAATTCGCCGGATATGGTTAGAAGAAAAGCACGAATTTGATGATAGTGTACCTCTTATATATCAAGAAGTTACGGGAGAAGTATTTAAAGATCCCCGTCCTGGTGCTGACCATAGCACAATCGGTATTGATGAATGGGAAATATTAGAAGAAATATGTGATAGTGACGGAATGCACTTGGAATTAATGGCGAAATTATTAGATACAGAACGGCAATTTAAGAAAAAAACTCGCCGTGTGGGAATCTACGAAAGCCTAGAAAAATGCTTTAATACAAGTTCCCGTTCTCCAGAAGCAGCGATTAAAAACGCTCATTTAAAACGTGATTTACGACAAGCAGCTTTAGATGGTGATGTGGCAACAATTAGGGAAAAGGTGAAGCAATTAACTTTAGGAGATGCACCTGAGAAGGAAGAGAGTAAACCACAAACTTGGGCTAATTTTAAGTATGCAAAAAAGGATAATAATGTGGAATAATGGGCGAATAGAATTCGCAGCTACACAGGCAAAACCCACCTGCGTGGGTTAAGAGAATATCAAGTTTGACGGATTAGAAAATATATGAGGGCAAATTTCACGCAATTGTATTTACATTATGTTTGGGGAACATGGGATAGATTGCCGTTAATTATACCAGAAATTCAGCAATTAGTTTATGCAGCAATTATTAAAGAGTGTGAGGAATTAAAATGTACGGTAATTGCCATTGGGGGAATTGAGGATCATGTTCATCTTTTAACAGTATTTCCCACAACTGTTAGCATATCAGAAGTTATCAAACAAGCAAAAGGTAGTTCTTCTCATTTTATTAATCATGAAATTAAACCCAAAGATTTTTTTAAATGGCAAGGAAGTTATGGTGCATTTACAGTTAGTCATGATGCCATAGATACTGTAGCCAATTACATCAGAAACCAACAAACACACCATCAACAAAAATCACTTATTCCTACTTGGGAACTTAATCCTTAAATAAAAAGTCCCGGCGATTAGAAATCACGGCTACACAAACAAAGTCCACCTTCGTGGACTAAAGAAAAAACCAATATATTTATCACCTGTGTAGACGCAAATTATATTCGCCTCGTATCTCCATAAAAAACTAATAGATTTCACCCGAATTTCTCACCAATATTTTCAAAGCCTTATAAAATCTAGATTCTGGAGTTTCACACTGCATAAAAAATCATATCTGTGAAAATGCCTGAAATTTTTTCTGTATAAGGATTATAGGAAGTATAATCGTAGTATTTGTGAGAAATCCGGGTTAACCCACGAAGGTGGGTTTTGCCTGTGTAGCTGCGAATTCTGTTCGCCCGATATTGTTAAATAATCTGAATCACCATGATATTTCTTGAATTAGTCCTGCAAAATTTTGGTCCATACTCCGGGAGACAAGTTATCAACCTCAACCCGAAAATTGATGAGGATAATACACGCCCGATTATCCTTTTTGGGGGAATGAATGGTGGGGGAAAAACTACCCTTATGGATGCTATTCGTCTCGCTTTATATGGACAACGCGCCCAATGTTCAACTCGCGGTAATCTCAGTTATAGTGATTTTTTAACCCAATGTGTTAATAGTAAAGCCGACTCTATTGAAAAAACCAGAATTGAATTAGTTTTTGAACATATTGAAGAAGACAAACCTGTTAGATATCGTGTTGTTCGGACTTGGGAAAAAAATCCTAAAGATGGTAAAGACCATTTAGGAATTTTAGGTGATGATGAAACTTGGCCGATTGATTCACTGGTGAATATCTGGGATGAATATATAGAAAATATTTTACCTTTAGGTATTTCTAATTTGTTTTTATTTGACGGTGAACAAGTTAAGGAACTAGCAGAACAGGAAATACCACCACCAATTGTGGTTGATGCTATTAACGGACTTTTGGGTTTAGAGTTAGCAGATAAGTTAGCAATTGATTTGGAGATTTTAGTAAATCGCAAAAAACGAGAATTTGCAGATAATAAAGATTTGGCTAAATTAGAAGAAATTGAAACCCGACTCAATGAAAAACAGGAAGAATATGAAAATAATCAGATAAAACTAGAAAATCTGAATATTGAAGTTACAGAATTAGAAAAAATTCATGAAGAAGCTTTAGATAGATTTGTAAATGAAGGTGGTAAAATTGCCGCTGAACGTAGCCAATTAGAACAACAAAGGGAAGAGAAAATTAAAGTTGCTAATAACGTCCGTGAATCGTTATGTGAATTAGCTGCTGATGTATTACCTTTGGCGTTAATTAGTCCTTTATTATCTCAAGTCCAACACCAAGGAGAAAAAGAACTTAAAACTCAACAAATTCAATTAGCTAAGGATGTATTAATTGCTAGAGATGAACGATTACTTAATTGGCTGCAACAATTAAATTTGGAATCTAATAAAGTTACTAATATTCAATCTTTTCTAGCTGAAGATATCAATAATTTGTATACCAATAATTTATCAACAGAAAATACTTGGTTAAATGGAGATGAAGAAAGTTTAAGTTTACTTGACAATATAACTTATCGTTTACAAATTGCTCAAAGTACAGCCCAAAAGCAGTTAGATGAATTAAGTAATTATGAAGAAGAAATATTAACTTTAGAAAGACAAGTACAAACTGCGGCTGCACCGGAAGAATATACAAAATTGCAAAAGGCTGTAAAACAGACACAAACTGAATTTAATAAGATTCAATCCCAGGCTGAGATAATGAGTCGGGAATTAATAGAGTTAGAGGTAGAAATCAAGAGATTAAGACAAGAACTAAATGAATATACTGTAGAAAATCTAAAATATAAAGATAGTGAACATATTATTAATTCGGCTGCGAAAGTGCAAGCGACATTAAAGGAATTTCGAGAAAGATTAACTTTGAGAAAATTGAATAAATTAGAAGAAGAAGTAAAAAACTGTTTTCTATATTTATTACATAAATCTGATTTAGTACATCGCATTGCTATTGATAGTAAAACATTTGGATTATCTTTATATGATTTAAACGGTAAACCAGTTCCCAAACATCGACTTTCTGCTGGGGAAAAACAACTATTAGCGATCGCATTTTTGTGGGGACTAGCCAAAGTTTCAGGAAGACGCTTACCAGTAGCCATAGATACCCCACTAGGAAGACTCGACTCCTCCCACCGTAACAACCTAGTAGAAAGATACTTCCCCTCAGCCAGTCATCAAGTCATCCTCCTTTCCACTGACACCGAAATCGGCAAAAAAGAATATCAAGCACTCCAAGAAACTGAAGCCATAGCCCGCGAATACCTACTTCAATATAACTCCGGTCAACGAAAAACTACAATAAAACCTGGTTATTTTTGGTAAAATCTTATTTAGTATTTCACAGATTTAAATATGATAATTCCTTTACTACCAACCTTACATAATTTACCTGCTACCTTACCCTTAGAAGGTGCTATCAGAATCGAGTTACAAGAAGGAACACCTATCTTTCGCGCTTCTAGTAGTGTACAGAATCGCATTGAAATATTACTCTTACAACAACAAGATTCTCAACTCACACCAGAAGAAGAACAAGAATTAGATAGCTATGAAGAAATAGATGATTATCTCAGTTTTTTAAATCGTGTTGTTCGTAATCTAGCCCAAAATCAAAATAACCAAACTATATAAAAGTGTCAAGTCGGAAAATAACAGATTCAATTCAGCAACAAGTACGTCAACGCGCATTAGAACTATGCGAATATTGTCACGCTTCAGAAAGATGGCAATATGTATTATTTACAGTAGATCATGTAATTCCATTAAGTAAAAATGGCAAAAATACTATAGATAATTTAGCACTAGCTTGTTTTCATTGTAACCGCAGAAAATCAAATAAGATCACAGGTATAAATCCTGAATCTGGTAATCAAGTTGAATTATTTAACCCTAGAAAAAGCTTGTGGAATGATCATTTTATCTGGACAGCGGATGGATTAATAATTATTGGTTTGACACCTATAGGAAAGGCAACTATAGCAACACTAGATTTAAATAGAGAAAGAATTATCAATATTCGTGCTGCTGATAAAGCCATTAATCGTCATCCACCTCCAGAAGATCCCATGTCTTCATAAAGTTACGCCAAATTTTTATACTTGTTCCTTCTTTCTTCCCTCTGTGTCCTCTGCGGTTAGTTAATCAAAAAAATAATGGAATCACCAATAGAACGAATTAAACTTTCTCAAACAGCCAAAGAACAACTTCTCAAACTCAAACGCAGCACCAAAATCGACCAATGGAACATATTATGTCGGTGGGCATTTTGTCGTTCCCTTGCAGAAACAACCGCACCATCTCCCGTACCCATACCCCAAGATAGCAACGTCGAAATGACATGGCGCGTTTTCGGTGGAGAAATATCAGATATTTTGCTTTTAGCTCTAAAACAACGCTGCTACAATGACGGATTAGATACAGATAAAGAAACCCTAATTACGCAATTTCGCTTACATTTACATCGTGGAATTGGTTATTTAGCAGGGGATCAGAATATCAAGAAAATTGAAGATTTAATTGAAATCGCCACAAAGAAAGTAAGATCCTGATTCTGTACTGTAATGTCCAGCCAATATGAAAGAGATTCAAGCACTCCGACAGGCATTTCAAAGCCGCAAAATGGCTGGGTTGCTTCTGTTAGGCTTCTCATCCGGCTTACCTCTATTTTTGATTACCCGAACCCTCCAGCTATGGATGAAAGATGCCGAAGTTGATATAGCTAAAATTACTCTATTTGGATTGGTTAGCTTACCATACTCCCTAAAATTCATTTGGTCTCCCCTGGTTGACCGCTTTTCCCCTCCATTTTTAGGTGGAAGAAGGGGTTGGTTGTTTTTAACCCAAATTGGTTTAGTCATTGCTATTGCATCAATGGCACTGCAAACACCCAGCCAAAATACACAAGTTTTAATGATTTTGGCAATTATATCTTTTGTAATTGCATTTTTAAGCGCCACTCAAGACATTGTTGGTGATGCCTACCGCACTGAAATTCTTAATCCATTGGAATTAGAAACTGGCGCATCACTGTGGGTTTTAGGGTATCGTGTCGCCCTCTTTGTCGCTTTTTCCCTAGCTGCTTGGTTCGCGGCGTTTTTACCTTGGAATATCGTTTATTTGCTGATGGCAGGATTTATGCTGGTGGGTGTATTTACTACCCTATGGGTTCCGGGAGAACTAACACCAGAAAATATATCCACAAATCATGCAGCTTTAAACTTAAAAGATGTCATATTTCTTTTCATCATCCTCACGGTCATTATTGGCTTAGTCGGTGGTGTAATTTCCGAATATATTCCCTTAAAAGTCTTCTATTGGATTTTAGGTAGTTTGCTTGTCGCTTGGATTGGTGCATCACTCGTCATGCCCCACCCACAACTAGATGATCAACAACGAACCCTAACCCCACAAACACTACAAGAAGCAGTCTTCCTGCCACTACAAATCTTTTTTAAGCAATTTGGATTAACAAGATCAATTCTAACTCTAGTTTTTATTATTCTTTACAAGCTAGGTGACTCCCTAGTGGGAATAACTGCCAACTTATTTGCTAAAGAAATTAAGTTTGACAACACAGAACTAGCAACGGTCTACATTATTGGATTAGTAGCTACTACCGTTGGAGTCATCTTAGGTGGGATAATAATGTCTAGAATCGGCATCAATCGCGCCCTCTGGATATTTGGTGTACTGCAATTACTCAGCAACTTGGGTTATTATGCACTAGCTATTACTGGCAAAGATTATTCAATGTTAGCGATCGCCATTATGATTGAAAACACTAGTGCCGGATTAGTAACAGTGGCGACAGTAGCTTACTTGATGAGTCTCTGTAGCCATAACTTCACCACTACTCAATTTGCTTTATTTTCTAGCCTCATGGCTCTGAGTCGAGACGTTCTTTCAGCACCCGCAGGAGATTGGGCAAAAGCCACAGGCTGGCCTTCATTTTTCTTGCTTTCTATGGTAGCAGCCATACCAGGCTTACTACTTTTACCCATTGTTGCCCCCTGGAATCCAAAACCAGAGGCAGTCACCAGACCAGGAATTGAGCCAGAAGAAGAGGATATATGGGGAACCAAGTAGTTATTCTTGTCGGTACATTCGTCCTCATCGTCACAGGTTTATTACTGGGGTACGTGCTTTCCCAGTTAGTTTTAGGATTTCTGGGGTTTAACCTCCTCACTCTCCTAGGCACAATCAGTTTGATTTTAATCTTTGGCACACTCTATTACGTTTTATTTTGGCAGTTACGGCGAGAACCTTCACAGCCCTTCAAAAACGGCATACCCAAACAGGTAGACGAAGAAGTAACTGGTAACTACTTAAAAAACCGACTCATAGCTAGGTTATCTGGCGATGTTGCCGCTGCTGAGAGATTAATTGAGCAGGCCAAGCAAAATTATCCTGGTATGCCAGAAAATTGGTACTGTGAGAGGGTACTAGATGATTTGGATCGTGAACAGCGGTAAGTAACGAGTATTGAGTGTTTTGCTCAACTAATTTTTTAGAAAATCCCTAACTAATGACAACCCATACTATGATGGCTATTTTTCGTCAATACATCGCCCCTTTAATCGCTGTGCTGATATTTACCTTGGCCTTAGTCGCCGTCAGCGCTCGCATTTTTCTACCTTCCGATATGGCAGCACCCGCACCAATTGGGATGGTAATTGGTAATTGGTAATTGGGTTATTAACATCTCCCTCTCCTTCATCCTCCTCGCCTCCCCATCTCCTGAATTTTGAATTTATTACTACCCGGCTACCACATTCGTCGAGGCTCAACTGTAGATAGAGCAATTCTGGTAAAGTTCATGCAACGCACTTACCAAGAAATGTTCTCAGATCAAGATTTCTCACATTTAGCTCTGACAGTTGAGCAATATTTCTCTACCGAAACCCCTTTATGGTGGGTATATGAAGACGTAGGGGCGCAGGAGAGGCAAGAGGGCAAAGTGCAGGATGCAGGGGGAGTAGAAGAGAAATATCAATCACCCATTACCAATCACCAATTACCAATCACCAATCACCAATTACCCATCGCTTGTCTATGGGTAGGCAATGCTATAGATCAAATAAAGGGCGATCGCCATACTCACATTTTCCTCCTCTACGTTGTTCCAGAACATCGCCGTCGAGGAATTGGTAAAGCCTTGATGAATCATGTAGAAAATTGGGCAAAACAAAGAGGCGATCGCCAAATCGCTCTGCAAGTCTTTCAGTCCAACACACCCGCATTACAGCTTTATCATCACCAAGGTTATCAAACACAATCCCTATGGATGGTAAAACCACTCCATTAGCCTGTATAATTATTTAACTAAATATCTATCAGGGTTTTTCTTGTTGGTATAGGGGGTAATGAATTGATCCCTCGCGGCGATTAAACCGGAATAATTATGTACGATGAAGATGACCTAAGCCTACTTGATGCCGAAGTGGAGCTAGAAAGCCCCCTAGACTGCATAGAACCACTTACTGCTGAATCAGAAGTGGCAAAACCTGATCCAGAATTAATGCTGGCACTCCTGACACATCCTCAGTCCCAACAAAGAATGTTAGCAGCGCGGGCTTTCTGTGATATCGAATATGAAAAAGCAATTCCCCATCTCATTAGCCTCTTAACCGATAACTGTCCCTTAGTCCGAGTTAGTGCAGCTTACGCCTTGGGAAGAAATCCCAGTCAAGATGCAGTCGAGCCATTAATTACTCAACTCAATCGAGATTGGAATGGTTATGTGCGAAAAGGTATAGTTTGGGCTTTAGGCAACTGTCGCGATCGCCGTTCCTTAGCACCCCTAGCAGACTCTTTAAGAACCGACATCTCCGCCGTCCGTCTGTGGGCAGCCAGCGCCCTAGCGCAGATGGCAGGAGTGGGTTATGAAGTAATTGTGGGCGCAATTCCCCCCTTAATTGAAGCCCTTGTCCAAGATCCCATAGCCGCAGTACGCAGTAACTGCGCTTGGACAATTGGGCAACTGTGCAAAGAATTGCCTTCTAACGTAGTTTATGCCACAGCAATTGATGCCTTAATTCAAGCTTTTGCTGAAGACCAAGATTTGGGAGTCCGAGAAGATGCCAAAGCCGCACTTTTGGGAGTCGGTGATCCTCGTGGTTTGCAGTTGATTGAAACCCTAGAACAAGAAGGTTGGTTTTAATTTAAGAATTCAGGAATCAGGAGTTAGAATGCTTATGAAATGAAGAATATAGAAAAGTGAGATTTTATCAAAATTCTCAAAACTGACTCGAAAAGCCTTTATTTTCATAACTTCTGTATTCTCTATCCTGAATACTTACCAATCACCAATCACCAATTACCAACTTCCCAATCAATCTCCGGCTTATCCCAACTCCTTAAAGCAGCATTAATAGCTGAAAAGGGTTTGCTGCCAAAAAAGCCGTTTCGTGCAGAAAATGGTGAAGGATGAGCCGATTGTATAACTTTATGCCGATTGGTATCTATTAACTTTAACTTTTTTTGTGCATACCCACCCCACAAAACAAAAATCACCGATTCAGGTTTCTCGTTAACTTTATTAATTACCGCATCTGTAAAAGTTTCCCAACCTTTATTTTTGTGAGAATTTGGTGTATGCGCCCTCACAGTGAGTACCGCATTGAGCATCAATATACCCTGTTTAGCCCACTGGACAAGATAACCATGATTGGGAATATCAAGTCCCACATCTGCTTTGAGTTCTTTAAATATATTCATCAATGATGGAGGTGGTTTGATCCCCGGTTTGACGGAAAAGCATAACCCATGTGCTTGGTTTTCATTATGGTAAGGATCTTGCCCCAGTAACAAAACATTAACTTCCTCATATGGTGTCAATTCAAAAGCCGAAAAAACATCTTTTTCTGGCGGATAAATATTATGGGACAAGCTATCCTCTACCAAGAATGCTTGGAGTTTATCAAAGTAGGGTTTTGTCAATTCATCATCAAGAACAGCTTGCCAATCAATAGGCAGTTGGAGATTTTTCATTGAACTGAAGTTAACTCAAATGGTCGTTCTATATCATCTTCGCCCAAATACTCACCATTTTGAATTTCTAAAATCACTAGAGTAATAGATCCTGGATTTTCTACCTTATGTAGAGTTGCTGCGGGTACATAAGTTGACTGATTACAATTGAGCAATATTTCTTCATCACCACAAGTTACTTTTGCCACACCAGACACTACAACCCAATGTTCATGTCGATGATAATGAATTTGTGCTTTAATGCCGTGTCTAGGCTTAATTTCTACACGACTAATTCTATAATTTTCACCCTCTTCTAAAACTTCCACATTACCCCAGTAACGTTCACCGGAATGAGGAGAAGAGTTATCTACATTGGGCTGAAGCTCATTCTCATGCTGATTCATAACTGAATTTTCCTACCTTAAATCAATAATTAACAACAAGAGGTAAAATCACTCATTTCTGAATTTGATACCCCATTATATTATACATAGGGGTTTGCTGAAAAATTATTTTAGTGACTTTATTCATGAAGATTTTAGGTTTATTCAGCAAGCCCCACATAAACATTGCTTAGATAAACAAGGATTTATTAGATAATACAAACTTCTCAAATTCTAGTTTTGATAATGCAGAACTAAATAGAAATCCTTGAATAGCATCACAATTTTGTTGTCGCAAAAATGATAATTCTGATTCTGTTTCTACGCCTTCAGCAACTATTTTAAGATTTAAGCTATGACCCATTTGAATCAAGGCTTTTGTAATTGCAGCTTTTTGATAATCTTGGGTAATATTTTGAATAAAACAACGATCAATCTTAAGTGTGTTAATGGGAAAATATTTTAGATAGCTTAATGAAGAATAGCCAGTACCAAAATCATCTACTGCAATTTTGATACCCAACGAACGTAATTGATTCATGGTAGTGATTGCACTATTAACATCTTGCATAATCATGCTTTCTGTTAGTTCAATTTCCAGCCCTGGCATTTCCAAATTATTTGACTTAATCAAGTCTATTATTTGGCTAATTAAATCTGGTTGATTAAATTCAATTGCTGACAAATTGACAGAGATAGTCAAAGAATTAATCCCGGCACTACGCCAGATTTTAATTTGTTGACAAACTTTTTGTAATACCCACTTACCAATAGTCACAATTAAACCATTAGATTCTGCTATAGGAATAAACTCAGTTGGTGATATTGATCCCAATTCATGACTTTGCCAACGTAATAAACTTTCTGCTCCAATTATTTTACCACTATAGATATCTATAATTGGTTGATAACAAATCTCGAATTCTTCAAAATGATTATCTATAATAGCCTGGTGTAATTTTTTGTCTAATAACTGCATTCTAGGAGTTAGTTTATTAATTGCAGTTTGATATGATAAATATTTTCTTAAATTTGCATATTTTTCTAATTTATTGAGTATAGCACTCAATAATTCAGAACGAGTGAATGGTTTAGTTAGATAATCATCTGCTCCCATATCCATACCTTGACGAAAATCAGATTTAGCAGATTTAGCAGTCAAAAAAATAAAGGGAATTGTTGCAGTTATTGGCTCTTTTTTTAATGCTGTTAATACCTCATAACCATTAAGTTCTGGCATCATCATGTCGCACAAAATTAAATCTGGTATTTCCGATATAGCCAAATTTAAACCAATTCTGCCATTAGCAGCAGCAATTGTTTCAAAATCTTCTGCTATTAGTAAATCTAAAATATTTTCTCGAACTGATTCTTCATCTTCAATTATTAAAATCTTATGCATATTTTACCTCATATTATATTTTTCATTGGTAGTTTAACAGTAAACTTTGTACCCCAGCCTACCTGACTGATGACATGAATTGAACCTTGGTGAATGTCCACACATTTTTTGACAATAGCTAATCCTAAACCAGTCCCTAAAATATTACCGACATTTTTAGCCCGATGAAAAGATTCAAATAATCGAGGTATATCTTCTTCAGGAATACCAATTCCCTGATCTTGAATTTCAAATACTGCCTGTCTATTTTTACAAGTAAGGGTAAACTTAACCAGAGTACCATCTGGGGAATATTTGAGGGCATTGGAGAGTAAATTACTCAGAATATGTCCAACTAATTTGTCATCCATATAGCAGGATATAGATTCATAATCACTGCTAAAAGATAACAAGTGTTGATTTTTCAGATTCAACTGTAATTCTTCCACCAAGTGACGGCAGTATTCGACTAAATCAAAGAATAATGGCCTATATTCCAATTTTCCTGCTTCTGCCTTGCCGATCATCAAAATATCATTTAACATTTCTGTGATCCGCTCAACTGCGCTTTGAATGCGACGCAGATGAGTGAGTTGTTTTTCTTGTGTCCATCTGTGACGATAATGTTCTAGCAACTCTGAGGAAGAAAGAATAGTGCTTAATGGGGTGCGGAATTCGTGAGAAGTCATAGAGATAAAGCGGGATTTGAGTTCGTTGAGTTCCTTTTCTTTCTCTAGTGCTACTCTCAGTTCTTGCTCTAATTGCTTACGATTGGTGATATCAGTTTGAATACCAATGTAGTGAGTTAAATAACCATCTGTGTCATAAACGGGGGAAATATTTAACTCTTGCCAAAATAGGCTGCCGTCTTGACGATAGTTACGTAGAATTACAGTGCAGTCTTGTCCTGTTTGCATAGCAGTGCTAAGTTCTTGTAATCCTGTTTGATGAATATCAACACCTTGAAGCAAACGAAAGTTTTGCCCCATGACTTCTGCTGCTGAGTAGCCAGTCATCCGTTCAAAAGCTGGATTAACATAGATAATTGAACTATCTGGGCTGGTGACATCAGCTATGACAATACCGTTACTGCTGGCAGCGATCGCGCGATCGCGCAGTCTTAAACCTTCCTCGATTAATTTTCGCTGAGTTATATCTGTATAAATACTAACGAATGAAACTATCTTACCAGTACTATCTTTAATGGCATCAATACGCAAATCAACTTGGACATTTTGATGACCACGAGTTTGCATAGTTACTTCACCACGCCAAGGTTCACCTCTCTGGACAGTCTTAAATATTTGGTTAAATATTTCTTTTTTGGTAAAATTAGCTGATAATCCACCGCAATTATTCAATTGAGAGAAAGTATAATCAAATACTTCTACAAAAGCAGGATTGACATAGATAGCCTTGCCAGTAATATCTGTAATACTAATAGCATCACTTGTGCTTTCTATTGCCTTATGCAACCTTAATAAAGACTTTTCTGTTAATTTGCGTTCTGTGATGTCGCGGGTGACTTTAGAGAAACCACGTTGCTTTCCTGTTTCATCATATAGTGGCGTTAAAATACAATTTGCCCAAAAGTGAGAGCCATCTTTGCGAAGAAAAACACTCTCACATTCACATCTACCATTAACCGCTGCTATTTCTAATTGTTGCTCTGGGATATTGCTTAAAATGTCTTCTGGTCGAAAAAAACAAGAGAAATCATGCCCAATTATTTCTGATGCCTGATACCCAGTAATACATTCTGCACCAGAATTCCAACTCATCACCTTGCCTTCAGGATCAAGCATATAAATGGCATAGTCTTTGACACCTTCTACTAATAAACGGAAATATTCTTCGTTTTGGCGCAGTTCTTCTTGATCGCGTTTACGGCCTGTAATATCTGTGGAAATACCACAAACCGCATAAGGAGTACCATTAACATCTTTTAAAGGAAATTTCACAGAAAAGTAGGTGTGTAAACCGTCTGAGTGGGGTGCAACTTCTTCTGTTTCTAGAGGAATACCACCAGCCATGACTTGAGAATTGCTGACCGCAAATGCTTCAGCAATATCATGAGGCCAAACATCATACACACTTTTACCTGCTATCTGCCCTTGAGTAATATTAAATAGCTTTTCATATTGGTGGTTCACTAGCAGATATTTATTTTCAGGATCGAGTAAATACATTACCGCTGGAAAATTATCCAAAATAGCTTGTAGTTGCTGTTGCATTTGCCATAACTTTACTGCTTCCTGCTTGCGAATAGTGATATCTCGATCAATACCGCGATAACCACCGAAGTTGCCCTCGTCATCAAAAATGGGAACTCCATTGGTTTCCATAACCACTAAATTTCCATTTTGATGGGAATGAGTGTTCTCCACACATTTAAATGATTGTCTAGCCGCAAAAAGTGGTAAGAAAATCTTCATAACACGCTCTGCTTCTGCTGGTGGCATCAATTCAAAGGGGCTTTTTCCCAATACTTCTTGGGGTTCGTAACCTAAAATATCGCGGATTTTGGGACTGACATAAGTATAAACACAGTTTTCATCAACTTCCCACACCCAATCACTCGTAGCTTCAACTAAGTTGCGGAAACGTTCTTCGCTTTCTCGCAGTGCTGCTTCAGTTTGTTTACGTTTAATACCAAGGGCAATTTCATCAGCAACAATTCCCATTGAACTAAAAGTAGTTTCTGTGAGGGCTTGACAGGAAAACATCGCAATTACACCTATTGTTTCCCCTTCCACAATTAAGGGATAACCTGCGAAAGCTACTATTCCCTCTTGCTTTGCCCACTCTTGGTTAGTAATATGAGGATCATTCTGAACAGAGTTGGTCAAGTGGGGTTTGCCTTCTTGGGCAATCAAACCAATTTTAAATTGACCAACTGCCAGAAGTCTGTGATTTCCATCAGTATGAGTGTATCTCCCTGAACTGACTTGTAATTCTAATACTTGCTCTTCTGTATTCAGAATCCAGATGCGAGCAAAGGCGGCATGAAGATGTTTAACTAAAGCATCAGTGCAACCACGCATCATATTTTCTAAAGTTTCTATCTGAGTTAGAACATCATCTACTTCCGAGCGAAAATCTGCTAATCGTACTCGTTCTACCAGTGCTGCTTCTACTCGTTGGTGATTCCTACGGAGCGCTTCGCTATCGCGCAACATAGCTTGTTTTTCACTAATATCCGTGACTGTACCAATGTAAGTAATCTCTTCTCCAGTTTCTGAGCATTCGGCAACTATCTGACCAACCACCCACCTGACTTCTCCATTAGGATGTTGAAACCGATATTCGGAACGAAATGACAGGTTTTGGTTTACACATTGAGACCATTCTGCTTGAATCCGCTCTTGGTCTTCTGGATGAATAGCACTGACCCAGGTAATACCAACTATCTCATCTGGGACTTTACCAGCAATTTCGCACCAACGGTCATTAGCATAGTGAAAATGTCCCACTGCATTGGTACAGAACAAACCCACAGGAGAAACTTTGGTGATAGTGTGATATCTTCGTTCACTTTCCCGGAGTGCAACTTCTGCGGTGACGCGGTCATGAATATCTGTATTTGTGCCAAACCAATTGATAATTTGCCCTTGTTGGTTACGCAATGGTAAGGCTCGTCCCAAATGCCAGCGATAGGTTCCTGATGATCGCTGGAGGAGACGGAATTCTATTTCATAACTTGCACCTGTGGCTAGAGATATATTCCAAGCCGCAAGACTGTTTGGCAAATCATCGGGATGTACCCATTCTTGCCATTTCCAATTTAAAATTTGCTCTGAGGTACAGGCAAAGTAATCTAGGGTGCGTTGGTTGATGTATTCCAGACTGCCGTCTGGATGAGCAATCCATACTTGCTGGGGGATTGATTCAGCTAAAAAGCGAAAGCGTTCTTCACTTTTTTCTAAAGCATCTAAAGCCTGTTTTCGCTCGGTGATATTTTCTAATGTGCCTAAAATACCTATTACATTTCCTTCAGTATTATACAGAGGGACTTTGTTTGTTTCTAGCCAAAGTTGGTCGCCATTGGCTTGCTGATGAGGTGTAATAGTTTGATATTGAGGTTGATTAGTTTTCATCACTTGGGCATCACACAAACGGTAGAAGTCTGCTTGTTCCTGATTGGCAACTAAATCATAGTCTGTCTTACCGATAATATCTTGAGGATTTTCCAAACCAACCATTTTGGCAAAGTTGCGATTACAGCCCAAGAAGACGGAATTTATGTCTTTCCAGAAAATGTTATGGGGGATAGTATCCATAATTAACTGCAACATTTGCTGAGATTGCAGGAGTTGATTTTCTACTTTCTGGTGATTTTTAGGTTGCGCTTGGCGATCGCACAATGCTGTTAAAGGCAGATCACTAATTTCTGCTCCTACTGCCTCTAAAGCTAGACAAATACTTTCCGGGGTGATGGTGTTGATCAGTTGCTCTTGCTCATCTACAACTGCAAACAACTGCAATGTAGACTGAGATAATAATGAAATTACTGTTACTAAAGTATTAAATGACTGCATATTCAGTTTTATGACTGAGGTCTGCATCACTTCAGAAATTGGGACATTTTTTAAGTCAGCACCGGAAGCGACAAGCTGCACTATATCTTGTGGTGTCAAGCATCCTACTACCTCTGAAGCTAATTTAATCAAAACACCTTGACATTGTAGAACCATTGGCGAGATACCTTCTGGTGCGATCGCACCGTTTTGGTGTAATCTGTCCGCAGAAATTATAGGCATTGCTGCGATCGCATCCAAGACATATGTTTCTGGCGTAACCGTCAGCGCCGAACAGTAAATTATCGACTCTAAGCTTTTGAGGACAAAATAGTGAGGTGATGCTTGCATATTTGATTTAAATAGCCACTACCAAAAAATAAGTATCTCAAACTGCTGATACATTGAACTCAAATCTAGTACCAGAAGGCAAGACAGCAAATTTATTAGCTTTTTAAGCTTTTTTTACTAGCTAGTTAATTTCACCATCTTGCCCTAAATATTGTGACGCGAAATCAATATTATTATAATAAGTGAAAATACGGTAAAATTCTTAGTCAAAAAATACTATACTCTTGATTCACTTGCCCAGATACATGATCTACAAGCAAGAAGATTGTAACTATCCAATTAATATCAACTGCATTTACTTTGAAAACCATAGTTTTTTGGCATCAGAGTAAAGCTCAAAAATTAACCCACTACTCAATAATATACTTCCCTTAAAAACTCCAAATTTTAATATGGATGGTGTTTAATTTAGGACTTTAAATTTTAGTCGTCATCCTATTAAAAACTTGCATATTCTATATAAGAATTCAGGATACAAAATGTTTGATATAGCAATTCCTATTCAAGTGAGGTACAAGCAGTAATAATTAAACGCATATGGACGCAGATATAGCTTGCTTCCCGCAGGGTACGCAGATAATTTTGTACTTCATTAGACTAGGCAATGCTTTATGGCAGGGAACAGAAGAGAAAAATATTCTTCTTCCTCCTTTCTCTCTCCTGACTCCTGACTCCTGACTCCTTTCTCCTGACGATTCTATTTATTTATTACCCTCCGCTCACCGTAACGCAATAGCCTTTCTATTGTTAACAATCTATTTTCCCAGACTTTCACTTGATAAGGATTTTCCTTTGCTGCCACAATCATCCAGATTCTAAATCTAGACTGGAAACGATTGAGCGATGCTCTGGCACTAATTAAATTACGAGGAGAAGGTGAAGCTGCAAGTTGATTTAAAATATTTTGTAATTCTTGCGACTGGTTCTTAAAAGTAGAAATTGTACTTGCCGACATTTGTAATTGACCCTTTTCTCGCACAAATTGCCATTCTTTTTCTAGAGCCATGTAGCGAAAAGCCGCAGTACGAAATGGCTGACGCTGAGGAATAGGCTCATTTTTGGAATTTTGTAACTTACCTTGGGTATTATTAAATATTTCGTCCAACTTATTATTGAAATTATCTGCGGCAAAGAGTGCATAACCACTTACAGGTAAATCTCTCAACATTTGCAGTTGATCAAAAGCCCCCACTGTTGGCAACGACAGCAACCGAATTCCCGGAACCAACAAAGTAGAACCTAACTTAGTAGAGTTAATCCAAGGTTGCGCCAGTCGTTGAAAACGAGGAGTATCCAAAGCATAAGTCATCGGCACAACTAAATCTATATCTCCTCGTCTAGCCCAAACTTCCCAACGCTGTTGAATCTTTTGCACCCTTTCATATTCTGGTAACGGAAATACAGCCACAGATAAAATTAAATTAGCTCGCTTTTGGCGTAACATCTGTGATACTTCAGCAACAAAGCTATCAACTTGTTCGGTGCGAAATGTTGTCCATTTGTGCCACAAATCTCTCTGCGTAGGAGCAATATTCACAGGATCTACACCAGTTAATTGTTGAAATTGCTCTCTTGCTGCTTTACCATAACCGTAAATTTTACCCACAAAAGGATCTTGAAAAGGATAACGAATGTAATCTAAATGTAGACCATCCACCTGATACTGAGTCAAAATTTCTTCGTACAGTTTTAATAAATATTGACGTACTTCAGGATTAGCTGGATCTAAAAAAGGCTTAGTTTGACCACTGGGGATCATTTGTCCACGTTGATCATAGTTTGCCCAATTAGGATTAGCAGCCAACACAGGGCCTGGATAATCAGGGCTGACATTGATAATTTCATTGTGAGGGCGATTACCAGCGGCAAAAGTCCAAACCCAAGCGTGTAGTTCCATTCCTCTGGCATGGGCTAATTTCACAGCCACTGCTAAGGGGTCCCAATCTTTAATTAATGGGTTTTGTTGTGGTGCAACCTGACTAGGATAAATTGTATAACCGGCGTTGACAGTTTCAAAAAATATGGTGTTAATCCCAGTTTGGGACAAACGATCAAAAATCTGCACTAATCCCGCTTCATTTCCAGCTTTAACAATTGTGCCTCTATCTAACCAAACTGCACGAATTTCTGGTTGAGCTATGCGTTGATTAATAGGAAACTGCTGCCATAAATTCGTCTTTGTCTTTAACCACTGCTGACGAGCCAAGGCATATTTTTTTTGGGCAATTAACACAGGAATATTTTTGGCAACTTCCCTAGCCTGGGCTAAGTTTTCCTCTAAACTGAGGTCTGTAGTTTCTAATCCAGTAGATACTAATTTTTCCCTTTCTAATTTTAAATTTTGGAGTTTACTGACATTATCATAACCATGAACTGAAGCTGCTAAATTGGCGCTTTCCACTCGACCAATCAGATTTTCTAATTCTTTTTGAAGTGCTACTGCATCCTTACTATCAATTGGCTGATTAGAATTAGGTAAAACATCCAACCGAACTGCTGTTTCTAGTTGGTCAATTGCCTCCTGAAAATTTTGAGAAACAGGTTTGGATTGAGGTTTAGGTTGCCGAGAATTTACCTGTGTAGTCCGGATTCTAGTCTTGGGTAAATTGGGCTTTTTCTGAGCAATAACTCGTCTAGGCTGATTTCTAGTCTTGGGCAAATTGGGCTTTTTCTGAGGAATAACCCGTCTAGGCTGGTTTCTAGTCTTGGGTGGATTAATGTTGCTGAGTGCAGGGCTTTGTGCAGTAGTTGACGCATTTTCTAAAGCAGGAGGACAATTAGCAGCCTCTCCCACAATTTTTGTATTTGGCCATTTTAAATAACGACTGAGTGCAGCTTTTAACCAAGCGGTATCTAAATCGGCTGTTGCAGCAGTATCTGTTCCTAAGCGCCAACCTAATAAAGTGGAACGCTCGGTTGTCAGCACTGCTGATTGCTGATCTTGGGAGTTCCAAACAGCAGCAACCTGAGTGCTAGGATGATCAGAAATCATGACAGCACCTACAACTTTACCAAAGAGTTCTTTTCGGTTTGCCCATTCTGGGGGCTGTGTTTTTGCTGGTTGCAACTCTTGAGCTTCATTGAGGCTAAATGCCCAATAACCCCCTAACAAAGTTCGCAATAACTGGCGCACTCCTGGGGTTGATAAACTACCTATAGGGCCACTGGCAATTAAGCGTCCTCCCCGACTCATCCATTCTTCTAGTGCGATCGCTTGTAATGGCGTTAAAACCTCGATATTCGGCAATAACAACACTTGTTGCTTACCTAAATCGGCTACATTTTTCACACTATCTAGAGGAATTACGCAATATTTTGCACCTACAGCCTGTAAGCGGTTAGTGATTCCTTTCCATTGATTGCTATTCTCTTGGCTTTTAATTACACCCAATACATTTATTTCTGTTGCCGCTTTTGTTGGCAATATTTCCAATAAATTAAAAACCAAAAAATTAATATTTACAATAAACAAACTCGCAATTTTAATTTTTATATGATTATGCACCAGATATTCCTCACACACTAATTCAGTTCTTAGGGTGTGTTACCGCTGTCTAACACACCCTACAAATTGGATATTTTTTAAATTGGAAGTTCCCAGTTTTCAGGAAATACAAGTATTTATTAAATCCTCAACTCCTGCTACTGGGAATATTTGGGTATTTAGTTGACGTGCTACATCTTCAATACTGGCATCATCTAAAAATATTAATTCACCATGCTTGAGCATAACACTGGGCAACAAAATACCCTCACCTAAATCTTGCCCTTTTAAGTTCAAAAGTAAATCATGTCCGGTTAATAATCCCGTAACACTGATATTTTGTCCCCAATAATCGCTACATAATGCACGCATATTTACCTCTAAACCTGCCACAGCATTTAATTGTTTGACGATAGGTTTAAATGCCTGTTCCACAGCGTTACCGACAACCCAGGTTAATTTTCTGTGAGGAGATACTTTTGATGGTAGTAATTCGTTAGCAGCTTGGGTAAATTGCTTGATAAACAACCGAATAGAACCAACACCATTATCAATTTGAGGATATTCCTCATATTCAGCTTCGCTAGGTAATTCTTCACCAGCAATCAAAAACCATTCATCAGCTAACCAAGCTACACTAGAACCAAATTTTTGCCGAAATTCAAGAGAGAGTAATTTAACTTGAGAAATTACTTCCTGCGCTTTTTCTCGTGTCACGGGTACGAGTTCATCTTCTTGGGGACGAAATCGTGTCAAACCAACGGGAACAACTGCTATTGATGCTACCGCAGGTATTTCTCCAGTATGAAAAGATGTTAAATCTCTCAATGTTTGTTCTAGATGTTCACCATCATTGATCCCCGGACAAACCACTACTTGAGCATGAATTTGTAATCGTCTTTCTTGAAACCATTTGAGTTGTTTTAAAATCTGCCCTGCACGATTATTTTTTAATAGTCTAGTTCTTATTTCCGGTTCTGTGGCATGAATGGAAACATATAAGGGAGATAAACGCATTTGTTCAATACGCTGCCATTCTTTCTCCGGTAAATTAGTGAGAGTTAGATAAGAACCATACAAAAAACTTAGCCGATAATCATCATCTTTGAAGTACAAGCTAGAACGCTTACCTGGTGGTTGTTGGTCAATAAAGCAAAAGGGACAACGGTTATTACACTGAATTAAACCATCAAATAAAGCAGTTTCAAATTCTAGTCCTAAGTCATCATCATAATCTTTTTCAATTTCAAGATGATGGGTTTTACCAGATGTATCTAAAACCTCTAGTTCTAAAACTTCATCAGCACATAAAAACTGATAATCAATTAAATCACGGGGTTGTGTCCCATTAATAGCAACAATCGCATCACCCGCTTCAAAGCCAATTTCGGCAGCAATTGATTCGGGAAGCACCTTGGTAATTTTGGCAGGATGGATGGTAGTCATGGAAAATGCTAATTGGTAATTGGTAATTGGTAATTGGTAATCGGTAATTGGTAATTGGTAATTGGTAATTGGTAATTGGTAATTGGTAATTGG
>NZ_JAYGGY010000032.1:21477-38372 GCF_034931625.1 Anabaena cylindrica UHCC 0172 | reverse complement strand
TGCCTCAACCCAACCTACCATATAATGACTTTTGAGCCTTAACCGACAAGTATTGAGTACCGAGTGGTTGACTCTCCTTCCTACTCATCACTCTGTACTAACTTGCTCCCCAATCCCCAGTCCCTAAGTTAAGATAGCTGAATTATGGCGATAATCTCTTCAAAAAAAAGCGGACAAGAACCCAACAAAGAACCAAAACAGCCGAGGGAGTCAGCGAAAGCACCCAGGGAAACAGCACCTCCCCAGGAAAATGTGCTGCAACCTGAAGCGGCTGCTGATGAAGAAGGTAAGCAAGAAGAGAGTATTCGTCCCCAGCGATTTGCTGATTACATTGGGCAAAAAGACTTAAAGGACGTGCTAGATATTGCCATTAAAGCCGCTAAATCTAGGGGTGAGGTGATGGATCATCTGTTGCTGTACGGTCCCCCTGGCTTGGGTAAAACGACAATGGCGATGATTTTAGCTTCAGAGATGGGAGTAAGTTGTAAAATTACCAGCGCCCCAGCATTGGAACGACCAAGGGATATAGTCGGGTTATTGGTAAATCTCAAAGCTGGAGATGTACTTTTTATTGATGAAATTCATCGGCTGTCGCGGATGACTGAAGAGATTTTGTATCCAGCAATGGAAGATTATCGCTTAGATATTACGGTGGGAAAAGGTTCCAGCGCTCGGATTAGGAGTATACCACTGGTTAAGTTTACCTTGGTAGGGGCAACAACCCGTGTGGGGGCTTTAACATCACCTCTGCGCGATCGCTTTGGCTTAGTTCAAAAACTGCGATTTTACGAAGTTGACGAACTTAGTCAAATTGTCCTCCGCACCGCTGAATTATTACAAACACCCGTTAATCAAAATGGGGCTACAGAAATCGCCAAACGTTCACGGGGAACCCCACGTATTGCCAATAGACTACTAAAAAGAGTCCGTGATTATGCTGAAGTTAAATCCTGTGGAGAAATTAATGATCATGTCGCTGCCGAAGCTTTACAACTATTCCAAGTAGATCCTTGTGGCTTAGATTGGACAGATAGAAAGATGCTAAGTATGATCATTGAAAACTTCAATGGTGGGCCAGTGGGCTTAGAAACCATCGCCGCCGCTACAGGTGAAGATACCCAAACCATCGAAGAAGTTTATGAACCTTATTTAATGCAAATTGGCTATTTAAGCCGCACTCCTCGTGGTCGAGTAGCAACCCAAGCCGCATATAAACATATGGGATTCAAACCACCCAATGAACAATTATCATTGCTGTAATCCCCTGAAAATATTAATTCTCTATTGCCATGAGTAAACAAACAATAGCGATCGTCGTTTTTGATATAGATGGCGTTATCCGTGATGTTGGTGGTTCTTATCGCCGCGCCTTAGCAGATACTGTAGAGCATTTTACTAACCAAGCTTACCGTCCCACACCTGAAGACATCGACAAACTCAAATCTGAAGGAATTTGGAACAACGATTGGGAAGCTTCTCAAGAATTTATTTACCGTCACTTTGCTAACCAAGGACAAAATCGCTCAAAACTGCAATTAGATTATCAAGATATTGTTGCTTATTTTCAAACCCGTTACCGAGGTACAGACCCAGAAAATTGGAATGGCTATATTTGTAATGAACCTTTATTAGCACAGCCTAGTTATTTTCAAGAACTCACACAGGCTGGAATTAATTGGGGATTTTTTAGCGGTGCTACTCGCGGTTCTGCTACCTATGTCTTAGAAAAACGCTTAGGTTTGCAATCTCCTATATTAGTTGCAATGGAAGACGCACCTGGTAAACCTGATCCCACCGGACTTTTTGCCACTATTAAATTATTAGAAAATAAACTTGAGCAAAAACAAACTGTAGTTTATGTAGGTGATACGGTTGCAGATATGTATACCGTTGAAAAAGCCAGAAATATAGATAATTCTCGTACTTGGCTGGCTGTAGGAGTTTTACCACCTCATGTTCAAGAAACAGCAGCGCGACGTGATGCTTATACTGAGATTTTAATTCAAGCAGGAGCAAATATAGTATTGAGTAATGTGCAGGAATTGACAATTAGTACGATTACAAAATTAGAACCGTAAAACCAGCCAATAGGAAATCTATCAAAATGTCTGATTTTAAACTACTTAATGAATTCCATAATCACTCTTGGATACAGAAACACATGGCGATTGGAAATCGCAGCTACACAGACAAAATCCACCTGCGTGGGTTCAAAGAGTCCGCGTTCGCAGAGCGTCTCGAAGAGAAGAAATAGGCAGACTTCGTTTTTGTAGCGCCAGACTTCTAGTCTGTTAGCAAAGCGGCACGAAGTGCGGGCTATCCGCCAAAAGTGGATGCTCCCCAGTTAAGTTACTAACTAGTAGTCTGTCAAATGTCTATTTGTAGATAAAAATCAGGGATGTTGTATTCTAAATTTTGACATTTTTTGTATTTACGAAAATACATCATTTTAGACTTCAGAGATTCTATCTCTCGACGGCTGAGAATTGATCGTAGCTTTGGGATTTTATGTTTGTTTGCAGTTCACTATAGTTACAATTATCGACAATAAAAGAAATTGCATCATCTGCTAGAATTTCGATTGTTTCCTTACTAAGTGAAGGCTCAGAAAACATAAAATTTAAAATCATTGTGCCTTGAAATGTTGTAACAGCAGCACCAAAAACACCACCAAAAGCTGCCTGTGCAGGCACAAAACTAATTTCTTCAAGTTTAAATAAACCATAATCACTAGGAATGTCTATTTTACCTATATTGGTAATGCCAACTGTCACAGGTGCTTCATTTGGACGAGACAGAAGAGACTCGCAAATTTTCTTAAACATCAATACTACATTAAAAATATCTTCACTTTCTAAGCTAACTTCTAATTGTTGTCTGACATCCCGCGCTAAATCCCAAAAGGATGTATTTGTGTCTAGAGTGTGGAATGAGGTGATAGACGAAGCTAATATACCTAAATTTTCCCGATTTACTTCAGGTTTGAGGCGTTTTCTCAAATCAACATAAGAGCGACAACTAAGGCGTATTTTTGCGCTAGGTTCACTTTTGATTTTTCTCGCTGCTGCTATCATCATTGCTGCACACAAAGAACCTTGTATCGTTGTTTTCTCTTGTCTACAAAATTCTAGCAATTTTGCAGTGATTTCTGTATTTAGCCTTCTTTGAACCATGTTACAACGGCGTGATTCTGTAGGTAAATACTTCTCGAACTTAAGAGTTTCAGGACGATACAAACTTATTTTCAGCTTAAATCTCAACAAAAATAAAATTCCCTTTACTGTTGCAATTTTACCCTGCATTGATTTTGACATCAACTCCTGAATATCAGGAAGTGGATGCAAGCTAGGAATATTTTCTTTTATTTCGCCATCCACTATTTTTTGGCAGTAAGTTAATATTTCTGAATGCAACTGAACAGTTGATAATCCATCTGAGATTGCATGGTGCAATATCGTCAGCAAATAATTGATTTGTCCCTCTGGAAAAGTAATTAATACTGCGCGGGCTAAACATTTATCACTTTCAATTGGTTTGTTTAATTCTTCTAAAGCAACTTCTTGCCATTGCTCAAAAGAAAGTTTTTGGATTACACGCAAAGGAATCTTTTTTGAACCAAATTCAAAGCTAAGATTATCCAAATCGCCGACAATACGGGAGTTTAAGCGGGGATGGCGACTTTGAATTAAGTCAAGAGCTTTTGTAACTATTTCTTCTTTTAAATCTCCTGTAATGCGGCTAATTGTTACTACATTGAAAGAACTGGCACAACGATTTAAAATTTCCATGCTTTGCTCATTGGGAGCAAGTTTTCTGTTGCCTGTCATGATTATTTAACCTTAATTAGATATGTACTAAGAGTAGATATAACGTAACTAAAAATAGAGGTTAAAGCTAGGTTATACTTCACAAGTCCACAATTTTAGCTTTTACTTAAAGGGGATATATGTATGGATGTAAAAACGCAAATTATGACCGTCTCAAGTATATAAGACCAATTTGTTATAAAGTAAGGAATACCTTATTTTTGATTTAGTACCACAACACACGATGGCCACGCTGTTGTAATTCTTTCCCCAAGGGCAAGACTGTATTCCAATGTCCGGTAGATGCAGGACACATTAAGTCATAATCTTGTTTTTTGGTTAATTACAATGATTTATACCAGAATCCCGCCTGGTAGATTCAACACATAACTATTTTTGTTACACGCGCTGATTATAATTTATAAAACTTATGTTGAATTCTGAAAAACATCACAAAGAATAAGGATAGTGTCATATGCCTCTAATTAGCCTCATTGCAGCTATTTCTGAGAATCGGATTTTAGCTGACTCAACAAAGGAACATATTCATGTGGGTATTCCTTGGAGTATTCCTATGGATGGACATCATTTTCAAGAAATTACTTGGCGACATCCTGTGATTATGGGTCGGAGAACTTATTCTACTTTTTGTCAACCGCTGCCAAATCGTATAAATATAATTGTTACCAGAAATCTTGATTATCAAGCTCCCGGTTGTGTTATTTTCCATTCACTTTTGGAGGCAGTTGAATGGGCTAAAATGAGTGAAACAGAGGAGATATTTATTGCTGGTGGTGGAAAAATTTATACTGAGGCAATCGAATTTGCGGATAAGCTTTATTTGACAATTGTGGAAGGTAATTTTGAGGGAGATATATATTTTCCTGAGTTTGCAGATTTCGGTAAAGTAACTAAAGAGGAACATTTGCAGGAAAATGGCTTTAAGTTTAGGTTTGCGGAAATTGAAAAGGTTTAGTTAGAGCGATCGCTTGAAACTCAGAGAGCGATCGCAGAGTTTCAAGCGATTGCATTTTTAGTAATCCGAGAAGCAACCTATGCTGCTGCACGAACCAGGTAGCCTAGTTCCGCTAACTTCACCAAAATCTTCTCTGTGCTTTCTATAATAGTCTCTTGATCAGTTCTACACTCTATTTCTGGGTTCAGAGGTGGTTCATAAGGATCATCAATACCCGTAAAGCCTTTGATTTCGCCACTTCGAGCTTTCTTATACAAGCCTTTGACATCTCTTCCTTCGCAAATCGCTAAAGGTGAATTAACGTAAACTTCTACAAAATTACCAATGCGTTGTTTAACTTCTTCTCTGACTGAGCGATAGGGAGAAATAGCCGAAACTATAACAATGACACCATTACGAGTTAAAAGGTGAGATACAAAACCAATGCGGCGGATGTTTTCATCACGGTCTGCTTTGCTAAATGTCAAACCTTTAGATAGATTTTGACGCACTATGTCGCCATCTAATACTTCAGTTTTATGTCCTAATAACTGCAATTTTTGCTCTAGCGCTTTGGTAATAGTGCTTTTTCCAGCACCGCTTAAACCTGTCAGCCAAACTGTGACTCCAGATAATTGTGAACTCATTTAATCTCCAATGTTAATGTTTTCGTTACTGTAATTTCAAAAACCTATTCAAGGCAGATACCATGCTGGGAGGCCAACGACGGATATTTTGCACCCAGTTCATATCTTTATAGCGGGTATCAAGTCCATAGGCTGCTACCCAGTTGCTTTCAGCTTCGCCTTTTTGTCCACTTACCCAGTATGCGGCTGTTAAGGCGGCACGCATATCCGCGAATTTAGGATATTTACGGACTATATTCCGCATTTCGCGGATAGCTTTGTCTATTTGACTAGTTTCATATAAAGCCAGGGCATAATTAGCTCTAGCGAAGGCAAAATTGGGAGCGATTTCTGTGGCTTTTTGGTAATCTGCGATCGCATCTTCCCATTTTCCTAACCCTGTTTTGGCGTTACCCCGATTGTTGTAGGCCATTGCATCATTAGGATCTAGCTCTAAAACATGATTATAATCTGCGATCGCATCTTCCCATCTCCCCAAACCTTCTAATGCTGTCCCTCGATTTAAATAAGGGTCTGTTACATTTGGCGCTAATTCTACAGCTTTGTTGTAATCTGTCAGTGCTGCTGCCAATTTATTTTGGCTCACGCGGGAATTACCCCGATTGCTCCAAGCACCAGCATTAGTAGGAAATTTTTCAATAATTTCTGTCCAATAGCCTTCAGCTGTAGCAAAATCACCTTGATTTGTCGCTGTAAATGCCTTAGTTGCTAACTCATCCCCTTTTTGTAACTCTTCTTGGGTAGTATTCCCTGTTGGGGATTGTGCCATCACTGGTGTACCCCAGCCAAACACAATTAACAGACTCAAAAAAATACAGATTAATTTAATCATTGATCGCTCTGTGGTAGGCAATAAAATTAATCATAAAGCATAAATATTCCTTATCGGTTTGATCCTGTTCCCGTCCCCAAGGGCTGGTCAATTGGTCAGAGTTTGCGTTAAAATAAGCCTCGGTGTAGGCCGCCGCAGGCATCGCTAACTTAGTAAGTAATAGCCGGATTTTTCCCGGAGGTGTAATTGACCAAGTTCATTTTAAAAATTCTCTGGTTAGATGAGAACGTCGCTCTAGCAGTTGATCAGGTTGTTGGTAAAGGTACTAGTCCTTTGACCAAGTATTTTTTCTGGCCCAGAAATGATGCCTGGGAAGAATTAAAAAAAGAGTTAGAATCCAAACACTGGATTACAGATGTTGACCGCGTTGAGTTGCTCAACAAAGCAACAGAAGTAATCAACTACTGGCAAGAAGAAGGCAGAAACCGTCCCATGGCCGAAGCCCAGTTGAAATTCCCAGAAGTTGCCTTCACAGGTAGTGCTTGATCCTTTTAGTAATTGCTAATTGGTGATTGAAGGCAGGAAGAAGGTGGCAGGTGAGGGGTAAGAGGTGACAGACAGGAAATAGCTAGAACGTTATTTTCCTGATCTTCCCATCCTCCCCAGTCACCTTTTCCCCAGTTTGATTTTCTTGTCTGCTATCTAAAACCTAGATCAGTCTAAACATTTACTTCTTGCTTGAATGGGGGCATGAGAGCAGTTATATTTCCGTCAGCTTAAACGATCTAGCTAAAGACGATTTTCACTTATTTGTTTAAACCCGAAAAACATTACGATCAAATTGTGGGTTTGCATTTAGTCAGTGATGCATTAATTGCGATCGCACTCTGGCAACAATGGCAACCTCACCTCATCTTTATGGATATGCATATGCCCATTATTGATGGCTATCAAGCAACTCGGCAAATCCGCCAACTAGAACAGGAATTAGAAACTGAGCAAAGTCTCACCCCGACCAAAATTATTGCTCTCACTGCCAGTGCTTTTACTGAACAGCGACAGGAAAGCTTAGACGCAGGTTGTGACGATTTTGTCAGTAAACCATTCCGTCAAGCAGAAATTCTGGAAACTCTATCCCAGTATTTACAGATACAGACGATGAATAATGAAGACAATTTCATGAATTACCTCTAATTTTGTGATGTTTTGCCTAAGTCTTGTACAAAATAACGGGATCTAATCTGTAGAGACGTTCCATAAAACATCTCTACAAACTGGATATTATTTATCTACTTTATCTACTGGCGATTGCACAATTAATTGGGAATTATTGTGATCATTTGGTTCAATTTTAGTCACCGGTGGTGGTGGTACAGGCATTTTGGTTTCTGGATGTGTTTTGCCTGTTTGATTCCATAAAATCATTGACAGTAAACCATCTACCAAACCGTTGCTATTGCCATTGTTACCAGCAACCATGACATCAGGAATGAGACGAACATTGCGATCGCCTATAATCTGCATTAACTGCATGGCTGTGTAACCTTGGGAACCTAAAGCTTGCACACCTGTACGGTAGGTTTCTGCTTTAGCGTTACCCGTAGCCCGGATACCTTCCGCTTCTGCTAAGGCTTTGAGTTTTGTGGCTTCGGCATCACCATTGGCTTCTTTAATCGCAGCTTGAGCTTTGAGTTCGGCAATTTGGACACTTTGTTCAGATTTGACCATTTCTTGCTGAATATTAGCCAAGGCTGTTTCCCGTACCAGTTGTTGGCGTTGGGTTTGCGCCATTTGCTGAACTTCGTAAGTTTTGCGTTCTTCTTCCGCAATTTTCCGGTCTGTCTGTGTCTGCATTAAGGCCGCAGGTGGTTGAATATCACCAATTAAAGTGTCAATTGCTTGCACATCATAGGCACGCAAAGCTGCCTTAATAAATTCAGCAGCTTCAGTTTGGCGTTCACTCCGCGCTGTTAAAAAGTCGAGTACAGTGCAGTTTTGAGCAGAGTTGCGGAAATAGTTACCAATGGTTGGTTCTAAGACATGATCTACCAAATTCTGCATTGCACCTACGCGGGAAATGACCTTTGGTGCATCTAAAGCACCGACATGAATAATCTGCGCTACTTCCAAATCAAATGCGAAACCATCACGCGATCGCACCGTCAAAGATTCTAGCTTCTCATCATAGCTATGTCTTTCTGTCCGACCTGACCAATTTAAAACTATGTTCGTCGTTGGTACTAACTCAATTTTCATAATCCGGGAGTTAGTCGGGTGTTTACCAGGATACAGAGGTTCTACCCAAACACCCTTGTGTCCCTGATGCACTAAGTTACCGTGAGTGAAAGCTACACCACTGATGTCTTCTTGCTCTTTTCCTACGAAAGAAATTACCACACCCACATAACCAATGGGTATTTCTGTCATAGGTACTTGTTCAACTTGGACAAACCAAGGATTCAAATTCCAAGAACCAGATAACAAAATCTGCTCTTGTAAACCCCGTCTCCCACCACCATTAATAAATTTTTGCCCATTTTGGAAGTTGTCATGTCCTTCAATCACAACCCCAGCGATTTCACCAGCAGAAATTGGCAACCCATCTAAGGTAGTAACAATGCCGACTTTGTCAGAGAGAACACTGTACACCCGTAACTGTTCTGCACTCATACCATGACTACTAGCATTAGCTGCCGTAATCACTTTAAACAGTGCCGTGTTAATCCGGTAACTACCAGCAGTGAGAAAGCCCATTTGCCGACCTTTTTCCCCACCTTTAGTCAAGAATTTACGAGCATCTTGGAAATTATCACATTCGACAATTTTGCCTAAAATCCGTTCTGGGGGGTTTTGTGCGCCATCTGCGGCGACAATCATCGCTATTTGACCTTGGGGGACAACAATTATCGGCTCTTTTTTAACTGAATATTGCCAAGGCCAATGTCCCCAATGCCAACCAGGTGCCAGGGTATCTGCTTGTAAACCTGCTTCTCCATTCAGGGCAATTAATCTTCCCGCAGGTAGTCCTTTACCTGTTAAGGCGAATTTTTTCACCACAATTCCGACTTCGCGCTCACCAATAACTACCAGTCCACCAAATATCAAAGGAACGCTAATGACAAAACCACCAACTAGGATAATGGGGATAAGTGCAAGCGGTTCTAACCCCATTGCTTGATATTCAGGTTTGATTGCAGATTCCGGTTGATTTGGCTGAACCGAGACGGAAATAACTTCTTGTGCTGTGGGTGTTTTTATGGTTTTCGCATTTGCAGCATTAATACCACTAGCTAAAGCTAAAGCTGCTACAGTCGATACTGTCAACTTTACAAACTTATTTTGTTTACTCTTACCAAAGGAAGATAGAAAGCTTTTCATATTTTTGCCCCTTTGGGCAATTAATCATTTAAGATATCACTTCACTAAGGCAGAGGTTATTTTCTTAAACTTGATGTAATTTTTTTGAGTATAAATAAAAAGTCTGGATTTAAAAAGTCTGGATTCTGCTGTATACCTTAAAGACAATAGGGGTTTAACACTGTTAAACCCCTACTAGGCAAAATGCCTGTTCTGACAATTTGAATGTTTTTACACCAAACCACCGGCAGCTTGAAAACGAGCGCGGGCGCGTTTAAAGGCTTGATTTGTCTGGATTTGTGCTTGACGGTCGCCTGCGGGAACTTGATTTAGTTTAGTTTGAGCTTGGTTGTAAGCTGTGCGGGCTTCTTCCAGGTTGATTTTGTCGCCACGTTCAGCACTATTAACCAAGATTGTCACTTCATCTTCATCAACTTCAGCAAAACCGCCCAAAAGTGCGATCGCTTGCCAATCTTGATTTTTGCTGGCACGAACACGCATTACACCTATATCTAAAGCAGACAATAGCGGTGCGTGTCCAGTTAAGATACCCAATTGACCAGTAGTACTAGGCAAAACTACTTCTTCAGCTTCAGCATCCCAAACAGTTTTATCTGGGGCAATTACACGAACAGTTAGAGTCATATTCTTAATTGGTGATTGGTGATTGGTGATTGGTGATTGGTAATTGGTAATTGGTAATTGGTAATTGGTAGGAATTTCTTACCTATTACCCATTACCCATTACCCGTTACCTATTAACCTTTCATTTTTTCAGCTTTAGCTTTAGCTTCGTTGATATCACCTACCAAGTAGAAAGCTTGCTCAGGTAAAGCATCCAATTCACCAGACAGAATTTGTTGAAATCCTTTAATGGTGTCTTCCAACTTCACATACTTACCAGGAGAACCAGTAAATACTTCAGCAACGAAGAAAGGCTGAGACAAGAAACGCTCAACTTTCCGCGCCCGTGCCACAATGAGCCGGTCTTCTTCAGACAACTCATCTAAACCCAGAATGGCAATAATGTCTTGTAGTTCTTTGTAACGTTGCAGAGTTGATTGTACAGCCCGCGCAGTATTGTAGTGTTCTTCGCTAACAATGTTGGGTTGCAGCATGGTGGAAGTAGAAGCCAGAGGATCAACTGCTGGATAAATTCCCTTAGATGCTAAACCACGAGACAATACAGTTGTCCCGTCCAAGTGAGCAAATGTAGTTGCAGGTGCGGGGTCAGTGAAGTCATCCGCAGGTACATATACAGCTTGAATAGAAGTAATAGAACCTTCGTTAGTAGAAGTAATCCGTTCTTGTAATGTACCCACGTCTGTACCCAGAGTAGGCTGATATCCTACCGCAGAAGGCATCCGTCCCAATAGCGCCGATACTTCTGAACCAGCTTGGATAAACCGGAAAATGTTATCAACAAACAGCAATACGTCTTGCTTGTTCACATCACGGAAATACTCAGCCATTGTCAAACCAGACAAACCAACCCGCATTCTTGCTCCGGGTGGTTCGTTCATTTGACCATAAACTAGAGCAATTTTGGATTCATTGAGATTATCTTTGTTGATAACTCCAGATTCCATCATTTCGTTGTAGAGGTCATTTCCTTCACGTGTGCGTTCACCCACACCCGCAAATACAGACACACCACCGTGTTGGGTAGCGATGTTGTTGATCAATTCCATCATGATCACGGTTTTACCAACACCCGCACCGCCGAACAGACCAATTTTACCGCCGCGTTTGTAGGGAGTTAGCAAGTCTACAACCTTAATCCCAGTTTCAAACACAGAAGGACTGGTTTCCAAGTCTGTGAATTTAGGAGCAGGACGGTGAATAGGTAGAGTTGCTTCAGCATTTACAGGACCCCGGTTGTCTACGGGTTCACCCAAAACGTTGAAAATCCGTCCCAAGGTTACTTTACCTACGGGTACAGTAATGGGAGCGCCAGTATCAACAACTTCCAAACCACGGACTAAGCCATCTGTGGTACTCATCGCCACAGCCCGTACTTGGTTATCGCCCAGTAGTTGCTGTACTTCAACGGTGAGGCTGATTTCCTGTCCGGCTTCGTTAGTGCCGTTGATGGTCAAAGCGTTGTAGATTTGGGGTAATTTCCCGCCGGGAAATTTAACGTCTACGACTGGACCAATGATTTGAGTAATGTAACCGATGTTTGTTTTTTGTGCGGTGGTGACCATGCTGCGCCTAAATGATTGAAGCTATTTTTGAGAATGGGTCGTCAACGACCTGAGATCAAGCAATGTCATCTTTTAGGTTAGCACTGAACGCCCCCACCTCCGCCTTAAATTCATTATTAAGAGCAGATCCCCGATTTTGTGAAAATTCTGGAACTACTTGGGGATCTCTGGTGAGGTTTAGCGAGGTTAAACCCCTTGTATCTTCATCAAAAGATGTAAACTGCTTACAGCAGCGCTTCCCTATCGCCATAATCCCAAAAATATTAAATTAATATTTCTTGTCAGAATCAGGATTTCCAGGATTATAAGGATGAACAAGATGAAAGCAGGAATTAAAAAAAGATAAGTCTACAAGTGCGGTTTGGGGAAGTTGATTCACAGTTAGCAACAATTATCAACCCTCTTATTGCTATGAGTAGAGAAGAATTTACTCCTTTGCTTTTACAATTATCTCCTCAGGAATTATTGGCTAGATTTGTGTAAAGCTATACTAAACATGGTTGGGACATTGACTTTTCTAATATCCTGAAAGTCCTAGTTTAAAAAGCTATTATCTGGAAGTTTTTGCTAATAGTTCTTGTATCTCATTCAACCGAATAACAGCTATACTGGAATAGATGTTACCCTGACTAAAATTAATAAGTAATGATAACAACTCAGGCAGAAATCATCAATCAATTAAAAGCCCTGGAAGCATTCTCTCAACAAGGAGGATATAGTGATATCCTTGCTTTATCACTGAGAAAAATTATTACCCAAGAAATAAATCATATTCAGCAGCAAATCAAAGAATTAGAAAATGATTTGCAAGTATTTGAACAGCAGTATCAATTATCATCTGAGGATTTTTACCGGCAATTTCAAACAGGTGAATTAGGAGATGAAGTAGATTTTGTTGAATGGAGTGCTTTTTATCAAATGTGGTCTGACTTACAAGCGCGTTTAACGTTACTGCAATCTTAAAGTGAATATGATAGTTGAGGGTTATTTGACAGAAATAAAAGCCAAATTAATTACCAGTTCGATAATTGATAAAATTGATATTGTTAAAGAAAAATCATTATCTGATCAAGGTTACTTTCGGGCAAGATTGAATTTAACGAATGGTGATTTTTTAGAAGTGGTGGAATTTTTTAAGGTCATTAGAGATAAATGTATTACGGAAACCTATCGTTATCAATGGATGGATAATACTCAAACCCAGTTAAGAAAGAGATGGGATAATGTAAAGCATTTTCCTAATTTACCGAATTTTCCTCATCATGTCCATATTGGTGAAGAATCGAATGTCTCTGCAAGCGTTTGTATAAATATTATAGAAATAATTGATTTAATTAATCAAGAAATTACATAGGAAGCATTAAATTATAAACCTCACATTATTCGTTTCTGCGATCTTTTTCAAGAAGTCGGAAATCTCTGGGGTCAAAAGCAAAAATGCCATGTCTGGGTTTGACATAGCAAGGATTGAATTATATTTGAATGATAGATTTATGCTTTAACTGCGGTTGCTTGTTTGCGTTTGCGAAGAGTGGTAACGCCAAAAGCACCTAAACCTAAGATACCAATGAGTGAAGCAGGTTCGGGAACTGCCTTAGGTGGTACTACACTAATAGATCCGCCCTTTAGAAACACAGCAGAATCTAAAACAGAATCACCCACATCCTTAATTTTGATGCTGAGAGTATTTACAGCATTTTTATTTACAGCACCCTGAAAAGTAAGATTTGTGGTGTATCCATCTAACTGGGTGTCATTACCAATATTATTGATATAGGCAGGGTCAAAAGGTCCAGTAGGACTATTTGCCAGGTTGTTGATAGTGACTGGGTTACTATTAGCTAAAAGTGCTAAGTTGGTTCCGTTTAATAAAAGCTCAAAGGAATCGTTGAATTGGCTACCTGCGAACTCTAAAAACTCTTCTGAACCAAATACATATTCAAAGAAGACATTGCTTACTGTATTGTCAGCAAAAAACGAAATGTCTAGTTGAGCTAAGTCGAAAGATCCGGCAGTATCACCTGGTGTACCATAACTGGTAGTTTTGCTAGATGTATCATTGGGACCAACTACATCTAAAACATTTCCTGTACTGAGAACAACACCAGAACCCAAACCAAATGGATCATTACTGAACAAGCCAAACGCATTTGCGTTACCTGTTGTTGTCACATTGAAGCCACTGAGTCCATTAATATTCGACCCTAGTAATGAATTCAGTAATGTATTACCATCATTGTTTTGGGTTACAGTAAACGCGAAAGCTGCATTTTGACTACCTAGAGCTACAGTTGCACTTACTGCCGCTGCTGCTACCATTGAGAATTTTTTCAAAACATTCATAGTATTCATTGTGTTATTTCTTCGGAAACTAAGTTTTTATTTGCTGTCTATACTGTCAATATTAATACTGACTAAAAGTACCTGTAAAGCATTTTTTAGTAACTTTACAGAAAATTTACTGACAGAGAGAAATACTATATGTACAGAGATCACAGGACAAAACACTTGTATGATAGGGATTAGAGACTGATTTTGTAGCAGATTTTACGGTTATTTATACATAAAGAAAATATGAAGTTGGTATCAATATTAGTAAAGGGAATATGAATAAAAAAGCTGTTTCCGGCAATTTTTCATACCTTGGATAGATGTGTTAATTTTTCAAATATATAAAAACTTCTTTGGTGTTTATTGTCTAGGTGCGATATTAGGAGGTAAAGCCAGGTATCTCTGAATATCTCCATAAAAAATGCCATGTCCAGAATGAACACGGCAAGAATTGAATTATATTTTAGTGATAAACTTATGCTTTAACTGCGGTTGCTTGTTTGCGTTTGCGAAGAGTGGTAACACCAAATGCACCTAAGCCTAAGATACCGATGATGGAAGCGGGTTCAGGTACTTGAACTTGACGAAAAGCAACTTCGCCAATAGCAGCACTGGGGAAACTACCAGGGTTTGGTTGAGGAGACTGCGATATATCAAACCGGATATACTGAGCAGCGATTGTTGAGAATGAGAAAACCTCAGCTGGATAATTAGCTAAGGGATTATCTATCGGTGTCAGTCCCAGGGAAAGTGCTGAAAAATTCACCCCATCAAGGGAAGAATATAGATCTAGAAGTCCAATACCTGAACTTTCTTCGTTCCAGAGTGCCAACGCATCAATGAATTTTACTGCACCAAGGTCATAAGTGACACTAGCGGTTGTAGTTCCAGAATTACCGAACCATTCATAGCCTGAAAAGGTTAAGGTATGCTGGGGATTTGTTGCCAAGTAAGCATCAAAGTCCGTAACACCACTGACAAAATTGGTAAGCAAACCATTCTGGTTGATGGTATCTGTGATGGAGCCGAATCCTGGTCCGCTACTGTTAATAACCGCGCTTGTAGGGCTAATTATCACCCCAGCAGCAGCTTTTTCAACCGCACCAAATACAGTTACTCCTAACAGTACAGTTCCTCCTGCTGTTGCCATTGATAATTTTTTCAGCATATTTACAGTTGTCATTTTGGTATTTCCTCTTAAGTTTTTTCTCTTTCAATGGTCTCAATACTAATACGGTCTTATAACCATTAGGAAGAGTTTTTTAGCTACTTTACAGAAATTTTACTTATACAAATAACTAGTAATCTAGAGGTGATCGCGTCAAAACACTTACGTGGCTAAACTTACAAAGGCATATGCCAGGAGATTTAACGGTTATTTATACATAAAGCAATCATGAAGTTAGTATCAATTTTTGTAAAGGGAATATGAATTAAAAAGCTGTTTTCGACAATTTTTCATACCCTGGATAGATGTTTGAAATATATAAAAACTTCTTTGGTGTTTATGGTCTAGGTGCGATATTAGGAGGTAAAACCAGGTATCTCTCTGGTATAAAAATAAAAAATGCCATGTCCAGAATGAACACGGCAAGAATTGAATTATATTTTAGTGATAAACTTATGCTTTAACTGCGGTTGCTTGTTTGCGTTTGCGAAGTGAGGTAACGCCAAATGCACCTAAGCCTAAGATACCGATGATGGAAGCTGGTTCGGGAACAGTGATAGGTGTAGGAACTACTACTTGACCAGTACGACCAAAGCGCAAATTGTCAATGGCAAAACCAAATGGTTCTGAACCGACTAAACTAAACTGTAGACCGGCTATCTTATCCTGACCATCATCAGTTACCAAGCCAAGAAATTCGATTCCTAGTCCAGTATTGGTGACTAAGCCGAGTAATGCACCAGTTCTGCCAAATGCTTTGATAGCAGTTCCACCGATGGCATTGAAAAAGCCACCATCCAATCCTACTCCAGCTATGTCTGTATCAAATAGAATACTAATCGGTCCGCTAAATATGGGGGAACCGGATAAAACAGGAGATGTTGGGTTAGATCCGTCACCGACAATTCTGGTCTGGGGTGAATTGGAATCTAGAGTTAAAGAATTAGTGGGTGTACCATTTACAACTCCAGAGGGTAATGCTCCTATTGGAAAAGGCGCTACACCTACAGTTTGACCCAGGAATATACCACCAAATGTTACAGTGGGTGAACCAACACCACCACCATATAAACTTGGTGCGTAAGTTGGATTAAATGTATTGAGTGGCAATTCGCTAAAGGTTATTAGTCCGGCATCTGCGGTGAAGGCATCTTCAGTAATTCTGACAATACCTGTGGCGTTTGCTGATGACTGAACAGTCACTAAAGATAGAGACAAAGCTGATGCAATACCTAAAGCTGAAACTGGTTTAATTTTTACGAAACTCAATATAGTCATTGATGCAATCCTCAAAAATGATTAATAAAGGCGGCGCTCCACATAATTACCGATTCAATGGTCTTATGACAGATCATTAAATATGACAACTCCTTAACTAATATAAATACGAGTATTTAATGAATGTAAAGCGTTTTTTAGCAGCTTTATAGAAAATTCACTGATAGAGAAAACTACTATATTCAGAGAAAGGAGCGTGAAAATACTTACACAACAAGGCTTTCAAGGAAGTTTAGTAAGAGATTTAATTGCTACCGCTATATAAAATTTTGATGAAGCTAGTAAAAATACTGGTTTGTATGCAATGGAGTATTAGAAACTTCTCTAGACTTCTTGGTGCGATCGCATATTGCAGGTAGAAGAAATTTAGGTAT
>NZ_JAYGGY010000032.1:0-21377 GCF_034931625.1 Anabaena cylindrica UHCC 0172 | reverse complement strand
GGCATAGGTGAATTTTTCATCTAAATTTTATATTGAGATAGCGATCGCTCATAAACAAGGTGGAAAATCTTAGCAACTGTTCTCGTCACTTGGTGCGATCGCATATTGTAGGTAGAAGAAAATTAGGTATGGCATAGGTGAATTTTTCATCTAAATTTTATATTGAGATAGCGATCGCTCATAAAAAAGGTGGAAAATCCTAGCAACTGCTCTCGTTACTTGGTGCGATCGCGTATACAGAATTTATGCTTATATTAATATTGGGAGATAGAACCTCCAAGACAGCATTTCCAGTCTGGAGAATGGGAACGAGGGAAATAGACATTTCTAAATTCTCTGAATACCCTAAAATAAGAGTTAAGTACAAAAAACTGTTTACTTTTCCCTTCAGTCGCTTCATCCCTATTGCTTATGAATTTCTCTCCAGCACGTCAGTATTTTTACCAGGAGATTCAACAATCTGACGAGTCTATCAACTTGGCAAAGGCGGCTTTGTATATTGCTCAAGAAGAATATCCTGATCTTGATATAGAAGAATATTTCAACGCTCTCGATACAATAGCTGTTGAGTTACAAGAGCGCTTACCATCTTCACGCTATCCGCTGCGGGTGATTCAAAGTATTAATCAGTATTTATACGATGATTTGGGATATAAAGGTAATAAAGTCAATTACTATGATCCGCGTAATAGCTTTTTTAATGATGTAATTGAACGCAGAACGGGGATTCCCATCACTTTAGCGCTGGTTTACCTGGAAGTAGCCAAACGCATTGATTTCCCAATGGTGGGGGTGGGAATGCCTGGACATTTTCTGATTCGTCCCGACATTAATGATATAGAGATTTTTGTTGATGCTTTCAATGGTGGTGAAGTGATGTTTGCACAAGATTGCCAAGAAAGGCTTTCGCAAATTTATCAGCAATCTGTGACTCTACAACCTGAATTTTTAGCCGCAGTTAGTAATCGACAGATTTTAGCAAGAATACTGACAAATTTGAAGTATATTTACCTCAAACAGCAGGATTCAGAAAGAAGTCTAGCAGCAGTGGAGCGAATTTTATTGTTGTTTCCTGGTGTGAGTTTAGAAGTGAGAGATAGAGGTTTGCTCTACTATAAACTTGGTCAGTTCACTCAAGCTATAGACGATTTACAAAGTTATTTAGCCAAGGTTCCCGACGCTGAAGACGCAACTGTAATTCGCCAATTACTGGCAAAATTGGATAAAAAAAACTAAATTAATGCAAAATTACTTATAGAATGGGGCAGAGGAGCAGAGAAGAATAACTTTCTATCTATTCCCTATGCCTCAATTACAAATTAGCCACTTCTTCTGCAACTCGTTTGAGACGACGCAGTTGAGCTTGCATATCTGCTTTTGTCCAAGATGCAGCAAAGGTGTTAAAACCCCAACTGACTAAGGGGTTGGGAATCTGAAACTCAAAGCGGTTAATTAGAAGTGTGCCTTTTGCTACAGGTTGACATTCCCAGCGATCGCTTCCTTGGAAAAATCCCTTGAATCCCCAGATTACCAAACCCGGTTGCCGTTCGACAACAACTGTGTTCAATGTGGGTTTAATTACGGGAATTTGAATAATAAATCGGCTACGACTACCGACTTCAGTACTCCACACTTTTCCGACAGGTTCACAACGGAGAACAGGGTTAAGCCAACGGTGCATGAGTGTTAAATCTGTAACACAGCGATCTACTACTGTAGCAGCGGCTTGAATTTTAATTGATTGTTCTAAAACCTGGGACATTTTTTGGTGGTGATGCTATTGCTATTTTTATAGTAAGCCATAGCCATCCGATTTGATTTATAGTCAACTTAAGTATTGGCGACCAGTAGTCGCGGTTATAAAATCAAATAGTTATACAATAAATTTGGCTTGCGAAATGCGATCGCTATTAATTGCCACCGAAACCGAGTAAAACTTTGGATACAGTAAATATTACACAAAATGATCGAGACTATCTCAAAGTTCTTGGTACTCTTGTTTATGATTATGAACAGCAACATGAAATAATACCTACCCTACAAGAGGTTGAGGAAATGAAGAGATTGGGGAATTTTACCAATCACTAATAACTAATGACTAATGACTACTAAAATAAGTCATGTAACCGCCCCATTTACAAAGGCGGTGATTGGAGATAACTAATTGATAATTATGGGTAAGCAGCGCGTTCTGTCGGGAGTTCAACCAACTGGTAACTTACACTTAGGTAACTACTTAGGTGCGATTCGCAACTGGGTAGAAATTCAAGATCAGTATGAAAATTTCTTTTGTGTGGTAGATTTACACGCAATTACTGTACCGCATAATCCCGCCACTTTAGCGGCTGATACTTACAATATTGCTGCTTTATATTTAGCCTGTGGTATTGATTTAAATCATTCTCACATTTTTGTGCAATCTCACGTTTCGGCGCATAGTGAACTTACCTGGTTGCTAAATTGCATTACCCCACTAAACTGGTTGCAAGATATGATCCAGTTTAAAGAAAAAGCGGTTAAACAAGGTGAAAATGTTGGTGTGGGTTTGTTAGATTATCCCGTGCTAATGGCTGCGGATATTCTGCTTTATCAAGCGGATAAAGTCCCTGTGGGTGAAGATCAAAAACAACATTTGGAACTAACAAGGGATATCGTTAACAGGTTTAATCATCAATTTGCGAAAGATGCACCTGTGCTAAAGTTACCAGATCCTTTGATTAGAAAGGAAGGTGCAAGGGTGATGAGTTTGACAGATGGAACACGGAAAATGTCAAAATCTGATCCTTCGGAATTGAGCCGAATTAATATTTTAGACTCACCAGAACAAATTACGAAGAAGATTAAACGCTGTAAAACTGATTTGGTGAGGGGTTTAACTTTTGATGACTCAGAACGTCCAGAATGTCATAACCTGTTAACTCTGTATACTCTACTGGCTGGAAAAACTAAGGAAGAAGTGGTTGTTGAATGTGCAGATATGGGTTGGGGACAGTTTAAACCATTGTTGACAGAAACAGCAATTAATGCTTTAAAGCCAATTCAGGAGAAATATGAGGAGGTAATGAAAGATAAAGGCTATCTGGAGTCAGTTTTGCGAGATGGTAGGGAAAAAGCGGAAGCGATCGCTTACTCTACCTTAGCAGATGTCAAAGCTGCTTTGGGTTTTTCTGTTCCTCTCTAAGGTTTTCGCTTTTGGGTGTGATTTGTTTTACCCTTTAAGAAAACCGAATTGATAACATTATGCCGGATACCCAGAGCTTTAGTACATTAAATAACTTCCGAAAAGCGGTAGAAGCGGGAGAGTTTCTCATTACTGCTGAAGTCGCACCTCCCAAAGGAGGAAATCCCACGCAGATGCTGAAAATGGCGGCGACTCTTAAGGGAAGGGTTCATGCTGTCAATATTACTGATGGTAGCAGAGCGGTGATGCGGATGTCTTCGTTGGTTGCGTCAGCGATTTTGTTGCAAAATGGTATTGAGCCGATTTGTCAGTTTGCTTGCCGCGATCGCAATCGGATAGGATTACAAGCAGATTTAATGGGCGCTCATGCTTTGGGTATCTGCAATATTTTAGCTTTAACTGGCGATCCTGTAAAAGCAGGTGATCATCCTGAAGCAAAAGCTGTTTTTGATTTAGAAGCTGTGCGACTATTGCAATTAATTAGGAAAATGAATCAAGGTGTGGATTTTAATGAAAAACTCCTCAATGATGGTGCATTAGATTTATTTGCAGGTGCAGCGGTAGATCCTCAAAGTAAAAGTTGGTCAGGTTTACAAAGTCGTTTTGAAAAGAAAGTAGAAGCCGGAGCGCAATTTTTTCAAAGTCAATTAATTACAGATTTTGAAATCCTAGAAAAGTTCATGGATAAAGTTGCAGCAGGTTATAATAAACCAATTTTGGCAGGAATTTTTCTGTTGAAATCAGCCAAAAATGCCCAGTTTATTAATAAGGTTGTTCCTGGTGTAAATATTCCCCAACATATTATTGATAGATTAGCAAAAGCTAAACATCCCCTAGAAGAAGGCATGAAAATCGCAGCGGAACAAGTGCAGATTGCGCGGGAATTGTGCCAAGGTGTGCATATGATGGCGGTAAAACGAGAAGATGCGATCGCACCTATCTTGGATTTAGCAGGGGTGGAGAAGGTTAGTTAGAGGTAAATGCGGTGGCTACGCCCGCCGCAGGCATCGTATTTATTAAATTAGGTGCGATCGCTTTCCTTCCTAATATTGCTAAACTAAAACAAACCTCACAACACGCGAGGGTATATGACCGCTGCAATCAACCGTCCCTACCCAGAAACCAGCCTCCCAGACCATACCCAACTCCCAGAGTCTGATGGTACTTTTGTAAAAAACTTTCAGGCACATCCCCAAAGCATTTTACTAACCGATTCCATCAAACCTGTATTGCAAAAACTTCATCCAGACGGGCAATATATCATAGGTCAAAATAGTGCTATTTATTGGCGCATTACCGAGCCTCTAGAAATAGGCGCACTAGCTCCAGACTGGTTTTATATACCCAATGTTCCACCTTTATTAGATGGTAAAATCCGACGTTCTTATGTGCGTTGGTTAGAATGGATTTCGCCATTAGTTGCTTTAGAATTTGTTTCTGGAGATGGTGTGAAAGAACGAGACAAAACCCCTTGGAAAGGTAAATTTTGGATTTATGAACAGGTAATTAAACCTGCTTTTTATGGCATTTATGAAGTGAATAAATCCAGTTTAGAAGTTTATAAATTCATTAGTGGACAATATCAGTTATTACCAGTAAATGAACGGGGACATTATCCGATTGCACCTTTGGGAGTTGAGTTAGGTTTATGGCAGGGAGAATATCAGAATGCAGAATTACCCTGGCTGCGCTGGTGGGATTTGCAAGGTAATTTATTATTAACTGGTGAAGAAAGAGCAAATCGCTTGGCAGCACAGTTGCGGTCTTTGGGGGTTGAACCGGAAGTGTAATGTGATTTGGAGTTTGGGTTTAGGATTTTAGATTAGTTAATTTTAGCTAGTCAAAAATCTGAAGTGTAAAGAGTGATTAGTATTAAATTAATGACAGGTATAGTTTGACATTATCATTTCAAAATGAGTATAATAACTTGATTGTTATTTAAAATACTTCATAATGCTTCCTCAAGATAAAGATTTAATTCTTAAAGAAAAAGTCAAACTGTACAATAACATCGGCAAGATAAACGATTGTGAAGGTCGTCTATTAGCAGAGCTTGAAATATACCCCACACCGCGTATTAATTGGGATTTTGAAATTATTGGTAATGTTGAGTGTGATGTACCACGTTCCGCAGCTTTCCAGTCAGTCCCATTAAATCCTTTGAAGGGATATTCTTTTTCCATAGACGAACCATTTTATAGCGGCGACTATTCTACGGTTATTGGTCCAGTAAGAGCGATGAGAGGTTCTACTGCTCAGGCGCTTTATGGTGACATTGACAAGACAGCTAATATATTTACATTTTATTTACCTAATACTCGCTTTCAACTTACAAGTAATGGACAAAAGGGGTTAATTACACAGACCACAGAAACAGCAACTGGTAAACAAGTAGAATTGAAAACAGCAGGAAAATGTATAGACTTACCTATAGATGATACTTGGAATATCAGCCTGGAAATACGAAATGAAGCCCTTGAATGGCTCAAGCCAGAAAATCGCAATATAGGTACACTGATAACCACAGTTGGTCAGCTTTATCAACGAAAATATAAAGCGACAGAGCCTGAGACTTTTTCTGAGCTTCAAACCATTACACTCAAAGATATTTTAGATCGCCTCAAAAACCTCAATTGGGTTCTGTCTTATGCAAATGGGGGATATTTAGGATCTCTTTATGTTCAGGGTGAACAATATACTGAAGATATATTCCATCATGTTATTACCTCTTGTGCCGTCGCTCAGGCATCTCAGACTACTCCTTTAGAGCAATTAGGTTATTCATGGATCACATCATATAGTGACCTGACGGATTATTTAAAGTGTTTTTCTACTTTTGAACGCATGATCCAAAAAACATTTTGGAAAGATACCTTTGAATTTGTGTTAAATCAGTATTTCCAAGCAACAAGACCAATGACATGGGAAATAACAGCCAGTTCTGCTGGTGCTGCTCTTGAGCGATTAAGTTATACCATTCTTGTAGAGGAAGAAATTGATGCTACCAAAAAAGCTAACTATGAATTACTCTTTGATATCAGCAAAAATAAAGAGGCTAAACAATATTGGAATCTCCTCTCTAAATATCAAAAAACAGACGAAAAATATTTAAGTGTAACCGGAATCAGATTGAGCCTTTTACTTGAACGAATAGGACTATTTTGTGATATCAACCCTGACAAAATACAATCTTTTCTTGATGTCCGAAATGATGCAGTTCATCCCAGAGTAGGAACTATGACAACTGAACAGCGTTGGACTCTAATTAGACAAGCTATTCAATGGATTGATGAAGTCTTATTATGGCGAATTGGTTATAGTGGAGAATATCTTGATCGCTCACAGGGAATATCCATAAATCCACGTTATGACCTAAGTTTACGTGATTCAAGCTGGTAATTTAGCTGAACTATCTTGATTGTAAGAAAACGGGGTGAAAGTGGGAAGATTTAAAAATGTGATTCTTCCCACTATTCCCCCACTTACCCAAAATCACGAAACTCTTTACCGTGCCATATTCTTAATATAAAAATCACATCCTCAAGGCGTAAATATCGCACCACATAATCACCAGCTACAAGTTCACGGACATTTTCAAACTCTGGTATAGAACGCCCTATATCGGGATGCAGTACAAGTTTTCCAATCGCCTGTCGTAGCCGCAGAGATATACGTTCTGCTGCTTTTGGGTTATGAACTGCGATAAACGCCCGTAGCCGAATCAAATCTTGAATTGCACTTTCCGAGAACTCCAATCTCATATCAAAGGAGCCTTAGTTTCAGCAGCAGTTCCCCAAGTTTCTAGCCATTTCATCACCTCTTCCCCTGATACTACACGACCGGCTTCAATATCCGCGATCGCTTCTTGAGTCTCTTCCAGCATCTGTTGTTTTCGTTCTTCCTGCTCAATATACCGACGTAGAGCATCATTAATTATCCAACCCTTAGAACGCTGAAGACGGGTAGCAGCGGTGTCAAGTTTCTCTTGCAAGTCATCATCCAGCCGAAAACTCGTGGTACTCATGGAATCACCTAAAAATAATGCACAATACTACATTGCATTATTTTTAGTCTAATTCACTATTCATCAACTTTCAACCACAAGTATTGCTAACCCCGCATCACTGCATCTAACAACAAACCAGCATCAAAACGCACAGGATCTGTACAAGGTAGCCCGGTTTCGGCTATAGTTTGAGCGATCGCACTCCTCGCTCCAGCTTCATCTAAATTCCTAGTATTCAAAGCTATACCCACTACAGGAACTTTAGCAAAAGCACCCCCTGCACTAGCCACCATTTCATACATCTTAATTACTTCTGGTAACGGTGGAATTGGCACATGGGGATTATTGCGGTTATGAGTTTGTCCGGCTTGATGAACTAATACTAAATGTGTTGGTTGAGAACCACGAATTAACGGTAAAGTTGCAGTCGAACCAGGATGCAACAAAGAACCTTGTCCTTCAATTTGCAGAATATCGTAGTGTTTACCAAAACGCATTACCAACTGTTCTACAGCACCCGCAGCAAAATCTACCCGCACAGCATCCAAAGCTACCCCATCACCTTCTAACATTAAACCAGTTTGACCTGTTGCCAAAAACTTAGAACGCCAACCCCGCAACTTTGCAGCCCAATGTAATTCTAAACTAGTAGACATTTTACCAATCGCCATATCAGTCCCCACCGTCAACACCCGACGACAGGAAAGAGTCCGCGCTAACCCCGAAGCGACATCTAAATTAGCTGGTTCTTTGCGGACATCCCAAATTAACTGTCCTGGTTTTAAAAGTGCATTTAACTCCGGGATATTCGCTAAAGGTGTGTGTAATCCATTAACCAAAGACATTCCCCCTTTGAGAGCATCTTTAATATCAGGCCAGTAATTATCCGGTACTAAACCACCTTTGGGAGCAATCCCAATTACTAATACTTCCGGCATATACCGAAACGTTTCAGCTACCGATGCCACAATGGGAACATCACGCTTGATACCTGTTAACTCTGATAAAGATTTACCAACAGATTCACGGTCAATAACTGCGACAATTGGGGCTTCACTGTAGCGTAAAATGGACAAACCGGTTTTACCCTGAGTACCACTGAGTCCCTCATGCAGTAAAATTGCTGTTTTTTGATTAAGCGGCAAACGCACTATATTTTACTCCCAAACCAGGTAAATCATTAGGTAAAACTCGTCCTTCATGCACCACTGCACCCATAAACGGGTCATCAATTAAATTGAGGTGACTATCTAAATCTAAATAATCTGCTAAAGGTGCAAGTTGTAAAGCTGCTGTATTAGCCAGTGAACTATCAGAATAACAGCCAAACATCACTTTTAAACCATGCGCTTTTGCTGTATGTACCATTCGCATGGCTTCACTTAAACCACCAGATTTCATTAGCTTGATGTTGATACCATCTACATAGTCGGCTAATTCAGGAATATCAGCGCTGGTAAAGCAACTTTCATCTACAAAGATGGGTAAGGGTGAATGCTCCTTGAGGGTGGCTAAATTGGCTTCTTGACCGCGTGGTAATGGCTGTTCTATATATTTTATACCTAAATCAGCTAACCAAAGAGACATTGCGATCGCATCTGCTAAGTTCCAACCCCCATTAGCATCTACAAATAAGTCTATTCCTGGTGCTTCTTCCCACACGGCTAACAGCATTTTCCGGTCTGCATCTATCCCTGCTGGTGAACCTAACTTCACCTTTAGCAGCCGCACATCCATGTATTCTAACCAGTCTCGCGTCCTCGCTGCTGCCCCTTCTGGGGAATTAATGCCAATTGTCACCGAAGTTGGTGCGATCGCATTTTTATCCAGTCCCCAAAGTTGCCATAAAGGTAGCCCCAAACTCTTACCCATCCAATCATACAGCGCCATATCTACAGCCGCCCTAGCCGCCGAAGGAACCTGTTTTTGAGCCAATACTTTCTCTATCTGCTGCCGTTCCCAAGGGCTATATGCTTGCAACACAGGCGTGATTTGCTGCAAAGATTCTCTAATTGTATCAGTAGACTGTCTGCGATCGCCCACACCAAAAGGTGAAGCTTCCCCCCAACCTTCAACCCCATCTTGGGAAATCTGCACCCACACATTAGTCGTCTGTGCTGTTGTTCCTCTACTAATAGTTAATGGAAATCGTTTATTAACAGTAAATATTTTGACATTAATTTGCATATATATACTAGATATTGAATTGAAGCAAGCAAACAGTTTAAGTGCAAAGTTTAGGTTTTTTATTATATCTGTTATACTTTTTTACATTTGCAGTTAATTATCTAAAATTTCAGGTAATTTTTCATCGGTAACTTGTTTTATGAATAATTTACGAAAATGGAAAATCTTAAAATCAAACATGATTATAGATCATCACTGGTGTAAGGTTAGACAAGATCAAATAGAATTACCTAATGGGCAGATTATAGATGATTATTTTATCAGTATTAAGCCAGATATTGCACTGATTTTACCGATTACCAATCAACAAGAAATAATTTTTGTTCGTCAATACAGACACGCTGTAGGGGATTTTTTTTTAGAACTCCCCGCAGGAAGCTTTAATTCCACCACAGAAAGTGCAGAAACAGCAGCAATCAGAGAATTAAGAGAAGAAACAGGTTATACTACTCAAAATTTACAAAAAATTGCTACTCTCTACGATAAACCGAGTAAAGATACCAATCAAATACATTTATTTTTAGCAGAAAATGTAGTCAAAGTTGGCGAACAAAATCTAGATATTACCGAAGAAATTGAAATTATCTTAATTCCTCTAAAATCAGTATTAGATAAAATTGCTCAAGGAGAAATCTCTGTAGCTGGAACTGTAGCTGCTCTTTTCTTAGGTTTAAATTTTCTCAAATGAGCGAACGGACAGTAATTATCTTGCCCATTGCTGTAAAATATAAGCATAAAAAGCTTCTTTGTCTACTTTATCCATAGCGTAAATTTTCCTTCCTCCGGCAACTATTTTAGTTCGTCCTTGACTAACACCAGACGTAATAATTTTTGTTTCCCATTCTCGCAATTCATAAAACTCAGGTTTACCCAAATAAGCCGTTGCTAAAACATCCCAAAAATAATAATCTTGAGGAACAACCAAAGCATAACATTGACCTGCTAAATCAGAGATAGGATATTGGCGTTGTCTAGCAATTTTTTTAAATAAATCTAATTCCAGAGATACATTATTAGTTAAATCCAGAGGACACATAATAATTTCAATTTGCGTTTCCCAAATTCGCGCTGCTGAAATTGCATCCCAATAAACATTCCATTCAGCAGAACCATCCTGTCCAGCTTCTAGACTTTTTTCCACATTTCCTGGTACATTTAAAGCACCACCCATCCAAACAATTCTGGCAATTTTTTTCTCAATTTTCGGTGCTTTATCTAAAGCTACAGCTACAGTTGTTAAAGGTCCTGTTACCATCAACGTGACTGGTTCCGGTGCTTCCCGTAACACCTGCACCATAAAATCTTCACCTGTTTGTGCAACTAAAGGCGTATTAATAGTATCCTTTTGATTGAGAATAGGTAAACGGTCAATAATCAAAGAATCACGACGATAAAGACGAGGAAAAGGATTAATTCCGCGCACAGTACTTTCTGCAACTGGAATATGAGAAAATCCCATTAAATCAATAATTTTACGAGTAGCACTAACAGATGCTTGAATATAACAATCTGCGGGAGTTGCAACAATGCCAAGAAGTTGGATATGATCCATTGTCAGCAAGAGCATAGTTGCTAAATAATCATCTACACCGCCATCATGATCTAGTAATACCAGTTGTTTTTTCATATCAGGAGTTTATCAAATGGACGAATTTATGCAAGCTGCAATTAGCGAAGCTAAACAAGGCAGAGAAGAGGGAGGAATTCCCATCGGTTCTGTTTTGGTCAAAGACGGCAAAATTATCGGTAAAGGACATAATAAAAGGGTACAAGATGGTGATCCTGTCACCCATGCCGAAATTGATTGTTTAAGGAATGCTGGGAGAATCGGTAATTACAAAGGTACAACTTTATATTCTACCTTAATTCCTTGTTATTTATGCGCTGGTGCAGTTGTACAATTTGGCATTAAAAAAGTAATTGCTGGAGAATCAAAAACCTTTCCTGGTGCAAAAGATTTTATGATTTCTCATGGGGTAGAAGTCGTTGATTTAAACCTTGACGAATGCGAAAATATGATGAGTGAATTTATTACAGAAAAACCAGAATTATGGAATGAGGATATTGGGAATTAAAGAAGTCAGAAATTTCCTATTCCTTTAATTCTTCATTCAAGATTTATAAAGTAAGTAAGAATTCTATCATCTATGTAATACCAATCTAATATGAAGTTGCATATAATTAGGAGTCTGAAAACCTTGTCAATGCAAGAATCATTCTGTGCAGCTTCATATAAAAATGGTATAAATGCTAATTTTTATGGTGAAATTTTGTCTGAATCAGGATTTGCAGGATTTAAGGATTGTAACTCATTGGATAAAAAAATATTATGGTGTTGATGTGGGAGTTTGTTGTGGTGTCGTTTCTGAAGGTGGAACACCCATATAGAAAAGTAAGAATACTAAAACAAATGCGGCAAATGCTCCTGTGGCTTTAACCTGAGTTTTTGTCTTTAGAAAAGGTATTGAAGATTCTAAACCGAGATCACCAGAAACTAAATAACCAGAAATACCTGCAAATGCAGATGCTAAAAATCTCAGAATAGCTAAAGCATTGCCATTCATAGTTCTAGGATTAAGAACAAGGACAATAAAAGTAGTTAATACTCCTAAAGCCATCGCTAAGGCAATACCGCGTTCAGCAGAAGAAATAGGTTGTTTTGGAGGTGTTTCTGATGGTTGTGGATTCATATCAGGGTCTTTGGCTCGTTTTGGTGCTTCTATTCTCTCACGATCTCTGCGTCTATGGCGTTCTTGCTCTGATTCAATGCCATTTAGTAGTTCTATCGCATTGAAAGCTTCTTTTAGTCCTGCGGGAATGATGCGTAAATTTTCATCTGCATAAACAAGCAAGTTTTCATAATCTACAAATATGTGAGGATGTCCGGGAATTGGTACTTTTTCTTTTGGATCTAAACCAGTAAAAGTCTGATGAATGGCATCAAATTGAGAACGAATCATTGCTAGTAATTCTTTGCGGGTGGAGATATCACCAGTGATAGAAATGAAGATTTTGCGGTCTTCTTGGTCACTCTTTATTAATGCTCGGCTATTGCGGTATTTTAAAACTATACCAGTTCGCCACCAAGTTTGTTTGTCTGCGGTGTGGTGCATTCGGACTATAAAACGGGAAATAATGCTGTTAGGTAAAACATTGTAATGATATTGAAAAGCTAAAATATTCTCCCAGTCTCCAGTTGCGGGTTCTTGTTTGGGTAATAAGTCAGGGATGAGATAACTATCTCTATCTTCTAAAGGAAAGCAGAGTTCAAATTTCCCCATCATTTCAATGATGAACTGTTGTTTATTACGGGGATATTCAGGACAGTCTAAGATTCTTTGTAATTGTTGACGTTGCAATATTCCCCGGAATTGAGTCATGAGTAGATTATCGTTGAGAATTTTGTAAACGCCAATTGTTACCCATTCTGGATGAAGGACAGAAGTATCTTGTACACGGGGATCATCGCGGAAGTTGAGAATAATGCCTAGTTGATGCAGCAGTTCAATTAGTGTAGATTGTTTAAGTTCTTCGGTGATTTTTTCTCGTCGGCAAATAGTCTCATATTCGCTGTAGTCAATATAGTTTTTATTCATCTCCTCTAGACAGGTCTTGACTTCAAACCAACTGAGGGGTAAAGGATCATGAATACCTTCTAATTTATTAATTTCTCGTTTGATAACTGCTAATAATTTATCTACACCGTTGCCAGTTTTACAGGAAATAGACAATATTTCTTTAATATTTTTATATTTATCTCTTAGTCCCTTTTGGTCAATATCAAGGGGATGCTCGTCGGTTTTATTGCCAACTAAAATAATAGGAGAATCACCACCAAAACTTTCAATTATTTTCAGCCAGTATTCTATTCTGTTTTGTTGTTCGTCTTCACGGGCATTAATTACCAGTAGGTAAAGGCTGCGTTTGGTGAGAAAAAATTGGTGTGTGGCGTGCATGATTTCTTGACCACCAAAATCCCATATATTCAGTCGGATAGTTTGGTGATTAACTTCTATATCCCAGTTTTGAATATTGATGCCTTCGGTTTTACGTTCGTTTGCGTCGAACTTGTTTTCAATCAGCCGTTTAACTAAGGAAGTTTTACCCACAGTTCCTTGACCTACAAGCAATACCTTAGCTTCGTTGAGGGGTTTTTGCTCCTCGGTTTGGAGAGAGAAATAGTAGCTGAGAATCTTCGACGGTTCACCCAATTTATCCCAACTGATACCTAAAATTTCTTCAGGAATATTGAGTTTATTGCCACGTAAATCGAGTGTTTCGAGTTTAGATAGTTGTTTAATTCCGACTGGTAAGGTCGTCAGTTGATTGTAACTGAGGTCAAGCAGGCTGAGGTTGGTGAGTTGGGCGATCGCTTCTGGCAGGGTCTTTAGTTGATTGTTTCTGAGGTAAAGCTGGCTGAGGTTGGTGAGTTGGGCGATTTCTACTGGCAAGGTCGTCAGTTGATTGTTACTGAGGTAAAGCTGGCTGAGTTTGGTGAGTTGGGTGATCGCTTCTGGGAAGGTCGTCAGTTGATTGTTTCTGAGGTAAAGCTGGCTGAGGTTGGTGAGTTGGACGATTGCTTCTGGCAGGGTCTTTAGTTGATTGTTTCTGAGGTCAAGCAGGCTGATGTTGGTAAGTTGAGCGATCGCTTCTGGCAAGGTCGTCAGTTGATTGTAACTGAGGTCAAGCTGGCTGATGTTGATGAGTTGGGCGATCGCTTCTGGGAAGGTCGTCAGTTGATTGTTTTTGAGGTAAAGCAGGCTGAGTTTGGTGAGTTGAGCGATCGCTTCTGGGAAGGTCGTCAGTTGATTGTTTCTGAGGTAAAGCAGGCTGAGTTTGGTGAGTTGGGCGATTTCTACTGGCAAGGTCGTCAGTTGATTGTTTCTGAGATCAAGCTGGCTAAGGTTGGTGAGTTGGGCGATTTCTACTGGCAAGGTCGTCAGTTGATTTCCACTGAGGTCAAGCTCGCTGAGGTTGGTGAGTTGGGCGATTTCTGCTGGTAGGGCTGTTAAGCCTTTTCTAGAAAGGTTTAATTTAGTTGCCTTATCTTTCGCAGCTTTTTGAATAATTTCCAGCAGTTCTTGATCACTCATGATTAGGAAAGCAGAGATAATAAAAAATATTGATATGAATATATTGCCTTAAAAATACAACTTATCAAGGTCAGAATTTGGTTATTATATTCTTCTGACGGTTTACGTACTTCCTCTTTACCTGACGATTGTTAAACGGAACTTCTTGCGTAACCCCAATGGTTATAAATGAAGGAAAGTGAAAAACTACAACGCGCCTACATTATTAAAAACTTCTCCAAAGTAATCTTATCAGGTAAAGAACTCTGCGCTCCCCTTTTTGTTGTTGCTAAAGCACCTGCTGCTGCACCCCAAATTACAGCTTCACGTAAAGGGAGTTTGTGAAAAAGTGCTGCTGCTAAACCTGCATTAAAAGCGTCACCAGCAGCAACTGTATCAACTGCTTGAACTGGAAAAGCTGGGATAAAGAAATTTTGGTCAGCAGTGGCACAATAAACACCTTTTGCACCCAATTTTATCACTGCACACTTCACTCCCCGTTGCAATAAAATAGTTGCTGCTTTTGCTGCTGTTTCTTCTCCATTGACAAAAAAACCTACTAATTGGCTTGCTTCTATTTCATTGGGTGTAATAATATCTATGAGTGGGTAAAGTTGATCTGGTAATTGAGTTTGTGCTGGTGCGGGATCAAGAATAACGGTAATATTTGCATCTCTGGCAGATTGGGCAGCTTTAACAACGGTTTCAATAGGAATTTCTAATTGTAAAAGTATGGCTGTTGCTTGTGGTAACAAGTGAGATAATTTTTCTAGATCATCTTGATTAACTTGTCCGTTTGCACCGGGAATAACAATTATGTGATTTTCTCCAGCATTGTCTACGGTGATGATAGCAACTCCAGAACTGACATTTTCGGAAATGGTGATATTCTCTGTTTTTACACCGGAGATTTGCAAGTTTTTAATGAGTTCTTCACCAAAACTATCATCCCCTATACGTCCTATTATGTGGGTAGGAATTCCCAATTTTGCTAATGCGACTGCTTGATTTGCACCTTTACCTCCTGGAGTTTTAAAAAAGGTTTCTCCTAGCAGGGTTTCTCCGGCAATTGGTAAGCGGGGGGTTATTGCCACTAAGTCTATATTGATGCTGCCAAAGACGATAATGCTCATAAGATATGGAATTTACGCACTATACAAGTTGGATTTAATTTGAATTAAAGATAATTGATTATTGTCGCTTTGGGGATAACTTATTAATAAGGTGCGTCAGGTATAAAAAATCTGTTAATTGTCCTAAATTATCGAATCTGATGCACCCTACAAGAAACTATATTGATAACGATTATAGCAATACAATCAAGGGCGGGGAAACCCCGCCCCTACAGGTTAGAATTTGCTTGTAAATACTCGTTCTGCTGGCCCTGTCATATAAATTCGTTGATCAACTTCTGACCATTCAATTTCTAAGAGGCCACCTGGTAATTCGATTGTAGCTGTGCGATCGCATTTATCATTCAAAACTCCAGCTACCAAAACCGCACAAGCACCAGTTCCACAAGCTAAAGTAATACCTGCACCCCGTTCCCAAACCCGCATTTTTAAGTAATTACGGTTAACAACTTCAATAAATTCTGTATTGATTCTTTGGGGAAAAGCTGGGTGATGTTCAAATTTGGGGCCAATGGTTTCTAAAGGAATAGCCGCAACATCTTCAACAAAAGTGATGCAGTGAGGGTTTCCCATGCTGACACAGGTAACATTCCAAGTTTTGCCGGCGACTTCTAGAGGTTGATTAATGACTTTACTGTCAGCAGCAACAAGGGTAGTGGGAATTTCTTGTGCGAGTAAATGAGGTAAACCCATATCCACCTTGATTTGACCATCATCAGTGAGTTGGGGAGTCATCACACCTGCTAAAGTATGAATGCGATAATAGTCTTTAGTGCGGGATACACCTTCCAACTCAGTTAAAAATGCGGCTAAACAACGAATACCATTACCGCACATCTCTGGTTCTGAACCGTCGGAATTAAAAATCCGCATCGTGTAGTCAGCACCATTTTCACCTGGTAAAGCAAAGATCACACCATCAGCACCAATCCCAAAATGGCGATCGCACCATTTTACAGCTTGCTCTGGTGTAATTACTGGTTTAGAGGTAGAACGGTTATCAATGAGAATAAAATCGTTACCTAGACCATGATACTTAGTAAATTCGATTGCCATTTTTCCCTAGATGAATTATCAAAGATAGATGAGTGCTGATTTAAACATTGTCCCTCGTACATATATATATCATTACCAACAATGGCAACAACTGACTTTAATACGAGCCTACCTAGCATTCGACAAGTGCAAACTTGGATTAAACAAAAACCCACAGTTGAATTCAAACTAATAACTGGAGACCTAATCACAGGTCAGGTTTTTTGGCAAGATCACAATTGTGTATGTATTGTAGATGGCAACAACGAGCAAATTATTGTTTGGAAATCAGCGATTGTCTATATGAAATCTCGCAGTGAAGCAGTATTAGAAAGGGGGTTAGTCCCACAAGAAGGCAGAGTAGAAGTTGCCAATATAGAATAGGGGGAAAGGGGCAGGGGGCAGGGAGCAGGGCAAATGACTCTCTTTCCCGTGTAAAATTTATCATCTTCTTTCCATCTTCTCTTCCTTCTTCCTTCTTCCTTCGCGCTCTTCGCTTCTTCGCGGTTCATTTAATCCATATTCTTCTGGAAAGTAACAGGTATACTGCAAACGGGTGAAATTTGGACTTATGTCATACTGAGCGTAACGTAGTGCAGCGTTCGCGTAGCGTGCCGTAGGCTCTAGTATCTCGGAGATTCTTCACTTCGTACCCTGCGGGAAGCAAGCTACAGAATGACACTTTTAACCCGTTTTTAGTATAATTTAACCTCCCCCACTCTACGGAATCACAGGTAACTCACAAGAAGGAGTAAAAAATTGTTGGAGTTCATTCAAGCTGGGTAAACTACCGCACAAAAGAACTTGATCACCTGTTTTCAAATCCATATTGCCACGAGGAAAGCGGATAAATTTGCCATCTCGCCGAATAGCTTGGACTTTGACCCCATAATCTTTATCAACGGTTAAATCTGCCAAAGTCTTACCCAAAATAGGACAATTCGCTGGAACATTTATCCATTGACAAGCATTACTTTCTCCAGGAACCGCTGCATTTCCTTGAGCAAATTCGGATAATGCAGCTAATTCCTCAGTTGCGCCCACCACTAGCAAGCGATCGCCCGCTTCTAGTTTAATCTGACTATTAGGATAATCAATCTCTTCCCCATTGGTGCGACGAATAGCCATTAAACTCACCCCAATCAGATAGCGCATATCCGCTTCTTCTAAAGTCATCCCAATCAATGGAGAATCAGAAGGTAAATCATACCAACGGCGATTCAAATCGCGGGTTACTTCCTGTAAATATTCAGAAACCTCAGTTGCAGAACGTTCAGAACGCAAATCTAAATAATGGTCTTTGCGGATTTCCTGCATTTGTTTCTGCACTACTTCTGGTAACAAACCCACACGACTGAGTAAGTAAGCAGCCATTTCTAAACTAGCTTCAAACTCTGGTTGTACCACTTCCCTAGCTCCCAATTGGTAAAGTACCTCAATATTTTTATCTTGGGTAGCGCGGACAACTAAATCTAATTCTGGGGATAATTCCAAAGACCGTTTTAAGCATAAACGAATACTAGCAGGATCTGGGAGAGCGATCGCCATTCCTTGAGCATGATTCACCCCAGCAGTTTCCAAAACATGAAAACTCACCCCATTCCCATAAACATAAGGTATTTCTGCCTCCCGTAATTGCTGAATCCTACTTTCCGATTGGTCAATGACTACCACAGGTAAATTATTTTGTTGCAATAACCGCACCAAATTTTTACCAATGCGACCATAACCACAAACAACAATATGGTCTTTTTGTGGCAAATCTTCAGATAAATCACGCACCTGATCTTCTTCTAAGTAAGGTTTCAACCAAGGCATAGATTCAGCAAAATTGAATAAAAATGGTACTAACCGCAAAACAAAAGGAGTCAACATCAGCGTGACTGCGGTAGTTCCTAAAATTAGTAAATATATCCGTCGGGAAACCAACCCCAAAGCCTGTCCTTCACTAGCCAGCACAAAGGAAAATTCCCCGATTTGCGCTAGTCCCAACCCCACAATTAAAGCTGTTTTCAGTGGATAGCCGAATAATTTAACTAGGGGAGTGATAATTAAAAATTTACCAATAAAAACAAGTCCCACCAAGCCGAGAATCAATTCTAGATTGTTCCACAAAAATATTGGGTCAATTAACATCCCAATAGCAGCGAAAAATAAACTAGCGAAGATATCCCGTAAAGGTTCAACAATAGTCAGAGTCTCGTCAGCATATTCCACCTCAGAAATCATCAAACCGGCGACAAATGCCCCCATTTCAATTGATAAACCTAAATATTCAGTGAGTAGGGCAATACATAAACATAGAGTTACAACTCCTAAGAGAAATAACTCCCGGCTTTCAGTGCGGGCTATGAGTCTCAGCAAAGGGGGAATTAACCAAATTCCTGCTACAACCGCACCGGCTGCAAATAGACCAATTCGCACCAAAGCTGTTAGTACTGCCATACCCAGGACTTCTCCAGGCTCGTGCAGGGCTGGTAACACGGCTAACATTAGCCCCAAAGCTAAATCCTGGACTACCAAGATACCCAGCATCACTTGACCGTGGGGGGTTTCCGTTTCGTTGCGTTCCATTAAGCACTTGAGAACAACTGCTGTGGAAGACAAAGACAGAATTGAACCCAAAAATACCCCTTTGGCGGGTAAAGTTCCCCAAGCACCTGTGATTGCACACACCAAAACAGTGACGAGAATAGTGAGGATAATTTGTAAACTACCACCTCCAAGTGCGATCGCTTTTACTTTCTTCAGTTCCCCAAAGGAAAACTCCACACCCAAAGCGAATAACAAAAAAGCTACCCCAAACTGAGCCAGAGTTTCTACCTGCACAACCTCTTTAATTACCCCCAGTCCGGCAGGCCCCACGACCATACCGCCAATGAGATACCCCAGCAGTACAGGTTGTTTTAATAAAGCAGCCAGCAGTCCACCACAGGCAGCGACTGCAAGAACCGATACCAAATCAACAATTAACCGAAAATCCTCTTGCACCAGTTTTTATCAGAATGATGAAGAACTATACGAATCCTAAATCATTTATGAAAAATTTGAAGTAGTGTCCGATGGACATTGCTTAAAATGCAACAATACAGAAGGACTCCTCCTGGGTAGGAATTCTTGGCGCTACAATCTTTGTTACCAGATGTCTAATCAATTTTTGAGTGGCGTGATTCTAAATACTACTTTTAGCCTTAAACTAGTACAAATAAACTGTATGAAAAACGAATGTCTGACCTAATTTTATTTTGGCACCGCCGCGATTTACGTATTTCCGATCATACAGGACTGGCTCAAGCCAGAGAACAAAGTGCAAAGGTAGTCGGTGTGTTTTGCCTTGATCCTGATATTCTCCAACGAGATGACATAGCACCAGCTAGAGTCACTTATATGATTGGATGTTTACAAGCACTCCAAAAACAATATATCCAAGCTGGTAGCCAATTGTTAATTCTGCAAGGTAATCCAGTCAAAATAATTCCCGATTTAGCAGCAGCATTGGTAGCAAAAGCAGTGTTTTGGAATTGGGATGTAGAACCGTATTCTCAAACACGAGATATGGCTGTCATTGATTCCTTAACAGCAAAAGGTATTCAGTTTCTTAATCAAAATTGGGATCAGTTACTTCATTCACCACCAGAAATTTTTAGTGGTGCTAAAACTCCCTATACTGTTTATACTCCTTTCTGGAAAAATTGGATTAGTAAACAAAAAGCAATTCCAGTAAAAGCTCTACAAAATTTTGAAAATTTAACAGCACAAGAACAAGCAATAGCTCAACAAGCAGGTGCAATTAATTTACCTTCTGCTCAAGATTTAGGCTTTATTTGGGATGGAGAACTAATTATTGCACCAGGGGAAACAGCAGCACAGGAACGTTTAGAAACTTTTACAAATTCTGCTATTACTGAATATCAAGAACAGCGTAATTTTCCTGCTATAGATGGTACATCCCAATTAAGTGCAGCTTTAAAATTTGGTGTAATTGGTATTCGTACCGTTTGGCAAGCAACAATAGAATCCCTGGAAAATAGTAATAGTGAAGAAGTAACAGCAAGTATTCGCACTTGGCAACAAGAATTAGCTTGGCGAGAATTTTATCAACACGCTATGTATCATTTCCCGGATTTAGCTGATGGTGCATATCGAGAGAGTTTTAAAACTTTCCCTTGGCGAAATAATGAAAAATATTTTCAAGCTTGGTGTGAAGGAAAAACAGGTTATCCAATAGTTGATGCAGCCATGCGGCAATTAAATGAAACAGGCTGGATGCACAATAGATGTAGAATGATAGTTGCTAGTTTTTTAACTAAAGATTTAATTATCAATCCTCAATGGGGAGAAAAATATTTTATGCAGAAACTCATTGACGGTGATTTATCTGCTAATAATGGTGGTTGGCAATGGAGCGCTTCGAGTGGCATGGACCCCAAACCATTAAGGATTTTTAACCCAGCAAGTCAAGCACAAAAATTTGATGGAGAAGGGGAATATATTCGGCAATGGGTTCGAGAATTAAAGTCCGTGGAGACAGAGTTTTTAATAAGTGGTAATATTACACCTTTAGAGCGTCGTGCTATTGGTTATCCTGCACCAATTGTAGATCACAAAAAACAGCAAGCTTTGTTTAAAGAAATGTATAAAGAACAGAAAATTAGCATGAGTAATTAGATATCACACACCAGTATACAACAGATTTCGTTGCTAAGAGATTATACTAAAAACGGGTTAAAAGTGTCATTCTGTAGCTTGCTTCCCGTAGGGTA
>NZ_JAYGGY010000031.1:0-38948 GCF_034931625.1 Anabaena cylindrica UHCC 0172 | reverse complement strand
ATTTCGGAGGCTGGTTGGTGGGGTTGGTTTTTTTGGCTTTGACGACGACGGGCTGGAGGAGTGAAATGGTCTGTGTTTTCTGGTAGATACATGACTGGCTTGCCTCGATGTTTTCTGTTTGTTCATCGGGTAGCCGCTAGTTGGCATTGAACCTCTGTGGTTGTAAAAAGCTGCTGTTCGGCTTGAACGGGCTGATTTTTGGCTGCTGTTGGCGTTTCTTTCAGGAAGAAGCTTTCTTATTAACACTTTGTCACACTACAAATAATGTTGAATTGTGTTTGGCTTTGTCCAAGTGTTGTACAGCGGGTTCAGAACCTATTCGCAGATTTTTACTATCTCGGTTTGATGATTAAATGCCTAATTGTTGGTAAACAGGAGACTCATGGACTAGAATGAGATCAAAATATTTATAATATTTTTTGGTTATTTTGTGGACGAGTTGGATAGCTCGCCTGTGTTGCTGAGACGACTGGAAATCGTCTCGCGGTTTTTGGGTCTCATTCTAGGCTTTTGAGTCTTCCTGTTACCTAAACTAAGCAACTAGCGGACTACCCAGCTTTTTTTTGGAGTTGTGAAACTCCCCTAACAAAGACTGATTGATTAAATTCAGCAGATCAGTTTTTAAATCCATACACAAAATTCCTTGGTAAATGCAGTCCTTTGGTTGTAACCCTCTGAAACTGCCACAGACGTAGGCACATCTCCCTTATTTCACATCAAAAAGGGGATTTTTCCAGTCAGAGACAGTGGCATAAGTAAATATTTATAGATTATGCCATATTGGCAAGAACGGTGTTTGGAAAGTGATCAATCTTCTCCGCAGAAAAAAACCCTTATTTAGCAATGGTTCTAGCCCCAGTTTGTTACAGGATACTAGAGTTTTTGTTACAGGATACTATAATTTTTGTTCTAATGCTCAAAGCCATATACAATAAGGATTAGAAGCCTATTTTTACAACTTTTTTCTCCAGAACAAAATTTTGTTCTGGAACCAAACTAGAACAAAAACTAGTACAGCAATGTTCAATCCCAACTAGCCGCTTAAAGCTGATAGATGGAGTAAAAGTAAGCTATGAAATGCACCAAAACGGTTAAAAACGCTACCCAAATAGAGTTTCAAAAAAATTTTTCAACTTTAAATATAAGATTTTGACAAACTGGGTACACGCCTAAAGCTGTAGGTAGTTCATATTTTGATATCCAAGAGAATCCGTATATATGCTGATTGTTGCGGACTTAGTGGGCGATCGCCTCGTTCCACCAGTGAGATAAACTTTTGGGATACGTTCAATAAACTAGCTAATTTAGTCTGTGGCCAGCCTTTAGCAATCCGCGCTTCCCTCACTTGGCTGCCAGTCAATTTAATGTCTTCTGGTGTTGTCTCCTTTGTTTTAGGCTGTAATCGTTCTACTTTTGGCTTAACTTTGGATGCTATTAGCTCAGGAATAGGATGTGGAGGTTTGATGGTCAGCTTGGCATCCAGTAATTTTTGAAAGTAGCCTTTAGGCTGTTTCTGCGTGGACTCTGGTCTTAGCGATTCGGGATATGTTTCTGGGTCAAATACAATTTGCCAGTTCAGCTTGTGGAGCAAGTGCTGTAAAGCATTATCCCAGCGTTCCTTCAGCCTGAAAGCTTTCAAGCGATCGCATAAAGCTTTATCTAGTTCTGTTTTGGGCAAGGCAATTTCTATTAGCTCCTGTACCCTGTAGTTGCCATCAAGACGAACCCGGCTATCCAATGTCAAATATATAGCCAACCTTAAGGTGAGTTCTTCGTGATAAGGATCAATTTCTAAGACTTTTTGAGCTAAGTAGCCAAACTGATATAAAGCTGACCGCGATTCTGCTCCTGCTCGGTTTAAAAAGTATTTAGTCCAAGCACCTGGTTGAACAATAATCTGCACTTCATCAGGCTCTTCTATCTTCCCAGATAAATTTACCTGACCATACGGCACAATCGTGATGTTCCACATCCGACCAACAGGTGTACTAGCATTTATACCACCTTTTCTATTTCTCCCTTCTATCCATACTGTTTTAACTAACAAACAATCCAATGCAAACGCGGTTTTTGCTATTTCTAGAAGTTTTTGATGTTTGGGTAAATCAGTGCGCTTATCCCAGCCTAGTTTTTCAATTAACGCACTACCTTTAATCGTAAATAAGCTGTCCCAAGGTTTATCCTGCTCCATTGTATAAGCAGCAAATATTAAGTGTAATTTAACACTATTAAACCCAAATTTATCAATAATCTGTTGGGCTTCATGCCAAGGAAGTAATGTGACATCACCGGGGGTACTAATATAATGCTCAATATAATTTTGGGGATTACCTTTAGCTCTGTGTTGCGCCACTGCTATCCCCTCTTCATTTTTTTGCCATGACTCTTGTTTTTTAATTTGAGAATTAATGCTTGAAAGCATAAGTGCTGCTGTAGGAATCGCTTCAAATGGCTGTGATTTAAATAATGAATTTTCTTGGCTGTCTCTATAGCCTTGAAGATGGTCATTTATTAGATTATAGTAATTTTGGATGGTATTTTCATCAACTTGATATCTTGCGGAAATTATTGAAGATATCGTACTATATAATACTTCATTAAAGATGGATTCAAACAATTCAGAATTATCTGATGTTTCAGTGACAGATAATGCCGAATTAGATAGAAAATACTGATTTAATTTATCACGGATAACTTGTCTAATATTATCTTGAATTTCCAATAAAATAGGCGGAATAAGTTTCTCTAGATCATGAGAACTAGGAAGTTTTGATGGATCTTGATTCATAACATTAGATTGGTAGGCAACCCTTATCAAATATTGTTAGGAGAAAATTGCACCAAATTTTCTGATATTTTTGATTACCAACTAAATACTAATAATAGTTTGGTCAATATTCAGTATAATTTAAAGTGAGACTGAACAGGAAATTATCAGAATAACTGGTTGAATTGAAAACAGGTGATCAAAAATATAGAACTCATGTTTGATTAAAAAAAATTGCGTACACCTGAATCTACCATCTTCTTGCCTATTAAATATCCATTAATTTCAAAGCACTACTATCATTTGGTCTAGCCTTAAGATACCTGTCAGTGATAGCTAAATTGCTATGACCTAAAGTATCCTTAATCAACACCGGGTTTACCCCCCTTTCTGCTGCGTGTGAACCATGAGCATGACGCAACCAATGACAACTAACTTTATCACTCAAACCTGCTGCGGCTGCCACCACCTTAATAATGGGATGGAGATTCTGGCGTTCTAGATGTCCCCCCTTCTGACTAGAAAACACAGCATCTGTAGCCAAGGCATCCCCTTTAAATTCCATCAGTTCTGTCCACAACTTTGATTTGAGTAAAATAGTGCGCGACTTGTTACCTTTACCATTTCGCACATATACTTGCCCACTATCACCTCTAGCTTGAAGTTCCCCCCAAGTTAACTGGCAAAGCTCATGAGAGCGTAAGCCTGCCTGATACAACAATTTCACAATTAACAGATTGCGTCGAGCGATCGCTTGCCGTTTAGCAGTTTTAGCATCATCCACCATCGCTGCTGCCGCTCGTATCATCAACTTAATATCAGCCTCATCCAAATAGCGTTCATTGATTGCATCAGGTATTTCTCCCAATTTCAAAGCCATCCCCACATTAAAGGGCAAATAACCAATTTTGTGAGCAAAACTAATCAAACTTTTCACCGCCGCCAGATAAATGCGCCTAGTGCTGGCAGATTGTGTCGAAAACTGGGTGCTGTACTCCACTAAATCCTCATAAGTAATTTGGCGCAAAGGTTTCCCCAAAAACCGCAAGAAATGCTTAACATAACGCTGATAGGCACGCACCGATGACTGTGCCTTACCATCCAACCACAGAGTAATCAACTTCATTTCAGCTTGAGCCGGGGATAGTTCCGAGATAGCCTGGCGATATTGAGAAACGTGGACGAGAGAGAGAGGCATAATTTTTACACTATTATTAATAAGACATAAGAGTAGTTAAGTCTGGTTTTATGTTGTCTGATTTTTATTGTCACCCCTAATGGGTATTCCAGATCCGTCTCTCTGATTTATTAATTTGTGTAAAGTGCTGACTTACTGATGTGGTTTATTGGCTAATTGTTAAATCCAAGACACAACCTCATGCCCCGCACGGGCGAAGAGCGTACCGAGTTTGCCACCCATCAATCCCGAACCTAGAATGCCAACTCGCATACTGCTCTCCCTCGTCTATCGCTGCCAGCAAGCTTGCACCTGTTGCCTTGCTTAGTGAGCTATGGAATGCAACCAGAGAACACATTTTTCGCCGCTTAACGACCGGTCAAAAGCTCCAGCTTTTCGGGGTATCTAGCCCCTTGCACTGTGATCTTGGCGGCCGCGTCATTGATGTCACGCAGATATTCGGGCGTGAGTTCAACTGAGACTGCACCGATGTTTTCGTCCAAGCGATGCAACTTCGTAGTGCCTGGAATCGGCACAATCCAGGGCTTCTGAGCCAGCAGCCAAGCGAGCGCAATCTGAGCGGGTGTGGCCTGCTTCTTTTCTGCGATGTTACTCAGTAAATTAATCAGGGCTTGATTCGCCTTGAGAGCCTCAGTTGTGAAGCGAGGTAGGGTACTGCGGAAGTCGGAACTGTCGAATGTCGTTTTCTCATCCATCTTACCAGTGAGAAAGCCCTTACCCAGTGGGCTATAGGGGACAAAGCCAATACCGAGTTCCTCAAGGGTTGGTATCACTTCCTGCTCAGGAGTCCTCGTCCACAGTGAATACTCGCTCTGGAGAGCAGTAATCGGCTGGACGGCGTGGGCGCGACGAATCGTTTGTACTCCTGCCTCAGAGAGTCCAAAGTGCTTCACCTTACCTGCCTGAATCAGTTCCTTCACGGTTCCAGCCACATCTTCAATCGGCACATTGGGGTCAACTCGGTGCTGATAGAGTAGGTCAATTGTCTCCACTTTGAGTCGCTTGAGTGAACCCTCTACAGCTTGCTTAATATTTTCTGGTCGGCTATTCAGCCCAGGCGCACCCTTCATCCCACGCGGATCTAAATTAGGACTGATATCGAACCCGAATTTGGTGGCAATGACCACTTGCCCACGGAAGGGAGCGAGGGCTTCACCCAAAAGCTCTTCGTTTGTGAATGGGCCGTAGACCTCGGCGGTGTCAAAGAATGTAACGCCGCGATTGACAGCAGCCCGAAGCAGAGCGGTCATTTCCTGTATGTCTTTGGGTGGACCATAAGAAAAGCTCATGCCCATACAGCCAAGCCCGATTGCCGAGACTTCCAAATCACTATTTCCAAGTTTGCGTTTTTGCATTGTTTTTCTCCTTTGATGTGGAATTGATATTGATCGACGGCGAACAATCCCGCCGTTGTCAGTCATTTTCACTGCGAACGCTTCAGCAAGCACGGCGGTTGGGAATGGCAGGAAGGCGATGAGCATTAGGTGAAGGACGTTAAGCAGTAATAGCGTTCCGTCCACGCGGACGATGTGTTTGAACATGGCGTGGTGGTTGATCCAAATTGCGCCAATCACCAAGAAGCTTACTACGTAGGCGAGATAGGACGGCCAAAGCTGGAGAAGCGACGCGCCGAGCGCCGTGCCGGGTGGCGGCACTTTGATTTCGAGTACTAGAAGGGTGATTGCAATCGCGAAGACACCATCGCTGAATGCCTCCAAGCGGGTAGTATCCACACTCACCTCCTTTGCGAGCAGTTTCCAAGTTTGCGCTTTTGCATTGCTACTTCTTCAAAGCTCCGCCTCGGTTATTCAGATTTAAGGGATGCCATGTCGATCGAGAAGCGGTACTTCACATCAGACTTGAGCAGTCGCTCGTAGGCTTCGTTGACCTTCTGGATGGGGATGACTTCGACATCAGCAGTGATGTCATGTTCGCCACAAAAATCGAGCATCTCCTGGGTTTCGGCGATACCGCCGATGTTTGAGCCGGAGAGACTACGGCGACCCATAATGAGGCTGAATGCCGAGACTTCCAGAGGATTCTCAGGTGCGCCGACAAGGGTAATGTTGCCGTCTTGACGGAGCAGGTTGAGATAGGCGTTGATGTCGTGCTTGGCGGAAACGGTATCGAGGATGAAATCAAAACTCCCAGCGTGCTTCTGCATCTCGTCGGTGTTGCGGGAGACGACGACTTCATCGGCACCGAGGCGGAGCGCGTCCTCCTTTTTATTGGGCGAGGTGGTGAAGACAACAACGTGCGCTCCAAAGGCACGGGCAAACTTCACGCCCATGTGACCCAGCCCGCCAAGACCGACCACACCGACCTTCTTGCCCTCGGTGACACCCCAGTGGCGCAGGGGCGAATAAGTTGTAATCCCGGCGCAGAGGAGTGGCGCGACTCCAGCTAGATCGAGGTTGGTGGGAACACGCAGAACAAAGCGTTCATTGACAACGACGCTATCGGAGTAGCCGCCATAAGTTACTGGAGCAGTCTTGTGCTTATCTGGGGAGTTAAAGGTGAGAGTCAGATTCGGGCAGAAATTCTCAAGCCCAGCTTTGCAATTAGGACAGGTACCATCCGAATCAACCAAGCAACCGACCCCAGCGAGATCGCCGGGTTTGTACTTGGTAACTGCCGAGCCAACCTGGGTGACACGACCCACGATCTCATGGCCGGGGACAATCGGATAGACCGTGGGCATAACGCTACTCCACTCGTTACGCACCGAATGGATGTCAGAGTGGCAGATGCCGCAGAAGAGGATTTCGATCTGTACGTCGTGTTCGGTTGGATCGCGCCGCATGATCGGGGCATAAGACAGCGGTGATGTTGCACTAGCGGCGGAATAAGCTTTCGTGTTGTACATAATTAAGCTTTCGTGTTGTACATAATATTGATGCTCCTAAACTTGATGCCAGTTTGGTGTCTAGCTGGCGAGTCTCTTGCCCAATCAAAACTGAGTTTTCGATTAAATAAAAATCTAGAATACGGCTTATGTGAGTTGGAGGCTGAAAGAACGCAATCTCGTTCATAAGGCTAGGACTTGCTGCTAAAGTGAAGTCTGAAACCCTTAAAATGACTGGGGTATTTTTAACTCACATAAGGCGTAGAATGTTTACAAGAAGCAGAAATCATTTTTCATTGCTTTAGCCTCATCTTAGGCATTTTGAAGGGCAAGCAATAGGACGATCGTCTAAGATTGTTGTACAATCCTGCAAACTTAGAAATGAACTCTGCCAAAACGAGTGAAAAGTCCGATATCGATTTAATGAACGACCCGCAGACAAAGCGCGAGGTAGACAGAGCGCAAGCCTACAGAGACGAACTGAATGAGCGGATTGCACAGGCGATTCGTCATGATGGGACGATTGAGCCGCTAAAGGGATTGCATTTTAACCGCTCCTCCTCGCCTTCAGAATGCATTCATAGTGTCTCTATCCCTGCCTTTTGTGCGATCGGTCAGGGCAGCAAAGAAGTTCTTCTGGGCAGCGATCGCTATCAGTACGACCCGATGCATTATCTGCTTGCTACGGTCGAACTGCCGATTATCAGCCAAATTCTGGAAGCGTCCAAGGCGCAACCGTATTTTAGCCTTCGCCTCGATCTTGACCCCACCCTCGTTGGCTCAGTTATGGTCGAGGCAGGGTATCCCTCATCCCGCAGCCGTGCTGATGTGAAAGCGATTGATGTAAGTCTGTTGGATGTAAATTTGTTGGACGCTGTGGTGCGGCTCGTCAGGCTTCTAGATTCCCCTGCTGAAGCTCATGTTCTCGCACCACTGATTAAGCGAGAAATCATTTACCGACTCCTGAGGGGAGAGCAAGGTAATCGGCTCTGTCATATTGCAGTTCTGGGTGGCTACACTCACCACATCGCTAGAGCCGTCGAGCGACTTCGTAAAGACTTTAACGAGCCGATCAAGATTGAAAGTATCGCACGAGAGCTGGGAATGAGTGTATCGAGCTTCCACCATCATTTCAAGTCTATCACTGCGATGAGTCCCTTGCAGTTCCAGAAGCAACTGCGGCTCCAGGAAGCTCGCCGTCTGATGCTGGGGGAAAACCTTGACGCTACCAGTGCTGCCTACCGAGTGGGGTACGACGATGCCTCGCACTTCAACCGAGAGTACAAGCGGCTCTTTGGCGCACCACCAATACGGGATGTGGAGCGGCTACGAGAAGTTGCTAGGTAGACTGCTAGTTCAATAGTTAAAAATGATTTGAAAAGCAATATCTCTGCCTGACTGCTTCAACACTTGTAGATAAGCAACAGCATCATCACGTCTGCGGAATCTTGTCACAACAATATTTTCTTGATTGGGAATATCACGGACAATACACCACGGTTTTAATTGCTCAGAATAAGTCATATTCTACCTCTTAAAAATTCTGTAAAATAACCATGTTATGTGCTTTGAAATCGCCAAGATTTACCTTAAACTAAGAGGTATACGCAAAGACAGGTCAAATTGATATTGATATTTTTACCCATGTGTGTATTAGATTTATTCGACAGATATATTCAGACATAGTAATTGCCAAATTTGTTCAGGAACTTCTTCAAAATGTTCCAATAAAAAGTCCATGAACGCCAAATGCCGTAAATCATTAAGCTGAGGATAGCGTCTAAATTTACCTTGTTTAAACCAACCTCTGACCGTAGAATCAGAACGACAGCATATTAAGGCAATTTGTTCATAACTCACATCCCATTTGGCATAAAATTCTTCTGGTTTCATACCAAATTCCCAGTGACTGTAGAGTAAAATTAGATGAATTTCTCTTGCCCCTAAAATCCGGGGATTAGACATTAATACACCTCAAATAAATAGGTGAAACTTTGAAATCATTTCTTCTATCAGTTATTTGTCAGTTACAGAGTTTATAGACACACAAATAAAACCCTAGTACAACACGGCGTAAATAAACCAACCATTCTCAATCGCCAAACAGCCTATACTGTCTTAGTTTTGACTTTTGACTTCCGCAGGGCGGTACTAGTCAGCGGGGTTTAAACTCTTGATTCACTATAAATCTGCGTAAGCAGATACAGCAGATTTCAGGTTGCAGGAAGTACAAATGATTGGTTTCTATTTCTCTCCTGCTGCCTATTTGTATCAACCTGAAAGTGAATCGGTATACTTCGCAAGGCCACAATTTGAGCTTTTGCTTAAAGGGGGTATATTGATGTAAAAACGCAAGTTATGACCGTCTCAAGTATATAAACCCCGTCCATTTTGAAAGAGAGAAGTTTTTAAAGAGAGTATATTATTTGGTCGTGGCTTGAGTTCGAGCTATTACTCTAATTAATTCCAAAAAACTATGGTTTTCAACGTAGACGCGGTTTGGTTCTGTGCGGTAGTTCACCAGCTATCAGCTACACTAATATCCACTACTACAGGCACAGGGTTAAGAAACTTAAGAGCCGCAGCAACCATACATCTGTGTAGCATCCGGCTCACTCGCTCAACCTCATTCTCTGGACATTCCAGGATAATTTCATCATGAACAACGCAGATCAATTTTGCATTAGTCTGAGCTAAAGGCTTAACCAGCTTTACCATCGCCAACTTATTAATATCTGCATTCAACCCTTGCACAGGATGATTGAGCATTTCTGCTAATCTGGGTTTATCAGCCCATCTCCGTCTTCTTCCAGCTAAAGTCCGACTTTCTTTAACACCCCGCAAATATGCCTGCTTAATCGTTTCGTGCCACTTAGTCACACCAGAATAAGCATCAAAAAACCGCTTTCTAAAAGCCTTCGCCTGCTCCAGTGTCATTGTCACACCATACTTAGTTTCAGCATAAATGCGAAGTTTAGCAGCCCCCATACCGTAAATCAGTCCAAAATTAATTGCTTTAGCCAGTCTGCGGTCTTCTTCACTGACCTCCGTGATCCGCTTACCAGTTACCAAAGCTGCTGTGAGTTTGTGTAAATCAGCACCTTGACGGTAGGCTTGCCCCATTTTGGCATCACCACTCAGACGCGCCACAATTCTTAATTCGATTTGCGAATAATCTGCTGCTAAAATTTGGTAGCCAGGTGCGGCAATAAAGCAATTTCTAGCCGCCGCATGACGGGGAATGGTTTGTAATGGTGGGTGACGACAGGAAAATCTCCCAGACCTTGCTCCTAGTTGATAGTAATTGGGGTGAATTCTCCCAGTTTTGGGGTGAATGTGTTTAGGTAAACTATCAGTAAAAGTGGCAGTAATTTTGGCAAGGTGGCGATAGTCTAAAAGAGCTTTAATAATAGGATATTGATTAACCAAAGGGACTAAATCTTTTTGGTTAGTTGATTGTATGGCAATACCCATAGTCTGGAGAGCAGCTAACACTTGTTGGGGTGAATTAGGATTAACAGTATCCGTTAATTCTGGTAACAGTGATAGTTGAGATTTACCAGCAAGACGCAGTTGTTTTAGATGTTGAAGTGCATTTACTTTATCAGCTTCTAAAGAAGCACCCAGCGTTTGCCATCTGGACAAGTCAAACAACATTCCATTGAGTTCCATTTGGGCGACAACAGGTAGACAATGAAATTCCAGTTGGGCAATTTTTAGCAATTTCGCCTGTGTTAATTTCTTGACTAAAATTGGGTAAAGGTCAAGTAAAATAGCAGCATCTGTAGCAGCATATTGTAATTGTTCTGGAGTTAGTTGTTGATGCCAATTGCTAGTTTGTAAGGTTTTATCTAGTTGTATATGTAACAGTTTACGAGCTACATTTTCTAAAGATGCACTGGTTTTAATTCCCGCATTCACAACTTGGTAAGCAAGTTGAGTATCGAAGAAACATCCAGAAGGTTGAAGTCCAGCTTGAGTGAGAAATTGCCATTCAAATTTGGCATTATGAGCGATTTTCACAGCAGAGTTGCAGAAGAGTTTTTTGAGTAGTAAACGATAAGTTTCAGTGCGAGCGCCTCTGGTGCAGTGTAGCTGATTACTTTTGGTATTGTGTTCTGCGCTATCGCGCACAGATATAGCTGGTAAATCAATTAGTACAACTGGGTAATTAGGTGCAGCTATTTGAATTAATCTAATTGTGTCAGTTAAAGGGTCGAGTCCTGTTGTTTCACAATCTAAGGCTAAAATTTCTGCATGAAACAAAGGTTTGATAATGCTTTTGAGAGTGGGAATATCTTTGACTAAAATGTATTCTGGAGAGTAATTCATAGTGATGATAATTGGGCTTTTAAGCCATAAGTATTATAGCGGTATGCACTTGAATGAGATACAGAATCTACAGTAAAAGCCATACGGTAAGAGACTCTTAACTCCTGACTCGGTGACTCCTGCTATAGTTGGTATTCTTTGATAAGAATAATTAAATTAATTCGTAATTAAGTTTTGCACCGGGGATTTAGAACACGATACAAAACTTGTTGCATTTAAAAGCAGGGTAATTCAACCTTTAAACTTTGTAAAAGAGAGGTTTATATGTAATATCCCTCTCCTTATAACTTGATTCAATTAACTAATTTGACGCTGACCTTTACTTGTTTGGACAACCTGATGATGCTGGATATGCTGTTGAGAATTATTAATGGCAGTAGGAGCTAATTCTTGAATAATTGGTTTGACAATTTCTGGGGCAATTTCTAAGCGATTTTTAATTTGTGCTTGTAACCAAGCTAAAGGAACGCTTTTACCATTGACTGTTTGTTTGATAATTAGGTCAGATTTGGTTTTTGAAACTTTTTTAATGGCACTGGCAATTTTTCTGGCTGTGCGTAAATCAATTTTGTCTATGTTAATAGTAACTGAATTGTTGAGTTCAAGTTCTGGTTGTAAAGAAGTGCTATCATTTGATTGATTGCCATTGTCATTTTCAAAAGTCGTAGAAATACTAAATGTGGTTTCACGCGTGGTTAAATCATCATGCTCAGGAATATTTGATTGATTACCATTATTATGTTCAAAGTTGCTAGAAATATTGAATTTATTCTGGTTATCAATCTTGGTTAAATCATCATGCTCATGGATATTTGATTGATTACAATTGTTATGTTCAACATTTGCAAAACTATTAACAACAGAATTATCATTAGCAGATAGATGACAATTTTCCTGTTCAACATTAAGATTGCTATTTGTGGTATCAATAGGTTCAATGTTTGATTGCTCAGATATTTTGTGAGTGGTATAATATTCGACATTAAGAGCGACTTGATGCCATAAATGCACTAATCCCACTATGAAATCAACAAGCATAACAATGATAGAGAATGCTGTAATTACCAGGATGAGATAATTTAAACTTTCTTGAACTGATTGAATATTCATGGTAACTAAATTGAGATTTGATTATCAAAAACAATGAAGCAATAGCTTCCATTTCACTTGCTTTCAATCAACACGATTCAATGAAACTTAGAACATGACAATGGTTAGAGCAAATGTATCCTCAGTCTCGAACTTCTAGTTTTAAACTGAGGATTTTTGGTAACTTTAAAACAAATCCATTTGTACAGATGAATTGGAGGAAGATTCAGGAGGAGGAGTATTTTCAATTGAGTCTATCTTAGACTTAGAATTAACACGACGTTTCCCCCATCCTTCTTGTGCTGCGTGTTTAACTATGCTGCGGCGAATTGACTGACTAATATCGTGAAAATCGTTCTTTACCTGCTGAAAATGAATGATGGATTTATTGCTAGTATCACTCGTAGTACCATCAATAAATTCATAAAAACTCTGGCAATCTTTTGGTAATTTATTGTATTTAGTTAAAACTTCATTGCCTACCCAAAGATAAAGGTCAGCGTAATCTCGATGTAAAGGTGCTTCGTAACTTGCAGGCATCATGTAAGTGAGAACTTCTGTAGCTGTGGCATATTCACCAACTTGATTTTGTTCATACTCATTGCAAATTAGTTCTAACCTGTCTTGAATACAAGCAAATTTCAACCATTGAGGAATTGTATCACTCCAAGAATTGCCGTAAATCACTAATGGACCTGCCAGATAGCGAATATGGTGTATAGAAAATTCGGCTATTTCTAATAAAGTTGCTAACAATTCTTTAGGGGTATTTAAACTAGCGAGAATTTGCAGCATTTTCAAAGTGTTGTCTGGCAGTTTAGCATTTTTACGATTATTAATTTCTGCTATTACTTCTGGTGGAATCAAGTTGATTTGTGCCATTTGTCTTCTCGATATGAGCGCATCACCCAAAATAGCCAATAGGCTAAGACATAATTAGCCAATCGGTTAGTGCTGTTAATCAACCAATTTTTTATGCTGGTATTAATACAGTTTTTCAGGTCATACCAATGAATCAAGAACCCGCATTAAATCAAAATTCTGAGGATGAAAATAATAGTCAGGTTAAATCTCCTAACGGTTATCAGTCGCATGGTTATAGCCTTGAGGAATCAAGTTATGAGGATCAAAATAATCCCTGGACAACAGACAGATTTGAAGATGGCTATCAAGAAAATGTTTTTGAAATTAACTTTGGCGATACACCCTATACTGAATCAGCAGCTAATCCCAATCCAAAATTACCAGGATATGGATCTGGTTACAAGTCTAAGAAAAGTCAGCAGTCAACATCCCCAGAATTAGAGTTGTAAATCGTAATAATTCAGGAATCAGGAATGCGATTTATAAATCATATTTTCATTGATATGTACACCCCAAAGTGAAACAAACACGGACTCAGTACTATTCGATTAAGCCTTTTTTTGGCATTATAGACGACGATATTTCAAGGGGTTTAGTCTACTTTATTTCCTTAACCGATTCGTATTGAATCTAGACTTGATTCAAGAAAATACTTGATTGATTGGGGTGTAGTTGTCGTCATTTAAAAACCTGGAATTATGAACAATTCAAAAAGATGGATATTTTTGCTCATTGTCATCAGTTTTATTATCTACAGTGTTACTGTGCAAGCTGCTAACAGTACATTGAATAATCGCAATCTGCCCACTCGAATTGTAGAAGTTGCTAATAGTCAATCTCGATTACCTGCTAACAAACTTTTGTTGCCAGACTGGAATCGCATTTCTCTTAATCAACTACCAGGTATCAGTCAATCGGGGGCAATTGATGGTAGTCCCTATAGCCAAACTTTAGGTTATGATTTGAGTCGGACTTGGACTGTAGGAATGACTCCTGATGAATATTTGAAGTTGGGAGATATCAGTGAAGCCTTGCAAGCAGAAAAATTCTCTTTGCAAGCTATTGGAGATATCACATCTATTGATTTAAACAAGATTGCTTTGAGTGAATTTCCTTTAATTGCAGAACAAACATTGAGTCATTTAGCTAAAGTTGTTCCTCAATTAGCTCAAACACCAGTGAAAGATATTCAACCTGTTGCTACTTTACTGAAAACTCAAGGAATTGAAGCATCGAATTTAACATTAGCTCAGGTGTTAACACAATATGAAGTTGGGAACATCAAGCTGGGAGAAATTGACTTGTCCAAGTTTTCGCTGACTTCAATTCCTAATTTAGAAGCAGTACCAATTCAAGATTTAACCAATTGGATGAATAGCTTTGTTAAAAACATTCCTGGATTGGCACAAGTGCCTTTAGGATTGATGCCCAATCCTATCAGTGAAGTTGGTAGTTTAGTCATGCGAATTGATGCAGTTTATGGAATAGCAGAAAATCGCCGTAACAATACAATTTCTGGTTCAGATGTGCAAGGTTTTTCTGTCCCCTGTACTCAAAAAGATTGTGCTTATGTAGAACTAGATAATTTGGAAAATGTAGGTAAGAGCGATCGCTTGTCTTTAGAAGGTAAGCAATGGATATCCGGTAAATACCAGGAAGTTGAGGGAGGTTGGGGGATACTCAAAGCAGTTAACAATGGACGAGAACCAACGGGACGTTTACCCTTTGGCAAAGCTTTTAAAGTTGTGGTCATGGAAACAGATGAAACCGCAGATACAGTTGATACGGCTTTATACTTTCGGTTCTGCGCTTGGAAGATGGGCTGCTCACCTTATTTTATCGGACCGATTCCTTTTTTCAGCTATCAGGTGAATGCGCTGATGTTTGTAGGTAATTTGGACAACCAAAGTGAGCAGAGTGTCAGTGGTGCCAGTGTTAATACTACTTCTACACCAACGGGTGCAAATAGAGAGGTGAAAGGTAATCCTAGTCAAAGTAGCATAGCGACAAATCAAATTAATCCTTGCACATTTACCCGTGCTAATCGCTCAATTGTCAGTCAATCTTTTTACGGTGTTAATTTGCCATTACTAGGAAACGCCATTGCCGAAATTGAAAGTGCTGGTGGTGGGGATTATCAAGCTGTTGGTGTGCATACCTGTGCTGATGGGGGTTTAAATTGTGGTCGAGGACTGGGACGGTATCAGTTCATGAGTTACAACCCCTATGCAGTGCGGTTAATCGCTGCCAAGTCTGGAGGAGAAGAGTTTCTTGAGCGAGTTAAACAAGGTTATCAACCTACTGAAGCTGAATTATTTGAGTTTTTTCCTCCTGCGGATCAGGATAGGGCATTTATGGCTGATATCGCCAATAAAATTCAAGTAACTCAAACGGAAATTGACCCGATTACAGGACAATCATTCACTGGTGAACGGCTGATTGAACGAGTAGCTCAAAAGCATTTTGGTGGTGATAATAGCAAAGTTGATGCTAGTAGTTCTGATGTTTTTGGTCGTCTTAGTCTGAAAGATTATGGCAAAACTACTTTAGCTTTTTATGGCAATAATAACAGTGATAATGGAACGTTTACCTGTACTCCTAGTTTAACTTCTCGATACATTAGTAATGCTCAAAACATTGGTAATTAGAAGTATGAAATACAGCAGGAGTCAGAAGTGAAAGCCTCTTATAAGAATTGTGGCTATTGTTATAAATTAATTATCACAACAAATAAATTTGTTTAAATCATCGTTCCTTTAGGCTCTTAAAAGTTGCAATTTTCATACTTATCATCGTGGTTTTTATGACTAATTTATCTACAACCTCTATATCTTCCGAGCCAGAGACAAAGGATTTTTCTGATACTGACTTGCATTCAAAAACGCAATTAGAGCAAGCAACGGTAGACAAGTTAGCTTCTTCTTTGTCAGCCTCTTCTATTCAGTCTCAACCACTGAAAACAACAATATATCAATTACCAGAACCTCCCATGAGAATACGTTATTGGGTGCATTGGTTTCGTGTTGGTTTAAGTATCTTTTTGTTGCTTTCTGTTCTCTGTGGTTTAGGAGGATGTAGTTTGAATGCAGCAACTGTGACTTGGCACAAAGCTGTTAATCTTGTTTCTAGTTCTGTAGTGGAACAGGTAATTGTAGAAAATACAGACTTGAATCCTCAAGCATCTGTTGACAATATACTGGCTGTAAATGTGGCAGGAAAAGACGGGAAGCTGACAATTTTCAACTTTAATACTCCAGATGTTTGTGGTGCTTTGGGTTGTCTGTATGCTGGTTATTGGTTCAAACCAAATCAACCAATTACTCAGGTATTCTTGAGTTATTTAAATCCTACATTACCACCAGGAAATCAATTATTAGCAGTAGGAGAAAATCGCCATCAGCCCTTACCTTGTATCAAAGTATTGCAAACAGAAAAACAGCAATTACGACAATTAAACTTTTGTTTTAATGGCAATCGTTATCAAGTTGCAGATAGTCAACTTTTAGTTAATATGAATAAATCACGCAAATAACAGTTTTTATTAGTCAATAACCCAAACTCTGCACTTCACTTAGTAGTATAATTCAACTACATTGAAAGAAAATCCCAAATTATAAAAATTTTTGAGATTAAGTGAAAGGGTTAAGAAGGGGGATAGCACAACTATCAAAATCACGAATATTGCGCGTGACTAAAGTTAAAGGTCATTGCAGGTATTAAAAAAACAAATTAGGACGGTCTTGACGAGAGGAAATTTCTAAGAAATAATCTTCTTCAATACAGATTTGCTGGAGTTCCTTAACATCATCAGCTAACATCTTTGTTTGTTTAACTTGTTCTAGATTTTCTTGGGTATAATCTAGAGAAACCTGAGATGGGTTTAAAAAAACTTGAGTTTTTGAAAGTGAATCAAATTGTAGTAACTGTTGAATTTGTCCAGCAGTCATGATACCACTCCGATAAGCTTCTATTGCTAAAATTTCTAAGATTTTTTGGGGTAAGTCTTGCCAGTTATGTTGTAGTTGGTTGCCAATATCTTCAGGAATTTCGATAGTGATTTGCATAATTGTACCTTTTTTCCTTTCATCAGGATTAATAGGATTTATTTAATTATATATGATATTAATTGTCTGCATCATGATTTATGACTAATACCATTTTTATATGAAGCTGCACAGAATGATTCTTGCATTGACAAGGTTTTCAGACTCCTAATTATATGCAACTTCATATTAGATAGCTTTTTTAGTGAGAAACCTGCCATAGTGTTTGACTACGGCAGATTTTATGTTCAACCCAGGTAATTTGATAACATTCAACTATTCGTCATCATCGTCAAATTCAAAATCATCATCGTCCAAATCGGTTTCTAAATCGTCGTCTTCATCAAGGAAATCGTCATCTTCAATTACTTGAATTTTCCGAGGTGGTTTAGTTGTTGGTTTGGATTTACGGACAGTTTGAGTTTTACCCTTATTCTTATTCTTGTTTGGTGGTAAAACTTCCACCTCTACAGATACCGATTCTCCTGGTAAAGCAGGTAGAGATTGTGGTTCATTGAAACCAGCGATAGCATCATGCTGTTGCCAAATTAAACTTTTAGCTGTGGTTTTACCTAAATACAGTTGGGGGAAATTTTCAACTGTGGGTTTAGTGTAGGCTACAGTTTTGCAACAGTTATGTTTATTCTTACCTTCACCTTCTTTAATGGCTCTAAACTCAATTTCTAGCACCCCTAAACTCCGCCATTTATCACTTTTACCACTAAATGGTACTTGGAAATAATCAGCAAAGGTTTTCTCTAATGAACGATAAAACTCTTCACGGACTGATTTAAAACTCCAGAGAGCTACATTCTTAAACCGGACAACAACAGGAGTAGTATGTAATGGTTGATTCTTGTCATCCAGAAACATGATTGCGTGTTCTGAACAGACATCCATTGTTCTTTTATCAAGACTATGCCTGTAGTCATCATAAAGCCCAACCAACGAACCACCTACTTCTTCAACATCTGATTTATAGCGGATATATTCTGGTGCAAAAGCTAAAACCAGTAGCCGACCTTCAGTAATTAATAGTCCGGTAACATCTTCAGTTAAAGTGACAGTAGTTAAATCATCTTCTTCAGGCATTTCTAGCCAACCAGCTTTTTCTAACTGGTCTTCTGGAATCAAAAGTCCAGCAGGTTTATCGTTAACGACAATGCCATAGGGAAGAAGCGGTTTACGGACTTGGTTATAATGATCATTGAAGAGTTCTGGGTCTATTTCAAATTCGGTTTCTTCAAAGTCATAATCATCAGGTTCAGTTGCTCTGGCTTTGGTAGTTTTAGGTTTAGTAGCAGCAGTTTTGGGAGGAGATTGATGGGGGTATTTAGAGTTGTTTGTAACTTTTGATTTAACCATTGGACTGCATAAATATGATTGTCCAAAGTCTGAGGCGTTAGCCTCTAAATTTAGTACAAATTAATTATTTTATGCTAGAATATTAGGTAGATATTAACAAATCAAAGTAAAGAAACTGAGTGTGCAATAACTATTCTTAGCATAGCGTTTTATGACCAAAAATGAAATTACTGCAAATTATGACGAATCCTGGAAAGAAGCATTAAACGAATATTTTGATAGTTTCTTATCCTTTTTCTTTCCTGTGGCTTACGAAGCAATTGATTGGACAAAACCACCGGAATCACTAGACAAAGAACTGCAACAAATTACAGCTTCATCATCAACTGAAAAACGGATTGCAGATAAACTGTACAAAGTTTGGTTATTGGATAAAACACAAGCATGGATTTTAATTCATATTGAGATTCAGAGTCAATATGATGTTGACTTCCAAGAAAGGATGTACACTTATAATTACCGAGCTTTTGACCTGTATCATAAATTTGTGGTGGGTCTGGCGATTTTAGGAGACACAAGTTCCACTTGGCGACCTAACAGTTATCATCAAGCTATGTTAGATTGCGAATTAAGTTTGAAGTTCCCCATTGCTAAACTCCTAGACTATGAATCACGGTGGACTGAATTAGAATCTAATCCTAATCCTTTTGCTATCATAGTAATGGCGCATTTAAAAACCAAAGCCACCACGGGGAATTTATCAGAACGTGAGCAATGGAAATGGGTATTAATTAGAGGACTTTATGAACGAGGCTTAACAAGAGAACAAATTGTTAAACTTTTTAAAATCATTGATAAAATGATGACATTACCCAAAGAATTGCAACGAGGATTAGTAACTAAAATCAAACATTTAGAGGAGGAAAAGCAAATGCCTTTCATTAGTCCAACAGAAGAATTAGCAATGGAACGCGGTGAACAACAACTAATTATCCGGCAACTAAATCGGCGAATTGGTGGAATTGAATCATCATTCATTGAGACAATTCGGACATTAACAATTGAGCAATTAGAATTACTCGGTGAAGCACTCTTAGATTTCTCCTCTGTTACTGATTTAGAAGAATGGTTACAAAATAAACCAGAGTCTTAGATTAAGTAAAAACCCCACTTTTCATTAACTACTGTGGGGTAACATTGACAACTTCTCACTGGAATCTGGGATTTTTGGGGGAAAATAAAATATTAAATGAGCGATACCTATACCTACAGTCCGGTAAGGAATACGGTCAGCGTAGCGATAGCAAATCGCTGCTGCAAGCAGTTCGCTTGCTAGGATTTAAATATTTAGCTTTATTTACGCAGAATATTCCTTTTTCTCATCTTCCCTACTATTGACACCTCAAAATTTTTGGGCGTTCCGTGAGCGTCAGCCAAACGGATTTTTAGGTGTCAATTCTGGGTTTTTCAGCTAATCTTCTCATAAAAAATCATTCCTATAAAAAAATATCCAGAAGGTCAATTCCCTAACTTTGACTTGGTAACTAAAATTGCTGGTAAACGTATATTCAATCGCTATGAACCTTTACCAGAAAAATCTACCAAACAGCCATATCACTGCTAACTCGACATTAATTGAAGTCTCAACTTACCAACCAACACTAGCCAATATTGACTTCGGTAAATTCTTTCAACAGTACAACAACCCCCAAGGTTGGACAATGATGGCTGGACTGTTGGTAGTTTTAATACTACTGCAAATCAGTGGTACGGGTAAAGGCAAAATCACCACTGGTACAGTCTGCGGTGTCAGCGAAAAACTAGCAGCCACTAACCTCGCATTTAAGCAAATCCAAGAACACAAACATAATAAAGTTACCCTGTGGTCTGGTACACCACGTTACTGGGCAAAAGGTAAGTGGCGGGGGTTAATGGCTAACCTGCAAACCATGCTGGGTGCAGCACCTACAGTTTGGTTTCCTCATGCTGAACGGGGAACACTGGTAATAGGTGCGCCTGGTTCTGGGAAAACTTACTCAACCATTGACCGGATGCTAGAAAGTGCCATGCAGCAAGGGTTTCCAATTTTACTCTACGACAAGAAGGGCGACCAAATGCGACTCCACGCCCCCCTAGCAGCACGTTATGGCTACAAAGTGCGAGTATTTGCCCCTGGTGAAGCTTTTAGCGGTGTGATCAATCCCTTGGATTTTATGCGTGATGCACGGGATGGGGTAATGGCTGGGGAAATTGGTCAAGTCATTAACCGCAATGCTGCTAGTGGTGGTAAAAGTGACGAGTTCTTTGCTAAAGCTGGGGATTTGTTAGCAAAAGCATTATTACAGTTAGTCAAGGGTTCACCCTACCCAGATATGGCCATGCTGTATGCGGTGTTGCGGTTGCCAAAATTGGTACAACGTCTTGATCATGCTGTCCAGTCCAAACGCTTAGATGAATGGGTTGCCACCTCATTTATTCAATTTTTGAGTGCTAAGGATGCAGAAAAGACTATTTCCGGGATTTTAACCACCGCCGCAGGGACTTTTTCATCTTTTATTCAAGCTGATTTGCTGCGGGCATTCATCGGTCAATCGGATATTCCCACTCAGCTATCAGGTAGAGAAATGGTGGTGTTCAAGCTAGATGATGAACGTCGCAGTGTGGTTGGTCCTTTACTGGCAGCAGCAATGCATTTGATGATTGTCGGTAATTTGAGCCGTCCCCGTAAAGACCCGTTGATTATTTCTTTGGATGAATTACCATCAATTAAGCTGGATAGACTACCACAGTGGATTAATGAATACCGTTCTAATGGTGCTTGTTTTATTTTAGGTATCCAAAGTTTAGAGCAGCTTTATGATATTTACGGGGATAAAATGGGGAGTGCTATCGCATCAGCTTGTAGTACCCATGTTTTGTTCAATCCTGGTAATTACAAAACGGCTGAGGATTACTCAAAGCGTTACGGCGAAAAGGAAGTGCTGATTAAAAATCGGACTACTGGGCGAACTCTTGGTGGACAAATGAGCCGTTCCATTAGCTGGAGTGAGAATTTACAAAAAATGCCTGTTATCAGTGCTGATGAAATTCTCAAGTTTCCCCAAGGTAAATGTGTAATTACCAGTCCTGGTTACAGTTCCGGCGGACAAGCTTCTATTCCCTATCCTTTAATTATTCCTGTGTCGAAAACAGATGAAAAACGGGCTAAAGAAAGTGAAGCACTTTGGGACACACAAGTTAGATTGGCTTTAGAAAGTCAGGTAACAATTCCTGATCTTAAAATGTTGACACAGGCATTGTATGACCGCATTGAAGAAGCAGGACGGATGTTGCCATTACCAGATGAAGATGTGGCGACAGTACAGGAATCTAGTAATCATCAAGAACCTGATGTTTTGGAGAATTTTACAACACGAGTTTATCAAACTCCAGGGTTACAATGATAGGAAGCTGGTGGATTTTACAAAGCTATAGGATACTGTGCCTATTTTTCAACTTTAATCTAAGCAACTCCATATTTGGTATAAGGACGTTTGTAAGGGGGATGCAAGCCTAAAACAATATCTGAAGCTGGAACTCCTCTTTCCACCAACTCTTGACCAATATCAGCTTCCGTCATATTGTGCTGAATCCAGATTTTGTTATCTTTAATATCTAAATGAATGTAACAGGAATAAATGCGATTTAAGTCCTGCCAACCAACATCTAGAAGTTGATAGTGGTCATGTTCTGAATCAAAAATGAGTTGACATTCAATATTTGGCTCATTTGGGGTAGCATGGGCTGTTAATAATTCTTGGATGATTTGACGATATTTATCTGGTTTTTTCATGGGATTATCTCCTCTTTGATAAACTGTTTAAACTCCTCTACAATTATTGGTAAATCACTATCAATTTCTTGTTTTTCTTGTTCCTTAGTTATAGGACGAAACAGCCGACGACCACGACTGTCAAAACCAATCTTCTCTACAACTGCCATAAAGATAGGATAGTCCTCTGGTACTGATAAATTACCACCTTTACGTTTCAGAATTAAAAAGCTAGTAACAATTCCTAATTCACATTCTACCTGAAAGTTTTCTGGAGGTAACTGAATAGAAGCAATTAACACAGCCATTTCCTCTAATAACCATCTGCGAAAATATGCTTGCTGAGATGAAGAAAGAATGCCATTAGATAGTAAAACACAGACTATTTCACCAGGTTGTACTTGTCTTAAACATTGTTCTACAAACAAGCATTCCTGCTCTATTTGGTTTCTCAATTTGGATGTGATAATGTAACTGCCATTTTCTTGTTCTTTCCATTTGTACGCCATTTCAAATCGAGATAGTTCTGAATCTGAGATAGAATTAATTTTGCAATAAGGAGGATTAGCAAGTGCTATAGTAGGTAAAGAAATTGTTAGAGGAGAATGACTAGCGGAAATTTCAAACAGTTGTTTCCAATCATTAATTTCAAGTTCCATCAAAATAAACTCCCTTGCAACTGATTTCCTGTTTGATTCTTTTCGTATTTGATACCATTAATCAACAAGCTATTATTTGTTGACAAGCATTAATTTTTATTTTCATCAAAATAAACTTCCTTGCAACTGATTTCCTGTTTGATTCTTTTCGTATTTGATACCATTAATGACCAAGTTATTAGATGGTTGATGCTGAGGTATTGATGGGGTAATTTCATAAGTTAAATTTGGTCGAATAAAAGAAATACCTCTACCAGTTAGGGTATTACCAATGACCAAATCTCCACCCAAACTAGGAATAGGTAATCCGAAATAGGGAGCATAAAGCATAAAATTCAAACTCGCTATCTTTATTAGCAGTACATCCCATTCCCAACCTGTTAAACTAACAGCATAGTTAGACATTTCCAAGGCTAATCTGCCTGTACCCATAGCTGGTTCATAAACATGAAAAGGTGGTGCAGCAGTAGCACTAGAAACGGCTGTAACAGCCATTGCTCTAGCGGTCCAAATTGGAGTAGGATAGAATTTAGCTTTTGATTTTCCGTAACCTTCAATCGCTAATAAATGTCCTAAATAATCAAAGGGACAGGTGATTAAAAGCTTTAATTCCAATGCTTTTATAAGACGATTTTCTGCACCAGCACATCCTTCTGGTTCTGGAGGATTTGTAGTAATACTGGGATGTCCTAAAGCATAAAGTAAGTAATCTGTGAAATAGGGAATAAATCTGGAATGACTACCCCAACTTCCTTGAGGAATAGCTTGCAAACAGTTTTTTACCATCTGCAAAGCTTGAGGATTTCCTAAGTCTAAAAACTCAGTGTGTGGGATGTCTTTAGGTATTTCCCCAGTTTCTATTGTCCAACGCCATTGTTCCCATCTACCTTGATATTTATCGTCTAGATTGAGTAATTCTGGTAGCAGCCAGCCATGTTCATAAGATTTGAGTTTCATTGGCATTTATTGTTATCTATCTATATCTGCCAATGAGAGAGGCATTAGCCTCTTAAATACTGACTTCAGAAATATCAGCTAAATTTATCATTGATGACGGTATTTCCTGATTTATTTGATTTGATTGGGCATCATTTTCTTGAGGTTGATTCAGGAGTTTAATTAACCATCTTTCAGTCTGCCGATGATACTTCTTGTTCCAACGTATATTTAATCTTTGGGCTGGTTTCACGGGGTCTAATGCTAAAATCACAAGCTGCATTTGGTTAGGAATAACTGAGTATTGAATAGTCGTAGTCCACAATTTTACTCGGTCTTGCCAGCTTAACTGAGGATGACGCACAGCCCATTCATAAATTCTGGGAATACCTTGTTTAAATGCTATATTTGTGGTGACTTGAATAAAGTAATTCTCGTTATTTATTGTCAGAGGGGCAATGACTGGATTATCAACTAATAACTTTTTGCGGGCGTGAAAAATTTCGGGTGCAAGTTCCTGTACTTGAGCAACCCATTGAGCAATTTGAGGATGGGCATTTAATAAAGGTTTTACAGGTAGTTGTAAAAATAATTGTTTCATCAGCAAATGGAAGTTAGCTGCAATAATAGAATCAAATTCAGAGTGATTTGAATGATGTTTTTGATAAGGGAATAAAAGTTGTTGCTGAGTTTTATTAATTTGTTGAATATCAGCAAGATTGATTATAGGCATGGTTTGGAGAAAATTACATCTCTCCCAAGCAGCGGTTAGCTGCAAATTAATTACAGCACTTTTCTTTTTAAATTACTACACCTAAATATCCAAAAAGTTTATGGCACAAGGGTTATAGGATTTCGTTTTGTACCAAATAGTTGAGCAAAGTGCTGTATTTTGATTAATCTTGCTTAATTTTCTAACTAATTTGGCATGGGATCTCATTTATTCAGGGAATTTGTAAATAATTCCCTCTTTGTCACTGGTTTCAAAATTAGCATTAAGTTGTTTGGCTTTTTCGTCTAAATATTGTTTGGCTTCTTCAATAGATATTTGAGCAGCCAAAGCAAATTTTGTAATTGTAATTTCTCCTTCTTCTTGTTGTAATAACCGGAGAAACAGTTGCTCTCTTTCTAACTGAAATTGTTTAAGTTTCTGTTGGTGTTGTTGGCGTAAACTCCAGATAATCCATGTTCCTATAGCTGTTGATGGTAGGCCAATTACAACTATTGCTGCTAATGCCCCTTCTTTATCTTCATTAGTTTTCTTAGAATCAATTAAGTCTATAGTGCCTAGTAATAGGATAGCTAGACCAATTACTAAGAATGAACCTGCAAATATTTTTTTTAGTATTTTCATAGATGTTTTTCAGCAAATAACCAATAAATCAGCATCAGTTAGGGTAGTTGATTATGCGATAGATCCAGATAGCAAACCCGACATATTTAAAACTCGCTCAGACCAAATACCAGATTGTTCTGCAACTTCAGTACGCACTTTTTCATCTGCCCAAATGTCATCCCAAGTTAATTCCCACATCGCTAGTTGAACTTGAATATTTACTAATTCCTCAGCTTGAACAGGTTCTATTTCGGCTGCTGTCCACTCAATAAACAATTTTGTTTCTGAAATTATACTTTTCACCGCTTCTTTATAAGCAATTTGAGAAAATGACTTAATCCGTGCTAGATTAGCCGCTATATGTCCTAAGCGATTTTGTATATTGTTGAGTTGAAAGCGGGTTTGTTTTTTATCTAAATTCTCGTTCATAAAAACCATAAATTGAAAGGTTTGTTATTTTAACCTATAATAGCTTTTTTAAAGCCTACCCTATGAGTACGTTGTTAAGGGTAGGTATTTTCGCAAATTTAACAACTCAAAATGCTATGTTTCAGGTCTAGCAACTGCATCCAACAACACTAACCCCATCTGCTTCAATAAAGCAGTATTCCCATCAGGACAACCATGTTGAATTAAACATTTAGCACAGCCAGTATGACAATTACAATCTCGTGCGATCGCTCTACCAACACTAGCAAGTTTTGGCAGATGTTTAAACACAGCTTCAGCCGCACCATTGCCGCCATCACTGGTATCATAGAAGTAACCAGTGTAATTGTTATTTTCCTCTAACTCCTTCACCACAGTAAAATTCACCTGTTTGGGGTCAACTCTAGCTACAAGCTGTAATGCTCTCATAATTTGATGTCCAAAGCTGTGGATAGCAATGAAGGGACTGGAATATTCCCACAACTGTTGATAACCAGAAGGTATCGGTTCTTGACTGCGGGTTAAACTGGTTCTAGTTTCTTTAGCAAACTGTTGGATGTATTCTCGCGCACTTGAGTTAATTGTTACTTTCACCATAGGGGCGGAAAACTGGGTGCGAAATGGTTGCTCAAACTTGGCTTCTGATAGGGTTTTAACAATTACAGCTTTGCGGGTGAGTTTGCGACATAGGGGACAACGCGGTTGTTGAGGTAAGGGTTCTTTATAGTTGAGACAGCGTTTATTCAAACAAGTCTGCTCGTAAATTTGGGTCATTAAACTGTAACCACTGGTAATGTGTTTAACTTCACCAAAACTCAGTTCTAGGGTTAAGTATTCCTGACATTCTTCCACTTCAAGCAAAGGTGCAGAGTGCGAAATTTTCTCCTTTATTCTCTGTTCCTCCTTCACAGATTTTCCTATGACTACGATGTCAGTCTTGTGCGAAACTTTCCCCTTTATTTTTTGTTCCTCTTCCCCCTGTTTCTTTTCTTCTATACCATCTGGAGAAAACAGCAATGGTAAATTTACTGGGTCAGTTAACACAGTTAAACTACTGGTTTGTGATACAGTAGTTGCAACTGTAAAAATTGCCTTATCTGTTGTTTGTTTTAAAATCGCTCGTTTACTGTTAAGGTCTAAGGAAATACATTGATAAGTCAACATTTCTCCCTTCGCATTTTGGCGTTTATAAATGGCTTGGGGATGCACTTCTCGATGAGCGATATCTTCAGATATTTCCTCTAATTCTTCCCCAGAAATTGCATCTACTAATTTGATAGTTGTTTGCGATAAACCACCCCGAAAATTAACATCTTTATGGGGATAACCTTTAGCCCATAAACCATTTTTACCTTTGTGTAAATGTCCTTGGGCTAATAACAGTTTGGCGACATCAAAAGCGGCTGCACCAAAATAGTGTTTAATTTTGTTAGTGGGAATGCCTGTTTCTGCGGCTGCACACATCAAATGTTTGGCTGCAAAGATGGGATATTCGTCATTAAAAAACACTTCTTCAGATTCTCCAGATATTAGCATTTCTGGATGTTCTGCCACATAACAGTCTATGGGATTGAAAGCATTGGGAAGCAGCACTGTTATTCCTGGTTGAGAACGTCCGGCTCGACCACTGCGTTGCTGATATGCCATTTTAGAACCAGGCCAGCCACGCAATACACAACATTCTAATTCTGGTAAATCTATTCCTGCTTCTAAGGCTTCTGTGGCAATTATCCACTTGATTATACCAGATTGAAGTTGATTAACTACTTCGGCTCGACGCTCGGCAGTAATGCCACTGTAAAATGCGGTGACTTGGTTTGATTTTAACAGTTCTGTGACTTCTCGCACACTCCGCCGGGAGTTACAAAAAGCGATTCCTGATTTATTTTGATTGAGTAAAAATTGAATTATTCTGGCTGTGTCAGCAGTTAAATTGTAACTTGGTTGAGTGACAATTACTTGTCTGGGTGGTGAAGCTGCGCCACTTTTACGAAGCCAAATTAAGGGTTTAGGATTGAGTTTAGTAGGTTTTAAACCGGAGATTTTTAAAGCTAATTGTTTAGGATTTCCACAAGTAGCACTGAGGAAGATAAATTGCAGTTTTTGGGAGTCACCACCGTAATGATCTACTGCTAGTTTAATGCGGCGAATTAACCAAGCCATATTTGCGCCATAGCTACCGGAAAGGGTGTGTGCTTCATCAATTAAGATGTAGCGTAATCGTTGATAAAAGTTTGCCCAATTTGGTGATTTCCAAACTTGTTTGAGTTGGAAATGAATTAATTCGGGAGTGACACCTAATATATGGGGTTCACTGGCAAGGATTTGTTCTCTTTCTGCTGATTTAACATCTCCTGTGATCATGGCTAAGACTGGGCGATATTTTGGGGGTATGGTAGAAAGTAATTGTGAGATTTTATGGAATTGGTCAAGTGCTAAAGCTCGCAGTCCATAAAATGCTAAAGCTCGGTGTTCTTGATTGATGCAACCTTCGATAATGCCGGGGTATGTGCTGAGGGTTTTACCACTGGCTGTAGGGGAAGTGAGGATGAAACTTTTACCTGTTCTAATTGCTTCTAAGGCTTTAATTTGATGGGAGTAAAGTTGGGTGATTCCTAATGATTGTAGGGCTTTGATTAGTTGTTTTGGTAGGTCATTGGGGATGGTTTTGAGGTTAGGTTCGGTGGCGGGAATTGTTTGTTGATAGAGTATTTCTTCTCCTAGAAATTCGGTGATTTCTGTTGGTTCTGGGGGATGATTATTTGTGTGGGAATTTTCGGGAATGGGTGTGGTAGGTGGTGTCCACAGGCTTTGTAGTAATAAGCTGTAATTGGGGGTGTTCATGGTGGTGTTTTTTGAACATTGCCCTCATAAATCCCCCATTGGGGGAGTGATAATGAGTTAGGATACATATTGCTTGTACATCAATAGTAAAAATATTACACCAGAATACATACTGGCAGAGTCAAAAAATATGGATTCCTTGAATACCTTAACCAATTAAGGTATAATTTAATTTATTAAACATAAAATTACATAAACTCAAAAATTATGAAAGCTCGCCTATTCAATGGAATATACACCTTAATGCCTAATCCAAAATCAGGAGGTATGGCTAAAATTTATAAAGCAAGAGACATAAATAACGATAATCTAGTGGCGGTAAAAATATTTGAAAATGGACAAATCGAACAAGAAATTACAGATGAATCTTTTAGACGCGAAGTTTCTGCTCTTAAAGAGTTAAAACATCCCGGAATTGTTCAATTGATTGACTCAGGATTAGATGAAGAAACAGGGCATAATTTCCTTGTGCTTGAATGGATGGAAACCAACTTAGCCACAAGCTTAAAAGAATCACCATTAGCAGGATGGGATGAATTTTGGGAAAGAGTTGGATTACCCTTATTAGAAGCCTTAGCTTTTTCTCATAATAGAGAATGTATTCATCGTGATATTAAGCCTAATAATATATTAATTAATACTGAAGGAATTATCAAACTGGCTGACTTTGGAATTTCTAAAGTAAAGCGCTATTTACAACCTACAGTTACTTTAAGAGAATTTGTTTCTCGTCCTTATAGTCCTCCAGAAGAAGATGATGGTTCTTATACCTATACTCGTGATGTTTTTAGCTTTGGTGTATTAATACTGAAATGTTTAACTGAGGTAGAACTGACTACTTATGATACTATCAAGCAAGCAATAAAACAGTTTGACGCATCACCTGAAATTATTGCAATAATTGAGCGTTCTGTATCTTTGGAACCTTCCGAACGTCAACATAATGCTGAAGTCTTATTAGTAGAAATTCAAGCAATTCAAGAAAAAAGAAAAAAAGAATACCAAGTAAGACAAGGTAGCTGTTACTTAAAATTAACTTCAAGGATAGATAAGATTGCTGATGAATTAAAAGCAGATCATAATAATGAAATCGAGAAAATTATTCTTCAAGATTTGAATAGTGGATGTGCGATGTGTCGTTTTGAAAAACGTAATTCAGTAGACAGAGAAGATAAATATGAAGAGAATCAATATAAAATATTTGGAACTGATTACAGCTATCATGTCAAAATTGATGAGCGAGATCAAGATAAATTAGTTATTCTCAATGTAATGAATCTTTCTAGTTCTATACTTGAAGAAAATCGTAATCGTTATTGGCATCCACCTTATAATTTTAAATTTGGTAATTCTTCAAATAGACTTGAAGATAAAACAGTTATTAGCAATCTTAAATTATTGATTGAAGAATATGAATCAGAAATTAGACAAAAACAGGCTGAAGAAGAAAAACAAAGATTATTTAGAAATTGGGAAAATATCCTTAGAGCAAAAACAGACTGGGAAAAAGAACATCAAGCACCGCTTAACTATATCGAAGTCACCCGCCAAGAAAATCGAGCTATTTTTACTTTAGCTTCAATTACTGATGAAAATCTTGTTGAACAACCACGCCATGTTATTGTCAATAACCGTACTTTATTAAGTGGAAATGTAGAAGAAGTAAAAGAAGATAAATTAACTCTTTATATTAATTATGGCGATCCTGAAAGATTACCTAAATCTGGGGAGTTACGTTTTGACACTCGTGCTGCTGAATATGCTTTAAGGCAACAGAAAAATGCTTTAGAGGCAATTAAATATGATCGTGCTGCTCGTTCAGATATTCGTTCTTTATTAATTACACCTCAAGAAGTTAAAACACCTACTACCGAAGAGAATATTAAGTTTATTCAAAGTCTTAACCAGTCTCAAGAAGAGACAGTTGAAGCAGCACTTGGAACACAAGATTTTTTAGTCGTAGAAGGACCTCCTGGCACTGGGAAAACGACATTTATTACTGAAGTTATTTTACAAACTATCCGAGCTAATCCTCAAGCAAGAATTTTACTCACTTCACAAACTCATGTTGCCTTAGATAATGCTTTAGAAAGAATTAAAAAGCAAAATCCGGCTTTAAAAATGGTACGTATTGGCAACCATGAAAAAGTTGCAGATAATATTCATGATCTTCTACTAGAAGAACAAATAGAGCATTGGAAAAGTGAAGTTTTTAGGAGAAGTCAAGGTTTTCTGGAGAATTGGTCTAAAAAACACAATTTATCACCACAAGAAATAACAATGGCTAATCTTTTTCAAAAATTAAGAGAAGCACTGATGGAATTAGATAGGTTAAAAAAAGAAATTGAAATTTTTCAGCAAGAACAATATGAAATAACTCAAAGGGAGGAATTAAAAGCCTATTTTGAAAACTATAATTTTAATGATTTAAAAGCTGAAATACATAAGAATTTACCTGATGATATAAACCGTGAATGGGAATTCATTAATGATAAAATCAAGGGGTTAGAAAACAAAACTAAAGAAATTCGTGATCAAAGAAAAGATACAGTAAAAGAATTACATCAAGTTAGTCAAATTGATGAAGAAGAATTACTCAAAATGTCTCTATCCGAACTAGAGGGATATGAAAACATTTTAATAGATCCAAATCAACCTGAAGCTAAAAAACTCAGAACATTAATGAAAGTTCAGCAAGATTGGTTTGATATATTTGGACGTGCTGATAGTGATAGATTTAATACAGCTTTTTTAAAACAAGCACAACTGGTTGCAGGAACTTGTATTGGACTTGCAAGAAGCATTCCAGAAATAGAATTTGATTTATGTATTATTGATGAAGCATCTAAAGCAACAGCTACAGAAGTTCTTGTTCCTATTGCGCGTTCACATCGTTGGATTTTAGTCGGTGATACTAAACAGCTTCCTCCCTTTCAAGATGAAGCAAGTCGTAACTTTGATTTCCTCAATAAATATAATTTAGACTCAGAGGAAATTAAGGAGACATTATTTGCTTATTTACTCAAAACTTTACCCGATAGTAATCGCAAAATTTTAACTATTCAACATCGGATGGTTGCACCTATTGGTAATTTAATTAGCGAATGTTTTTATCAAGGTAAGATTGAAAGTGCTAGAGATGATTTAGACAATGATTTGACTCAGGTAATACCTAAACCTGTGACTTGGTTTACTACTAGTAAACTACCTGATTGTAGAGAACAAGCAGCAAATGGAAGCTATAACAATATGGCTGAAGTAAACGTAATTCTTAAAATTCTAGAACAAATAAATAAAATGGCAATTACAGTTAATAAAAAATATGGTATAGCTGTTTTAACTGGATACTCAGCACAACTAAAGCTATTTAAGAGAAAGCTAGATTCTGAGTTAAGTAATTGGGAAGCATTAACAATCAAATATAATACTGTTGACGCATTTCAAGGACAGGAAGCTGATATTGCTATTTACTCAATCACTCGTTCTAATAAAAAAGCATCTTTGGGATTTTTAAGAGATACAGAAAGAATGAATGTAGCATTATCAAGAGGAAAAGTTGGCTTGATAATTGTAGGAGATCATAACTTTTGTCGTTCTCTTAATTATAATCCTTTACATACTGTCCTTAACCATATTGAATCTCACTCAGAATCTTGTTCTTTATTCGAGGTAAAATCATGAATTTAGATGAATTGGATACGCAAAATACAAATGATACTGATGAAATTGCTAGACGTTATGATAATCGTCCTGGATTTGAATTAGTTAGTGTAGTTGAAGTTGGCTTGCCTGTAACCAAAATTAATTTAACAGCTTTAACTCTAGTCCGTAAGCCTATTCCTCCAATTGAAGAATTTATTTTAAAAGCTATTAATATTGGTTTATCTTCGCTAGAAGAAATTAGTTACTTCTTAGGTTTAGAGGAATTAATTATTAAAGACTCAATTATAAATTTAAGGCAGGCTGAAAATATTGATTTAATTGCTTCATTAGGTTCTTCTATTCAAGAATGGAAATTAACAAAAAAAGGTAAAACAACTTTAGAAGAAGCTAGAATAATTACTCCTGAAGAAAGGGGCTATCAAATTAATTTTGACAAAATGTTGTGGAAACCTCGCCGCTACGGAAGTTGGGAAGATAATAAAAGTTTATTACGTCATAAAAACTTGAAAAATAATAATATTGTAGAGATTCCTTATTATCCAGCGAGAACACCGGAATTAGCTGACCTGAATCTGAAAGATGTAGAGAAAATTATTCAAGAAAAAGAAAATGAAAAAGACGGTAGGCGCAAAAAAGAAGAAGAAAGAGATTTTAAAAGAGATTTTATAGGATTAAAAAAAATTGAACGTAGAGACAATTTTTTTCAACCTGCTTTAGCACTGGTTTATAAACAGAAGCAAGGGAATGATTGGCAAATCACTTTTGCAATTGATGGAAGAATTTCTGAAGTACATGAATCTGCTTTTACTCGTTCCAAAGGTCCGAAGAAAGACCGTATTATTAAACAGCTAAAAGAAAGTTTTTCAACTCAGATTAGATATGCAAAAATTCTAGCAGAGGAAAAGTTTGGCGATGAATTTCTTACTCTAGCAATAGAATATGAAAAACAAATTGATTCTGTTAGAGAAGAAATAAATAATCGAACTAACATTATTCAAACTGACATAGATTCTACTCGTCAAACTCTTGAAAAAGTTAATGACGATGAACAAAAAGTGGCTTTAGAAGAAAAGCTCAATAATGCTTTAGAACAAATTAAGCAATTGCAAGAACAATTAGAACAACTAATATCTTCAACGCCAATTCGTTTTATTAAAACTTATGACCATCGACCTCTGTTTGAAGAAGCACTTAAAAATAGTCAAAAACGACTTTTAATTATTTCACCTTGGATTAGAGCAACTGCTACTAATCAGTGGTTAGTTAATCAATTGGAGAAATTGGTAAGGAGAGGAGTAAAAGTTTTTATTGGTTATGGTTATGGAGATAAAGACGAAGAAGATAGGAGAGATTACGATATTAAAGCAGAAGAAGCTATACAAAAATTAGCTAAACGCTATCCAGATAATGTAGTATTCAAACGATTAGGAGATACTCACTGTAAAATTCTTATTTCAGATCAAAGGTTTGCGATTGTAGGTAGTTTTAACTGGCTATCATTTAAAGGTGATCCTAATCGAACTTTTCGAGATGAGCGTAGTACATTAGTCTCTGATCCAAATAAAATAGATGAATTGTTTAACGATGAAATAACCAGATTAATATAATTCACTGCCGTAATAAAAATATTATGCGAGCATACAAACTCAAAGAAAAAATCTCGGATAAAAGTATTTTCAGAGTTTCGTTAAAAATGCTCCATTTGTTCCACAAAATGTAAGGATTCAGATCAAGCTAAAAGAAAATATTTAAAGGAGAAACATAACCTGTAAACTTTTTGCTTGCTACTAATATTATTACAATGAAATTGGATTTTAGACAGACATCAAACATCCAATCCAAAATCCAAAATTATCCCTCAACTTCCCCTAATTAAACGACCTGAAACAACCTACAAACACCAAGAATCACCACTAGTAAATCCCTACCATTAGCACCCCTCTTAATAGACATCTCCAAATCCAAAATCATAGTCACCGCTTTAGCCAAAGCATTGATACTTGTATTCGCTACCTCCTGACGCAAATAGTAAATACGATGAGGATTACTGATATTACACAATTGAGCTAATTCACCATCTTTCTTCACCCCAGAAACCATCGCAGACTTCACCCATAACCAAGTTCTAAACTGCGTTAAAATAGTGCTGACAATCACCATTAAAGGTTGAGAACGAGACAGTAAATCATCCAACAATTGCAAAACTTGATGGCTTTTTCCTTCACGCATAGCCGCAGCCAATTGTAGGCTATTCTGAGTTTGACATGGCACTAACTCCTGTACCTCCGCAAGCTCTAATTTTCTACCCTGAGCATAGATAGACAGTTTGCGTAATTCAGAAGCTGCACGGGTCATATCATTACCAATAGCTTGTGCTAAATATGTCACTGCCTCCTCTGACAACAGCAGTTTAATTTTCTTAGCTGTAACAGCATTATCTGTGGTATTCGTGTAGAGTCTTGCAGCAAGCGAAACTATCGCCTGTTCAATCAAATCATGCCGCCAAGGTGGTATCAACGAAAACTCCAACAACTTCCCATATTTGACCAAATGCTTGTAAACCTTTAGCCGCTTATCTACATTATTAGCCACAAACACCAAAATAGTTGAATCTGGCACTTGCACCAACTGTTGCAAGGTTTCCAACTCCGTATCACCCCACTGCTTGAGGTGGCAATTTTCCACAATTACCAGTTTTTTACCACCAGTCAGGGAACGAGTACGAGCCACACTCAAAGCTTTATCAAGCTGATTATCTGAAAATCGGTGATAACATAAAGTCAGCCATTGAGAATCAATTTCTGCTTTGTACTGGTTTAGCTGTGACTGAATCGCGTGTTGGTCATCACCAGTGAGTAAGACAATCATGCTTTCACCCTTCCATTATGATTGTGATTGCTTGTTTTAATCAACACAGTTAGAGGTTTGGGACTTTGGGTAGCTCGTTGCAGCATTTTAGCGATCGCCTCTTTGCTATTCTCAAACTTTTGCAGGTAAGCTGGTGTCACCTCTAAAATTGCCTTAGATCCTTGCAATTTTACCAGATTTGCATGAGCCAACAGCTTTTGATGGTTGGGTTTAGCCTTATCCATCACCTGCTGCCATATTTGCGCTAAATTAGCAGTATTAGAAGCATTAGCGGTATTGGTTGCAACTGCTGGTAACAAGCTATCTTTACCTGGATCATCCACAGGTTTATCAGTTACCTTGTTGATGGTGTACGTGCCATAAGTTGGTAACAATTTGCCATCATGCCCAGGTTTCACATTTACCGTCTTCGTTGCACCCCCAGGCAATAAACCAGGCAGCAAATTGAGTAAACAAACCTCCAGCCACACCGCCGCATTTACCGTATACCGCAGATAATTTTCCGCTTTTTGTAACTCAGCTAAAGATAAATTCAGTGTCTCAAAGTTCCAGTGTTTGGCAAAAGCTTTGAGTTGGGTATAACTGACACAACCAGTTAGTAAAGCTTGTTCCTGCGGTGCAGACTTGATAATCAGTAAATCTCGGTATGTTTGCAGTAAATTTGAGATAATCAATTTGGGCGTTTTCCCAGAGTCTACCAAAACTCTAGCAACTTGCAGCAAGTTAAAAGTGTTGTTGGTAGAGATAGCCTGTAAAATAGCCATTAGCTCTGCTTCTGTGACACCACCAACGATTTCCATGACATGATGAGCAGTGATATCTACATCTAAAAGACTGGCTTGACCGAGTAATTGTAGCGCATCCCGTAAACCACCATTACTCAGTCGAGCGATCGCAATCAGTGCCTCTTCATTAATAGAAATAGATTCTGCATCTGCTATAATACGGAGATGCTGCACAATTGTTTGAATTGATAAAGTGCGGAAATTAAACACCTGACAACGACTGATAATGGTAGGTAAAACCTTGTGCTGTTCTGTGGTGCAAAGAATGAAGACAACATGAGGTGGTGGTTCTTCAATACATTTGAGTAAAGCATTGAAGGCATTGCCGGTTAAGCAGTGACATTCATCAAGAATAAAAATTCGATAACGTCCTGCTATTGGTGCTAAAGTACAGCGTTCAATTAAAGCACGGGCATCATCTACACCATTATTAGAAGCAGCATCAATTTCACTCACGTCTAAACTATTGCTACTTTCAATTGAACGGCAAGATTGACAAATTCCACAAGGTTTATCAGTTGGTTTTTTAGTGTTGAGGCAATTCAGAGATTTGGCAAATATGCGTGCAGTCGAAGTTTTACCTGTACCTCTAGAACCTGTTAATAAATAAGCTGGGGCAATTTGCAGGTGTTTGATAGCATTAGTTAGAGCAGTCTTAATGTAGGGTTGTCCAACCAATTCGGCTAAAGTTTGGGGGCGATATTTTTGATGTAGAGCGACTGTAGACATAGGATTTATTCATCTTAATTCGTCGCTCTTGCCCCTGTTAAGGGGGTGAGATTTTATTTTAAGCTTGTGAATAATCTACAGTTGTCTTTAACTGCTAACCAAATTTTTCAAGAACAATGGCTGATTTGAAGTCAGATAAAAAACACCTAGTTGTAACAAAGTTAACACCGGGTATTTTGAATTAGTTGGACATGAGATTACAGTTTTCTTGTGATTTGTGCAAACAACGAATGAAGTACAAAATTTAGCTACAAAGCCTTACACCACAAGGATTATACCAATGTTAGGTGTTAGGGTAGCACTTTGTGACCGCTGCTGTATGTGCGTGTCCACAAATTGTGGACATTTTGGTTTGGGACTGAGGCGAAATACTCCAATAAAATAGCCTCAAACGTATATCAAAAAGGACTTTTAGGAGTTTTACGGGGTGTTGTTATATCCGATTTTGCTGGTGTTTTTGGCTATTTGGTGTATTTCCTCCACAATAGTTTGAGACTTATTGCCAAACAAAGTTTCAATGTTTGTAGCCATTCATTCCACAAAGGGAGTAATATCGTGTCCGGTTAAACACTTATCATTAAGGCAGCAGGGGGAGAAAGAAGGATTTTCCGTTTTTTGCACAAATAGCTTCAGCAAGCCCTAATTAGCCGGACATGATCTAACGCCGTATTTTATTTATTTACTGCTGTGGAGTATACAATGGTAGTAAGAAATGACGCATAAACATTTCCACTTCTGGATTTGCTCTATCTCCATCAGGTACTAACATAGCCGGATGATCCGATTGCTGCAAGTGCATTTTGATACTTGAACTAGGAATAGCTTTAGCAGCTTCTATCAAATACTTGAGATTAAACTGGATATTCAACATCATTTCTGTTGGTACATTAGCAACAATCACCTGATCACCTTTGCCAAATTCTCGTTCAATAGATAACCGTAACTGTTGTAAATTTCCATCAAACTGCAAATAAATTCCTTTCTCTTTCTTATCAGTTAACACAGATAACCGTTCCAGTGCTTTGACTAGCGGTGCTTTTTCTAAAATTACTTCTTTCTCAAAGCTGAATTTAGCTAATAATTGCTCACAATCAGGATAAATTCCTTCCAAAACTTGACAGCTAAGAACGACATCTTGCCAAGCAAAACCCAAGCGATTACTTTGGGCATCATACAGGAGATTAATAGATTCCACATCATCATTTAAGTTACGGGCTATTTCTCTCACCACACGACCAGGCAGAGTAAATTGCATAATTTCCTCAGATGGAACTTCTTGACATGAAACTTGTTGACGAGGTTTTCTGCCAATTCCTTGAGTGGAAAGTTCAGTAATAGCAACTCGATGCCCATCAGTACCAATAAACTTTAACTTCTCCTGTGCCAGTTGGAGATGAACTCCAGTCAAGATATATTTATTTTCATCAGTGCTAACTGCATAAAGCACACCTTTTAAACCATCTTTGAAAATTGTTGTTGCTAAAGACACAGGAGTAGCATCAATTATGTTAGTAGGTGGGAATTCTTCAGCACTAATGCCTCTAATTTCATACTTACCATCGGCATCAGATAAGCACAAAGAGCAGATTTCTGTTTGCTTATCATCATCAGTAGATTGAGTAATTTGAGTTTGACTATTCAGAGAAATAGTACCATTAGGGCAATGCTTGACTATCTCCAATAAAATTTGCACTGGTACAGTAATTTCACCCTTTAATAACACTTGGGCTGCAAAACTTGCTTGAATTGTTAATGCTATATCTGTGACAGTTAGATGTATCTGTTGTGTTTCCACATCTGCAATTATGAGGACATTGGCAAGAATAGGATGACTAGGTTTAGCTGGAGTAGCACAATTCACTAAAAAGAGGGCATCGTAAAATTTAGCTTGTTCACATATTACCTCCATGCCTAATTCTCTGGGTATTGGAGAGTTTAACTTTGAGTTGGTATTTTTTTTCTTATTTCGCTTCTTTTGAATAGGTTCAATTGGTGTATCATGGTTTGCAGATGTAGGTTTATTCTTTTTAACTCCAGGTATCTCTGTGACATTTGTTGATACTTCATTGTCTATTTCAGGATTAGCAACACTTGTTTGTTTCGTCTGCTTTGCAGTCTTTATCTTTTGTCTTGGTGCTGTTTGAGTCATAATCATTTATCTCTGTTTGCGTCATTACTAAAAGACTGCGGTAGCAGAAATAAAATTATTCAGCACCATTGGTGTCAACTTAACGTAAAACCTCTATCCCGCAAGGAACTCAAGTTATCTCGTTCCCAGTCTCTGGCTGGGAATGAATTATAGAAGGCTATGCCTTCAATGAGATTAGAGGCAGAGCCTAGTGGTCTGTCAAATTTCTATTTGTGGATGAGGTTTATATTTACAGCGGAAACCGCTCTTATGAGGTACATCTTAGCCCCCTCCCCGCAAGCGATGAGGGGGTTGGG
>NZ_JAYGGY010000030.1:0-39382 GCF_034931625.1 Anabaena cylindrica UHCC 0172 | reverse complement strand
TTGATGCACTAATATATTATTTTGTCAAGATAATTTAGATGCGTTTCCCCTGGGTTAGAGTCGGCGCATTATTTAACCATTCATCAAAAAAGCGATCGCTAGAGTCTAGTCTCAAGCCAAATGTTTGACGGAGAGCGCCAAGGGTAAGGCTACTAGCATTTGTAATCACGGTTAAATTCTTGTAGTAATTACATGAAGTTTAAAAGTCTAGACATTTGATCTAGGCTCCAATACCTAATATACGATATATAAAGAGCGATCGCCTAGAAATCAAGACTCACAGGAATTGCGATCGCATACAGCAAAACCTTTGGCGAATGCTGCAATGTAACGCACCCAAACGTTATCAGATAATATAAGGATATGGATTATACCGTAATTAACTTGCGTTCAACACAAAACTACCCTAAAACTGCTAACGATCTCGTCAATGATAATTTTTTCCAAGCATTCACTGCTCATCAAAATACAATCCAAAAAGATCCTTTGCTGCTAAATGGCGATGCGTTATTTATATTGCGTGATCTACCAGATAACTGCATTGATTTCGTGATGACATCTCCACCCTATTGGGGCAAACGTGAGTATGAAAATGGCGGAATTGGATTGGAAAATGACTATAAAGATTTTGTCAAACATTTGGCTGCCGTTTTCGCTGAAATGAAGCGAGTGCTGAAACATGAAGGTTCTTTCTGGTTAAATCTTGGTGACAGTTACAACGGAAAAAGTTTAATAGGTGTACCTTGGCGCGTTGCCTTTGAACTTGTAGACAATCAAGGCTGGATTCTGCGTAACAGCGTGATATGGAACAAGTTAAAGGGAGGAATGGATAACAGCAAAGATCGCCTTGGCAATGTTCATGAAAATATCTTTCACTTTGTAAAACAGCCTAAAGGCTACTACTACAATGCTGATGCTATTCGCTCAAAACCGCGTGAGTCAAAAGTTGTTAATGGTGCGATTGTATCCGCTACTGGCGTGTCAGGTGTTCGGTACAAACGGCAGATTGAACTATCGACAGCTCTCTCAGATGCCGAGAAAACAGCAGCTTTTTTAGCTCTTGAGCAAATGTTGTCCGATATCGGTTCAGGTCGTACATCTGATTTCAGGATGATTATTCGTGGACAGCAACGCACTACACACTCAGACAATGAAAAAGTGTCAGGACGCGCAAAAGAACTTCGAGATAAAGGCTTTTATTTTCTTAAATACCACCCCAAAGGTAGCAAGCCGACCGACGTATGGGACGTACTTCCCGAAGATACTCAGCGGAGGGAAACTCATTTTGCACCTTATCCTGTCGATCTTTGTATCCTTCCATTACTGGCAACCTGTCCAGAGGGAGGCACGGTTCTTGACCCATTTTGTGGCACTGGAACTACACTTGTTGCCGCGCGAAATCTTGGTCGGAGGTCAGTAGGGATAGACATTTCACGTCGATACTTAGAACTAACAAAAAAAAGATGTGAGTCTCTATCATGAGTAAAGTAGTGGAATTGTTCGGTCAGTCAGTGACAAAATCTGGTGTGAACTGGCAGGAAGTTGTCACTGGACAGCAGTGCGTTTATCTAAATAAAAAATGTTATAAAATTCGCAAGAGCGACCCAGACACTGCAATTGGTTCATGTACTGTCCTTTATGGGCGTGAACTAGAACCCGTCATCATCTGCCCCACAAGGCTGATTGAGCGCCGCCAGATCTTTACAGATTGTTTTCATCTATTGACCACCCATGAACCTGGAAATGAGCTACATATAGTTTCCGAGGTTTCTATCCCTGGTGGTAGCGTCGATTACTTTCTAGTGTCAGCAAAAGACGGTAAAGTAAAAGACTTTGTTGGTATTGAACTTCAGACTCTGGATACAACTGGTACGGTATGGCCGGAGCGACAGAGGTTACTCAAGGAATTAGGCATTCCTCGCAGTGATGATAGCGAAGATTCAAAAAAGTCCTTTGGTATGAACTGGAAGATGACAGCAAAGACAATTTTGGTTCAGATGCACCATAAAATTCACACTTTTGAGCATCTGAACAAAAAATTGGTATTGGTAGTTCAAGACAAATTGTTGAATTACATGAGCGGCGAATTTAAATTTGACCATCTTCGCAATCCTGCAAGCATCGGTGATTCAATGCACTTCCACTCATATGGGATGAATGTGCAAGCCGACAAGTCATATAAACTCACGATGCAGTCACGATTGAGTACCGATGCGGATGGAATTGGGCTTTGTCTTGGGCTTCAGGCAGAAGCTCGCGTTGAGTTGGAACAAATCATTCAAGCTCTTCAAGCAAAAATATCTGTATCTACTCTTGTTGTTCTGATTTAGTGCAATGAACCATCCACAACGACAGCCGAAAGTTGTTATTATGATCTGCGACGGGTGCTGGGCAACGTTAGACTGTGAAATCACAGAACTGTGAATCTTGAGGCTAAAATCAGCCAATTTTCATCCTTATTTCTGGCTCTCCAGAATTTCCTTCGCCTTCAAAAGCTCTTGATGTTGCTCTTTGCTGACCGTAGGATACTTGAGATTCAGTTCCTGTAACTGAGTGTAAATGATGCCCGCCACAACCAGACGAGTAAACCATTTGTGATCGGCGGGGATAATGTACCAAGGAGCATATTTTGTACTCGTATGATTGAACATATCTTCATAGACAGTCATATAGTCATCCCAAAATCTGCGCTCTTTCGCATCATTTACAGAAAATTTCCAATTCTTTTCAGGGCGATTAATCCTTTCTAGAAAACGTTCTTTCTGCTCCTCTTTAGATACATTGAGGAAGAACTTAAGGATAATCGTCCCGTTATTAACCAGATGCTTCTCAAAGTTGTTGATTTCTTCAAAGCGGCGCTTCCAAATATTATTGTCAATTAAACTAACAGTGAGCGGTCGCTGCTCTAGGATTTCTGGATGCACTCTTGTTACTAAAATTTCTTCGTAATAAGAACGATTAAAAATTCCAATTTTTCCTCTTTCAGGTAAAGCCTTAGAACATCGCCACAAATAGTCATGATCTAATTCTTCCGTAGATGGAGCTTTAAAGCTATGCACCTGACATCCTTGAGGATTAATCCCAGACATCACGTGTTTAATAGTACTGTCTTTACCAGCCGCATCCATAGCCTTTAGTAAGGGAAATTTTCTGCTCTGGTGGCACAATAAAAGGACGAATCAAATCGTCAAGTTTTTTGATTGGGAATAAATTATCAGATTGATGATCTGTCATGTTTTTAACTCTCAAATTTTAGTACAAGACAAAAAAATTGCAAAAGTATGCTAATCCCTTATACCAATTTCATATATCTATCGCTCTGAAAAAGATTTAAAAAATTTAAACAGTAGTTCCCATTTTTCTTAGCCAACGATAATGGGATGATAATCCTGACCAAAAAGAAATATGTTGGTTATATCTGACTCCATATTCTCGACAAGTCTGCTCCACGATTTTAGATATTTCAGGATAGTTAATATGGCAGATATTGGGAAATAAATGATGCTCGATTTGGAAATTCAATCCACCCAAAAGCCATGTCATCAAATGGTTATTCCGAGAGAAGTTTATCGTTGTTTCGATCTGATGCACCGCCCAATCTTTCTCAATGAGATTCAACTCGGCAATTGGTAATGGAAAATCGGCTTCTTCGACCACATGAGCTAGTTGAAATACTACACTCAGCACTAGTCCCAAGGTTACAGCTACTAATACATAGCTTGCTAAAACTTCCGATCGCCCATGAAATTGTAACGGAATCACAAAGGCAAGGGCGAAAAATACCAGTTTGCCAGCAAAAAATATTGCTAGATTACTGGACTTAGGACGTGGATAGGAGCGATTCCTAGGTCGCGCTAGTTCCCTCCGGGACGCTTTGCGAACGCTATCGCCAATTTTGCCAGCAATTAGACAATAAAAATCATCATAAAAATGCCACTTAATCGCTAAAAATCCATACAACAACCACAAATAATAATGTTGCCAACGATGGAAGGCTAAGTGCGGATGAGAAGGAGAAAGTCGCCCAAAAATTCCCACCTCCAAATCCTTGTCATAACCAGCAATATTGGTATAGGTATGATGGAGAACATCGTGCTTCCAATGCCAAAAATAAGAACTGCCGCCAATCAAATCTAAACTCATCGCCATGAGCTTATTAACCCATAGCGAATCGGAATATGCGTGATGTGCGCCATCATGTTGAATACCAAAACCAATGCCTGCGGTAACGACACCGAGCATAATGCACAAGGGAATTACCTGCCACCATGTCTGAGCTACCAAAACTAATAGAGAATATAATCCGAAAAAGCTAAACAACAAGATAATGGTTTTCGCATACATTTGCGGACAATCACGAGCTTTACGATCTGGATTTTGAAAAAGTTCGTCAACCCTTCGTTTTAGTTCCGTCTTAAACCCACTATTCTTCCCAAACTTCAATTTTTTTGCTGTCTCTTTTTCCAGAACCACAAACTGATGAGATTTATTGACTTTCATCTTGTACTGTATTTAACTCTCAAATATTAATATCTTCGGATACGCTGATATCTTGCAGCTAATCATGCAAACGCACGCGCCGCAATAACATAGCATTAATTTATCTCAATCACGCAGATCCTTGAGATGAATTTCACGATCAGTTAGTTTTCGATAAATGATCTCGATCGCAAATGCCAGACCTACCATTACAACCACAATCCAGAGATTTCGCGGATTTGTTTGCGCGGTTTGAGTGAGTAGCACAACGACAGCAGCCAGACAGGCAACAGTAGCCAAAAATGAAATCCATCGATAGCTATTAGTTCGTTGATAGAGCCGCACATTAGCAAAGTTGACAGCAGCAAAAATAAGTAAAAAACCTGAGCTACCCATTGTCGATATGCCAGAGAGATCGAACACATTAGCAATAATTAGGGTTAAGCCACTGGTAATTAATAACCCCTCAATTGGCTGATTCCATATCTTTTTTTCTAAGGCAGAGGGCAACTCTCCAGATTTAGCAATGATAAAACTCAGGCGTGAGGTTCCGTAAAGTGTGGCATTGAGTGCTGAAGCCGTTGAGAGTAAAGCTGCGATCGCAATTAAACTAAAACCAGCTTGCCCCATGAATGGTTTCGCCGCCGCCGCCAGTGCGTATTCTTTAGCCGCAACGATTTGTGCAGTCGGTAAAGAGCCGACGGTGATGGCAGCAATCAGCACGTACAGCAACAGCACAAATATCACCGCTGAATAATAAGCACGAGGCAATGTCCGCTCAGGATGCTTTACATCTTCGGCGGCGTTGGCCATTAGCTCAAAGCCTTCAAATGCTAAGAAAATAATCATGCCTCCTGAAACGATTGACAGAGGCGAAGCCCAAGTAGAGGGTTGCAATTGCGCTAGATCAACGCCTCGCACACCAATGCCAATAAATACGCCGAGGATGATGAGTTTGAAGGCCACAATCCAGCTTTCGGCTCGACCAATCAAATCGGCGCTAAGAAGGTTAAGCCCAGTAATGCCGATGATTGCCCCACTGATTAGCAAATGTTTGATCCAGACTTGGGCAGACTCTGGGAAAAACACTGCACCGTAGCTGCCAAATGCAGATGCGTAGAGGGAAAGCATGACGATGTAACTCAGCCACAGTAACAGGTTCATTCCTCCTGTCAAAACGCCTGTGCCAAAGGCTTTATTTAAGAAGGTGACGGTTCCTCCTTGACTGGGAAAAGCGATCGAGAGTTGGACGTAGGCATAGGTCGTGAGTAAGGCAACAATACCTGCGATCGCAAAGGCTAATGGTGCGCCTCCCTGAGCTAACTGCACCGACAACCCCAAAACGGCGAAGATGCCACCACCCACCATGCCACCAATGCCGACGGCAACCACTGACCAAAATCCCATGTTACGCTCTGCCATTTTTAACTTGCCTCGTATAGTTTCTACAGGCGATCGCGCTTTCTCCCCGCGATTCATTATTCTTGCAATCCTTTTTGCAAGGTTGAAAGAAACTGCAATTTTAAGTTCTCAACCCATTGCGGTCTGCTGCTGTGCTAGTTCTAGTTTTATAACGTCTTGAGAAAACCAATCAAGTCAGCTAGATGATATTCTTTGCCAATTTGCCAGCGTGGCCTATCCCTGTTCAACATTTTTTTTGCCGTCAGGGTCTTCACCTTTGGTAATCGCGGAACTTTTCGTCATTGAATTCATCTTTTAGGGCTAACCAACGAATATCAAGGGCATTTATTGTCTGCATTCCCATCATGATGTGTTCACTGCCACGCCCATTGGAGCCGTGACAGGAGGCACAGCTTAGGTTGCTATTACCTATCATTCCACCGGATGAGCCACCACGCATCATCCCACCGGATGACGGACCGCCAGTATCAGTAATGTTTGTGCCGCGATCGCTTGTGGAGGATAAATAGATGCGTTCACCATTCGAGCGAAAGGTTCTTGTCTGTGAGTTAGTTCTATTTAGGGCTTGCTGAAAAAAGCCCTACTTAACTTTGAATTTTTCGAGCTATAGTATTGTCATACAGAGTTATGACAAGCAAAAATATGAGAGTTAATGCAAGGCTCGATAGCGATCGCGCTAGTAAGTTTAATTACATTCGCCAGCGTACAAATCAAGGTGCGTCTGACATTATGAAAGTGGCTATCGATCTTTATTATGAAAAATTACATCAAGAATCCCCTGTAAAACCTTTGCAACTCCTTAGAGAATCAGGGCTGATTGGTTGTGCTGAAGGGGACTCTGATTTGTCGGTTAATTACAAGCAATATCTCACTGAAAGTCTTAACGAAAAATATGGTCATCGTTGATTCTGGCTTTTGGATAGCACTAATCAATCGCCGTGATGATTATCATGTTCTCGCTCAAGAAGTTCTAGATACGATTGATGAGCCTCTGATTACAACATGGTGTGTAATTACGGAAACTTGTCATATTCTATTGAAACGTACAGGCACAAATGCTCAACAGACGTTTATTCATAGCTTAGAAATTGGTGCTTTTGAGATTTTTGATCTCAAGGTTCAAGATGGGAAAAGAATCAGTGAATTGATGAATCAATATAGTTCTCTGCCAATGGATTTAGCGGACGCTTCATTGATTATTCTTGCTGAACATTTGGGACATGGGCGGATTCTATCTGTTGATTTTCGGGACTTTAATACTTACCGCTGGAAAAATCGTCATCCTTTTGAGAATTTGATGTCTATTAACTGAAGTAATGCTATAAATTGGCGATTCCTAGGTCGCGCTTCGCTATCGCAATACATTACTCCCCTGAGATCGCAATTAAATAAAATTTTTCTTAAATAGTATATTATGTCAGTGATCAATCATCCCACTATTTTCTCCTTTTTCTCCGGCTCAGGATTCCTCGATTTAGGCTTTGAAACTACAGACTATAAAATCGCTTATGTCAACGAAATCTTCCCTCCATTCATGTCCGCATATCGCTATTCACGGGAAATTCTCAACCTCTCACAACCTGAATATGGATATCATGAAGGTGAAGACGCAGACGTAAGCAAATTAATAGTAGGAACACCAGCACAACGATTAAATGAATTAGTTAAAGATTCTCGGAAATCAAATAATATAATAGGCTTTATTGGTGGTCCACCCTGTCCTGATTTTTCGGTTGGTGGCAAAAACAAAGGACATTTAGGCGATAATGGTAAACTTTCATCTGCTTATGTGGAATTAATTTGTCAAAACTTACCCGATTTCTTTTTATTTGAAAATGTCAAAGGTTTGTGGAGAACCACAAAACACCGTTTATTTTTTGAAGAACTAAAAATTAAATTACAACAAGCAGGTTATATTTTAACAGAAAAATTGATTAACGCCATTGAGTACGGTGTACCCCAAGATAGAGATAGAATTATTCTGATTGGTTTTAGAGATAATTTTCTAAAAGATATAGGAATGAAAGTTGGTAGCTACGAGGTACTACCCCAAGGTGCTTTTCCTTGGAATAATCATATTTTATATCCTCAAGAAAAAGTTTTTTCCTACCCTTGGCGTAAAAGCGAACCCTTTCAAGAAAATTCTATATTTCCTTGTCCTGATGATATTCCTGAAGAACTAACGGTTGAATACTGGTTTAGAAAAAATAATGTTCTCAACCATCCGAATGCTAAACATTATTTTCAACCAAGGGCGGGTATCGTAAAATTTGCTGTTGTTGATGAAGGGGATGATTCTAAAAAGTCTTATAAACGTTTACACAGATGGCGTTATTCTCCAACAGCTTGCTACGGCAATAATGAAGTGCATTTACATCCCTACAAAATTAGACGTATTTCCGTTGCGGAAGCTTTAGCTATACAATCTTTGCCTGAAAATTTCGTACTTCCAGAGAATATGACGCTCACAAATATGTTTAAAACCATTGGTAATGGTGTGCCATATTTGACAGCTAAGGCATTAGCTAAAACTATTCTTAAATTCTTAACTACTAGAGAACAGTTTTATGAAGAAAAAGTCAATCAGCAATTATGTTTACCATTAAAATTAGGTTAGACAATTTTATAATCACCTATTTTTCAATAGCTGCTATCACTAAGGGTAATAAATCTGCTTTCCTAGCATATAAATAAGTAGCGTCAACCAGTTGAAAATTTTCTTCTAGAGCTATACCATGAGGAGCTATTGCCGAATTAAATATAGTTTTATCCGCATCACTTAAGTCACTGGCAACCATGTAATATTTCCAGTTTTGCTTTAATACATAACCCATTGCTTTAATCATAGCTGCTTCAAATAAAGGCTGATAGCGACGATCTGAACGATTTGAAGTTTTTAGAGAAACTGCTGCTTTGATATCTTCTATATGTAATTTTCCTTTGAAAAAGTTATATAGAACGAAGCTATCTGGATCTCTAATTTGTTCCTGTAACAGTAAATTAACATCTTTTGAATAGAGAAAATTTTCTACATCAATAATAATATAATCTGGGCTAGGCATAAAAATTTGCTCTTTAAATGGTTCGATTTTTAATAAATAATTATTGATATTACAAAAATCTTCTGGAGCAAAAAGATTTAAAAGATTGGAATATAATTTATTTGATCCTTTTATTTTACGTTGTGAATTTGGAATAGGGAATATGGCTATACATTTCTCAGTTTCTTTATTTATATCAAAGATAATTTCAGATAACAAACTTGTTGCTATATACTCATTCCATCCTCCTGTAGCATTATTTAAAGCACCTACTTCAGGACTCTTTGAATACTTTTCTCTAAAAGCATTAATTATTTCATTTTTTATCCATTCTAAAATTTCACTAACTGATAAGTTTTCAGCTAGTTTAATTACTATCTTAGGAGATAAATTCCTATATATATCTTTGCCATTTATACTAACTTTACCATTCGACTTTTCTGTAAACCAGGCTGTATCAGTAAGCATTTATTGTTCTTTTGGTTAAAATGAGGGGTAAATTCTTTTAAATAGATATTTTGGTCTAGAATGTACCACTATTTTTATAACCTGATGAACGATTGATGTCAACTATAATACTGACAATAGTGCGATCGCTGATCTTGTAGGTTGGGTTGACGTATGTTACCCAACATTTCCACACAAACAATATTCCCCTCCAAAATTAATTAACATCGTTCTCGCTTAACTTGTTGGGTTGCGTTCCTTAACTCAACCTACAGTGCGATCTTCCTGCAAGCAGTTTGCCTTTCATAATGGAGAAGTTAATGTTATATTTTTCATAATTATAAGGTCGTTTCTTTTGTAGGAATAACTAGTATGTCTGCCTTATCTAAACAAATTTTACAAACGGTAGAGGTATTACCGACGGAAGATCAGTATCAGGTGTTAACTTTTGTAGAATCTCTTTGGAAAAAACGTCAGGAAGCAATCACTACGTCTCTAGAAACAAATTCTCCCTCGTTTTTTGAGGTAGCTCAAGCTTCGATTGGGGCAGGGGAGGGACCAGGCGATCTTTCAACAAATCCTGATTATATGCAGGGCTATGGACAGTAATGCACTATCAGGTAATTGTTGACACAGGGATTTTACTGGCTTTAATTGACCGCAATGATGTCCACCATACTTGGGTAACAGAACAATTAAAGGAAATTGCTCCCCCATTACTAACTTGTGAAGCGGTGATTTCAGAAAGTTGGTTTTTGTTACAACGAGTAAAGAGGGGGCGAGAAATTTTGCTGCAATTGTTAGCTCAGAAACAGATCATTATTCAGTTTGATTTGGATGCGGAGTTGGTGACAGTAATGACATTATTAAGTCGCTATCAATCAGTACCAGTTTCTTTAGCAGATGCGGAATTAGTCCGAATGTCGGAGCTATACCCTAGCAGTCTGATTTTTACTCTCGATAGCGATTTTCTCGTTTACAGAAAGAACCGCGATCGCCCAATTCCTTTGCTTATACCTCTATTAGATGCTTAAATATGATTCCAGATATTGTAATGTGCGTTACTGAACACGCCTTTTTGCTTTTAATTATGATGAATTTGTAATTATTATGCGCTACGCTAACACATCCTACTACTTCTTCTAATATACAAGGGTGCGTTACTTAACGCGCCTTTTTGCTTTTAATTATGATGAATTTGTAATATTTATGCGTTACGCTACGCCAACAGATCTTACTGTTGCTGATTTATATATTCTATTAAAAGTTAAAATTTTAAAGGTACTTTTCAGTAAACATCATCCCTCACAAAATCCGACGGACTTAAAATTGGTAATATTCCCCGATAAGGATGAAGAATCAACAAATCTTGATCACCTGTAATTAAGACATTTGCCGAACCATTAATTGCTACATATAAATATTTGTTATCCTTTGTATCTCGACAATCATTAATTAACTCAAGAATCGAGACTAACTCGGCGGCTGTCCTAAATTCCGCTAAAAATTTTTGACGACGTGCTACAGAAATGTAACGATCAAACTTAGAACGAAATATCACACTTTCGCACTCTGCAAAAGTTTCAACTGAAATCAATAAAATGCCAGTGTCAAGAGCTTTTTGGTAAGCTAGATTAGCAGTAGAACCAGGAGATAAAACAGCACTAACTAAAACATTAGCATCCAAAACATAGCGATTAAGCATCACTGCTAAGTATCTCGTTTAACAGTTCTAAGGTTAGTCCATTTGCCTGAGCTTCCGCCCCTAAATCTGCCGATATATTTTTCAAACGCAGATTTTTAATCTTTACCAAATCCTCATAATCATTCATCGAAATAATAGCCACATAATTGCGGTCATTTTCCTTAACAAGAATGGGTTCTTGTTGGGCGCTATCCATAATGTAAGCAAAATCTTTTTTTACTTCTGAAACTGAAACTTGTCGCATTGCATTTTGTTTGAGAAATAACCCTAATTTTAACATACCCTGTAGCGCGATTCCTGCGGAGCGCTTCGCTATCGCTTGCCCCTCAATTAAAACGTTATCCTAATAGCGATTCCTAGGTCGCGCTGAGTGCAAAGCACACGCTTTGCGTAGCTTGCTTCCCGCAGGGTACGCGATCGCATTCCTGATACCCAAAATTTATTTATCTAAACTTGAACTAACGGTTGAATCGTATTTTGAATTTCTTCTCCCGCTAACTCTTCGGCTAGGCGTAACTCATAAGCTTTTTGCAAATTAAGCCATAGTTCTGCACCAGTTCCAAACCATCGTCCTAGACGTAATGCTGTGTCAGCAGTGATACCTCTTTGCCCTTTGAGGATTTGCGTAATCCGATTTGTGGGTATATGGAGCGATCGCGCTAGTTCTGATGCGCTAATCCCAAGCTCTTTTAGTTCATCGGATAAGATTTCGCCGGCGTGAATTGCAGGTCGTGCCATAGTTGTTTTCTCTTTTAGTGATAATCAACAATTTCGATATTAAATGGGCGATTTTCTGTTTCTGTCCACTCAAAACAAATACGCCATTTGTCATTTATGCGGATGCTGTACTGCCCTTTTCTATCTCCGTCTAGTGCCTCAAAACGGTTACTTGGCAAAGCCATTAAGGATTCTTTATTAGGTGCGGCTTCTAGAATTTCTAGACGTTTGTATGCTTGTCTTTCAAATGCCTGAAATTCTTTGACACGATCGCCAGCAGCAAATTCGGCTGTGCGTTTGTCTTTATATTTTTGAGGCATAGGCAGGTGTTATGTATTACGTCAAGCATAACATTTATATCGCAATTTCGCAAAAAATCAACCAGCGATCGCTTGTGGAGGAAAAATAGATAGATGCGATCGCCTAAAAATCACGATTCACAGGAATAGCGATCGCTTGTGGAGGAAAAATAGATAGATGCGATCGCCTAAAAATTACGACTCACAGAAATAGCAATCGCAATACATTACTCCCCTAGTATTGAGGTATATTACCCCGCATAAATCTTGTTATTACACTTATTGGTTGCTTTATCTGACAATTTATGTAATATACATCTTGTATAAGTGTTTATCCTGTAATCCGGAAGATAATATATAGTTATACCTACTTACCAATGAGGATTAGCGAATGATCTCTTTCGACGAGGCAATGGCAACGGTTGAAGATGGTGATAAGCCTTCAATCTTGTTGGGCAACGGCTTTTCTCTCGCTTGGCGGAACGACTTATTCAACTACGCAAACCTGCTTGAGGTTGCCGATTTTACTGATCGTAACGACGAAATAAAGGCGCTTTTTAAGCTTAGTGAAACGTATGACTTTGAAGCAGTGATGAGATCACTTGTAGCAGCAAAAACAGTCCTTAAAGCCTATGGTGGTAACGAAGCTTTGGTCGAAATAATCGAAAAAGACCAGCAACTCCTGAAAGATGCTCTCATTACTGCGATTTCGACCACGCACCCATCTCGACCGGCAGATGTTACCAATGATCAGTTCATATCTGTTCGTCGCTTCCTTTCTCGCTACGATCAAATTTTTACGGTGAACTACGATCTATTGTTCTACTGGGCGAGAAATATGAATGATTTGCCACCCGAAAATTATTTGACAGATGATGGATTTCGCACGGGCTATAAATGGCAAGGACACGGGACAAATCAAGAAGCTCACTTTTTGCACGGAGGCTTGCACATCTTCGATAGTGGAACAGCAATCGAAAAACATACTAATACTCAAAGAGGCACTGGCATCATCGACTTAGTGAAAGCCAATTTGGAAAAAGGGAAATTTCCCCTCTTCGTTTCTGAGCCAAATTCAATCAAGAAAAAGCAGAAAATAGAACACAATCCGTACTTAAATTTCTGCTTTCGCGCACTTGAAACAGTCACTGGAACTTTCTTCATTCAGGGACATTCGATGGATGAAAATGATAAACATATTTTTGACCAATTGAGGCGAAGCAAAGTCCAGAAGTTTTTTGTAAGCATTTTTGGTGACGAATACAGCGAAAAGAATATGAAGGTTAAGGCAAATGCTCGTGCATATCTCGAATCGCCCAGTTCAAATGTTGAGTTTTTTGATGCTCAGTCTGCTCCAATCTGGTCATAATAAATCATTGGAGCGGATAAAATTGTGATATTTTTAGACTGATCTGGTAGTGATCGCTTGTCCCTCAATTAAAACGTTATCCTAATAGCGATTCCTGCGGAGCGCTTTGCGATCGCTAAAATCAACCAATTTTTATCCTTATTTCTGGCTCTCCAATCGGCTGATTCACCCCATCTCAAGGTAATGTTTTGAGAAAACCAATCAAATCAGCTAAGTCTTCATTCCCGATGTTCCAGCGCGGCATATAATTATTCAACTGCTTCTTACCGTCGGGATCTTGACCTTTGGTAATCGCCAAACGGAACTTTTCGTCATTATCGAATTCACTTTTTAAGGCTGACCAGCGAATGTCAGGTACTTTGATTGTCTGCATTCCCATCATTGTCTGTACACCGCCACGACCATCGGCTCCATGACAGGAAGCACAGGTCATGTTGTTATTACCCATCATTCTACCGGATGAACCACCACCCATCATGCCGCCGGATGAGCCATTCCCCATCATTCCACCCGATGACTGACCGCCGGTATAAGTGATGTTCGTGCCGCGATCGCTTGTAGCCGTGAAATAAATACGCTCACCGTTAGAGATAAATTCTTGCTGTTGTGCCACTTTTGAGTTGACGTTTTGCGACGGCGTGGCAACTTGTTGATATTGATCTATCTTGTTACTGTTAATTGTAGGCGACGGTGACGTACAGGCGTAGAGCAATATAACCGCTAACATACTGACGAATAACCAAATGGGAATAAATTTACTTTTTCTGAGCGATCGCTTAATTAAAGATTTCATAATCTGCTTTCCTATAATTGAGATAGAACCAAAAGTAAGGGCAATTCATAAATTGCTCCTACCACAAAAAATTAAGAGCGTTAGTTTGTTTTTCGTACATGGGGATAGGAAAACCATTGATGCAGCTTTTTTAAACCCCGTGTTACATAGACTGGTTTCGCATGATTAAACACGCCATATGCACGTTGTTTTACCCAGTCTGTAATCAAAAACCAGATCAACGCATACATCCAAACAAAGCCAGCCAAACCCCATCCGAGAGGGGTCATAAAAATGCCATACACTGCAATCAGGGTTGCCAGTATTTGAGTTCCCAGGACGGCTGTTAGTAAAATTTTGGCTGGTTTAATTGACCAAAAGGGACCCTTGGTGCGGGTTACAAAGATGGTGAGATGTCCAGCAATGGAAAGCTTTAGGTAAATCAGCGTTTGCAGAATGCTGCGATCGAGGTGAAAATACCGTTCTCCCAAATACAACATCCCAAAGGAACTGGCTAATCCAGTTACCCCCAAAACAGTTGCTAAACCCAGGACGATGGGCATATTCCAGGTTTCGGGGCGATTGGCGGGACGGGTGTTATCGTAGGCAATGGAAATAATCGCACCATCATTCAACAATGCCAATAGCACAATCATGATGGCAGTGACGGGATAGAAGTTGTAAACGACAATGGAAAGGGTCATGAACAACAAAACCCGGATGGTTTCGGTAATCCGGTAAATAGCGTAGTTGTTCATCCTCTGAAAGATGCGGCGGCTTTCTTGAATCGCCTCTACGATTACAGAAAGTCCAGGGGTGAGCAAAACAATATCGGCGGCGGCGCGGGCGGCATCAGTGGCTCCAGAAACCGCAATTCCGGCATTAGCTTTTTTGAGGGCAGGGGCATCGTTAACGCCATCGCCAGCCATGCCCACAAGATGCCCCCGTTGCTGCAAAACATCGACGATATGGTATTTGTGTTCTGGGAAGACTTGAGCAAATCCGGCGGCGGCTTCAATCGCATCGCCAATCTGTCCAGTTTCGTGAGGGGCGGCTGCTTCTAACAAACTGGCATCGAGGATGTCTCCCTTTAGCCCTAGTTGATGAGCAGTTTCCCGCGCGATCGCTTGTTGATCTCCCGTCAACATTTTCAAATCAATTCCCAGCTTTTTCACTGCCTGAATCATCAGTTGGGAGTCGCTGCGGGGTGGATCGAATAGCGGTAGTACGCCCAAAAACTGCCAGTTATCACCATCGTCAGTCCGGGCAACCCCCAGGGATCTAAATCCGCGTTTGGCAAAACCTGCGATCGCTTTATCCACTTGCGGCTGCACCTGATCGGCATTTTTTGAGAGTGCCAAAATCACTTGGGGCGCACCTTTTGTTACCTTAAAGCGATACCTTCGGTCGCCAAGGGCATCGTTACCACTTTCAACGGTGGCTTCAGTCCGTTTCCCCACAGGATCAAAGGGTTGGAAGTGGACAATTTTGTAAGCATCTAAAGGTTGATCTGGCTTCAAACCCGCGAGAATTGCCAGGTCAATGGGGTCTTTATCTTCATCACGAGAAGCCAGGGCAGCGTTGAGGATCAGCGATTTTGGATCTGTATTCCCCACACAAAAAGGCTCTCCCAAAGTTAACTGGTTGAGAGTTAAAGTCCCCGTTTTGTCAGAACAGAGAATGTCAATACCAGCCATCTCTTCAATCGCCGCCAACCGACTGACGATCGCTTGCTTTTTCGCTAGTTTTTGCGCTCCTACTGCCATCGTCACTGACAACACCGTTGGCATCGCTACGGGAATGGAGGCAACCGTCAGCACCAGTAAAAACCGCAGGGTAGTCAGCCAAGGATCGCCCCGAAACAGTGTTACCACCAGCACTACAACCACAAGCACCAGGGCAATTACAATCAAGTAATCGCCGATTTTTAATACTGCTCGTTGAAAGTGGCTGACTGTCTCCGCAGACTCTACCAGGTGGGCGGTTTTGCCCATGTAAGTATTAATTCCTGTGGCATAGACAATGCCATCCAATTCTCCTTGTTTGAGGATGGAACTGGAGTACAGCACACTTCCAACTTTGCATTCTACGGGCAGTGATTCCCCCGTCAATGCCGACTGGTCAACCTGTGCCGGATCGCCTGACAAAAACCGTACATCTGCGGGGACAATATCGCCTAGACGCAACCGGATCAGGTCGCCAGGAACTATTTCACGGGCGGGTATCTGCGTCCAGGTGTTGTCTCGTTTCACCCGTGCTTGGAGTGCTAATTTTGCCTTGAGAGCAGCGATCGCATTACCGGCTTGAAACTCTTCCCAAAACCCTACTACTCCGTTGCCAATTAGGAGTACTAAAATGATGCCAAAATTAACCCAGTCTCCAACTATTGCTGAGAGAATCACCGCTGCTTCGATCATCCAAGCGATCGGCCCCCAAAAGTGCGATAGGAATTGCATGATTGGGCTGACAGTCGTTTCGGGTAATTCGTTATAGCCACCTTTTGATTGTCGTTGCAGTGCCTCTTTTTTGCTCAATCCCTGATCGGAAGTAGTTAGTTGCTTTTGTAGTGCTTCTAAGGATAGATGGGAAAGCTTTTCTTGATCGGTAGATACAGTCATGAGATCATGCCTTAAATTAAGTCATCAAAGATTTAGGGACTTCCAAGAAATAAATTATCCAAGATAAACGTATCGCTAAAGCGAAAGCTACGCTAACGCGTAGCGTGGCGTAAGCCATACCACAGAGGCGCAGAGGACACAGAAGAATAAGGGTTTGGGAGATTTTTTGCGTTAGGTGGTTGAGTGTTTTTTTATTTGGAAGTCCCTTATGCGACTGTTCCGAACAAAGCACCCACAGCAGCAGTCAGCCCCATAGCGATCGCACCCCAAAAGACAATCCGAACAGCCGATTTCATCACTGGCGCTCCACCTGCACGGGCAGCAAGTACACCCAAGATAGTCAGAAAAATGAGAGAATTCCCAAACACAACGGGTACTAATCTCGATTCTGGAGCTACAAGCACGGTGAGAAGCGGCATAACTGCACCAACAGCAAATGCTCCGGCTGATGCAAATGCAGCCTGAACTGGTCGAGCAGTTAGGCTCTCGGAGATGCCTAGCTCATCACGGGCGTGTGCGCCTAATGCGTCATGATTCATCAACTGCTTGGCAACTTCTTGTGCTAAAGATGGTTCAAGACCACGATCTACATAGATTGCAGCCAGTTCATTCCGCTCGGATCGTTCATCAATATCGAGTTCTTTTCTTTCACGGGATAGGTCGGCTTTCTCGGTATCGGCTTGTGAACTTACAGAGACATACTCACCAGCAGCCATTGACATAGCCCCTGCAACCAAGCCAGCCACTCCAGCCACTAATACTTCGCTTCGAGACGCTTTCGATGCTGCTACTCCAACAACTAGGCTTGCAGTTGACACAATACCGTCGTTCGCACCCAATACTGCTGCACGTAGCCAGCCGATTCGTCCCGTGCGATGTCGTTCTCTATGGCTTTTGGGCATTTTCTTAAGACCTCTTGTGCTTATGCTTAAGGTGGCGAGCATTCATTTAGTTTTATCAACTATCTGAATAGTCTTTTCCTCAAATTCTTGTCGCCCCCTCAAGTGTCAATCCTATCTCCTTCTTTTTTAATGAATTTATCAAACGTAAATGAAATCAAATTATCTTAAACCCAGTCAACGCTTCGACATTTTGTCGGAAAGCTATTAAGGCATGATTAGATTGATACTCGACCAGACCGGAGAAGATATCCTCGGAGACTTCCGGGGACACAACGGTTTTGATCTCAAAATTAGTGTTATAGCCGACCATATCTCCTCGCCGACTGCCGTGGCGACCTGCGCCTTGGGCTTGGGAGAGGGTATAGCCAGTTACGTCTAAGTGTTGCAGCATATTGATAATGCGACCTTGCAAGACGGTTTCACCAATGATGACAACTAATACAGCCGGTTCGATGGGTGGGGATGACATGGGCAATTCTCCAGAATAAAGATTTAATTGAATATCGAACCACGAAGGAACGAAGGACACGAAGGAAAGAGGGTTTGAGAGATATTTTGCATAAGTCCTGTTTTTATTTGGTAGTCCCTCAATTTTGCTCAACTCTTTGGGAGACACAATCTGAAGTTTCACAATAAGGTCATTCCGCAAAAATTTAAAATTTGGTCAACGAAGCGGCTTTTAATAGCGCAGGATAGCGGCGATCGCTTTATGTTCAGGTACATCTCCCTGTTCTACGGTGTAAACTGTTCCCCCATTGGTGAGCGTATGTAGTGCCGCTAGATCGAGCAAATCTTCGTCACCCGTTTCCTGTTGAGCATGAATCTGAATGGAATTCCCTTCTGGATTGAATACTCCCCAAACGTTTTTATCAATAGGCACAAATAAGGTTTCAACACGCTGTAAATAAGCGGCAGTTACGACTTTCTCGATAGTATTAGCCGTTTTTTCGCTACCTTTTAGTTCTTCGTAATGGGAAATTGTTGATACTTTGGCGAGATCAAAATATGGTTGTGCAATTTGCCAAGCCTGGGTATGCAGTTCTTCCAAAGCCAAAGTTTCTGGATTACCAGTGATACCATCGGGTAGCAAGTGGGGATAAGTATTTGCTTCGTGATAAATCGGCAATAGATAATCAACTCCTGCCAAAATTAGCGGTGCTTGCTGGGTTTTCAAAAAAGACTCTAAACCGTTGTTAACTTGGCGAAAGTAGCGCAATAAATCATTTTTGTGATCTTCGTTGCCGGCTCCTTGTCCATGAAAAACCGCACTATTACCTTTTGATGAGCCTGTATGTGCTTGGAGACTTTTTTCAGGATCATCGTATTGCAAGGCTGCTGCAATGTTGGTCGGTACATTCGTTAACTCAACTTCATCCAAGTGATAACGGGTTCCTTGAAATAACCGCACTTGGTTTTGACTTAAGGCTAGAACTGAAAATGTCCCATCCCCTGACATTAGTTGCAATAGTGGTTTCAGGTGGAAGCGATCGCCAACTACCGTTAATTCAGGGAATGCGATCGGTAAACAGTAGTAACGGAACTGATTGGGAGATAGAAAAATTGCCAGTCCATCGCTTTGATGTTGCCAGAAGTCATCATTTATATCTAGTTCGTGGATGGGTTGCAGCAACTCTTTGGCATCCTGTCCACGCATTCCCAGCGCCAGCAATTTTTCTTCAACTTGTCGAACCAAATTCTTCAACCGAATCGGATTTTGCTTGGTTTCGATTCCTAAACGCTCCATTGGCGCATAGATCGAGATACAGGTCGAGTTTGACGCTGTGGTTAAAGTAGTTAATTCATCAATAGTAAATAAGTTCATCATGTACCTCTTTAGTAAATTTTTTGCTCAAGTTTGTATTAGGTTTTAATCGGGGACTGGGGACTAGGAATAGTTTTCTTTAAAACTTGGTTGGGTTCCCAATCCCTAATCCCTAGTGCAGCACTGCGTAAATAAACCAATCATTAGACATCTCCGATAATCCTATGCTGTCTTCGTTTTGACTTTTGACTTCCGCCCTGCGGTACTAGTCCCCAGTCCCTTTTTCAATGGCTAGTCAGGGGTTGCCATTCCTGAATTGCAGTAGAAGAGGCAGGGTGAGGAAAAGTCGTTTTGATTTGGTGAAATTGGATCATCTTTATTTGTGGAGTTCTCCTAGTCTTTTACTAGAGCAGAAAATATCGAATACTTCCTGTATCTTTCTAGGTAGATAAGTTCAATTTCATCTACCACTTTTGAATGGTTTATCATTATCACCCCTGCTCATTCCAGATTCATCCCGTCCTCCTTTATTAAATACCTTTATTAGCTTTATCAGTGCTTGTTGAGGAGTTACCAATTTGATACCAAAAGACTTGTAATAAAAATAAATCTAAAACCAAGTACATTAAATTCATAATGTTATAAAATATAGTTAAACCGAAATGGTCAGTATTCAAGATAGAGAATACTTTAAGTCATGAAAACAAAGGCTTTTTTGGTCAATTTTGATGATTTTGATAAAATATCACTTCTCTGTATTCTTCATTTCATAAGCATTCTGAACCAAAGTTCTGCAAAGCGTCTCCTGACTCCTGAATTCTTACCCAAAAAAAATGTATTGTGCGATAGCATTTATAGCATTTTCTAGTCTAATGAAGTACAAAATTATCTGCGTTTATCTGCGTCCATCTGCGTTTAATTATTACTGCTTGTACCTCACTTGAATGGGAATTGCTATATTTTCGGTAAAATCAGTACCAATGATAGCTATAACTTATAACCTATGTGACGCAGTAAATCCTGACGTGATTTTATGTCTTTAGTGCCTTCTATACCCTTCGGTGAAAATCCATCAATCACACCGAGAATACCTTGCCCTTGTGAGGTTTCTGCCAAAATTACTTGTACAGGATTAGCTGTGGCACAATAAATGGTGCAAACTTCTGGACACTGTTTAATAGCATTGAGAAAGTTAATCGGATATGCGTCTTTGAATACAATTAAAAAACTATGTCCTGCGGCTATATTTTTAGCATTAATCGTGGCTATGTCTTGCAAAATATGGTCATTTCCAGCAACTCTAATTAAACAAGCTCCTGATGCTTCACAAAAGGCGATACCAAATTTAACTTGTGAGGATATTCCCACCATTATTTCATATAAATCTTCTATGGTTTTGATAAAGTGTGTTTGTCCCAAAATCAAATTACAACCTACTGGAATTTCTAAGGTAACAGTTTTGAATTCCATATTTATATTTTTAGTACCTTGAAGTGTATAATTCAACAAAATAAAGTTGTTAGTAAGAATTCAGGAGTCAGAAGAAAGAATAGAGAAAAGTGATATCTGCTCAAAATCATCTAATTTCTGCGTTTTCTATCCTGAATACTTACAGTTGTTATATATAGCGGTTATTTTTTAGATGTAATATGGAGGGTGGGGAAACCCTGCCCCTAGTGAATATGAAACCCGCTATAACTATGATGATAATTACGAATTACAAATGATGTTTTTGTAAAGCAATATCCCTAAATTTACTTTGCAACTTTTCCCATGTCATACCTGCTAAATTGGGTAAAATAATGTGAGCAGTCCCGACTCTTTCAGGTGGTCCCATTCCTACCGCCCACATACCTGCGGCTAAAGCAGCATCTACACCTGCGGCTGCGTCTTCAAAAACTACACATTGTTTAGCGGGAAGTCCTAACTGCTGGGCGGCGAAGAGAAATAAATCTGGTGCGGGTTTGGGTTTTTGGACACTATAACCATCTGCGATCGCATCAATCCTATCACCAATTCCTAATTTCTCAATGACTACACGGGCATTTTTACTCGCTGAACCAAGAGCTATCTTCAACCCAGCTTGATGCAAATCATCCAACAAGGAAACCGCACCGGGTAACAAATCCTTGGGTGTGATGTCTTGAATCGACTCTACATAATAGTCGTTTTTGCGTTCCATCATCTCCTGAATTTGCACTTCCGAATACCGTCTATCGCCAATAATCAACATCAGCGAAGCACGTCGGGAGATTCCCCGCAACTCCTCATTAGCTTGACGGTTAAAAGGTATACCTTCCTCATCTGCTAATTTCTGCCAAGCTAAATAATGATATTCTGCGGTATCAGTTAACACCCCATCTAAATCAAAGATTATTCCTCGTATAGTAGGGGCGGGGATACTCTGCCCTTCCTCAGTACCTAATTCCTGGTGTAAATCAAATTCATACCATTTTCCACGGCAGTATAATTTAAACTTCAACCTTGTCCAACTTGGAGGTAAATGGGGATGAGCTACGGGTTGATTATTGGCAAATTGGATACCTCCAAAACCGAAAACGACAGCTTGCCAAATTCCCCCAGCACTAGCACCATGAATACCTTCATTTGTATTCCCCCGTCTATCTTCCAAATCCACCATAGCAGCTTGCATAAAGCATTTGTAAGCTTCCTGGGTTTTGCCTAAATCTGCGGCTAAAATGGCGTGAATTGCGGGTCCCAGAGAAGAACCATAGGAAATATCTGTGCGGGGTGCGTAATAGTCCCAATTTACCTGTAATATCTTTTCGCTATAAGGAAAATCAGCAGATTCCCTCATGAGGTAAAGCAACATTAATACATCTGGCTGTTTAAGGACTTGGCGTTTGTTCGCTCCTTCAATCCCCAAGATAGCTTGCATTGACTTTTGGCGCGGTTCATAGTCTGCTAAATTAATATCTTCTAATTGGAAAAATCCCTCACATTGCTCAATTAATTCCGTTTCTGGGTTGTAGAGAATCCAGATTTTTTTGATGATATCTTGCCAATTAGTCCGGATTTTGGCGGTAAGTTGCAATTTTTCTGCTAACTCTGCACTACGCTCAGGGAAACTACGTTGCAGCCAGTCATAAATCATACAAGCTTTTTCTAAATGCCATTGCACCAGACGGTTAGTAAAAGTATTGTTATGTACTAACTCGTGGTATTCATCTGCACCTATAACACCACGTATTTCATAACGTTCGGCTTGAGGATTAAACTCAACTCGACTTTCCCAAAAAATTGCCGTATCGAGGATGATCTCTGCGCCATAATCTTTCATCCATTCGTCGTCCCCAGTGACTCGCCAATAGTACCACACCGCGTAGGCGATCACTGCACTAATATGAATTTCGCGATCGCGGCACCAAATCCGTATATCTTCAGCATAAAAATCACTTAGAAGCGCCCACCGTGGCGTTACCTCATCACCTGTAACCGCACTTTCCCAAGCATACATAGCTCCCTGATAACCATAGTGAGCAGCTTTCCGTCGCGCTCCATCTAAACTATAATAACGATAACTAAGTAAATTCCGAGCTAGTAATGGTTGAGTAAATGTAAAAAATGGCAATATAAAAATTTCTGTATCCCAAAAAATATGTCCGTGATAGCCAAATCCAGATAGGGTTTTAGCGGGAATACTCACCTTTTCGTCATCACGGGGAGCAGCAATTAGCAACTGAAATAGATTGTAACGAACTGCAAAAGCGGCTTTGTTATCTCCCTCAATCACAATGTCGCTTTTGTCCCAAACATCCACCCACGCTTGTTCGTTAGCATTACGTAAGGTGATATAATCTCCTAAGTCTGCGATTTTTTCCTGTGCGGCTGCAACTGGCTGCTCAACATCCCGCGAGGTAAAAACTGTGACAATCTTCTCTATGGTGACAATTTGCTGTGGTTCAATCAGAAAAGTTGCACTAATGCTAGGATAGCCAGGTGCAGTATTAACTTCCAGAGCCGCTTCAATTCCTAAAATCTTGATTCTCGCAGCCATACCAATATCAATTCGGGAGGTGCGGGTACGACTGTGTAACCAGAACCCTTTGTCAATTTTCCCTTGGTCTAGTCCTTCCCAGTGATTGAAACCTTTATTTTCCGAGTAGCCGTTGATACTACCTTGTATTTCAATTAATCCGTGAAAATCTACTGCTTCTAACTGGCAACGTTGCCCTAACACATGATGATCCGCTAAACTTGCAAAGCGTTCAAAGGTGATATTTATCGTCTTTCCACTGGGACTACGCCAACGCAGAGAACGGCTAAGAAGTCCTTGACGCAAATCAAGTTTTCTATTGTATTCCAATATTTTACCTTGATCTAGGCGAAAGCGATCGCCGTCAATCATCACTACCAATGGTAGCCAGTCTGGACAGTTTGCTAGTTCGGTATAAACGACGGGAACTGCGTCATAAATACCATGAATAAATGTAGCTGATAATGCCAGAGGATGGCTTTCTTCAAATGTTCCTCTTGTACCTAAATAACCGTTACCAATGGTGAAAATTGTTTCTCTGGCGTGTAATTGTTCAGAATCAAACTGGGTTTCATTTAATATCCAGTCTGTGTAGGTAAAATCATTTTTTGTTTCCATATTTATGATTATGACTTGCTTATTGAATATAGAGATATGTTTCGCACAGAGGATGAAGAAGAGATATATATCTTTTAAATGTGAGCAAACCTCTTCTGATGTCCTGATAGAATTTGTTCGGCTCTAGGTTTATAAATTAAATGAAATATTGTTTCCATATAGCGATCTCTCGCATCGTTATCTTCTGGAGCGATAAAATTCCAGAAACTAAACATTTTTGTCAACAACAATAATTGTTCTGTGTGCGATTTCCAGTTGTATTTATGGCGAATTCTGGCAATTACTCCTTGAGATATTTCTGTCCAATATTCTGGATTATGCTCACATTTATTTAAGAAGATAATAATTGTTTTTGCTGTTTCTTCTAAATTTGTGGGGTTAAGATGAAATCCATTTTCCCGGTCTTCAATAATTTCTAATGCTCCACCAAATTGAGTTGCAAATGTTGGTAAACCAGAAATCATTGCTTCTAAAATACTGCGTCCAAAGGCTTCATAAAGAGCAAAATGAACATATATACCTTGATGATCAGCAATTATTCGATAAGCTTCCCCAATGTTACGGCTAGGTAAACGCATTCCTATCCAACGAATTTGACCTTGCAGTTGATACTCATTAATAATGTTGTATAGTTTTTCAATTTCCCCTGCCTCTTCTTGATTTGTGGCTTCATCTGAATATAATTTACTAGTTAATAAAATCAGATTACACCGATTCTTTAATTCCTGACTTTTGCCAAAACATTCAACCAAACCAGTGAGGTTTTTAATTGAGGTGATAGGTGCAACTGCGAAAACTGGTCTTTTATTAAAATCGTCTATGTTACCGAAAATGCGATCATCTTCACGGCTAAATAGGATTTCTCTAATTTCTTGGCTTTCTTGATAATTTCTATTTTCTGTTTGGCTATATGGGAAAAAGAAGGTTTCACTTACTCCCGGTGTAACCACGTTGAATTTAGGATTAAATAAATCAATTCCATCCACTACATGATATAGTTGGGGCATGGTAAAACATTTATAAGATTCATATTGTCCTATTGTGTCTGGTGTACCGATAATTTCTTGATAGGATGAAGCTATGATAAAATCAGCAGCATTCATGCTAATTAAATCGGCAGTAAATTGAGCAGAGAAGTGATATTTTTCTTCTAAATCTTGCCAATATAAGTTACTAAATAAGTTTTTGGGTTTTTCTAGAGAATGAGCAATATTGCATTGAGTAACTTTCAAACTCCGGGAAAGGAGAAAGGCGACTAAGTTACCATCACTATAGTTACCAATAATTAAATTAGGTTTTCCTTTGAACTGTGTTAATAGTTCTTTTTTGGCATCTTGAGCAAATTTTTCTAGATAAGGCCAAATTTCAAATTTAGAAATCCAGTTATTCGTAATTTCTGGATCTGAATCTGTAAATGGAACCCGCAAAATCCAAGCATTTTCTGTATTGTTAACTTTCTCTAAACGCAAATCACAAAATGTACCTTCGCAGTTGGGTATGAGTCGTGTTAAGATAATTACATGAGGTTTAATACCCAGTATGTCAAGACCGGCGAGTTTAATTTCTGCTTGGAGTTTGTTTTCTAAACTGCGTGCTTGTTCAAGGACATAGATAACTTGTCCTAATGTTTCATCTCGTCCTAAAACATCTTCTTGCGCTACCCAACCATGAATGGAAACGAGAACAACTCGAAAAACTGCGGGAATACGCGCTACAAAGGCTTCCAGAATGGAAGGTTGAGGGGTGTCGATAAGTCTTTGCAGGAGTTCTAGAGTTTCTATAATTCGCGCTGCATTGTTACCCCAACCGGCTTCTAAACCGAGTTGTTGGAGGTGAAAGCGAAATTCCTCATAGGGTTGGTGAGGGGGTTTTTCAGTTAAAAAATTGATGGCTGGTTTAATTTGTCTGGCTAGGTCGATTCCTGAATGAATGCGATCGCTAATTAGCAGCCTCATGCCATTATATCGTATCCCTTGCAATGCTTGAAATAATAGCTCTAACCAATATTTTGGGTCTGTGATGAATTGATTGCATAGATAATGATTTAGGAAAGTTAGACCTTGACCAATATCTCTGGGGTCGCTAATTTTGGGGGATTTTTGGTAAAAGGGGTGGAGGTCAATTTCTAGTAAATTCGGTTGATAACGGTTGACTAAGCGATCTCTCTCATCTAAAAATGCTTTAGGTGTCATCAAATCGAAACTTGTGAAATCTGCGGAGAGTTTCCACACTTCTTGACTAGCTATTTTTGGTCTGACTACAAACCAAGTACTTTCCCTTTCCAGAATTATTTCATGGGTATAGTGTATCAGTGTCCCCAGGGAAGAAGAATGATAAAAATAAGCTGGCTTTTGAGATTGATGACAGTAATTTGCAAAGACTTGCAAAATTTCATTTCTCAAAAAGTAACGTTTAGTCCCAGTATCTAAAGTAAAGAGAAACTGATTTAGTACAGTTTTTTCTTCACTATTTAAAATAGCTTGAAATAATTCATACATAAAGAATTACCGAACTTTCGCTAGGTGAAAACCCCATTTCTCTCTCTTGAACACTATTGTTTTAGATGATGGTCTGGGTTAGGTGTATTTCTTTAGATCATAAAACATTTATAACAATTATCGCGTCTAGCTGAAGAGTGAACACCAAAGTAGTACTTTAGATATAGAAGCATAGCAAAAACTTGATCTACTATCAGATTTAATTCTGAAAAAATTGGCAATATAATTTTATCTTTACCTCGATCAGCATTTGCTTGATAAATACCTTGTTCGTTGAGAATATATACAAAAATAGTTGATTATTTGGGATTACCTAAATAATTACGATTATCAATAGCTAAATAATCAATAATCCAATATTCAGAAATACTTAAACGCATCTTATCAATAAGGATAATTTAATCTCAATAACGACCAAAATATTCGCATTAATACCTACTTATTGACAATACTCTAGTCCATCACTATGACTCTGCAAAAATCAATCAAACGATAAATTGGGATTTATTTGTTGATACATTAAAACGGTATTTTGTCAATAAGATTTAAATGCATCTCCCCTGCCCCTTTTCCTCTTGTTGACAATTCCCAGTCTGTTCTCGCATAGGATAGACCTGGCGCATATTGAGTTACGCTCGTTATCAAGTGTAAACACAACCAAAACTTTCCTCGCCTAGAAAAAGCGAATCAGCTTGAGCGCCATATTCAAGCTGCCAGTATTTGCACTCCAGCTTTTTTGCAAAAGGTCGATATCTGCGGAGGAACAAGGCACGCTCCGCAAATGTAGAAAATATAGCAAAGCTATTGGTTTAATGATCCAAACTTTGAAAAAATCTAGCAATACATCTGATAACCTAAAAGATAATATTCTAGCTAAAAGCTCTACTGCTTTGGCACATCTACACCATATACTTAACAACAGTGTCAATTATTAGTAAGTAAGTTAACAGAAAAAATTAAAGGTATGTGAAGAAAAGCAAGCTCAAACTCTTTCCCCCTGCGCTCTGCGCCCCTGCCCTATCCCAACGACAATTTTTAACGCTCACCTACTTACCATGTCCGATTTTAACCCTAATTCCACCCAGCTACAAGCACAACTCGCAAAGAAATACTTCAATTTATCTCCTGCTATCCAAAAGATTATCCAATTGTTTTCGGTAATTTATGCACCAATAGACAAAAATTCATTCCTAAGTTGTCTCAGTCAAACTGCTGCCTTAGACGAAAAGAATAGACCTTGGACTACTACAACCCTCAATTACCAAATTGAGAAATTGGTTATAGCAGTTTTACTAGTCAAAGAAAACAAATTAGGTCCTGAATGTCATCCCTTGCTCACGGAAATTGCTACTCGTCACGCAATAGAAACAGGAATTTTCGATATATTAGTTAAAGCCGTAGAGGAAAAACTACCAGTAATTAATCACTGGAAAAACAATTCGCGGATGTTCCGTAATCTTCGCCAGTGTATCAGAGAAATCCGCATTGGTCTTTACCGCAAAGATCCTATTTTTATTAATAAGCAAATTGAAGATTACCATAACTATAGTTATAGCGAAGAAAAACTAGTCATAAAAAATATCTTTGAGCAGATATGCAATAATCCATTTGACGCAGATTGGTTTAACACCCTACCAAAAGAATTATATGAACGATGTATATCTAGCATCCTCTTCAATTCAGCATTAAAACTATCTGACTCGGAAGATGCATTTATGATGCTGGAAGATGAATGCTTTGAACCTGGAGAACGTTCTTCAGATTATTTACATCTGGTTTTAACAGAACAATTTCTCCTTCGGGGTGATACCACAGAAGCAGAGGATTGTTTGGAACGGATATCAGAAGAATATAAAAATAATGCCGCTATTTATCGGGGCTGGTTGAGTTTTGTCCGGGGTGAGAATGAACAAGCCATTAAATACTATACAGATGCTCTCAAAACTATAAAAAAAGCTACAGGCAAGCGCCAAACATATTTTAATACAATGGGCGGGTTATTTTTCATTCTCGCACTATTAAAAGATGGTTCAGGGCAATGCCTCAAAGAAGCAGAAAGGTATGCCACATTAATGTCCCGTGAATCAGATCATTGGCTCACATTTGTTTATGCCAGACTGAAAATGGTACTGCAAGTCCAGCAAGGTGATATTACTCAAAAAGAATTGATAGTTAATGCCCACATTTCTTCTTTAGAAGAAGAAAATAGTTTACAAACATTGTTTTGTTCTCTGTGCCTTTATTGGATGGATGTTGATAGTGCCAAAAAACGCTTACCTGATTTATTAGAACCATTGTATCGGAGAGCGATCGCATCCGGTCATCACTGGTTGGCAATGGAAAGTGCAGAACTCCTCTCCCGACTCAAACCCAGTAGTAACTATAAACAACAAGCAGAGGCACTAAGAGAAGATAGTGGCATCCAAACCATAGTAGATGTAATCCAACCTCAAGCAGCTTGGGAAATGTGCCTCAATGCCCTCACAAATATCCAGAAACAACCAGAAACCACAGTCAAACCAGAGTCAGAAATGCGTTTGGCGTGGTTCATTACCTTCTATCCGAGTAAATGTGGGTTGCAACCAAAGGAACAAAAAATCAATGCCAAAGGAGAATGGAGTAAAGGTCGTGCTATAGCCCTTAAACGTCTTAGTAGTGGATTAGCTGAGTTTGATTACGTCACACCTCAAGATATGCGAGTCTGTAGTTGTATTGAGGCATATAGTGAGGGCTATTATGGCAAGGTTGACTATATGTTTAACGAAAAAGCCATCTTAGCGTTAATTGGCCACCCAGTAGTTTTTTGGGAAGATACGCCTAATATCCGGGTAGAAATCGTCAAAGGAGAACCAGAACTGCTGGTTAAAAAAGAAAAACAAGGTCGTCTCACCTTGGAATTTTCGCCCAAATTAGCAGAATCACAGAATATTCTCAATATCAAAGAAACCCCCACCCGCATCAAAGTTATTGAAATTAAAGCTGAACATAGGCGCATTGCCGAGATTATTGGTAAAGATAATAAATTAAATGTTCCTGCTGTTGCCGAAAAGCAAGTTTTAGCAGCTATCAATGCCGTTTCTGGCATCGTTACCGTCCATTCTGATATCGGTGGTGGACTAGAAAATGCAGAAGAAGTACCCGCCCAAACCTTACCCCATATTCACCTCTTACCTGCTAATTCCGGCTTGAAAATCACCCTGTTATCCCGTCCCTTTACCCAAGGTGGCCCTTACTTCCGTCCGGGTGCAGGTGGTGAAACTGTCATTGCCGAAATTGAAGGTAAACGTCTGCAAACTAAACGCAATCTATCAGAAGAGAAAAAACTTGCCAAGAATGCGATCGCAGCCTGTCCCACCTTAACGCAAGCTGAAGAACAAGATGGTGAATGGACAATAGAAGAACCAGAAGACTGTTTAGAACTGCTGCTAGAATTGCAAACACTGGGAAACAGCGTCGTCATGGCTTGGCCAGAAGGAGAAAAACTGCGGGTTAGTCACAATGCAGATTTGAAAGACTTTAATTTATCAATTCAACGTCAACAAGACTGGTTTGCAGCCACTGGTGAATTGAAATTAAATGACGATTTAGTGCTGGATATGCAGCAACTTCTCGCACTTTTGGAAAAAACCCCCAGTCGGTTTATTCCCCTTGGAGATGGTCAATTTCTAGCTTTAACCCAAGCTTTTCGCAAACGCCTCGACGAATTACGGATGTTTTCGGAAAAACATGGAAAAGGTATGCGTTTTCACCCCTTAGCCACATTAGGATTAGAGGATTTTGTAGACGAGGTAGGTAAGCTAAAAGCAGATAAACACTGGAAGGAACATATTCAGAAACTCAAAGAGGTAAAAGACCTGCAACCAGAACTCCCGTCAACATTTCAAGCTGAATTACGGGACTATCAAATGGATGGTTTCTGCTGGTTAGCACGTTTAGCACATTGGGGTGTAGGCGCTTGTTTAGCCGACCAAATGGGACTGGGTAAAACCGTGCAAGCATTAGCAGTTATTCTTAGAAATGCTCATGCAGGTCCAACTTTAATTATTGCTCCTACTTCTGTGTGCATGAATTGGGTAAGTGAAGCGCAAAAATTCGCCCCAACTCTAAATATTCTGCAATTTTCTGGCGCGAACCGTCAAAAATTATTAGATGGTTTACAACCGTTGGATATGTTGGTCTGTAGTTATGGTTTATTGCAACAAGAAGAAGTATCTCAAATGCTTGCTCAGGTACAGTGGCAAACGATTGTATTGGATGAAGCCCAATCAATTAAAAATATGGCTACTAAACGTTCCCAAGCAGCTATGAACCTGAAAGCTAATTTCAAAGTGTTGACAACAGGAACTCCCATTGAAAATCATTTGGGTGAGTTGTGGAATTTATTCCGGTTTATTAATCCTGGTTTATTGGGTTCTTTTGAAAGCTTTAATCAACGCTTTGCAAATCCCATTGAGAGATATCAAGATAAACAAGCACGTAATAAACTGAAAAAACTGATTCAACCATTTTTGTTGCGACGGACAAAAAATCAGGTGTTGTCAGAATTGCCTTCTCGAACTGAAATTCTGCTTCATGTGGAGTTAAGTAAAGAGGAAAAGGCATTTTATGAAGCGTTGCGTCGTCAAGCTATATCTAAACTAACTGAAAGTAATGCAGATGCAGGACAAAAACATTTACAAGTGTTAGCGGAGATTATGAAATTGCGTCGCGCTTGCTGTAATCCTAGTTTGGTGATGCCTGATACTGAGTTATCCAGTTCTAAGTTGCAACTTTTTGGCGAGGTGCTGGGTGAACTTCTGGAAAATCGCCATAAGGCTTTGGTGTTTAGTCAGTTTGTTGATCACTTACATATCATCCGCGATTATCTAGATAAACAAAGTATTAAATATCAATATTTAGATGGCAGTACCCCAATGGCGGAACGTAAAAGAAGCGTGGATGCCTTTCAAGCTGGGGATGGGGATGTTTTTCTCATTAGTCTCAAAGCCGGGGGTACGGGACTGAATCTAACTGCTGCTGATTACGTTATCCATACAGACCCTTGGTGGAATCCGGCTGTAGAAGATCAAGCATCTGACCGCGCCCACCGCATTGGGCAACAACGTCCGGTAACAATTTATCGCTTGGTGGCTAAGGATACTATTGAGGACAAGATTGTGGAGTTGCATCACCACAAGCGAGATTTGGCGGATAGTCTCTTGGAAGGTACGGATATGAGTGGTAAGATATCAACTGAGGCTTTGCTGCAATTGATTCATGAAGGTTAGCTTTTTAGGTATTAGGCGATGGTAGTGTGGACGGCGATCGCCTATTGAGAACATTTTTGGAGAAAAGTTTATACAATCCTAAATCTTTCGTAGTAATTATTCAGAATTAGATTTTATCTGCGGAATGTGGGTTTAATTAAACACAAAATCTTAAGAGGAAGTTATGGATCTTAAAGTATTCGCTCTTACAATATCTAATATGTATTTATCAAGTATAATTTTGTTGGTTCCAAAAATTATGTAAATGAAAATAGACTCAATTACTATTAAAGGGTTTCGATGTTTTGGTGATATACCCAAAACTATAAAATTATCAGATGGTATCACGGCATTTGTGGGAGCAAATGGTTCGGGTAAAACAGCCGTACTAGAAGCTCTTTTGCGGGTTTTTGGCATAACAGCTAAAGAGCGGACTATTCTGCGGACAGATTTCCATACATCTTCTGGTATAGCAGATGAAGATAGTAGTACCCGTGAGTTGTATATTGAAATTCGTATTGTTTTTCCAGGATTGTCAAAAGATACACCAGAACAAGATCCAGGAGTACCAGTGTGTTTCAATCACATGGTAGTATTTGAACCAAATGGGATACCTATTGTACGTGTGCGTCTGGAAGCAAAGTGGATTGACGATGGAACAGTTGATGGAGATATTGAACAAAAGCTTTTTTGGATTCCTACTCCTAATGAATTACCAACAGAACAAGAAAAAATAATCTGTCTCCCAACTGACCGTGCTAGGATTCAAGTTCACTACATTCCAGCTATACGTGATCCTTCATCACAACTTACATCTAGTAGTGGTGCAATGATAGGACGTTTACTTAAAGCTATAGAATGGTCTTCAGCGACACAAGAATCTATCAAGTCTACATCTAAGCAGATTCGAGAGGTGTTCGGAAAAGAATCAGCAATAAATACTATCAATCAGACAATAGAAAGTAGGTGGAAAGAACTTCATAGTGATAACTTTGATGCAAAACCAGAGTTAAATATTGCCAGCAGAAAATTTGAAGATATAGTTAGCAAATTAAATATTGTATTTAGTCCAACTGAATTTAATGGTGAACGTGATTTAGACGCATTAAGTGATGGACAAAGATCACTTTTTTACTTCTCATTAGTAGCTTCTATTTTTGAGATAGAAAGGAAGTTGATTGATAAGACAAATAAACCCGCGAAAAACGGAATAGATGATCGTGCCAATCTTGATATTAATGAAGATAAATTTACAGGTTTTCATACTAATCGAATCCCAACACAAGCTTTAACAATTTTTGCTTTTGAAGAACCAGAAAATCACCTTGCTCCTTATTTTTTGTCTCGTATTATCAAACAAGTTCAGTCTATAGTTAATAAATATCCTGCTCAAGCAGTTATAACAAGTCATTCTCCTGCAATTTTAGGAAGGATTGAACCAGAAGAAATCCGGCATTTCAGGCTTGATATTCAATCAAGAACTGCAATTATCAAAGAAATCAAACTTCCTAGTAATGCAGAACAAGAAGCTAAATATGTACGTGAAGCAGTAAAAGCATACCCAGAATTGTATTTTGCTAAATTTGTGATTCTTGGAGAAGGAGATTCCGAACAAATACTGCTGCCAAAATTAGCTTCAGCAATGGAATTAGATGTAGATCCCGCGTTTGTTGCTATTGTTCCATTAGGAGGCCGACACGTTAATCATTTCTGGAAATTACTAAATGATTTGAAAATACCATACGCTACACTCTTGGATTTAGATATTGAAAGAGAAGGAGGTGGATGGGGTAGAATCAAATACGCTTTAAAACAACTTCTTGAGCTAGATAAATATCCAATATCTGTTCTTAAATATAATGATGAGCAGGAAATAACTGATGAAGAATTAGAAAAATTTCATGAAAAGAATGAGTCAATTGACAAAAATTTACTTAAACACCTGGAAGAAAATTTTGGTGTATTCTACTCTCAACCACTTGATATAGATATGATGATGTTATCACTTTTTCTTGATTTCTATAAAAGTGATTCTGGTCTCAGGATTCCTGATAAAGATAAAGATGAAGACAAATACAATTCCTATATAGATGGTGCTAAAAAGACTGTTCTTAGAGATAAAGCTGATTTGTCAAAACATCCAGAATTAAAAGAACTAGAAGAATTACTTCCTTGGTACAGATATTTATTTCTTGGTAAAAGTAAACCATCAACACATATTCAAGCATTATGCAAAATTGAAAGTTCTGACAAAGAAAATTTACTCAGAGATAAAATGCCTCCTGTATTAAAAAGACTCCTAAAGTACACCAATGACAAAATTAGTGCAGATAAAACAATATGACTTTTAACAACCAGACTAAAAATTGGCTTCCAGTTGGAGGTATTACACTTGAACCTAATGCTGATAAAGTAGTGCGTTCAAATACCAACTACTCTGTAATTGCTGGACCAGGAGCAGGAAAAACGGAACTACTGGCTCAACGAGCTTGCTATCTTTTTCAAACTGGTTTATGTCCAGATCCTTATCGTATCCTTGCAATTAGCTTCAAAAATGATTCTGCAAACAATTTAAAAGAAAGAGTGGCTGAGAGATGTTCTAAGCAAGATGCTATGAGGTTTGATTCTCTAACCTTTGCTGCATTTGCAAAAAGTATGTTAGATAGATTCATTGGATCGGTACCTAAAAATTGGCGACCAAAACAAGATTATGAGTTATACACCAAAGAATATGAATATGAAAATGAATTGAGAAATTTTCTAATAAGATTATCAAAAGAATCTTGCCAATTCATTAAATTAAAAGATTATCGTGTTGAAAATTTTAAAAAATCTTGGGTTTTTGGTTCACCTCTTCTGTTAGAAGGAATACCACAGACATCTATTGAATCTATAGCTGTACAAAAGTGGTGGAATACCTGCCTACATATTGGAGGAAAATCTAAAATTACTTTCCAAATGATTGAAAGATTAGTAGAACTTCTCATCAAAAGTAACCCTCAAATTATGAATGCTTTGAGATTAACTTATTCTTATGTTTTTATGGATGAATTTCAAGACACGACTCATATTCAATATGACATCATTAAAACAGGTTTCCTAAATTCACAAACTATATTGACTGCTGTGGGAGACAACAAGCAGCAAATTATGAAGTGGGCTATGGCTATGGATAATGCTTTTGAATTTTTTGAAAAAGATTTTCAAGCCAAATCTATTTCTTTAATTCTTAACTATCGTTCTTCTCCAGAATTAGTAGAAATACAACATCAAATAGCTTTAACAGTAGATTCTAATTATAAAAATGTAGAATCAAAAAAGCAAAAAAATATAACCGAAGAATCTTGTGTGATTTGGGATTTTACAACACCAGCATCAGAAGCAAAATATTTAGCAAAAACCATATCTGATTCTATAAATATTTATCAATTAATACCTAATGATTTTGTATTACTTGTTAAGAAAGAAGCGAAAAATTATATAAATCATTTAGAACAATCTTTCAACGAATATGATTTAAAAATTCGTTTAACAGAAGCAAATGATATACTTGATAAGCCATTGACAAAAATCATAATTAAATTTCTTCGATTTGTTTCTAAAGAAGGTTCACCTAATCCATACTGGTCTGATTGTTTACAAACTTTAATAAATATTCATGGTATAGATCCAACAGATGATAGAAATGTAAGAGAGTTGCAAGATAAACTAGAAAATTTTCGGTTATCTTTAATAAATAAAATGAGCAATTTCGATTCTTCTTATACCTATAAGTATATAAACACTATCTTGGCAGAAATTGAAGGATTCCTTCAACAAGATTATATCAAACTTGCTTATCCAGAATATAGACAAGGTAATGAATACAATGATATTTTAAAAGAAATTAAGCGGCAAATCACTTTAAGTTATAGAAGAACTCAAAATAAAAGTTGTAAGTCAATATTAGATGATTTTGAAGGTTTAGATTCTGTACCATTAATGACTATTCACAAAAGTAAAGGATTAGAATATCACACAGTAATTTTTCTTGGACTTGATGACTCAGCATGGAAGTATTTTGAAGATGATCCTCAAGCATCACGTTCTACATTTTTTGTAGCCTTTTCCCGCGCAAAGCAACGTGTTATATTTACGTACTGTAAACAACGTGGTGCTAGAAATAAGATATCGTCTCTTTATGAACTATTAGAGGAAGCAGGAGTAAAAACAATTGAACCGATTGCAGTCGAAGAAGGGGGTAAAGTAGCGAAGTTGCCATGAGAAAATATGATAGGCGATCGCTCTCATAATTAACATTAAAAAAATTTACAGGATATGATTATTAACAATTACCTTCTAAAATCTCTATAATAATGTTCAAACCAATAAATGATCCAAAACTACTCATAGAGATCGCAACATCTGTTAAAGTGATTCATTCAGATCCGTTTCATTCCCAATTAAAATTAGGCATTTTTTTTACTTGGAACACTCTAAATGAACCCAGCAATTACAGTCACCCAAAAACAACTCTCAGAATTTCTGCTGAATGTAGCAGTAGTACGCCCCGTATTTATTTGGGGAGCGCCAGGAATCGGTAAATCATCGTTAGTAGAAGCTTTTGCTGCTGAAGTGGGAATACCTTGCGTTTCACTCCTGGGTAGTCAACTAGCACCAGAAGACTTAATTGGTGTGCCGCAGATTATAGACGGAACAAGTCGCTTCTGCCCACCCAGAATGATTGCCCGAGAAGAACCCTATTGTCTGTTTTTGGATGAACTCAACGCTTGTTCTCACGAAGTACAGAAAGCATTCTACAGCCTGATTCATGAGCGAAGAATTGGTGAATATCATCTCCCTAAAGATTCAATTGTCATTGGTGCAGGTAATCGCGCTCAAGATAGTGCGATCGTGAAACCTATGTCTTCACCTTTACTCAACCGCATGGTTCATGTCCATTTAAAAGTTTCCCATCGAGATTGGTTAGATTGGGCAAAAAATCATGATATTCATCCTTGGGTAATTGAATATATTCAAACTCGCCCAGATCATCTATGGAGTCAACCACCTAAACATGAAGAACCTTTTTCCACTCCCCGTTCTTGGCATATGTTAAGTGATACCCTACATGAATATGGCGATCGCCTTACAGACCATTGGCTAGAAATTCTCGCTATGGGATGCCTTTCTCCTCATCATGCCACCCAGTTCAAAGGTTTTATTAAACAAATTAAAAGTAAATATCAACTCACAGCTATTCTTAAAGGTGAAATTAGCTGGCCACATCTCCCAGAAGATAGAGATGTCCTCTATTTTCTAGCTCAATCATTCCGCGCTCAACTCATCAAAGAATTACCCCAAGAACGTCAAGCAATTACAGGTAGTCATAAAGACTTAGCTCATCGTGCCAAAGGACTACTCAAAGATTTAGCGGCTATCAGCTTTGAAATTGCCCAAATGGTTGTTTCGGAACCTGAAAAAGGAGATGCTTTACCTAGTTGGTTGATGGTAGAAATAGTGAGAGACTTGCCACGTTTAGTCAAAAAAGAAAATGGCACGTAAAAAGAAGCAAACAGATATTGCCACATTACAATTTGGGCAGGGATGTGACATCCTCAGAGAGCATCCCATTTTTGCACCGTTACTCTGCCACGCTAACATTAATCGTCAGTCGGGAAACCATTGTCCACCACAGGGTTGGGCTGTAGTCACTAGCAACGGTGCTATTCACGTACATCCGACGCGACGGGGTTCTCCAGAAGAATGGGTTTATGTATTAGCTCATTGTCTCTTGCATCTGGGCTTTGGTCATTTCCAAAAACGCGCACATCCTCGTGAATGGAACGCCGCTTGTAATTATTTTATTGCTAAGTTTCTGGCTGATTTGAAGTTAGGATCTATCCCAGAAGAATACCTTTTTTCTCTCAATGTTTCTAACCGGAATGAAGAAAGTTTGTATCAGGAATTTTGCGATCGCGGTATTCCTGGATATGATTTTGTTGATATGATTATCGAACCTACCAAAAGTAACTATTGGGGTCGTGGTTTTGACTGGCAAACTGTCTTTGGAGCAGGATTAACAAGAGCCGTTACCAATGCGGTAAATGTCGCCGCCGGACGCGAACCTTTGTTGGGTGTGCAGAACAAACATGATACTCCTGGACAAAGAGCTAAGGCTTGGTTTATCAATAGCTATCCTTTGTTGGGAGCTTTAGCAACTAATTTTGAGATTATTGAAGATCCATTAATTTGTCAACGTCTGGATATTTCTGTAGCCGCAATTGATGTCCAAAATAAACAAATTTTTATCAATCCTGCTGCTGGATTAAATGGTGAAGAATGCCGATTTGTGATGGCTCATGAATTGTTACACGCCGGACTCAGACATGATACTCGCTGTCAAGGAAGAGACTATTATTTGTGGAATGTTGCTTGTGATTATGTGATTAATTCTTGGTTGTTAGAAATGGGGATAGGTGAATTACCTCACATTGGGGTGTTACACGACCCAGATTTGAAAAATTTATCAGCGGAGTCAATTTATGACCAAATAGTCAAAGATTTGCGCCTCTATCGTAAACTATCAACTTTGCGGGGAATTGGACAATGTGACATTTTAGAACCAGGAAAAGCCGATTGGTGGACTTATGGCGATGGTGTGGGATTGGATGAATTTTATCGCCGTTGTCTGAGTCAGGGACTTGTCTATCACCATGAACAAAATCGGGGGTTTCTCCCAGCAGGTTTAATTGAAGAAATTCGGGCTTTGAGTTATCCGCCAATTCCTTGGGATGTAGAATTAGCTAAATGGTTTGATCATCATTTTTCTCCTTTAATTAAAGTCAGGTCTTACGCTCGTCTCAGTCGTCGTCAATCTGCGACTCCTGATATTCCTCGTCCTCGTTATGTACCGGATAGTGATAATGAAGAAGGTCGCACATTTGGCGTAGTTTTAGATACTTCTGGTTCAATGGATAGGGAGTTATTAGGAAAGGCATTAGGAGCTATCTCTAGTTATAGTATTTCCCATGATGTTTCTTTTGTGCGGGTTGTTTTCTGTGATGCTTTTGCTTATGATCAAGGTTATTTAACACCAGAATCTCTAGCCGATAGAGTTCAAGTTAAGGGTAGAGGTGGTACTGTTTTACAGCCAGGTATTGATTTACTGGAAAAGGCGGATGATTTCCCCAAAAATGGCCCATTGCTAATTATTACTGATGGCTATTGCGATAATTTACATATTCGTCGAGAACACGCTTTTTTAATTCCTGTGGGTTGCCGATTACCTTTTATTCCTAAAGGTCAGGTTTTTAGGATTAAGTAAAGTAAAAACTAGCAAAATTAAAGTCCTAACTTTTGCCGGACTACTTCATCTTTATCTTTAAAGCCTATCAGCACAGCCGTTCCATCTTTGAGGAAAAGGGGGCGTTTGAGCAGCATTGCATCTTTGCTAAATGCCTCAATCCACTGCTCATCTGTCCAAGTCTTCTTGTCATCACCTAAAGCCC